>JBNKNI010000054.1:0-26572 GCA_050293765.1 Reinekea sp.
AGTGAAGAAGTAAAGGGCTTTGCTGAGTATCTTCGAGAACTCTATCCCGATACAAATTATATTAATGAAGGGGGTGTGCTTGATCCTGAACTACCAGAGTAAGTGGTATGACAAATAAATTAACTTCGCGCAATTTCGCCGTAGCTTAGGGGTGTTATGACTAAGGAAATAGAGTGATTAAGGAATATTTTGAGACACAAAGCAGACTATATAAACTTTACGGTATGAGGAATTCTCAGAAAAGCATGGTCGCTGCGGATATGATGGGATTCGAAATTGAAGAACTAGAATCACAGCGTGATGTTCTCTTCATTAAACTAGAAAAAATTACTGATGGCTTGCTGTCAAAATACAATGAATTAGAACAAGTGATGTACCGTTCCGACGAGCCGCAAAGAACGTCTATCCGTATGCAACTTAAAGAACTTTATCGTGAAATGGAAACTATAGCTCATGCAAAATCATAACAATCAGCAGCATCGGACTGACAAACTCAGTACGCAAATTTAGGCAGTCGACGTGAAACACATGTGCAAATGCCTCTAACGCTATTCAGATAAACGATGAATGAACTGAAATTTATATTTGAAGCGCCTGAACATGGTTGGATGGATGTAACTGTTAGTGATGGATATAGGGAAATATCTCTAGTTGCTTCCGATGTCCCATGTAACTCACTCTATCAATTGGCAAATAGCCTTCTCGGTTTGCAGTCAGGTGCGAAATCCGAAGAAGTCGAGTTTTCGTTAGAGCCTGATTTCGCACTATGGAAATTCCATACTAAAGATGAGGAGCTAGAGTTGTACGTATACCCAAACTCAAGCGGTAATAATCCTGTTCTATTCATTGGTAAACGTGAAAAAGTCATTCACCGCCTATATAAAACACTGAGAGACCTTGAGTCTTTGTCGTGCTGGAAAGAAACTGACGCAATAAGTAATATCTGGTCATGGGAGTTTCCATCCAAAGAACTTAATTTGTTCAGCACGAGGGCTAAAAGTTCAAAAAAGGCTATAAAGTAAGGGCTCGCCAATAAACGTTATGCAGAGGCATTTCTTTGTCCGCATGTTTGCATTTTTGAGTAGGTGGGGTTCGGTTGGAGAGCTGGCCTCCCTGTTGCAATGTTTATGAACCTGGTGAAAGCAACACAAACACAACATTGAATAAAGGAGAATCAAATGAAACGTGTCACTGGTATTGGTGGAATCTTTTTTAAAGCAAAGGACGCACCTGCGTTACAGGCTTGGTACAAACGCCATCTCGGTATTGATGTTCAGGAGTGGGGCGGTACCGCCTTTAACTGGGCAGACTCCGAAGGCAATGCGACAGGCGGGTCGACCATTTGGTCAATTGGTTCAAATGACGGTGACCAGTTCGCGCCAAGCCAGGCGCCTTTCATGATCAACTACCGAGTTGATGATCTTTACGCGTTGGTCGAGGCACTCAAGCAGGAAGGCTGCAACGTACTTGAAAAAATAGACGACTCTGAGTTCGGCAAGTTTGGCTGGGTCATCGACCCAGAAGGAAACAAGGTCGAGTTATGGCAACCGCCTGAGGGGCAGTAAAAAAGTCGGGGCTGCAAGTGGGTCATGCGGAAAATAAGGTAGCACATCGCTTCGCCCTCGTACCGAAGCCTGCGTTGGAAAAGTTTGACAGAGCACCACTATGCCCTCACTTTTCCGCCTTGCCTTCGGCGCGATTGCTTTGCGCTTTACTTACCTTACTTTACGCATGGACCACTAGTGCCATCAGAAAACTTTCGCCAAAAACTACAACAGCGTTACGCTTGATGATTCGGTTACGGTGGCCGCATCAGCCCGGTCGATAATTTTAATAAGGGTGGACTGTATCGTTTCGTCGTGACGGACGTCGTCTGAACTGGCGAGTTTTTGCACCTGAGGTTCTGCGTTTTCCTCCGCAATAAACGAAATGGCAACGTTGGTCGCTAAGGTTTCGTTCGTTCCGAAGTACTCAATGGTAATCATCGGGTAGCCGTGAAACCCCTTTTTAACGAGTTTCGCGATGCGTTTTTTGGCTTTGTCTACGTTCATGGCAGGCAGGTCCAGAAACAGGGTGGTTAAGTGTACTGGATTCTCCACCGGGTTGTTGGAATATTTGCTGTCTCGGTATATATGGCTGTCGTGGCGGTCGTTTTGTTCAGGTCTTCAACGGCTGCTGTTGCTGTAACGCCGAGTGGCGAAACTCGCCGGGTGTTTGCCCGGTCCAGTCACTGTAGGCTCGAATAAACGAGTTAGTGTCCTGAAAACCCAACAGAAAGGATATTTCACCAGACGATAAATTGGAGTCCTTTAAATAGTGTTGAGCGAGTTCCTGCCGTGTATGTTTCAGAATGTCCTGAAAATTGGCACCTTCCAAGTGGAGCTTACGTTGCAGTGTTCGCTTGCTCATGGCTAAACGATTTGCAACCGTTTCAATGGCACTGGCCCCACCTGGTAACATTTCCAGTAAAACGGATGCAACCCGCTGGCTAACGGTGGCATGGCGATCCAATTGGCTGAGGCGGTTTTTCAGCTCTGGTTCAAAATATTGCCACATGGCGAGGTTTTCGGTAAGGAACGGCCGGTGTGCATCAGCGAATGCGAAGACAATTTCTGTGCCGGGACCGGATTGAATGTTGTTCCCCAATATGTGTTCATAAGGTGTAGTTGAGTTCGGTAGATGAGGCAGGGTTACCTGTAACGGAACAATGTTAGTCCGGGTTGCTATTTGGGCTAACTTGGTTAAAAAAATGACCTCGCTGATCATGATGGATATCGGTAATGGTTTCTTGTAGCCATAGCATTCTATTGCGACGGATACGCCATCCTGAGCGTCTGAGATGGATAACGTCATCGGACCCATGAGTCGTTTATACTGTTGTAAACGGGATAAGGCGACACGAAAGTCAGGTGAACAAAGGCATGCAAAAACCAGTGGATCAAATGACTCAACTGAAATTGCCTGCCCGAGTTTAAGCGGTAGCAATTCGATAGGCACCAAGGTTTCAAGTGCCAGGCAAATATCGAAATATTCTTGTGCACTAAGTTTCACATTGGTGCGGTTAAAAAGATCGGCAGGCAACCCGGCGAGAGTGAGGATGTCTGCCGAATTCAGTCCCATGTCGGTTAGCAAGACCTTCCAGCCAGACTGTAATTGAAAATGCGTTGCCTGCTTCATGTTGAATCCTTTATTTCACCATCTGAGCGATGACTCGGTCGAATACCCGATCACCAAAGAAAGTTCGTAGGAACATCATTGGTTTTGCGTACAGCCCACCCACGTACCGAGTTTTCGGTTTAACGGACTTGACTGCGTTCATGACCAGACGAGTAACCACTTGTGCATCTGAACCTTTCCCTTGTTGATAAGACTCTCGCGTAGACTTTGCAATGGCGCCTGCCATGCGTGCATACGCCGAGGAGCCAGATCGCGCCAATAGTGGTTCAATGAGCGTGTCGCCAAACTCTGTTTTGATGACGCCGGGTTCAATGATCACCACATCGATTCCGAAGGGTGCAAGTTCAATACGTAAACAGTCCGACCAGCCTTCCAACGCATGTTTGGTAGCATGATACCAAGCCCCTAACGGCGTGTAGATTTTTCCGCCCATTGAACTGATATTGATGATCTTACCGGCACCTCTTCCCCGCATATTTGGTAACAGCAACTGGGTTAAGCGGGCCAAACCGAATAGGTTAACCTCAAACTGGTACCGTGCGTCTGCGATGGTTGTGTCCTCCATCGCACCGTATAAACCGAAACCGGCATTGTTGATTAAAACATCGACGGCGCCCTGTTCGCGGGTAACCTGTTCGACGGCAGCGACGATATCGGCATCATTGGCAATATCCATTTTTAACACGATGGCACCCAGAGCTTTTAAATCGTCCATCTGTTCTACTCGCCGTGCGGCTGCATAAACGATATAGCCTTCCCGCAACAGCGTTTCAGCAAAGTTTTTACCCATTCCAGAGGATGCGCCAGTGACGAAGGCGATGTTTGATTTTGATTGTTTCATATGTCTTTCCCATAGGCTTGTTTGATAGGAAAGATAGTAAGCAATGGAACGTGCCAGCACACTCGCCGATGACGCAATTAAACTTGCAAACCGCGCCAACGTTCATAACCGGAACTAAAGAGCACTGACCACGCGGTTACGCCCTTCCTGTTTGGCTTGGTAGAGCGCGGCGTCGGCATGGCGATATGTGGTTTGTGGGCTCTCCCCTTGTTGGCTGAAACACAGCCCGATGCTGACCGTGCATTGAATGGTGCTGTCTTGCCAGTCTACTGGGGTCGATTCAATCGCTAAGCGAATTCGCTCGGCAACGTCCTTGGCTTGTTCCAGCGTGCATTGGGTCAGGAAGATGGCAAATTCTTCGCCGCCGATTCGGAAGCAAACTTCATCACCACGGCAGCTGTCGCGCAACGTCTTGGCAACCTGCTGTAACGCGGCGTCGCCTGCGTCGTGACCGTATTGGTCGTTAATGTGTTTGAAATGGTCAAGGTCGGCAAGCACCAGAATGTAGTCGGTTTTTTGTGACGTCAGGCGTTGAATCTGTTTGTTGTAAGCGGCGCGGTTGGGTAATTGAGTCAGGGCGTCGGTCAGGCTCAATTGTTTGTACTGGTTTTTCTTTTCTTCTGTTTCGTCAATCAATACCCGGTAATCGCGGCCCCAGGCAGCAATGCCAAACGACAGCAACGTCACTCCTGAAATCGCGAATACCGTTTCTAAAATCTGCAAACCCAAGGGCTGCACGAGGGCGTATTCGGCTACCATTTTCAAAATCATCAGCCAGACCAAGCAAAATACACCCAGTATAAAAACCCAATAGGTGCGTTGTTGGCGCTTCAAAATAGAAGCTGTACGAATCCATAGCAGCAGTATCACCATCAACACAGACTCAGCCAGCAGGTCCAGCAGTTCCGCGTTGGGGTTCCATCCATTCTTCGAACCAAGATGGATGGAAGTGAAGAGTAGTAACAGAGCCGGAAGTGTCACCAGCAGCCAAGGCAGTATCGGTGTTCTCTGGTTCATGAAGACCCACGGTAAAAGCGTTAATTAAGCTAGAAAGTCCTTAAATACCATTTGAGCGAGGGCTGGCAACGCAAAAACACTCGTTAAACACCTTGAAAAGGACGCGTCGTTTCCTTCAGTGTTTGCCTTGTTTTGCACACCGCTAGCACAGGCACAGAGATCGACGAACTTTTTAGTGGTGCTCTTCAGTATAGTCAACTGACCCCAGATCGCGAACTGGGGCTGGCCGCAGCTGGTTTAATGGCAATGGCTGTTCTCAGTTTCTGTTTTCCGAACGCCGTCATTTTGTCGAAATCTTCCAGCGCGATAGGCACGTGCTGGCAATCGACCGCAAGCTGGTTGTCGGACACATCGGGGTCGTGCACGTATATGCAGCGATCATCAATGTGGGTCACGGCAACCCAATGCGGTGTTTTTTTCTTGTCCATGCGATAGGTGCTGATAAGCACCAAGACGGTAAACCCTTGCTGCATGGAGTCCCGAATCCAATCCGTGGTGGGCGCCTGAAAGTCGATGTCGATGCCGTTGTCCTGCGCTTCTTTTAAGAAGGTGTTGTGCACCAGGGCAATGATGTCTTTTTTGTGCGCCGAGCGAACACCATCAATGAACAGGACATCTTCGGTGTTAACCCGCACCACGGTGTTGTAGCCACGCTGATGCGCGGCCAAGGCTAAGCCAAAGGGGTGAGTGCCGCCGTGCCCACTGGTCATAAACACGGTGTTGGCTTCGCGCCAAATGGCGAGTTCCACCGTTTGTTCCGGGACGCTGTGCTCGTTGTTGTAACTCATGGCCATCATCAACGCTGCCGGGCCGCAGGTAAACTCGGTGGTTTGCTGATACCACGGTAGCGTTCTGGCCATGGTATTGGGCTCGGCGGTGTAAATGGTTTTTTGCATCCGAATGGCGTCGTCGTGGTCCTGGTAGTAGTCGGCGTACTCACCAAAAACGCGATACCCCAATTTCAAATAGAGTTGATACGCCGCCGTGTTGGCGCGCGCCACTTCCAGGCGCATAAACAACCGTTGCTGTTGTTTGGCTTTGGTTTCCAGCGCTTGCAACAGTTGCTGCGCGATGCCCCGTTTCTGAAAATCCGGCGATACGGCAATGGAATACAGCCGGGCGAGTTTCGTCCCCCGATTGCACAACACCAGCCCGTAACCGGCCAGCGCTTCGTCGGCGGTCACCACTAAAAATATGGCGTCTTCATCCGCCAGCCAGCGCTTAAAGCTACGCCGGTGTATGCGATCCGATTGAAAGCAACGGTTTTCCAGCGCGACCAAGGCGTTCAGGTGCTGAGCGGTGGCGCGTTCAATCGTTAAGGTTGGCGTGTCGCTCATGAGCGGCCCCGTGCCTCCAACCGCTGTTGAAATTCGGCCATGATCTGCATGTACAGTTCTTTGCCGAGATAAACATCTTCCACTCCGTGGTCGATGCTTGGGTTGTCGTTCACTTCAAGCACATAGGGTTTGCTGTTTTTCACTTTAATGTCAACGCCGTAGAGGCCGTTGCCGACAATACGGGCAGCCTTTAACGCGGCATCCAACACCGACTTCGGCACTTCAAAGGTGGGCAGCGTATCGAAGCCGCCGGAGGTTCCGGTCTTGGCGCCGTGGTTGTAAATCTGCCAATGGTTGCGGGCCATTTTGTAGCGGCACGCGTACAGCGGGCGGCCATTCAAAATACCAATGCGCCAGTCGTAATCGGTAAACATGAATTCCTGCACCAATACCAACGCACTGAACTGAAACAGTTCGTTTAAGCGGTCGCGCAGTTCATCGATGGTTTTCACTTTGTACACGCCACGGCTGAACGAACCTTCTGGCATTTTCAACACCAGTGGTAAGCCAAATTCCGCTTCCAGATCCGTCAATGTCTGCTCGTTGTATTCATGCAGAATGCGGGTATGTGGCGTAGGCACTTTCTGGTAGCTGAAAGCATCGTGTAAAAAGGCTTTGTTGCACGCACGCAGGATCGATTGCGAGTCGTCCATAACCACCAGGCCCGCGTCTTCGGCCTGCACGGCCAGCTCGTAGGTGTGGTGGTCAATCGCGGTGGTTTCGCGAATGAACAGCGCGTCGAAATGCGACAGGTCGGTCAGCTCGTCTTTGGTGACCAGTTGCGCGTTAATGGAAAGCTGCCGGGCGGCTTTCACGAAACGTTCCAGTGCTTTGTTATCGCTCGGCGGGTTTTCTTCTGCCGGGTTCACCAGAATAGCCAACTCCCAGCGCATCTTGCGATGCTCCATTTGGGTTTTCCAGATGGTCTGGGTAAAGCGGTTCAGTTCGGCATAAAACTGCTGCTTCAGCGCTTCAGTTAACGACGGTATCGAGACGCGTTCAACCTGCGCAAATTGCTGCTTGTTTTCCGTTAATACCGTGACCAGCAACACCGGCGCGGAATAGGTACGGAACACCAGGTTCGCCAGTTTGTTGAACTGCGCATCGGAAGCCGTGCCAAAGAAACAATAGAAAGGAGTATCCGCCTTTTCGCCCAGGTTCAAATGCGTGATATTCAGGCGTTGCTTCGCGCCTCCCTGTTTTTGACGCAACGCATTGATGACTTTCACTGACGGCATAACCTGATGCTGACGCGCCTCGGCAAGCAAAGAACAATAGTAGCCCTGGCTCAAATAAGTGCCGGCGTCACAAAGGTTGATCACCCGGGTTTTGGGCTCTCCCTTTTTCGGGTAATCGCGCAAATAAGTGGCAAAGGAGATAGCCTGAAATTCAGACGATTCAAGGTCAGACAGCTCATCAGATACGATCAGCGTTTTTTGCATCAGCGGGTTCCATTCTGGGTAATTAAAGGGTGTGCAAACTAGGTTAGTCGGAAGTGCCTATATACGCTTAATTTTTCAACGTGCAATGAATAATTTACGCAACGGCTGCGCGCGTCGCATTGCTGTAAAGGTGACAAAGCCGGGCTTTATCGCTAGGGTAGCCGCAACTCTGTTTTCGCCATTAAGGACTGCTTCCATGAGCTATGAAACGCTGACCAAAACCTTCTACCGGCTGGCCCAACTTGAACACGCAGGCAGTATGCTGGGTTGGGATCAACAGGTGATGATGCCCCCTAAAAGCAACGAAGCCCGCGGCCGGGCCATGGCCGAATTGCAGGTCTTGGCTACCGAACTTATTCAGCAGCCCGCCTTGGCTGACGCGTTTGACGCCGCCGAACAGAACCAGGCCGCGTTGGAGCCCTGGCAGCAGGCAAACCTTCGCCAGATGCGTGAAGCCTGGAAAAAGGCGAACGCCGTGCCAAAGGAATTGGTGGAAGCCAAAGCCATGATCACCAATGAATGTGAACATGCCTGGCGTTCATTGCGCGCCGAAAACAACTGGAAAGATTTTGAACCGACATTGCAGAAGGTTTTTGATCTGGCTCGTGAAGAAGCGCAAGCGCTGGATAACGCATTGCGGGCAGAAAAAGGCTACGTGAATGCCTACGAAGCCCTGTTGGATATTTACGACCCGGGTACGCGATTAGCGCGGGTAGATTCCGTTTTTGCCGAACTGAAAACCGAATTGCCGACACTGTTGCAACAGGTGTTGGCAAAGCAGCAAGCCAGTGGTGCGCCCATGCAACAACAGGCGCCTGTCGATAAATCGAAACAGATCGCGCTGGCGAAAGAGTTGATGTCGGTATTGGGGTTTGACTTTGACGCCGGCCGGCTGGATGAAGCCGCTCACCCGTTCAGCGGCGGTGTGCCGGATGACAGCCGAATAACCACCCGTTATGTGGCCGACAACGTCGTAGAAGGGTTAATGGGCATCATCCATGAAACCGGCCATTCCCGTTATGAAACCGGCTTACGCAAAGATTGGCGCTACATGCCGGTGGGGCAGAGCATGGGTATGGGTGTACACGAAAGTCAGAGCCTGTTTTTTGAAATGCAGATGGGCCGTTCGGCGCCGTTTATCAACGCCATTGCCCCTATGGTGCAGAAGCACTTAGGCAGTGACCCAGCGTTTGAAGCCGATAACCTGCGTAAGCTCTACACCGAAGTAAAACCGGGGCTGATCCGCGTGAATGCCGACGAAGTGACATACCCCCTGCACGTCATTCTGCGTTATGAGCTGGAACGCGACATTATTCTGGGCAAGGCCGATGTCAAAGACATCCCGGACCGGTGGAACGCCGCCATGCAGCATTACCTGGGTCTGAATACCGAAGGCGACTTTAAAAACGGTCCGATGCAAGACGTTCACTGGCCTTCCGGCGCAATTGGTTATTTCCCTTCTTATACCTTAGGGGCGATGACGGCAGCGCAGCTTCATGCAGCTCTGGTGCAAGCGGTACCTAATGCGGCTGAATTAATTGGCCGGTTGGAGCTGCAACCCATATTCGATTGGCTGTCGGCCAACATCTGGGAGAAAGGCTGCTTATTGAGCTATGACGATCTGATGGTCGAAGCCACCGGTGAAACGCTGAATTCACGCTACTTCCTGGAGCACATTAAAGGCCGATATTTGTCTTAAACTGTTGAATTGGCGGGCTTTGGTTCTGTTTGCCGCATTGCAATGTAGCAGTCAGCTTCTACGCTTAATGAGTATTGACTCAGGAATTCGTTATTCAGCATGTCTGCTCCTCCTTGCTTGCCCGCCCGACTGACCGTGAGGCTGCTGTTGTTATCATCACTGATCGCAATGGCCTCTGTGTTTGCCGACAGCACCCTCCAACCTGTGCGCCTGCAGTTGAAATGGCAGCACCAGTTTCAGTTTGCCGGCTACTACGCCGCGATTGAAAAAGGGTTTTACGCCGAGGCAGGATTCGACACGCAGCTCATTGAATACAGTGGCGGAACCGACCTTTTTGAGCCGGTGATCAGCGGCGAGGTTGAGTTCGGTTTGGCCGATGCCTCCATTGTTGTGAAGCGCTTGCAGGGGAACCCCGTCGTTGTACTCTCGACGATCTTCCAACATTCACCCCTGGTGCTGATCAGTTTAAAAGGCAGTGGCATCTTAAGCCCCTACGAGTTGATCGGTAAGCGAGTCATGTTTCAGCTCGGTGCCGATGACGCCGCCATACAAGCCATGTTAACCACGTTGGGTGTGCGCCAGTTCGAATACCAATTGGTGCCGCACAATTTCGACAACTTTGCCCTCATCCATGAAGAGACGCCGGTCGATGTGATGTCGGCCTACCTCAGTAATCAGCCTTTTTTGTATCAGGAAAAAGGTCTCGACGTTCAGGTGATCAGCCCCGCGAATTACGGCATCGACTTTTACGGTGACCTGCTCTACAGCAATGAACAGTATGTTAAAGACAATCCGGACCGCGTGCAGGCATTTCGCGATGCCAGCTTACAAGGCTGGCAGTACGCTCTCGCGCACAAAGAAGAAGTTATTGGCTGGCTACAGGACAAGTACCCGAGCCACAAAAGTGAAGCTGCATTGCGTTATGAGGCTAACATCATCGAACAGATGGTGGCGCCAAACTTTGTCGCCTTGGGCAGCCTGAACCCGGCACGCTTTGATCGTATTGCCGACATATACAAACAGCTGAACCTGGCACCGGACAATGCCGATTTAAGCGGACTGGTTTTGTCGGATTACCTGCGCAGTGAATCGGAAGCCAACCAACGGCTATTGCAGGTTATTGCCTCCGTTGCGTTGGGTTTAACCGTCGCGCTGGCGGTACTGATTATCGTGCTCCGGTCATTGCGCTTAACGGTAAAGCGGCGAACGGCGGAATTGGATCAGGCGAATCAAGCCTTGTCGCATCAGTTGGAGTTGACCGACCGTTACGTCATCTCAGCGGTGGTCGATCGCGAAGGGCATTTTCTGCAGGCATCATCGGCTTTGGCCGAGGTGTCCGGATACAGTCAGGACGAATTAGCGACCATGACTTCCCATCAGTTAGTGGCGCCGCACATGCTCGACAAACGGCAGGCGATTTTAGATCAGGTATTTCAGGGTGAAAGCTGGCAGGGGGAGTTGCAATACCGGCGCAAAGACGGCCGTGATTTCTGGGTATTTTTATACATCGATCCCATGCAAAACGCACACGGAGAAATCACGGGATATCGATCCACGGCAACAGATATTACCGAGAAAAAAGTGATTCAGCGGATGTCAGAAACCGATGGTCTAACGGGCATCGCGAATCGGGTGAAACTGGATAAGGTGCTGTCGGTCGAGTGGGCGCGGTTCGAACGCTATGGCAAGGCGCTGTCGGTGATCATTTTTGATCTCGACCATTTCAAAACCATCAACGATGATCATGGGCATCTGGCCGGTGACAGGGTGTTAATCCGGGTCGCACAAGTTGCCGAAACCCTGTTGCGGAAAATGGACGTCATCGGGCGATGGGGCGGTGAAGAGTTTATGGTCATTCTGCCTGAAACCCATTTAGAGGCTGCCGGTCAGGTTGCGGAAAAAATGCGACTGGCCATCGCACAAATTGAAGAACATGAACTCCCTACAGTGACCGCCAGTTTTGGTGTCGCCGGTTGTAACGAGACCGTAAACCATTCCGAACGGCTGATCCTGTTGGCGGACAGCGCTCTGTATAAAGCGAAGGAAAACGGCCGTAATCAGGTCGTATTGGCGTCTTGAGCTGTCACGACCTTTACGTGACCTTGGGATTTTTTTATGTGACCGAAAAAATAAAATCTCTCATAATGGCGATCCGATTAATTTTCAGGGATCGACTATGAAATTCTTCACGCACGTTACCGGCACGGCCATTCTGGCCTCTCTGTTGTCTGCACCGCTGGCATTTGCCGACACCACGCTGGCGGACGAATGCACCACTCGCGAAACCCAGATGGTGTCACTGTATTACATGACCATCATGAAGCGCGACGATGATATTGGTGCTTTTTATAAAAATAAGATCGATGAAATCAACACATTGGCCGCTAAGCATGACTGGGCCGATTACCAGCTGACGTCACAGGATGTATCGATCAGTCAGTCGTCCTACGGTACAGGCATGCAGGATGTGACGGTGTCTGTCAGTTTTCAGTTAGCCGCAGATTACAACACCATTTCGCAGATCTCGAAGGGAACCGATGCCTATTCTATTTCGTCTTCCCGCTATGCAGAGCAGATATGCCCTGATAGTTTCGACTATTAAGCGGCTGATGATAGGGTCCCCCGATTCATGTCGATCGCCAATTTAGCCGGACTTGGCCCCAAGAGCGCGCAGATGCTGGCCACGATTGGTGTCACCACCGCAGCGGACTTCCTCGCTGCGGACCCTTTCGAGCTTTACCGGGATATGAAACAGGCTGGCGTGCCCGTCAGCCTGAACCTGCTCTACGCCATGATTGGGGCGCAGGAAAATATTCCCTGGCAACAGGTCAAGCAGGAACAGAAAACCACGATTCTCATGCGCCTCGACGATATGGGGCTTGCACCAAAGAACTGAGTTTTGTTCAGCCCGTTCCTCAACAGCTCAATCGCGACGGCCACCGAAACGTCGGACCGCCAGGTCCGGTTCACTTGTTCAAGCATCCCTGTTTGACCAACCTGTGTGACGTAAATTGTGTTGTTTGGTCGTTTGAAAGGCGGGAAAACATCAAGCGCTGCCATCTCGAAAACAAGTACAAAACGGCAAAATTTATTTAGCCTGATCAGGTGTAAATAACCCAACTGTCGCATCTGCTTTGGCTGACATAATTGACACGTCGCAACGGATTCAAGGGCAAGGATGCCCTTGCAAGCGCCGCGCGTGCAGGGACGCACGCTCAAGCGACCGTTCGAAGTAAGTGGCAATTAAGGCAGAACACCAAAGCGGGCGACAAAAGGGGGTGCAAGGGGATCTCCCCTTGGAAAGAAAAATCCTCCAAGTGATCCTTTGGTCACCAACCGTATTTTGGTCGTAGGACCAGATTGGTTTTTCACTTCAAGGAACAGGCGAGTAAACCAAGTGGCAGATGCGTTCGAAATTAAAACTTACATGCCAAGTATGCTTAATTGGTAACATTCGGGGATCTCCCCTTGGAAAGAAAAATCTCCTAAAAGAGACCCGTTGGTTAAAAGCGGAACCATCGTGTTCGGAACAAAACTATGGATGCAAATCCCACTGCACAAACTTTAGTGAGTACCATTCGGTCAATCGCAGGTACGTCGAGTATCTGCAATTATTTCACCATTACATTTTAGATCCAGTTCACATTTTTAATGTCTTTCACGCGTTGAAACAGGGCATTCGTCAGTTCTTTTTTACACTGGCAACCAAAACTTTTTTCGTTCGGTGGTTCACGACATGGAGGCGACGTTGCTAACGTGCAGGTTCCATTTGATTCAGCCGTACAAATAGGAGTCACGCTTGTAGACCTTTGGATCTGGAGAGTCATTCAATGGTCGTCGTTACAGGCATAATTTTTCATACCGAGAGATAAGAAAATTATGCGATCTATAATAAAAACTTCTGTCCTGCTGGCCGGTGCGTCCCTTGCGCTATCCATCAGCACTCACTCCTTGGCAAAAGATATCCCTCCTCACGTATCCAGCTTTATTGACCGTTTCTGGAGCGAGAACAACACACATCCTTGGGAATGTCGTTTTGCCATTGGTGCATCTCCTTTTCAAATGCCGCGCTGTATGCAAGCCGACAATGTGATGGAGCGGTTGGAAGCCCTGCAAGCCATTGCCGATGACAACGGTGGTACGCGCGCGGCTGGTCTGGACGGCTACGACGCGTCTGTGGCCTATGTGGCGAGCGAACTGGAGCACATGGGCTATCGCGTCACCTACGATACTTTCGACTTTAATGCGTTCTATGAAAATGGCGACGGCACGCTTAGTGCGTTAACGCCAAACCCTGTCAGCTATGAATGGGACGTGGATTTTACCTATATGTCGCAAACCGAAGCGGGCGACGTAACGGCCACGGTTGAAGCGGTTGATCTCGATCTGGGTGAAGGCAATGGTTCTACCAGTGGCTGTGAAGCCGAAGACTTCGCCGGCTTTACGGCGGGTAACATCGCGTTGATGCAGCGGGGCGCCTGTGCGTTCCAAACCAAGGCTGAAAACGCAGCGGCAGCGGGTGCCGTTGGCGCCATTATTTTTAACCAGGGCAACAGCGAAGACCGCAAGGGGCTGATCGGTGCAACCTTGGGTGCTGGCTACAGTGGTGGCATACCAGTGTTTTTTGCGACATACGACAACGGCGTGGCGTGGTCTGAAACCGACGGCTTAACATTGAGCATGATGGCCGACGTTCTGCGTGAAGTTCGCTCCGTTGATAACGTGATTGCGGAAACCCGTTGGGGTAACCCAGATAACGTCGTGATGATCGGTGCTCACCTGGATTCCGTCTTTGAAGGTGCGGGTATCAACGATAACGGTACCGGTAGTGCGGCCATTTTAGAAATGGCTGATTTGCTGAAGCACGCACGGGTGAAGAACAAGGTACGTTTCGCCTGGTGGGGTGCGGAAGAAGCCGGTTTGGTGGGTTCAACCGAGTACGTTCAACGACTGAGCGAAGAAGAGTTGGCCAAAATCAAGGTTTACCTGAACTTCGACATGATCGGTTCGCCAAACTTCTTTAACGGCATTTACGATGGCGACGGATCTGACTTCGACTTGGCCGGTCCAGCGGGGTCTGCAGCAACCGAAGCCATGTTTGAGCAATACTTTAATTTGCGCGGTCAGCCTTTCGAAGGGTCGGAAATTTCATTCCGTTCGGACTACGCAGAGTTCTTCCAGCATGGCGTTGCCTTTGGTGGTTTGTTCACCGGTGCTGAGGGCGTTAAGAGCGCTGAACAGGCGGCGATCTATGGTGGAGAAGCCGACGTCGCCTTTGACGAGTGCTACCACAGCGAATGCGATGATATTTTTAACGTGAACGAACGCGCTCTGGAAGTGAACGCCGATGCGATAGCCTACGTTACCAGTGTCTTCGCACACACAACCCGTAAGATCGACGATGAAATCGCGGCGGCCGAAGCTGAAACGGATCCAGCGGCGATGATGTTACGCAGCGCAGCAACCAGCAGCGCGAGTCAGTATGACATTACTCATTGGGGTAAGTACTGGATTAAGTAGAAACCCTTCACCAACACAGGGCCGTATTCACGGCCCTTTTTTTTCAATCGGATTAGCTGGCCAATTGAATTTGGTTGCGGCCGTTTTGTTTTGCGCGGTACAGTGCCGCATCCGCCTGTTTGATCAGGTCGGTTAAGTCATCAGTTGTTTCAGCAGAAGAGCTGATTCCAAAACTGGCCGTGACACGTATGTCGCCCAGAATGGGTTTTTCGCGAAACGCTTCCAGCAGTTTTTCGGCAACTTGCATGGCGCCTTCGGCATCGGTACTCGGGCAAATTACAATGAACTCTTCGCCACCCCAGCGCCCAACGCTGTCGACATTGCGTACGTTTCTTAAGGTTAACGCGGCAACATTTTGCAGCACTTTATCGCCTTCCAGATGACCGTATTTATCGTTCACGTCTTTGAAATGGTCGAGATCAAAAATGATAATCGACAACGGAGCTTTGTAGCGTTCCAACCGGTGCCATTCTTCCGAGAGAATCGCATCGATCTTAAAGCGGTTGGCAATGCCGGTCAGGTGGTCCGTTTCGGACAGGTATTCCAGTTGTTGGTTGGAAATCTCCAGTGCCTGCGTGCGTTGTTTCACTTCAAAAGCCAGTCGACGGTTTATCATCCACAGCGACAGCAGAATAACCAGGAAGACAGCGGCTACCATCAACATAAATTCGAGCCAGTTCTTATTGTACGTGTTGTTGGACTTCAGATAGTTCTCCAGTTGCAAGCCTGCCAACGTTGCGCCCTCATCGGCAAAACCGACGGATTGATAAACGCTGGCTATGCGGTTGAAACGCTCAGGTAAGACCGTTCCCAGCGGCACAAAGTCTGCGGCGATCATCGGTACAGTTGCCTGGGCCTCAAAGCTGAGTTCATCCAGTGTTTTTTCGCTGCCGTAGTATTCCAATATCCAGTCTACAACTTGCTGCGGGTGCTCTACCGTATACTGCCAGCCTTTTAAACTGGCTTCGGCAAAGGCTTTGGCGCGCTGCGGAAACTGTTCAACATAATCTTGCCGGGCAAACAGCAGGTCGCCATAGAAGTCGATACCGTAATTGATGGGGTCCAGCAGGCGTACCGGTTGATCGAGCTTGTCATAAATGAAAGGTTCGTTGGTCCGGTAACCGGACATCGCGTCGATATTGTCGTCGAGCAAGGCACGACTGTTGTAACTGCTGGGTACCCAGGTGTATTGGTCTTCGGTAATGCCCAGTGTGGTGAGCATTGCAATTAAACTGGCGTCGTTATCGTTGCGCTGAAACATGACCCGTTTGCCGCGTAGTTCATATGGGCTGAGAATGTCGTCTTCGGATCGGGTCAGAAACACCAGCGGACTGTGTTGAAACACCGTGGTGAGGATCACCACCGGTCGGCCATTCAGTCGCTGTAAGACGATACTGGCATCGGCAATACCGAAGGTGGCAGTACCGTCAATAACCTCATCAAAAACCGACCGACCAGGCGTGATTTCACGAAACTTAACGTCGAACCCTTCCGCTTGGTAGTAACCCAGCTGTTGAGCGGCGTAATAGCCGGCAAACTGAAATTGGTGTTTCCATTTTAGTTGTAGCGTGACGGTCTCCGTTCCCTGTTCTGCCCATAGGAAACCGGTGCCGATAAATACGCAGAACAGCAGCTGTATGAATTTCATGAAATGGCGTCGTTGCACAGTCATATTGGCCTAGCTTAGACCAATTTTCCTCGCTTTTCTGCTTATTCACAGGTTAACAGGCCGTCGGTGATGGTTGCTGAGAACTTACGTCGGTTATGGTTGGTTTTGGTCTGATGAAGTCGCCTTGGTTGCCGATGGGGCTAACCTTTAGTCGTATTCTCGACCAAAGTCGAACAGCTTAAGCTGAACGGCAGTGATAGCTTATTCCGTGCTTATCTCCCGGAAGTAAACAGGCAGGGTGTTCTTGCTGAAGCGGCTTCCACTAAAACAACAATACTGGAGGGGAATGCGATGAGCTTTGAAACAAAAGAACACGCCAAACAATATTGGCGGGAAAATGTGAAACTGATGCTGACACTGTTGGCTGTCTGGTTCGCAGTCTCTTATGGCGCTGGGATTCTACTGGTGGATGCGCTGAACGAAATCCGTTTATTCGGCTTTAAATTAGGCTTCTGGTTTGCTCAACAGGGCTCAATTTACACCTTCATCGTGCTGATCTTTGTATACGTGAGAAAGATGAATGCACTCGATCGTAAATACAACGTGCACGAAGACTGAGGGCGACTAAATGGATATTCAAACCTTAACCTATATTCTCGTCGGGCTTTCGTTTGCTCTTTATATCGGTATTGCTATCTGGGCGCGGGCTGGGTCAACCAGCGAATTTTACGTGGCCGGTGGCGGCGTTCCGCCCATTGCTAACGGTATGGCTACCGCAGCCGACTGGATGTCTGCGGCATCGTTCATTTCCATGGCCGGTATTATCTCTTTTGCCGGTTACGACGGTTCGGTGTACCTGATGGGGTGGACCGGTGGTTACGTACTGCTGGCGCTGTGTTTGGCACCTTACTTACGTAAGTTTGGTAAATTTACGGTTCCTGACTTTATCGGCGACCGTTACTACAGCCAGACCGCTCGTACCATTGCGGTTGTCTGTGCCATCTTCGTTTCGTTCACTTACGTGGCCGGACAGATGCGCGGTGTGGGTGTGGTGTTCTCTCGCTTCCTGGAAGTGCCGGTTACCACGGGTGTCATCGTCGGTATGGTTATCGTGTTTTTCTACGCCGTACTCGGTGGTATGAAAGGCATTACCTACACTCAGGTGGCTCAATACTGCGTACTGATCTTCGCCTTTATGGTGCCTGCGATCTTCATTTCCCTGTTAATGACGGGTAACCCGTTCCCACAACTGGGCTTTGGTGGCAGCGTAGAAAGCGGCGGTTATCTGCTGGATAAACTGGATGGCTTGTCCACCGAACTGGGCTTTGCGCAGTACACGGAAGGCTCTAAGCCGATGATTGATGTGTTCTTCATTACCGCCGCGTTGATGGTTGGTACTGCCGGTTTGCCGCACGTGATTGTTCGCTTCTTTACGGTACCCTCTGTAGCGGGCGCTCGTAAATCTGCCGGTTGGGCGTTGATCTTCATTGCGATTCTGTACACCACAGCACCAGCTGTTGCGGCGTTTGCGCGGGTAAATATGATCAACACCATTAACGGTGAAGACGGTGCCGGTACGCTCTACTCACAAGCGCCAAGCTGGATCAGTAACTGGGAAAAAACCGGTCTGATCAAGTGGGAAGACAAAAACAATGATGGTCGCATGTTCTATGCTGCCGATGGTCGTAACGAAATGAAGATCGACCGCGACATCATGGTACTGGCGAATCCAGAAATTGCGAAATTGCCGAACTGGGTTGTGGCGCTGGTGGCTGCCGGTGGTTTGGCGGCGGCGTTGTCCACCGCAGCTGGTTTGCTGTTGGTGATTTCAACGTCAATTTCGCATGACCTGTTGAAACGAAACCTGATGCCGAACATCACCGATAAACAGGAACTGCTGTTTGCCCGAATGGGTGCAGCGGTGGCGGTTATTGTGGCCGGTTATCTGGGTATTAACCCGCCTGGATTTGTGGCTCAGGTGGTGGCCTTCGCCTTCGGTTTGGCCGCTTCGAGTTTCTTCCCAGCCATTATTCTGGGTATTTTCCACAAGCGAATGAACAAAGAAGGTGCGTTGAGTGGCATGATCGTTGGTATTACCTTTACCGCGGCTTACATCATCTACTTCAAGTTCATCAACCCAGCGGCGAACGTGTCTGACAACTGGTGGTTTGGTATTTCACCAGAAGGCATCGGAACCCTGGGTATGATCTTCAACTTCGTCGTCGCATTTGCGGTCCATAAAGTGACTGGCGATGCACCTGACGATGTGCAGGACGTGGTGGAATCTATCCGTTATCCAAAAGGATCGGGTGCCGCAACCGCGCATTAAGCAAATCTGTCACGGCGCATGAGCGCCGTGACTTTTTGGTAACAGTTTTTTATTCAGCTCGCGGGTCCAAAGAGCTGATCGATTGACAACCGTTTCGCTTTTCGCGAAGGTTAAACGGCCCTTCAAAAAAACCATCGTCAACGGATTCGCTATGAACCAAGCCACGAAAGACGATCTCAAAGACATTCTCGATTTTATTGCCGATGTCTTACCCTTTTCCGTACTCGACCCCGACGAACAGTGGCAACTTGCCCGAAAATTGGATATTGAATATCTACCGCAGCGGGCCAACAAAACGGTGCCCATTGATGCGTGTGTCTACCTGGTGCGCACCGGTGCGTTTGACATCGTCGATGAAGACGGGCATCTGGTGGATCGCATTGGAGAAGGTGAATGTTTTGGCGTGTCAACGTCGATGGTTGAAAACAAAGACCAGCTGCGCGTCAATGTAATTGAAGATGCGCTGGTGTATCGGTTGCCCAAAGCCGATTTTCTGGCACTGCTCGACAGCAACAAAAGCATCCGTCGTTTTTTTGAAAAGCTGGTGGGGTATCGCAGTCATCGGGCTTTTGAGAAGCAGCCTGCCGCTAAATTCGACATGCAACACACGCAGCCCGTCCGTACCCTGATTCAAAATAAACTGGTCTATTGCTCTATTCATAACAGCATTCGCGAAGCGGCTGAGATCATGCGGGAGAACAAAGTCAGTTGCTTATTGCTGGTGGAAGATAAGCGCTTGCATGGCATCGTAACTGACCGTGATTTGCGTAATCGGGTCGTTGCCGAAGCGCTGGACGTGAATCTGCCCATTACCCGTATCGCCACGTTTGAACCTCAGACGATAGACGCTGACGCGGCGATTCTGGAAGCACAGGTGCGCATGACAAACGCCGGTATTCATCATTTACCGGTTCTGGAAAAGGGTTTGCCCATTGGGGTAGTGACCGCGACCGATATTGTGCGCACACACAGCGTGTCGTTAATCCATTTTGTGGATCGCATCTTCCGGGAAAAGAGCCCTGAAAAAATTGCTGAGTTGCAGCAGCAAGTCCCCAGTTTGATGGAATATTGGATTCAGGCCGATGTTTCTCCAGAGGAAATCGGTGAGTCGCTGGCGGTCATCGGCGACGCCTTTGTCCGCAAGGCGTTGCTATTGGCAGCGCAGGAACATGGTCCGGCACCGATGGAATTCGCCTGGCTGGCGTTTGGCTCGCAAGCTCGAAAAGATCAGTCGTTTGCATCGGATCAAGACAATGGCTTAATTCTGGAACGCGAGCCGGATGCGAGCGAAGCCGAGTATTTCTCAGCATTCTGCGCGACCGTCTGTCTGCGGCTTGACCAGTTTGGTTATGACCTTTGTCCGGGCGACATCATGGCGCAAAATCCGCAGTGGCGAAAAACGTTATCGCAATGGCAACAAACATTTATGGCGTGGATCGATACACCTGACCCGGAGGCTCTTTTGCACGCCAGTATCTTTTTTGACATGCGTATTGTGGCGGGACCGCAGCAATGGTTATCTGAATTGCACGGAGCATTGTCTGAAAAATTGCAGCGCAGTGATCTGTTTTTTATGCACATGACGCGTAACGCCTTACGCACGAAACCCCCGTTGGGGTTCTTCCGTTCTTTCATCGTCGCGGATTCCGGCGAGCATGAAAACGAGTTGGATGTGAAACATCAGGGGATTGCGTTAATCAACGATTTGGCCCGCCTAGTGGCGCTTGCCGAAGGGAATATGATACCCGGCACGTTGTCACGCCTGGCGCAGGCCAGTGAGTCGCTGTTGCAAAAACCGTTACGCGATAGCCTCTGTGAAGCCTGGTTGTTGCTCAACGACATTAAGCTGGAGAATCAAATCCAACAATTGAAGCAACAAAAACGCAGCAGTAATTTTATGAACCCGGATGCACTATCGCCGTTGCGTCGGGCACATCTGAAGAACGCTTTCAAAGCCATCGAACGAGCTCAAAAAGCCCTGGCTCAACATTATCTGCGGGGCAGTGGTGTTTAGTCGGTTACGCCTACCAAAAAAAAACTTTTCTGAAACCCGTTATCTGGTGATTGACCTGGAAATGACCGGGTTGAATCCGGAAGCGGATTCCATTGTCAGCGCGGGCTGTGTGCAGATTCATCAAGGGCGGGTTCAGTTAGGCAGCGCTGAACATCATTATTTTTTACCGTCAAGCCTGATGGCTGACGATGTGGGTGACTCCGCCCACATTCATCTCATCACCGATACCCAACGGGAATCTCAAGGCGAGTCGCTCGCAGATTGGTTGCGGCGGTTAAGTCATGAGTTGCTGGCCGATGCCTGGGTGTTTCATCACGCCACTATCGATATGAAGTTCCTGACAACCTATGCCCGACGTTTGGACGTGTCGCTGCCTAAGGTTCCCGTCTACGACACACTCGTGCTGGAACGAGATAAACATAAAGAAGACCCGTTGGACAGCCAGGTGCAGCTGAGCTTAAATGCCTGCCGGGCGCGTTATGGGCTGCCACTGTACCGACAACACCACGCTCTCAGCGATGCGCTTGCCACGGCTGAACTGTTTTGTGCGCAGCAATTATCGTAGGCTGAACAACCCCTGATCTTTCAATTCACGGATGGCGGCTTCCAGGGCTGGCACCAGGTCGGCGTGGCTTTTGTGAACATGATGGTACAGCCACTCTGAATACAACGGGACAGACACCGCTTTGGCACGCCCGGTGATACCGGCTGCCTTTTGCTGGTTAAAAACATAATCGCTGTACAGGGCTGCCTGTACTCGTCCGGCCAACACCATTTTTAACGCAGTTTCCTCGTTTGCGACAAAAACGATGGTGTAACCTTTGCCCGCCAGGTCTTGCGCAAAGGCACTGGCGCGACTGGCGGCTAACGTCGTGTCTTTGAGTGCTTCAGAATCGAGGTTGGTTTCCCGGCCTATGCCCCAGGCGTAGTAGGTACTTTGTAGGTAGATGGGCACGTCGACGGCGATCATATTCTTGACCGGATCCGTGTTCTTGAAGCGGGCGTCCAGGGCGTCGTACTCGCCTACATTTGCCAGGGCGATTGCCCGTGAGCCGGGCAATACTGTGAAACTGGCCGGTATATTTGCCAATTTATACGCCTTGATGAAGTCATCAATTATGTAAGGCCCCAGTTTTACGTACTCCTCATCAATAGCGACCTTTATTTCAGCCTGCAATGGGCTGGTCAACAGCGCTGTCATGAGCAGGGATGCGAGTATCCTGACCGACATTAACATCTTCCGTGTACTCTGTTCACGCATTGTCTTCCAACCTTGAGAGCTGTGACCTGAGTAACGAGTTTAGCAGCACAGACGGAGGTTGCAGGGTGCTTTGATGACGACGAAATGCGTGAACTGGTGAGCGCCGGCCGGTTTGTGTCTATACTGAACCCATGACTGACCTTTGGACCTTACATGAAGACTCCCCCGATCCCAGACAACGAACAGGAGCGTTTGATTGCCCTGCGCAGTTTAAGCTTGTTGGACACCGAGCCCGAAGAGCGATTTGATCGCCTGACCCGGATGGCCAAACGCATGTTCAAGGTGCCCATTGCCTTGGTCAGTATCATTGATGAAGACCGCCAGTGGTTTAAGTCGTCATTTGGTGTTGATGTCAGTGAAACGCCGAGAGATATCTCGTTTTGCGGGCACGCGATAGTGCAACCGGAAACGCTGGTTATTCCTAACGCTCTGGCCGATGAACGCTTTTACGATAACCCACTGGTGACCGGAGATCCGGATATCCGTTTTTACGCCGGCACACCCATTAAAACCCCCAGCGGGCACGCCATTGGTACTCTGTGCATCATCGATAAGGTGGCTCGGGTGTTTCATCCGGAAGACGTCGAAATGCTGGAAGACATGGCCCGTATGGTGGAACGGGAAATAGCGGCTCTGCATTTGGCGACCATGGATGAACTGACCGGCGTATCGAATCGTCGGGGGTTTTATCTTATCGCCGAACACAGCCTGTCGCTGTGTTTACGCCACAAAAGCAAAGCCAGTATTGCCATGTTCGACTTGAACAAATTTAAACAGATCAATGACGAGTACGGGCACGCGGAAGGTGACCGGGTGTTGTCACTGTTTGCCACCGAACTGAAGCGGTTTTTCCGCGAATCGGATTTGGTTGGGCGGCTCGGTGGCGATGAATTTGCCGTGTTGCTGTTGGAAACCAGTCCGCCAGCGGTGTTGGAAGTCCTCGAAAAATTGAATGACTCTGTCGTCAAACTGAACAAGAAATTAGACCGCCAGTATCAGATTGGCTACGCCGTCGGCATGGCGACTTTTGATCCGCAGCACCCAAAGACGATTCATCAATTAGTCGAAGAAGCGGACAAATCCATGTATCGCGAAAAGGCGCAAACGGAACCCCGATAGTCCGCATGATGCGCGACCTTTAACGGTGTAAACGCTTCCGGAAAAGGTCTTGAATACTGTTCTGATGAAATCTTGCGCTGTTCTAATTGAAAAATAAACCTTCACTGTCTCTCAACTGAACTATATTCGTTACAGTGGTCACACGACGGAGAAAAATATGAAGGACATTATTCGCCCCTACGACGAAGAAGAACGACTTGAGGCTCTAAAAAAGCTCAATATCCTGAGCGGAGAATCAGAAGAACGTTTCGACCGTATCACTCGTATCGCACAACGGATGTTTGCCGTACCGATGGCCGATTTCTCGATCATCGATGCCGACCGGCAACGCTTTAAATCCTGTTACGGCCTGAATGGCGATTCCATCCCGCGCGACATTGCCATGGCCAATTACGCTATTTTGAAAAACGATATTTTCGTCGTGCCCGATACCATGGCCGATGACCGTTTCGCGGGCAACCCTTTAGTGGTCAGCCAACCCAAGATCCGCTTTTTTGCGTCTTACCCTATCCATAGTAAAGGTGGATACCGTGTCGGCGCGTTAAGTATTGCAGACCGGGAGCCCCGTGGTTTAAGTGCTCACGATCAATCGGTATTCCGCGACCTGGCCGAGATGATTGAAAATGAGTTGTCGTTTATGGAAGCGTCGCAGTTCGACCGGTACACGCAGATGTCGATCAACGATGGCTTCTTCAACATCGCCGAGCAAAGTTTGCGCGTCTGTGAACGGCAGAAAAATCCCGCGGTTGCTGTGGTGTTTGACGTAAAGAAAAAAATTAACGTACCGGACTTGGACAGTGACTTTGAAAAAGACAAACACGTAAAAGTGTTTGCCAATCAGTTGCGTCATTTTTTCCGTAAGTCGGATGTCGTCGGCCGATTGGGCAGTGAAGAATTTACCGCCCTGCTGGTGAATGCCCGCTCAGAGCATGTGGATGAGATTGTGCGGAAATTGCAGACCTCTATTGATATCTACAATTCAGAGTCCGGTGGTCGCCATCAGGTGACGTTCAGTCATGCCATCGCGGAATTCGATCCGGAGCATCCGGTGACATCGAATGCCCTGGTACAAATGGCCAACCGGGCATTACACCGGTTGGCCGAAGTGGTCTGAGATTTTCCGACCGTTCAGGAACCGTTTGCAGATTTGCGCTTAACCGGTATCCAGATTTCCTCGCGGGCGTCGTCCGCGAGGGGGTTGTAGTTCGCTGGCAGAATTTCAAAATGTGCCCGATCGTCCAGCTCGTAATCTGACGCGGGCAACCATTGCCCAAAAATTATTCCGAAGACTTGCATGGCATTGCGCGCAGGGCCGACGTAATCAAACACGGCGTAGTCGCCACCGTCCAGAACGTATGTCGTTAACGGTCCCGGTAACGTGTCGACGTCACTGACTTCCACCAAGGCCCATTTTTGAAAGGACAAATTCTGTTCGCCAACCTGTTGCGGATGAGCAGGGTATTCCTGCAGCGAGTATCGGCGATCATCGACACGGTGTCGGATTTGAGGCAACAGTGGAAAAAACGACTGCCACAATTGAGCCGTCTGATTATCCTGAAACGTCATGGTTCGTTGTACGCCAACAAAGCGCTTGCGCGGATGGTGAAAAATTCGGGCATTCATGGATCGGTCCTTTTTAAAATGCACAGTGTGCCCGAAGTGATGTCCGCTACGCAATTTCCGACAGTTGATCTTGCCAGGCGTCAGCCACTTGACTCAATTGCTCGTTGTCTTTCAGCAGCGCCTTGAATGACTGTTTCGGTTTTTCCAGTTCACCGTGCCGCGCACGATTCCAGTCATGCCACTGCAGACCGCCACAGACCTGATGCGCGTGATGAAACTGATCGTCAAAGTGGTAGCTGGAGAGCGCGTCTCGCGTGACCTTGGCAATGCCCATGACTTCGATATTGCCGAGCGTGATCTGACTGCCGGTTTCCATCACAACGATATAATCCCCGACGTTGATGTGAATAAAATCCCAGAACACCGCCGGAATGCCTTCATTCAGATGCTGGTCAGCTTCCGTCCATTGAGGTGAGTGCGGCCCATAGGCCAGATTGCCGCGCAATTGGATAAAGGTTTTAAATTGCCGCTCCCAACCAGGTTTGTCCTTGATGTAGCGGGACAGATCACCGAGTTCCGGCCAACCCAGTGCGATACAGCGTCGTTGTTTCAGTTCGTCGTAGCGGCAATGCCGACTGGATGAAATAAACCACCATAGATTCATAGCAGATCAGACCCCTCTTCGTATTATTGTTTTTGTTATTTATTTTTTTGGTCTACTAAACGGCGGATTACGGTGTGGGAATTGGAGTACGAGTTCAATACGACCAAAGTCTCAAGGTCAAAATGGAATGGCACTGATTTGAAGTGTCCGTTATCACGGAAATTAAATTTTCAAAAAAAACTGCGACGTGGTCTAACCGCGTGATTTCTTTTGTTTAGGGCGAGGGGAAATTGGCAATTCGGATTTAGCACTTCAAGATCGGATCTTTTGGAGGATTTTCTTTCCATGGGGAGATCCCCTTGAAATGGCCTTCATGAGAATTGAATTCTTAAAATCTGAATTCATTGGTTTGACTGAGCCCCGTCCGTTCTGCCTTGGGGGTTTCAAGCGAGTCGTCGCACCGAGCAAAACCCCTAAACCCCCTGCCACCGACCCAGAAACTTGCCTTCAGATCCAACTTACTTCAAGACGCCGTTCGTAGCATACCCCGAGACGTCGGACCGCACTGTATGCTCTCACTTACCCGCGCATCCATGCGCGGCTAGCGTCTTCGTTTCGTTGAATCTCTCAGAGTTTCTGACAGTCGGATAAGGTAGGCTTTACTTTCACGATTCTTGAACCCATGGTACTTGCAATCCAGTTCCTAGGGCTGAATTAATTGCTTCGTCCAATATCTGCCAGCTACAGCAATACGGGTTAAGTTGTTTACACTTTCTCTGGTTAGTTCGTATGTTGTAATCTGTTAATCGGACTTGAATTGCAGTATGAGTCATCTTCTTGATTGAAAGTTATGCCATTGATTGCTGTGACAAAATATTATGCCAGACCTAACCGCATTCTATTGCCACCTTTGGCGTAAATAACGCAACCGTCGCATTTGCTTTGGCTGACATGCCGGACACATCGCAACGGATTCAAGGGCATGGATGCCCTTGTAAGCGCCGCGCGTGCAGGGATGCACGCTCAAGCGACCGTTCGAA
>JBNKNI010000055.1:0-24884 GCA_050293765.1 Reinekea sp.
AAAGTCGACTAATTTACTGGCAAACACCACAGGTGCAAACCTCTACCTGAAGGACACTGTGACTGGCAAGCTTGCCATCATCTCAAGAAACCCAGATGGTGCGCCGATAAACGTGACCTCAAATGGAAACTTCTATAGCAGCGTTACGTACAGTGGGCGCTATGTTTTCTTTTCGTCGAACAATGCAACGTATCTGAGTACCTTCCCGAATCCCGGTGTTCAGGTATACATGGTTGATCTCGATCCGGACAATAACGGCGATTTCTTCGACGATAATTACATCACCTATCCGATCAGTAATGTGAACGCAACCGACATGCCCAGTGGGTCTTCGTCTGCGCCAAAAGCGACACAGGATGGTCGCTATGTTGTCTACAAATCCAACACAGACGGTGCATTGAAATTAGTCAGAATTAATGGTTCTGATACCGACGGTTCGTTGGATACCACAATACGTTCGGAAACTCTGCTGCCAAATGCCACCGTGTATGATATCAGCCCGTTTGGCGACAACGTGGTATTCAGCACGACCCGAAACCTTCTTGGCGCGGACACGAATACAGAGTTCCTGGACACCGATGTTTATTTAAGTACTGGTGAATTTGTCGGCGGTAACTTCGCCTCCCGGTCTCTGCATTATGTTTCAATCAGCCACAACGGCGCAGCCACCACGATGGACCGGGCTTTGCCGCTGCAGGACGTTGCAATTGCGCGTGATGCGCCGGCGGGTGCAACGGAATTAAAAGTTGCCTGGGTCAGCTCGCATTCCAATATCCTGCCGAACGATGCTAATGGCACAGAAGACCTGTTCGTCTATCGCACTAGTTCCGTGTTTCCCAGTGGACTGCCTGTGCCTAACTGGATCAGCAGTTCGGTTCTAAGCAATGGCACGGTGTATACTGGCGCATTGTCTCCAGACGGTCGTTATGCTTTTTTTTCAACCCAGCAGGACTACAACAGTCCATACAGCGGCAATGGAACCCGACATTTGTATCGTCGCCGGATTGATGATGTCAGTGATCATGTATTGACCGTACAAAGCTCCACAGGTGGTAAAGTTTTGCGCTCTCCTGAAGGAACGTCGGTCGGCGCAGGTGAATACAAATACAGCAATGAACCGGATCTGTTGCTGATTGCGCAAGCCGATCCCGGTTATCGTTTTGTCGGCTGGGATAATAATCCTTCTCTCACACATGAACAGCGCGCATTATCGATGACGGAAAACCAAAACGTCACCGCCGTTTTTGAAGAAGCGCCTCGCCCCGTAAGTGCGTCACTGAATCTGACCACCAGTCAGAATACCGCGAGTGAGGCTACTTCGCCGAACGTTACAGGCGACAGCCTTGCGTATGAAGTTAGGATCATCTCTCAGCCCGCTCATGGGGAGGTTTTTGTTCAGCTGAATAAGTTTGTGTACCTGCCAGATAAAAATACCTTTGGCGAAGACACCTTTGAGTTCGATGTCATTAACGAATTCGGTATGGGATTGGCGGCACCTGCCGTTGCACAGGTTAATGTCATTGCCACAAACCAGCCACCGGAATCCATTGTGCTGTCAATCGAAACCGAAAAAAATACCGCCAGTGCGGAGGTGCAGCCTACTGTGGTCGACCCTGACGACATGGTGTTCACTTTTCAGATAATGCAACCGCCCACACACGGTGTGGTGCAACAAACGCCGTCTGGTTTTATCTACACTCCGGTTAGTGAGTTCGTAGGGCAAGATAGTTTCGTTGTGCGTGCGACCGATTCTGAAGACCAATCCGTGTCGGGTGTCGCAAGGGTGGATGTTCTAGAAAAAGAAATCACAGTCCCCCCAACAGAAGACGATGGCAAACCCCGGAAAAAGTCGGGGAGCTTGGGAGCCCTGTTGGGAATCCTATTGCTTCCATTTCTGTGCTTTAGGCGACGACCAGTCATAATCCGAGAACGCATGTAAGCGTTTAAGACATATATGGACGCACTTAAGCTCATCATCGGGCCAGTAATGAAGTAGGACTTTTAATGGGTTAATCGCTGAAGAAAAACTCGAAATTGGTGACGGATACCAATGCGGCGCCAGCCCGCCTTAACGATCCGTCAGCGCCAGTTTGGCGGCTAACGAGGCGAAACAGCCGGCGAAGACTTGTTGCATGCGTTGGCTGACCTTCGGTGATTGAATCACATACGTACGGAACGTGTTGGCGAGCAGGCCGTACAGTACAAACACGATAAATGTCATCAGCATAAACACCATACCAAGGTTAAGCATTTGCTGGGTGGCTAAAGCGGTGTCGTTCGTCAGGAACTGCGGCAGAAAGGCCAAAAAGAAGAGGGTCAGTTTGGGGTTGAGTATGTTTATCAGAAAGCCTTTGAACGCGACACTGAACAGCCCTTGTTGCTCGGCCTGCGCAGAGACAGACAACGCGCCGCTGTGTTTCCAGGTTTGCCACGCCAGATACAGCAAATACACAACGCCTGCGTATTTTAATAACTGGAACGCCAGTGCACTGGTGTGGAACAGTACAGCCAGACCAAAGACGCTGGCTAACAGCGAAGGGACAATGCCCAGCGTGCAACCCAATGCGGCGGCCAGGCTGGCGCGTGCACTGATAAACAAACCTGTAGACAGCGTGTATAAAACACCGGTGCCGGGTATGAGAACCACGACCAACGACGTTAATAAAAATTCGGTACTAAACATGGTTGCGTTCCTTTTTATGACTTAACGCATGAAGGTTTCGCCGTGAAACTGTTGAATGTCTTTGGTCATGGCAAGTGCATAGTCGTGCATGCTAGTGGGTAAATTGTCCAATGCAAACCAGTCGACGTTCATGATTTCCGAAGGGTCGATCACGATTGTGTTATTGGCGGCGGCACTGTAATCGGCTCGGACTAAAAAAGTAAGTGATTGCAGTTCATCGCCATTGGCATAGCGCCGAACCCAATTGGGTCCGGAATACACAGATACCAATTGCGTTGCCTTAATGTGGATGCCCAGTTCTTCCTTAACTTCTCGTTCACCGGTTTCGAAAACAGTCTCGCCTAATTCCTGCAGACCACCGGGTAAAAACCAATGACTATTGTCCTTACTCTGAACCAGAAGCAGTTTATTGTTTTCGACAATGGCGACATCGACACCGGGAATAATTACCCGGGCAGCGCCGACCTTTTGTCGAATGAATTTCCAATATTCCATATTGCCATCTCCTTGTTAAATGGGACTATCGAAACTCGCTTGTCGGCGTAAGTGAATATCGTTAAAAGCATGGTATGCCATTGACGGCTGTGAAACGAGCTTCAATACTCATTGGGTTAGGCTGAAAATGCAACCGATGGCTTGCTGACGTGAGAAACTCAATATGATCGATCAATGCCTGGTGTGGGACGCGCACGCCTGTTTACCTTTACTGGACGATACCAATGTGGCGGCGTTGCTGCTGCATCAACAGGCCGGTGTGGATTTTGTCAGCGTGAATGTGGGTATGGATTTTAATCCGGTGGCGGATATTTTTCGGTTTATCGCGCATTTCCGGCATCAGATTGAACAGCACCCTATGTTGTGTTTTGCGGAAACGATTGACGATATTCCGCGTGCGGCAGAACAGGGAAAGCTGGCCGTTGCGTTCGACCTGGAGGGGTCGATCATGCTGCAGAACCGCCCCGAGATGGTGATGCAGTTTCAACGCTTGGGCGTGCGGCAAATGCACCTGGCTTACAACCGCAATAACAGCATTGCCGGTGGCTGCCACGATTCGCCGCAGGGTTTAACAGAGTTGGGGTGCGAAGTGGTGTTGGCGCTTGAAGACGCCGGTATCATGCTCGACGGCTCTCACATGAGTGAACCAAGTACCCTGGACATGATGCGTATTGCCAGCACGCCAGTGTGTTTCAGCCACACCAATATCAAAGCCCTGCATGATCACGGCCGCTGTGTTTCCGATGCACAGATTGACGCGTGCGCAGCCACCGGTGGTGTAATCGGCTTATCTGGCATCAATCGGTTTTATGGGGTGCCGGAGGTGACGGCTGCATTGTTGGCCGACCAGATTGATTATCTGCGTGACCGGGTCGGCGTTGCGCATATCGGTATCGGTTTGGACTACATGTATCCGGCAGAACGGCCGGAAGGGCCTGAAGGGTTGGATCGCACTTATTGGTGGCCGAAAACCGCCGGTTATTTTACCGGATTGGGTGATATTGAGGCCTGTGCACCAACCCTATTGACGTCGTTAATGACGGAATTAAAGCAGCGCGCGTATTCGCAAGAAGATTGTGCCGCCATCTTAGGCGGGAACTTTTTCCGGGTGGCGCAACAATGCTGGCGTTAGCAGCAAGCTCGCAGGAATCCACTCAAAATGGCGGTATCCATCGGCGTTAATTCGAATTCCGGGTGCCATTGCACACCCAGGCAAAAACGATAACCAGGGTGTTCTATGCCTTCAATCACGCCGTCTGGTGCGATGGCATTTATAACCAAACCGCTGGCTTTCGACAGTTCGCTCACCGCCTGATGATGGGAGCTGTTCACAGTGCCTTGTGTTTCGCCGGTCAATGTCGCCAGCAAGGTGTTTGGCACGATGTTTACAAGGTGAGCCGCTTGCTGGCCGACGGGATTGGCGACGGAGCCCATTGGTGCATGCTCCAAAGCGTTGGCGACTGCGTCCGGTATGTGCTGATGCAAGCGGGCGCCCAAATGGGCCGCCATCAATTGTTCGCCACCGCAAATGCCCAACACCGGTTTGTCTTGCGCCAGAAAGGCAGACAACAATTCGGTTTCGGCCTGAGTCCGGGCGGGTTTCAGTTGTACGCTGGCGTGCACCGGTTCATTGGTGAACAGCGCCGGGTCGATGTCGAAGCCACCGCCGGTTATGACCAGTCCATCACAGAGGTCGGCAAAACGGCTCGCACGCTCAGGTTGGTAGGGTAGCGCAATCACGTCGGCACCCAAGCGTTGAAGTACGGCACAGTAATTTTCGCGCAGCGCATACCAGGGCGTAGTTGCGTATCCGCCAGCCGGTTCGTGGTCGAGGGTAATGCCGATTAAAGGTCTTGGCCGAGTCATGGGGTTGGTTACCGGCGGTCTTGAATCAGTTTGCGGCGTATGACTATTTTTTGCGGCTGATAGTGGTTTTCCACCGCTTGCTGCACCAGCATCCAGGCCGACTCTGCGATCTGTTCATACTGCTGCGGCAGTGACTTCACCGGAATCGGCAGGAAATCGAGCAGGCGGCTGTTACCGAATGTCGCCAATTGAATGGGGGCCGGTTGCTGGGAGAACACTTCGCGGTAATCCCGCTGTAATGTTTCAATCACCCCTTCGAGCAAACTGTACGACGTGCAGACGATAGCGGGTGGTAAACCCTGATGCGCTGAAATGGCTTGTTGAAAGGCTGCCGCGCCACTGGCCGCGTCGAAGTGGTCACCGTAGTAACATTCCGAGGAGACCGAGGGGAATTCCGTTAACGCGTCGTGGAACCCTGCTTCACGCAGTTGACTGATTTCCAGATCGCGCATGGCGCCAATCAGGCAAACGCGCGGCAGACCAGCCAGGGTCAGAGATTGCGTCAGAATGCGCGCGCCCTGACGATCATCACTGATGACATTGGAAAAGCCCTCTGGCATGGCGCGGTCGAGTGCGATGATCGGTGTCCCGGCGGCCAGAAATTCCCGATAGGGGCGGAAGTCGTCCAGGCACGATGACACCAGCAGGGCATCAACGCCGCGCGCCAGTAACATTTGTGCTGCTTGCAGCTCGCTCTTCGGTTTGTCATCCGACGAGGCAATGATCAGCTGATAGCCGTTTGCCCGCGCCAGCTTTTCCAGCCGCGAGGCAATGCGCAGGTAACTGCGGTTTTCAAAGTCTGGCACGATAAACCCGACCGATTGGCTCTTACCCCGTCTTAACGCAGCGGCGGAATGGTTGGGTTGGTAATTGTGCTGTTCAACAACGGCCATGACCTTGGCCTGGGTGGCTTTACTGATCCGGTATTTGTCCGCTTTGCCGTTCAAGACACTGCTTACAGTGGTTTTAGACACACCCGCCAGCTTTGCGATGTCGTCCAGATTCAGAGGGGTTGCCATGGTTTTTCTATCTCAGTGTCAGCGTGTTTTGGGCATTTAATAGTACTGAATCCATTCAGCAAGACAATCGATCATTTTTTTAAACTACGCTGATTTTATTGGAAATCAGTAAGTTAGTGTGCGCTGGATCAATGCAGATAACAAACGCAACGCTTTGTTACAAATTAGCGTTTGAGTTTTTTGCTAAATGGATTCAGTATGCTTGCTAAATCGATACAGCAACATTACAAAAACAGGCAGGTGCCCATGTTGGAACTCAAACCCACCGATGTCAGGCTCGACGCCACCGCGCTCGACAAGACCGCCGCTATTTCACAGATCATTGCCGATATGGTGGCCGATGGCATGGTAGCGCCCGGCTACGAAGCCGGTATGCAAGTCCGCGAAACCCAAACCTCTACGTATCTCGGCAATGGTATTGCCATTCCTCACGGAACCCCAGAAACCAAAGATCAGGTGCTCAAGACCGGCGTTAAAGTGCTGCGTTTTGCCAACGGTATTGACTGGGGTGATGGGCAGATCGTTTACACAGCAATTGGTATTGCGGCTAAATCGGATGAGCATCTGGCCATTCTGCGGCAGCTGACACACGTTATTACCAACGATGATCTTTCCGCCCGTCTGCACGCAACGCCCGACGTTGCCGAAGTGCTCAGTATTTTAAAAGGCGAGCAGTTCACACCGTCCCTTGAGATGAACGCCAGTCTGGTGCGCACCGGTGTGGACATTCAGCAAGTATCCGAAGCGGTGTCATTGGCGGCCGGTATTCTGTATGCCGGTGACTATTGTTCCGCCGCGCAACGAAACGAATTGCTCGATGCCGAACCGTTGGATTTCGGCGATGGCATTTGGATCAACACCATTCAAACCCAAAATCCGAAAACAGCCTTGGCCATTGTGACCAGTGCGAAAACCCTGGCGGAAGGTGAATCCGGGTTCGATATTTTGCTGTCGTTAACCACCAGTGGCGAAACACATAAGCCGCTGTATGACCGTCTGTTACAGCTCCGCCGCGACGGCAAGTTAGCGGCACTGAAAACCGAAAAAACCGCAAATGGTTTGCTGCGCTTGCTGAAAATGGATGCGTTGGAAGGCGAGTCCATTGAATTGCGGTTGCCCATTGAACAGGGCTTGCATGCTCGCCCGGCCTCGCATTTGGCCAAGTTGATCAAAAGCATGTCGGCCGAGGTTTGGGTTGAGAATCTTGATGGCAACGGTGGCGCTGTATTGGGCACCAGTGTCGCACGTTTGATCGGTCTCGGATTTTCTCACGGGCACTTGATGCGCTTCACCGTCGCCAAGTGTGACGACCCGCAACAGGTACTGCGCCAGTTGAGTACGGCTGTTTCGGAAGGCCTGGGCGATCCGGTTGTTCCTGTCACAAATCTGCATGCTGAGTTGAACGTTGCGCCCGTGGTGCCCGAACAACAGCAAGCCCGAGTGAATGATAAAATTACCGGCTTGTGTGGGGCACCCGGCATGGCACTGGGCACAGCCAAAACGCAGCGCCGTGTCGCTTTTGATGTGGTCGAAAACAGTAATGATCGCGCGGCCGATGCACAGCGTTTTAAAGATGCATTGGTGACCCTGAACAATCAGATTAACAGCACGTTGCAGAATGAAACCAACGAATCGAAAGTGCAGATTTTATCGATGCACGCCGAGCTGTTGGACGACCCGGAATTTGTCGACGCCACCTTGGACATGATTGCTACCGGTAAATCGGCAGAGTGGTCGTGGACCTTCGCGGTTGAGCGAATTGCGTCTTCTCTGGAGCAGCATTCGGATGAATTGCTGGCGGAGCGCGCAAGTGACTATCGCGATCTCGGCTATCAGCTCATGTTGATCCTCACTGGTCAACAGGAACAGGCGTCGGAATCCAGCCCGCATATTCTGATCGCCGATGAAATTAATCCGTCCGATGTTGTGAAGTTTGATCCTGCAATTGTGCAGGCGATTGTCACAGCGAAGGGTGGGGTTACCTCGCACGCTGCCATTCTGGCACGGGCCGCTGGCATTCCGTTGCTGGTCGGTTGTGGGGACATTGTGTTGACCATTGCCGACGGAACCCCGCTGGTGGTGGATTGCGATAACCGTTATCTGCAGTTGGTGGGCAGCGAACGTGAACTCGACGATTTGCGCGAAGAGCAAGCCAAACGGCGTGCTGCCTACGAAAAAGCATACGCAGAACGCGCGTTGCCTGCCGTGACGACCGATGGTGTCAGCATTGAAGTGGTCGCGAACATCTCTTCGTCGAAACAGGTTGCCGCGAGTCTGGAACTGGGCTCCGAAGGGGTGGGTCTTTTCCGTTCAGAGTTTCTGTATATGGCCCACACACAAGAGCCCACTCATGCGCAACAGGTGGCGGAATACAAAGCCGCACTGAATGCCATGGAAACAGACAGTCAGCCGCTGATCGTGCGTACGCTCGATGTAGGGGGTGATAAGCCGCTGCCGTACTTGGCCATGCCGCACGAAGAAAACCCGTTCCTGGGTGTGCGCGGTGCCCGTCTGTCTTTGCTGTACCCGGATATGCTGAAACGTCAGTTGCGGGCGTTATTTGAAGCAGCTGACCATGGCTTGCTGCGGGTCATGTTCCCAATGATTTCTGACATTGCAGAATGGCGCGCCATTAAAGCGATTTATAACGACGTCGCGCAGGAATACCCTGGCATCACGCTCGAACTGGGCATGATGATTGAAGTACCCAGCGCGGCGTTAATGGCCGATGTTTTTGCCAAAGAGCTCGACTTCTTCTCGGTCGGTACCAACGACCTCACGCAATACACCATGGCAGTGGATCGTGGTCATCCGGTGTTGTCGAAACAGGCCGACTCTCTGCACCCCGCCATTTTACGGTTGATAAAAACGACCGTCGATGCGGCACAACGCAACAACATTTGGGTTGGCGTGTGCGGTGAATTGGCGGCGGACCCTCTGGCGGCGGTCATTCTGCTGGGCATGGGCGTGAAAGAACTGAGTATGTCGCAGACGGCCATACCGGTCATCAAAGCCAAGATCCGAAGCGTCAGCAGCAGCGACGCCACATTGCTAGCGCAGAACGCCCTGGCCGCTGAAAGCAGCGACGCTATCCGGGCATTGGACGGTGTAGGAGTCGTCGCATGAAACATAACGCTATTTTAACCGTGACCCTGAACCCCGCGCTGGATTTAACCGTGGATACCGATGAAATCCATCTAGGTGAAGTGAATATTGCCAACGCCGGAACGTTGCACGCCGCGGGTAAGGGCATCAACGTGGCGCGCGTACTCAGTGATCTGAATATGCACGTCACCGCCACCGGTATTTTGGGCGCGGGCAATGAGCAACCCTTTCTGGATCTGTGTCGTGACCAACACATTCGTAACGAGTTTTGCCGTGAACAGGGGCATACCCGGATCAACGTTAAGCTAACCGAAGGCTCACATCGAACCACAGATATTAATCTGCCGGGCTTGGAGGTCAGCTCAACCGCGTTGGCGCGCTTCCGGCAAACCCTGTTTGGTTTGGCTGAACAATTCCGCGTCATTGTGCTGGCAGGAAGTCTACCCCGTGGTGTTTCGCCGTCGTTGTACGCCGACCTGATCCGGGAAGTAAAAGCCTTTGGTTGTTTAACGATTTTGGATACCAGCGGAGAAGCGTTTGCCGAAGCCGTGAAAGCCGGGCCGACTGTGGTGAAACCAAACCGCGAAGAGTTGGCTCAATGGCTGGGGCGACCGATTCTCGATATGAACGATGAATTGATGGCGGCGAATCAATTGCGCGCATTGGGTGTGCAAGAGGTGGTGGTGTCGGACGGGAAGAATGGTTTCCGTTGGTACGGCGCTAATGACATTTACAGCGTAACACCACCGACCGTGACCATGGTCAGTACGGTTGGCGCCGGTGACAGCCTGGTCGCAGGCTTGGCATATGGTCTCGCGAAAAACAAGAGCACTTTTTTAACTCTAACCTGTGCGGCGGCGATTTCTGCGCACGCGGTTGAACAGATTGGCGTGGGTATACGCAGCACGGAGCGATTGATGGAATTGCAAAGCGCCGTTGGTATCGAACTCATGGCATTGGAATCACTGGCGTAAGCCTGGCGATAAAAAATTGTGAAGGGAAGCGGAACAGGGTCGTTCATGGCAGTGAAATTGAAAACCGGATGTGACGCCCGTAACGGGGCAGCATTCACCCCAAACACAAACTAACAATAACAAAAGACAATGAGGTAACTCAGATGAACGCGTTAAAGATCGTCGCAGTAACCGCGTGCCCTACCGGGGTCGCGCACACCTTTATGGCCGCGGAAGCCTTGAAAACGGCTGCGCAAGCGAAAGGGCATCAAATTAAAGTGGAAACCCGAGGGTCCATTGGTGCCGAAAACAAATTGACCGAAGCTGACGTGGACCAGGCTGATCTGGTCATTCTGGCGGTCGACATCGAAGTGGACGCCGCTCAGTTTGCCGGAAAACGGATCTACCGTACCAGCACGGGTAATGCGTTGAAAAAGTCGGATGACGTCATCGCTCAGGCGATTGAAAGCGCCAAGGTTGAAGGCGCCAAAACGGACGACGCGGTGCAATCGTTCAAGAAAGAAAAAACGGGCGCCTACAAGCATTTGATGACCGGTGTGTCATTCATGTTACCGGTGGTCGTTGCCGGCGGTTTGATCATTGCGTTGTCATTTATCTTCGGGATTGAAGCATTCAAAACCGAAGGTACGTTGGCCGCTGCGTTAATGCAGATTGGTGGTGGTTCTGCTTTTGCACTGATGATTCCAGTACTGGCCGGTTACATCGCATTTTCCATTGCCGACCGTCCTGGACTGGCGCCCGGCTTAGTCGGCGGTATGTTGGCCAGTTCCATTGGTGCGGGTTTTCTGGGCGGTATCGCAGCGGGTTTCCTTGCCGGTTACAGCGCTAAATTCCTGGCTGAAAAAGTTTCCTTGCCGAAAACGATGGAAGCCCTGAAGCCGATCCTGATTATTCCATTGGTGGCGACCTTGGTGACTGGCTTAGTGATGATTTATATCGTCGGTGGTCCGGTTGCGGCGATCATGAATGCGCTGACCGATTGGTTGACGGGTATGGGATCAGCAAACGCTGTCGGTCTTGGCTTATTGCTGGGTGCGATGATGTGTTTTGACTTGGGTGGTCCTGTGAACAAAGCCGCTTACACCTTTGGTGTGGGTTTATTGGCCACGCAAACCTACGCGCCGATGGCTGCCGTCATGGCGGCGGGTATGACCCCGGCGATAGGTATGGGTATTGCCACGTTCCTCGGTAAAAAATATTTTACCGACGCTGAGCACGAAGCGGGACGCGCGTCGTTCATCCTGGGTTTGTGTTTTATCTCCGAAGGCGCTATTCCTTTCGCGGCGAAAGATCCATTGCGTGTTATCCCTGTGGCGATGCTCGGTGGCGCGGTCACCGGTGCACTGTCTATGTTGGTGAACGCAGAGTTACTGGCACCGCATGGTGGTATTTTCGTACTGTTTATTCCAAATGCGATCACGCACGTAGCGCTGTATGTGGCTGCCATTGCTGCTGGTTCTCTGATCACCGGAGTGGGTTACTTCCTGTTGAAAGCCCGCTACGAAAGCCGTCAATTGCAGACTAGTTGATCCAACAGCGGACTATCGCTAAGCAACATAAATCTGAGTGAGCGTGGCAACACGCTCACTTTTTTGCGTTGTGGTGATTTGTTTCGTGACCCGAACCGAACGGCGCCATAGATGTCAGGTCGGTGGAATAGTCCATATATTTAAGGCAATTTTGATATCGCTCGCTTGGCTTTCTCGCGTTTAATAGAACATCAGCCCCTGATTTTTCATCCCTCTTTCTGGAGCCTTACCGATGAACAGAGAAAGCCCTTTTGGCGTCACACGCGATGGTTTGCCCGTCACCCGTTACGAACTCGCGACACGCGCAAATATTCGCGTTGCACTGCTGGATTTTGGTGCGGTTATTCATGAGTGGGTGGTGCCGGATGCCTCGGGTCACATAGCCGATATCGTATTGGGTTATGGGGAAGTGAGCGGTTATGAAAATACGACCACTTACTTTGGTGCGGTTATCGGACGCTTTGGCAATCGCCTTGCGCAAGGTCGGTTTGAGTTGAATGGTCAGACTTACCAATTGGCCACCAATAATGGTGAGAATCACTTGCATGGTGGCGAGGTTGGTTTTGATAAACGACTGTGGCAAGCGCAGTGGCACAGCGAGAGTTGCATCGAATTCAGTCTCGACAGTGCCGATGGTGATCAGGGTTATCCGGGTCGGCTGCAAGTCACGGTTCGTTATGAGTTGTCCGACGAGGGTGAGTTGACCATCACCTATGGTGCAACATCCGATGCCGATACCATCGTCAACCTTACCCAACACAGCTATTTCAATTTGTCCGGTCAACTGTCGCAGCCCATAACCGACCACCTGGTTCAGATAGACGCGGATTACATCACGGAAGTGGATGCCGGTTTAATACCCACAGGCCAACTCATGAGCGTCACTGGTACACCCTTTGACTTGCGCGAGCCTGTTTTAATCAGTGATTGTATTCGTGAGCCACATACCCAACTGACCTACGGTGGCGGCTTCGACCATAATTATGTATTGAATCATGCAAACCAAGGGCTTCGCCGGGTTGCGGAAGTATTCCATCCGGCCAGTGGTCGTAAACTGATTGTTGCGACCGATCAACCCGGCATGCAGTTATACAGCGGAAATTTCCTCGACGGCACGGAGCGTGGGAAAGGGGGGCTGGCCTATCCGAAACGCAGCGGCTTGTGTCTGGAAACTCAGGGTTTTCCCGATGCACCGAATCATCCGGATTTCCCGTCCGTGGTGTTGCGTGCAGGGGAGCGATATCAAACACAGACTCGGTTTTCGTTTGTCACTCAGATGCGACGGAGCGATTTTTAAGTCAACTCCAGTTAAGGCAACTGGCAACTCTGATTAATTTAAATCACCTCAGTCCTATCAGATCGAAGGATGAGCGAGGCGTGTGTTGCCAAATATTGCCTTCAGAACTTTTCCGAATTTTGTGCGTTCCCGTTGCCTCTCAGGTGAAGAGCAATTAACCTGCGTTGTTTAAACCATACGAATTGGAGCACAGTGCCGGAATTTAACCGGCGTAAACAGGAGTTGCAGTCCTGCGCATAAACATTCTGCCAACTGTGCAGTGTTTGGTGTGTAAAGTGGCTGCCCTCCGAGGATTCGAACCTCAGCTACCTGAGTCAAAGTCAGGTGTCCTGCCACTAGACCAGAGGGCAATGGATGCTCTTTCTTTTCTATTTTTGATCTTTTTTTTCTAATCTTTTTCGTCTGTTCCTTTTGCTTTGATGCGTTTGCTCACCGATGTCGACAAGAATAAATATTTTTTGCTTGAACACAAATTATGCCCGGCGCTCGAATATTGAAGGGTTCGCTTTTCGCAGGGTGTGCAGGTGCCGCCCGTTATAAAGTCAGGATTTTTGGTCGCAGCGCCCCTATTTCGAAAAACGATTTAGTTTTCAAAAGAAAGCGCTATAGATAACGATTTTTTTATGTCTAATTAATCTGGATACACATCTAATTTTTTCCTGATTTCATTTTATATTCGCCATACACAACGAAAAAACCCGAAAGACTTTGAGCCTTTCGGGTTTCATAAAATGGTTTTAGAAAAATCTGAAAGGCTCTGCGCCCTTCAATTCAGATGAGCGCGGTTACAAGTGGGCGCAGATCTGTTGACAACCAAACACGACAAAAACCGATGCGTTTGTCACGTTCGGGTGATTTGGTGAATGTCGGTCAGTTCGGTATAACATGGATTTATGGTCTTACAAGTCGTGACAACCGGATTATACACAGGTCTTTGATATTTCCCAGTCAGGAACCGTGAAATTCACGGCATCTCTGATGCATCCATATCACCTCAGTCCTATTCGGTCGCAGAAAGAGCGAGGCGTGTGCTTTAGTGAATGGCGAGTCCTTTTTCAAAATACACAACAATGCTCAGTCATCGATCTGAAGGACCCGCTGAGGCGGATGGCAATTATTCAGAGATAACTCAGTTCTGTTAGCCGAGTAATCCGACTTTCTAGGTCGGTTTTTCTTACCATTGACCTTTACCGACAGTCCTTGCCGATAGGGTTGCATGGCTTAATAGGTCGGTGTTCCAAAAACCTCAGAACCCATATTGTTGATTTTCATCAATGTTTGGTGATTGAAAATAAATAGAGTAATTACTCTAGTTGTTGAGTGGCCAAGGGCTGAGTTTCTGGCGGTACCTGCGGTCATTCAGTTTTGGAGGTAAGCATGAACATTCCTGTCTGGCAGTACGTGGTAACCATGTCTGGTTACATTTTTATCCTCTTGGCGTTGATCGAAGTGATGCGTCGTTTTCCGAAATTTTCAGCGGTTTTTTGGCTGTTGTCGTTGCTGACGGTACCGTTGTGGTCCGAGCATTTATTCGGGTGGTTTCGCTGGGCGAAGACTGTCAGTGTGCTGTTACCGACGGCCATTGTTGTGGGTGGCGCGCGCTTGGCTTGGATGTATAAAGACCATCCGCATCGTCTGCTGGCGTTTTTTCGCGGTGACTGGGTACTGAAATTTCTGTACGCGATTCTGTTTTTGAATATAGCGGAGGCGACGCTGAAAGACTTTGCAACGGCAAACTACTTCAATGCTCTTTGTGGCGTCATCCTCTGCGCGACTATTCCTTTTCCGCGCTATAAAAACGGCGAACGAGTTTATTGGGTTATTGGTAAAGACGCACCCCACGATCTGCTGTTTTACTCTACGGCAGCCTGGAACTTTCTGTACACCACATGGAATCTCGCCTTTGTGTACGGAGAAAGCCCTGCGTTTTTCGCCGCTTCCGCCTGTATCTTAATTGCCGCGGAGTTGTACCCAATCTTAAAAGGACGGCCAGAATTGTATTTGATCGCCCGGGTGTACACGCTGGCGTTCCATATTCTAATCCGCGCTTGCAGTGAAATTTTCTTGCCATTGATGGATTCCAGCCGATGGGCGAACGAGCAATTTCTATGGACATGGGGTTTGGTCAATTTGGCTCTGCATGTGCCTTTCGCCATCTGGTTTTTCTACCGAAAAAATCAAAGTCAGACATCCGAGCCGCCATTTGGCAACCGGCCGCCGCCATTAAAAACAGAATATGCCTGATCCCAACGTATTCTGTCTCCGGTCGCTGCTTTGCGGCGACCGAATCTGATACACTGAACGCCTTTCCAAACAGCCATTGACCCAGCCGATGAAAACTAAAGACAAGATTGTGCACACCAGTCTGACGTTGTTTAACAAGTACGGTGAACGGGCCGTCACCACCAATCACATCGCGGAGCACCTGGGCATCAGTCCCGGCAATCTCTATTACCATTTCCGTAACAAAGAAGACATTATTCGCTCTATTTTTTCTTTGTATATCGACTTTATCGGTCACTCGATTGATCCACCGGGTGAATCGGAAGACGCAGAAACGTTTTTGCAGGTGTATTGTAAGCAGGTGTTCGAAAGCATCTGGCGGTTCCGATTCTTTCACGCCAGCATGCCGGGGATTTTGTATCGTGACGACGCCCTGCATCAGCAGTATCTACAAGCACATGAGTTACTCGGGTTGCGGGCAGCCGCTGCGTTGAAGCGTTTGCAACAGGAAAAACTGATCATCATAGAGGATGGCGATATCGATGAACTGGTGGAGTTAATGCGTTTGGTCACAGGGTTTTGGGTGAGTTACAACATGGCGAACTCGATGAAAGGGCAGATTACCCGCAAGCAGGTCGATTGCGGCGTACTTCGCTTGATTCGCCTTATTTCACCCTATGGCACGCCAAGTGGCCTGCGTATTTTCAACAAATTACGTCAACAATACCTAGGGCAACTCTGATTAATTCAAATCACCTCAGTCCTATCAGATCGAAGGGTGAGCGAGGCGTGTGTTGCAGGGAATGGCGAGTCCTTTTCAAAACACACAACAAAGCTCAGTCATCGATCTGAAGGACCCGGAGGGCGGGGCTGAAATGGCAAATTTCGTTGTTAAGTCCTTTGCCAAGATAATGAATATTGGCTTCAGAACTTGCCTCGAATTTTGCGCATTTCTTCTCCCGCTGAGGTAGATAGTAATTATTCAGAGTTGCCCTAGGGCAACTCTGAGTCGTTCACCTCTGAGTCATACAAATCATCTCCGTCTTATCAGATCGAAGGATGAGCGGGACGTGTGTTGCAGGGAATGGCAATTCCTTTTCAAAAAACACACAACACACAACAATGCACAGTCGTCACCTGTAATCTCTGGGTAGCCCTTTTGTAACCGGCTCTCTTAACGATCAGAGCCTCATGTTTTGTCCTACCCTTGGGCGAGAGACAGTCGGTTGCTGATTCAGTACACTGCAACACCCTGAATGTGAATGAGCGGTACAGTATGTCGGCGCCAAAACCCTTTGCTTATCTTCTGTTATTGTTTCAGGGCGCTATTTGGGGGTCGTCCTTTTTGGCGATTAAACTGGCGTTGGAAGATTTTGGCCCGATGACAGTGGCGGCCGGTCGTATCGGCTTGGCGGCAGTCATGATGCTGGTTTACGCGACACTGCGTGGCAACGCGTTCCCACGCGAGGTTAAAACCCTGATGTTGCTTGCCGTTGTGGGTTTATTCAACTGCGCTATTCCTTTCTTCCTGATTCCCTGGGGTGAGCAGTCTCTGGAGTCTGGTCAGGCCGCCATCTTAATGGCCATTGGACCGCTCATTGCCTTGGTCATTGCGCACTTTACCACGACCGATGAACGACTGAATCGATACAAAGCCTTTGGTTTCAGCCTCGGTTTTGTCGGTGTCTGTTTTGTTATTGGCATTCAACCTTTGTTAAACGGGTTGGGTGAACTGGTGCCGCAATTGGCAATATTAATGGCGGCGACCTCTTACGCCATTTCCGGTGCCGTGGCCAAACGCATCCATGGCGTGCCCAGCGCCATGGTTACTGCCTGTGTGTTGAGCTTTGCCAGCCTGGTGACAGTTCCGTTGAGTTTCCTTCTTGAAGCACCGATGGCAGCCCTAACGCACAGTGAGCTGCAGCGTTCTTTCATCGCGTTGATTTACCTTGGGCTTATCCCAACGGGCCTGGCTTTTTTAATCCGTTTCTATCTGATCAAGAACGTCGGTTTCACCTTTGTGTCACAGGTGGGTTACCTGGTACCGGTGTTCGGTGTGTTGTTTGGCGTTTGGTGGCTCGATGAACAGATGACGCTGTCGATGGTGATTGGTCTGGTCTGTATTTTGACGGGTTTAGCCATCAGCCGGAAAACCCGTCAAAAAAGTGGATTATTGCCTGAAAATGCTGGCTAGCAGGGTGGCAGATCAGGGTTAGAACGAAAAGCGAGGTTCATTTACTGTTCAGCCGAGTACGATAAGGTACCATGACGCAGCTGCAGGGCTGAGCTAAGGTGCCGGAATCGCGCTCCGGTGATACTGACGTCCTGAAACAAAAAACAGATAAAAGCAGGGTTAAAACATGGTTAATCGTTTCGCTATTCTCGCTCTTTCGTGGATTCTGGTCGGGTGTAACGTCACCGTGAATGATTCCGACAATGATAACAGTGGCTCAGAGCCGTTGGTGGTTTCACTGACGCCAGCCATCGATGCTGTTGATCAACCGTTGGATTCAACGGTACAGGTCCAATTCAATGTGGCTATGGATACATCTACCATCACCACCAACAGCTTCACCATTACCCCAGAAGTGACCGGAGTGCTGAGTTTCAGTTCCGACAAGAAAACCGTGATTTTCACACCGGAAGCTCCGTTGACCGCGGGCGTTACCTATACGGTGCAGTTAAGCGCGGCCATTAAAGATGCCGACGGTAATGCGTTGTCTGCAAAATCCTTCAGTTTCACCACAGACAGCTGGCAGGGCGTGATTCAAGCAGGGGTCACCGGTGTAGAAACCCGCGCGACGACGACAGCGGTGGATGCCGACGGCAATATTTGGGTTGCCGGAAACACAGCGGGTAACCTGGCCGGTGAAACCAATTCCGGCAATATTGATATCTTCGTGGCCAAGTACTCACCACTGGGCAGTTTACTGACCACCAAGGTGATTGGAGGTACGGGTGACAGTTTCGTTGAGGACATGCAGTTCGATTCCGCCGGCAACCTATATTTGTTGGGTAGTACCAGCGGTGATATCAACGGCGAAACCGTCACAGGTAGTACAGACAGTCTGTTAATGAAGTACAACAGCGCACTGGAGCACCAATGGACGAACTTATTGGGCGTGAGTGGTGCGTCTACTGTGGGTGTACGCTTAACCTTAAGTGCAGGTGGTATTCCATACATTTTGGGCACTACGAACGGTAGCCTTGGTGCGGTGTTGGCCGGTACTCAGGACCTGTTCTACGCAAAAGTGGTTATTGATGGCTTTAATGATGTGGTGCTCAAGAAGCAGACCGGCGCTGCAAGTGGCACTTTGTATGCGGGTGGCATTGTCGTTGACGGTAGTAATATTTTTATCACCGGCAGTACCAATGTCAGTTTGGACAGCCAAACCCAATTGGGTGACCGAGATGGTTTTATCACCAAACTGGACGGTGACTTGAACAAGGTTTCTAACTCGACAGTGCAATTTGGCGCAACTGGATTAAGTGTCGATCCCTATCAACTATTGTCTGATCGCGACGGACATTTGGTCTCTGTCGGTTTAATCGGCGGTGCAGGTACGTTTGAGTCTCAAACGGTGAATTTGCATGAAAGTACCTTCCTGACTCAATACGATACTGCTTTGAGTTTCCGAGGAGCTGCTGCATACAGCGAGTTAAACGAATACAGTGGTTCGGTGGACGCTGCCATTGATACGAACGGTAATTTCTACGTCACGGGCTATACCAATTCGGCTTTGGATGACAATACATCCAGTGGCATGAAAGATGCGTTTGCAATTAAGTTTTCTCCGCTGTTCCAGAAGCAATGGGTCAGTCAGGTGGGTCAATCGACGGGTCATACCGATGGTTTGGCGATCAGTGTGGACGCCAGTGGCAACAGCTATGTGGTGGGTGACACCAGCGCAGTGTTGTCCGGTTCTGCCGGAACCGGCACAAAAGATTATTTCGTGGCGAAGTTTAATGCGCTGGGTGTGTTGCAGTAAGTTCTGCGCTGTTTGAAATAATAAGTGAACAAAAAGCCTTCCTCGGAAGGCTTTTTTAATGGGGTAACGATTATCGCATGTCTAATTTTTGATATTCCGCCGGTGTCATTCCGGTCCATCGGCGGAACGCGCGGATAAACGCACTTTCATCATTGAACCCTAATTGATGCGCAATGTCGGCTTTGCTCGTGGTTTGCTGCAGCAGGACTTTGGCCATGGCCAGGCGCGCGTCGTCGGCAATGAGTTTGAAGGTTGTGTTTTCCCGGGCGAGCATGCGGTTCAGGTGACGGCCACTCATGCCCAGACTTTCGGCTATCTTTTCTTTGCCCCAGTGGGGGTTATCCTGAATGAGCCGGACCACTTGCTCGCGTAAACTTTGCGCGTCCGGTTGCAGAGTCTGCAGTTCTTCGTCGGCGAGGCGACGCATGTGTGAATACAATTCACTGTTCGCTTGTTGCAGGGGTAATGACAGCTGTTCCAGATTAAACACCACCGCATCCGCTAACTGTTCAAAACGGGCCGGGCAACCCAGCTTGCGCTCGTAGTCGTCTGGCGACAATTGGGCACGGTGTGCAAAGGTAACGTAAGCCGGGCGGAAGCTGTCTCCGGTCAGGTAGCGGGTCAGTTGCACCAGTGTGGCGATGACGGCCTCAACCCGTTCAGTCCGGCAAACTTCGTGGTAAGGCGCATAAATCAATGAGCAACTGGTGTCGTTCCGGGTGCTTAAAAACTCCCCGCCTTCGCCCACGATCGGGTGGTACGTGAGCAGCACATCGAGAGCGTCTTCCAGGGTGTCGCAGCTGAGCAACAGAAAACCAACAATATCCAGATTGCCCGGTTGCACGTAGTTACCTAAGGTTAATCCCAGTCCCAGTTGCGGGTTTGCCTCCACTAAGGCCTGCCAGAGCGCATCCTGTAATGCCAGCGGAACGCGTTTGTGCGGTTGGATTTCCGTTAAAACCTTGATCACTGCCGTCGATTTAACCAGGTCTGCCGTATCCAGCGCCCGCACGATGGCCTTGGTGAATTGCTGGGTGACGGTGGGATGTCCTGAATTGACCATAGATGTGTCTCGAATTATCAACGTGGTGGTGCGCGGTTTGGATTATATTGGGTTTCATAACAAAAGACAGACGCCAATACCCGTATAAAAAAGTCAGACCACTGACAACCGGCGAGCTGAAACGACTGGAGAGAACAATGCTTCCTTACGCTATTATCGGCGCAGGGCCTATGGGCCTGTGCACGGCACGTCGACTGAGCCAATACCACATTCCATGGATCGGATTTGAAGTTCACACCGATGTTGGCGGGCTTTGGGATATCGACAACCCAACCAGCACCATGTACGACTCTGCGCACCTGATTTCCTCAAAACATCAGACCGAATTTCATGAATACCCGATGGCGGACTCCGTACCGACCTACCCGAGTCATCGTCACCTGCGTGATTATTTTCGCGGTTACGCCAAGCACTTTAACCTGTACAGCGGTTTTCGCTTTGCTACCAAGGTTCTGGATGTCCGGCGAACGGACGACCATTGGACCATCACGGTTGAACAGGGCGGCGAGCCCGTTGAGCATGCCGTTGCCGGTGTGTTGCTGGCAAACGGCACCTTGCACCACCCGAACCGAACCTCATTTCAGGGCGAGTTCGCAGGGGAGCATCTGCACGCTTCCGCTTATCGCAGTCCGTCGATTTTTAATGACAAGCGCGTGTTGATCGTTGGCTGTGGCAACAGCGGTTGTGACATTGCGGTGGACGCGGTGCATCGGGCCCGTCAGGTGGATATGTCGGTGCGTCGTGGTTATTACTTCCTGCCGAAATTTATCATGGGCAAGCCGACCGATACGTTTGGCGGCAAAGTCAAATTGCCAAAACGGTTGAAGCAATTTGTGGATGGTCTGCTGATCCGTGCGCTGATCGGTAAACCAAGCGATTACGGTTTGCCAAATCCCGATTACCGGCTGTACGAAAGCCACCCGGTGATTAACTCTATTTTTCTGCATCACATTGGTCATGGTGACATTCAGCCAAGGCCGGACATCGACCGAATTGCCGGGCATACGGTGCATTATGTCGATGGCACGCAAGCCGATTACGACCTGATTCTGGAAGCCACCGGATACAAACTGCATTACCCGTTTGTGCGGCCGGAACATTTGAACTGGCAAGGCATGGCACCGGCGCTGTACCTGAATGTGTTTAACCCGCAGCACAATAACCTGTTCGTGATGGGTATGGTGGAAGCGGCGGGTCTTGGCTGGCAGGGCCGGGATGATCAAGCGCATCTGGTGGCGTTGTTTATCCGGCAGTCGCTGGATAAAAAGGCTTCAGCCGATGCGTTTAAGGCGGAGATTGAAGCTCAATTTGCTCAGCGCGCGACGGGCGGCATGCAGTACCTGGAACTGGAGCGGATGGCGTATTACGTGGATAAACAGGTGTACCTGGATGCCGTGCACAAAGGCATCCGGCATCTGTCACGGGATCTGGAAAGTAGCTCAGGCTCGTTCGTCAGTGGGGTAAGTGCCTGATGTTATCCGACGTACAGATTGCCTTTAACCCGGAAAGCCTGATTCTGCTGAATCTGATCTTAGCCTTAATGATGTTTGGCGTGTCTTTAACCCTGCGTGTCGATGATTTCCGCCAGATCGTACGTTCACCGGTTGCGCCTGCCATTGGTCTGGTGGCGCAGTTCGTGGTATTGCCAGCCATGACGGCACTGGTGACCTGGTTTTTTCATATCGATCCGGAACTGGCCCTGGGTATGATTCTGGTCGCCTCGTGCCCCGGTGGTACGTTCAGCAACATCATGACCTACATTGGCCGCGGCAATGTTGCGGTGTCGGTGTCGATGACAGCGGTGTCCAGTTTGGCCGCCATTGTAATGACCCCGTTTAATTTTGTGTTCTATGGTCAGTTGAATCCGGTTACGAGGGATTTGATTCAGCAGATCGCCATAGACCCGCTGAGTATTTTCTGGTTAACCACCTTGGTACTGGCCGTTCCGCTTATCCTCGGCATGTTAGTTGGCAGCCGGTTCCCGGACTTTGCGAAAAAAGCGGAAGCGCCTTTTCGCGCCATTTCTTTGTTTGTGTTTCTCGGTTTCGTGGCCATTGCGTTTTCCAGTAACACTCAGGTGTTTTTGCAGCACATGGCCAGTTTTGCGGTGTTGGTGGTCGGGCACAATGCCTTGGCACTGAGCATCGGCGCCATCAGTGGCTATCTTGCCCGATTAAATACTGGTGATCGACGTGCGGTGACACTTGAAGTTGGCATTCAGAATTCTGGGTTAGCCCTGTCCATTTTATTTACGTTTTTTCCTCATCATGGCGGCATGTTAATTATCGCCGCGTTCTGGGGAGTTTGGCATCTGGTCAGTGGGTTGTCGCTGGCCATGTTCTGGAACTGGCGTCACCTGAAACAGGAGGTGAGTTATGTCAGCCGTTAAACGAATTCTTATTACCGGTGCGGCCGGGTACATCGGTCATCAGGTTGGCAACGCGTTAGCGGAACAGCATAGGGTTTTCGGTTGTGATATTCGTGCAAACCCAAATGCCCGTTTTGACATTAAGATTATGGATATCTGTGACGCAGGATTAGCGGACTGGATGCGCCGACAGAAAATCACGCACGTGATTCACCTGGCCAGTGTGTTGGACGCCAGTGACGATCGTGAGCGCGATTACCGCATTGATGTCAGCGGCACAAAAAATGTGGTTGAAGCCGCACTGGCGGCTGGTGTTGAACACCTGACCGTGACCAGCAGCGGCGCAGCCTATGGTTACCATCCGGACAACGCACCCTGGCTGTGCGAGCAAGACCCTATTCGTGGTAATTATGAATTCGCGTATTCCTGGCACAAGCGTCTGGTGGAAGAAATGCTTGCCGACTACCGACGCGAACAGCCCCAGTTGCAACAACTGATCTTGCGGCCGGGAACGGTTTTGGGCCGCGATACCCGTAACCTGATCACCAACCTGTTTCTGAAAAAACGCATTCTGACCTTACGTGGTGCCGATTCGCCCTTTGTATTTATCTGGGATCAGGACGTCGTCAATATCATTCGCGACGGTGTGGTGCACAGTAAAACAGGGATTTATAACCTTGCCGGCGACGGCGCACTTACGTTGCGCGACATCGCCCAGCGGTTGCGTAAGCCGGTGATCTCATTGCCGGTCGGGCTGGTTACTGCCGCGTTGTGGTTGGGAAAACGTTTAAGTGTGACCCGTTATGGACCGGAGCAAGTGAAATTTCTGCGCTATCGTCCGGTACTGGCGAACAACGCGTTAAAGGAACAGTTCGGCTACACGCCGGAAAAAACATCGGATGAAGTTTTTCAGATATTCGCTCAACACCTCGGCGAAGATAACGCACGAGGCGCGCAATCATGACCAACACCGAAAAACCGGTGGCGCTGATCACCGGTGCCGCCGCGGGTTTGGGCTGGGGCCTGGCGGAATATTTTTTTCTCCAGGGTTACCAACTTTTTTTGGTAGACCGGGATGCGCAGGCATTAAACGACAAGGTTGCTTTGCTGGCCGGTTCAGCCTCCTCTGATGCGCAAAAAGTGGTTGCCCATTGTGTTGACTTAATTGCGCCCGAGGCAGAACCGATTGAACAGTTAGTGGTGAACTTTCACGCACACTTCCGCGAGTTGGCCGTACTGGTGAATAACGCTGGCATAACACATCGCTCCCTCGCACAGAACACCGACATTGCGGTCACGCGTCGCGTGCTGGCGCTGGATTTTCTGGTGCCAGTCGAACTGACGCAAGCGCTGTTGCCAGCACTGCTCCGCTATGGCGACGCACATCGGTCGGCGACCATTCTGAATATTGGCAGTATGGCGGGTTGGATGCCGGTGGTGGCTCGTTCCGGGTATTGCGCGGCAAAGTCGGCGTTGCATCAGTATTTTGAAACCTTGCGCGCCGAGTTGGCGCAACAGCCTGTGCACATTTTAATGGTGTACCCCAGTTTCTTGGCAACGGACATTGAAAAAAATGCACTCAGTGGCAATGGTCAACCCGCGCAACACGCTCGCAGTACAATAGGTGACGTTCACTCCGTCGACTGGATGGTGGTCAGAATAGCCAAAGCGTTGCGTCGCCGTCGCGCGCGATTGTTTCCGAACCGGAGTATCGCGTTGGCCAGTATTTTTTATCGCTTATGGCCAACCTTGTTTCTGACGTTGATGCGAAAAAAATTCGCTCAGGAATGGCAGGTTGGCGAACTGAACAAACCTTCGGTGCAGGCCGGAGGCACGCAATGAGTTGGTGGATACTCGGTGTGGCTGTTTTTGCCGCATGGACGATAGACGCCGCCATTGGCTTTGGCAGCCTGGTCATCGCGTTGGCGATAGGCGCTCTGGTATTACCGTTGGATGTCATCATGCCGGTGCTGGTGCCGTTGAATATTATTCTCAGTGGCTACCTTACCGTGCGCTACCGTACGCAGATCCAGTGGCCATTGTTATTGAAAAAATTGTTGCCGCTAATGCTGTTGGGTGCGCTCGTTGGCTTGCTGACACGCGATTTTTTCAACGCGCAAACGTTACGCCTCCTGTTCGGTTCCGTCGTTGTCTGGTTTGCGTCCCGCAGTCTTTGGTTTGCGTTCAATCGTGCGGCTCGGGCGCACACACACCGCGGGTGGGTTACTTCACTGCTGACCTTTTTTGCGGGTATTACGCACGGTTTGTTTGCG
>JBNKNI010000056.1:0-22860 GCA_050293765.1 Reinekea sp.
ATCACCCTGAAAGGCCAGAGCGGCGTCACGTTCGACGGCAACGTTGAATACGAACTGGGTGAAAGCAATGCGCCGGAAAGTGCCGACGCAATAGAGCCCGTTGAGATAGATGAGATTGAAGCGTTGGAACTGGAAGGCTTTAGTGCAGAAGACAACTATTGGTTTGAAGTAGAATTGGTCGATTCCAAAGGGCAGCCAATGGTTGATGCCGACTACGAAATCACAACGTCTACCGGTGAAGTGCATGCAGGTAAAACAGATTCATATGGTGTTGCACGTGTAGAAGGATTAACCAGCATGGAGGACTGTACCGTGAAGTTTCCAAATCTAGATAGACCGGTACGCTAAAGTAAAGGAATTCGATATGACGCAATACACGGTAAAACAAGGCGACACGCTGCTTCGCATTGCGAAGCAATTCAATTTCGATTCGAGTAAAGCTCTGTATATGCATGCCGATAACGCCGCCTTTCGGAGTTTGCGGCCTAATCCGGACGTGATCTACCCTGGCGATGTACTTAACATCCCCGAAAAGCCGACCAATGTATTTTCTGCTCAAACAAATCGCCGCCATCGCTTTGTTGTGTGTCAGGAGGATGAGCCAGAGCAGGAAACGCTACAAATGACCATAAAAGACAGCTCGGGTTCCTACCTGGCCAATGCAAAAGTGGAACTTAAAATTGGCGAGCAGACATTGAAATCGGTCACCGACAAAAAAGGGAATCTCGCCATAACGCTGCCCGAAACGGAAGCGACTGAAGGTGAGCTGAGCGTTTATTCTGACGAAACGTCCGCTGAACCCTCTCACCAGCTTACCGTGCAATTCGCTCATCTTGACCCTATCGACACACTCAGTGGCATTCAAGCACGCTGTAACAACCTTGGTTATTTTTGCGGAACGGTTGATGGCGTGATGGGTAACAACACTCGCAAAGGTATTATGGCTTTTCAAGCTGCCAATGGGCTAACCAAAGATGGCGAACCCGGCCCTAAGACGCAACGCAAACTATTAAAGCAATACGGCTGTTAAAAAGGACGCAACAAATCATGACGGACGCCACAGTCACTCGGACAGTTCAGGTCGCCCTGAACCAGCCAAACACACTCATTATTGACAACGCCGTATGCCCTATTTACCCCGTGCGCTACGCCTATGCTAACTTTTTCGAAGAAAACCTCGAAGCACCAGCCCGACCACCTGCTCTCAAAACGTTACTCAACCAAACCAATATGTCAGCCACCAAAGGCTATGTCGCCCGTTTACTGCGACCAAGCTGGGTCTACATAAAAGAAGAAGTTGGCGGAAGCAACTTGCAGATATTCCAATACAAACATCTGCAAATGCCCGACGGCAGCGTTCAAGAACAATTTCACAAATATCTGTTTAAAAACGGTATTGATGCCAAAGGGGGCTTAATACCAGAGAAGAAAGGTAGCCGATATAAAGGCTACCCCTTTGCCTTTGTGCGCAAAGAAGTCAGCGAAATTAGCATTATTCACTGTATTGAACCCCTTAATGCCCAAGTAATCGATGAGATAAATGGTAGTGCACAAAAACGCGCAGAGTTTATGCAACGGATAAACTTGCATGCTAACGATGACGCTACCGTTGAAGCAACATCGGACAACTTGCAGGCACTGGTAGAAGATTACCGAGAACAAAAAGATCGGGCACTTAAGTTTAGAACCAACCCCAATGACCCTGATATAGAAGAACTTGATAACTCAGGACTGGACGTACTCACCACTCAAACCAGCTACAAATTAGCCGCCGACACGATTGCCGTGGAACTAAGCCGAAAAACAGAATACGGCAAAGTAGCCCGCATTGTTGGCCTATATGACCCAGTAGGTATTCAGCAAGATATTGCTGAAATCATAACAAAACTAACCTTGTGGGAAACACACTACAAAGCCAGCAATCTATACCCCTATACCATTGGGACATTTGTTCAGCAGTTAAAAAACAGCGATAACGAGGACATCAAAGAACTCGTTGAAGATGCGATTAACGCTGAAGAACATGGCAGATTTTGGACGATGATGGAGGATAAACACGCCTTATTTAAAGAACGCCTCGCGCAGTTTGGAGCATTATACAAAGCGTTTATGGTTGACGACGCGCTGACGGGTAAAGTCGGCTCTCTCGATAACTATTTTAAACATGCATTTACAGAACCAACGAATAGCGACGAAGCCAACGAAGAGTTCCAAAAGCTATGTGTTCTGGCCAATTCAGTATTCAGTGGTGTGTTAGGGAGCGAGTCCGGCCAGAAAATCATGGAAGACTTGGTGGCGCAATTTGAACAAAAACCAAATGCGCTAGAATACATTCTGTTAAAAATCGCTCTAACAACCACCACCACACCGCAAACAGGCATTGACTGGTCGGTCGACTCCTTAAAAGCTATGGATGCATTCTTGTTGTGGTTTGGGCCTTGGTTAGGTAAAACCTATTCTAATGCTGAATTTAAACTATTAAGTGCCGAACGATATTCCCACAAAGTGCTCGCCAATTTTGAAAAGTTTATTGTTTATAAGTTTATGCCCGGTTTGTTTGATGTCATGGGGGTAACGGTTAAGCCTGGTAATAAAGTAGTATTAACGCACGACGAACTGGCTAGAGTGCTCGCCAAAGCATTAGACGAAAGTATACGCCAGCCAGGTAAAGCAAAATTAACGACCCTAAGTAGGGCAGAGACCAAACTCAACTTTGGGAAGAAGCTTTTTGACTGGGGTGAGCGGCTCAAGAACGAGGCTATTCCAAAACAAATAGAATTATCCAAAATAGAAGTCCCTGAACACCCCAATCCATCGGGCCGCTTTAAAATCAGCACCATTAAAAATGGCAGAGAAGCCATCGGCATGGTGTTCGATGGAGGCTTTGCCGGCTTATCTGCATTTTTTAATGTGAAGGCCATTAATGACCTATCACTTCAGAATAACCAGTTTGCTCACGCGAACCCCCTAGACTCTGGCTCTGTTTTGCACGATACGCTCGGATTTACCAGTGCCATCAGCGCACTCACCGTAGACATTCTGGCTATTTCAAGAGCTTCAGTGGCCTTAACCCATGCATCGGCCGCGCACGCTATACCCTGGGCTGCAACACGAATATCGGCTGATCTTGGCGCAAAAATCACGCCCTACCTGGCCAGAAGCATAGCCCCAAAACTGAGTCACTTAGCTACCGACTTAGGCGTTATTCTAAGCAGTAAACTGTTCGTGGGCTTAGTTGCCGTGGCCAACTTTGCCGCCTCCATTGATTCCGTCTGGAAGGGTATAACCAGCATTAAGCAAGACAATATTGGTGAAGCCACAGGGCACTTCATGATGGGCGCAGCCTCAGCTATGCTGGCATACTATGCCATCGCCACCTTAACGGCGGGTACCGCCTTTGCGTTGCCCACAGGGGGAATCAGCTTCCTAGTCGCCTCACTTATAGCCATTGTTTTGCTAATTGCAGGCGTCATTGTAAGCTTTATATTTGGGAAAAGTGAGTTCGAAGTGTTGCTTGAAAATTGCTTTTGGGGAAAAAGTGACAAGTATTTGTTTTGGGGGTTTGTTAAAAACAAGGAACGACCGAATGCTGAGACAAGACTCAAACGAGCTAAAAAGATAGATGAAGAATTAGAAGTCGCTGCTGCCTTTCAACTCGAACTACAAGAATTCATGAATTACTTCTATCTTCCACAAGTTGAAGTAACGGATGACAAAGGTTTTTTCCAAACCATGGGCACAGAATACAACTATGAGTACAAATTTAAACTGCCCGGCTTTGTGCCCGGCGTGTCAGAAATTCACTTTGAAGTTCGTACGCTGCACACAGATTTCGGTGAGCCTAGCAACTGGGGGCCTGGCATTAGCCGCCATTGGGCGGTTAACGATACAATGACTGAAAACCTGAAACAAAGCATCAAAAATGCCACCATTCAAATAACAGACAGCATGGCAGAAATAGCCGTAGCATTAAAAACGACCGAAATGCTCAAACTGCATTGGTATTACGAGCCACAACCCGGCATTGTCGCACCACGACGCTACCTCACGAAAAGCGGCCTAATTAAAGAACCGATCATTGGTATGGTCGACGAGGAACCCAATTAATGAACCCCGTCATATACAAGCCCCGCAGTGGCGCGCGAATCTACAAGCTCAAGCAGCATATCCAACGTTTGCGATTAGTTAAGCTCGTTAAACGCCCAGACCCCATGTCACCGATTTGTGAAGTTAATTCGGGCAGGCTCGGTGTTAAAACATCTCATGGTAATTTAAGAGTCATGTTTTGGTGGCCTTGGTTGCTTGGTATTTGCTTGACACTTTATTGGAATGTAGAAGAGTTCCATAGCAATTGGAAAGGGCTTGAATACGACACACTTAAGGACATTTCCTACAATAAGGAAAAATATGGAGATGATTATTATGAGCAACTTACGTTAAGATTTCCTGACCCTTCGTATATAGATGATTGGGATAGCGAAGACTTTAACTACAACGACGAATTAGATAAATCAGTTTTACAAGCCTTTAACCGAATTGAAAACGGTAAACTCCCACTTAAAAACTATCTAAATTACCACTACCATGACGTACCACATGGCGCAAAAAATCGTCGCATTGATATTGGTTTAGCTATTTTTTACCTAATCACCATTCCAGCTTTGCTCTACACCATCATTCGAACCAAACGGCGCGCTCCCTTATATTTGGACCGTGAACGTCGTATCTTCTACACCTGGCGTGACGGCAAGGTTTGGGCACAGGTTTACGATGAACTCATTTTCGGGGCAAATCAAACCCTAGATTTTATTTTGTATACGCTTGATAACGAAAATCAAGTTGAGCTTAAACCCTATATCATCACACCATCTGGCCACCCCTTTTATAACAGCCCGGCGGTAATCGAAGAGCTGATGGCTACCCTGGAGCAATTTATGGAATACGGCATCGAGCGTATCGCCACCCGTGAGTGGCAAGGCAGACGCGGCTGGTATGTTTACAACGACGACAAACCCGAAGACTTCGACGAGCAACTGGAAAACGTTTTGAATGCGATAGAAAAAGAAAACGTCAACGAATGCGCCAATCAACAAATGGAAGAGTGGGATGGGTTTGAACCCGTGGGTAAAAACCTTAACGCCAACTACGAACCAGCGGAAAGTTTAAACTCTGGTGCCGAGCAGAATCCCAATTAATGAACCCCGTCATATACAAGCCCCGTAGCGGGGCGCGTATCTACAAACTCAAGCAACATATTCAACGTTTGCGATTAGTTAAGCTCGTTAAACGCCCTGACCCAATGTCGCCAGTATGTGAAGTCAGCACAAATAGGTTAGGCATTAAAACATCGCATGGCAATTTAAGGGTTATGTTTTGGTGGCCATGGTTGCTAGGTATTTGCTTAACTCTCTATTGGAATGTTGAGGAGTTTCATACTAGCTGGAAAAGCTATGAACGTTCTGCATTAAGGCGTATTGAGAGCAATATAGAACAGTACGGCGATGACCACTATGAGTATCTTGCACAAAAGTATCCAGATCCATCATATGCTGAATGGGGTAGCGAAAACTATCGACTTGACGACGAACTAGAAAAATCTCGCTTGCAAGCATTCAATCGATTTGAAAATGGAGTTATACCGCTCAAAACTTATATGCATTATCACTACTACGTAGTGCCTCATGGCGCAAAAAATCTTCGCATTGATATTGGTTTAGCTATTTTTTACCTAATCACCATTCCAGCTTTGCTCTACACAATTATTCGAACCAAACGGCGCGCGCCCTTATATTTGGACCGCGAACGTCGTATCTTCTACACCTGGCGTGAAGGCAAGGTTTGGGCACAGGTTTACGATGAACTCATTTACGGGGCAAACCAAACCCTAGACTTCATTTTGTATACACTCGATAACGAAAATCAAGTTGAGCTTAAGCCCTATATCATCACACCATCAGGCCACCCCTTTTATAGCAGCCCGGCAGTAATCGAAGAGCTGATGGCCACCCTGGAGCAGTTCATGGAATACGGCATTGAGCGTATCGCCACCCGTGAGTGGCAAGGCAGACGCGGCTGGTATGTTTACAACGACGACAAACCCGAAGACTTCGACGAGCAACTTGAAAACGTACTGAATGTGATAGAAAAAGAAAACGTCAATAAAAGCGCCACTCAACAAATGGAAGAGTGGGATGGGTTTGAACCCGTAGGCAAAAACCTTAACGCCAACTACGAACCAGCGGAAAGTTTAAACTCTGGTGTTGAGAAGAATCCCAACTGATGAACCCTGGTATTTACAAAGCTCTCGCATCACCTCAAGCGATTGCGCTTGGTGAAACTTGTTCCGCGACCAGACCCAATACAGCCGAAACGTTCGACGGCCAAACCAAACTGGAACTGAACGCCACCGGAGGCACTGCAGAGTCAATCGAGCATCGAAAACCAATTGCGTTATCTTTCTCTTTTTCTTTAGGTAACCGTGTATATACGTTAATAAGCTCCGGGCTGGAATCCTGTCGGCTAAAACCCCGGGACACTTTAGCCACATTCCAAACATCACCATCGGCAGGCCCCGTCGGGTTAGTTTGCTCGCCCTGGTCATAGATTTCCGGGTGATACCAGTCCCGCACCCATTCGTTGGCATTGCTGGTCATGTCATACAACCCTAACGGGTTGGGCGGGTACGAACCTACAGGTTCTATTTCTTTATAACTTCCCGTTTGGCGATCCCAACTGTTGCGTCCGATGTCCAGCTCGCCATTATCGGTGGCATAGCGCACCGCCTGCCCACGGCTGCGGGCCGCGTATTCCCACTGCGCTTCTGTTAGTAACGCAAAGGGCAACCCCGTTACCTCACCCAGCCATTGGCAATAATCATTGGCCCCGTGCCAATCAACTCAAATATAGACAGGTCTATCTGGTAAATAGTTTCCAGATTCCAGTGATCGCCGTTCTGGATACACCAAAGGCAAATCGTTCGCCTGGGTGTACACATCGTATTCGCCAATGGTGGTTTCGTATTTATTGATGTAATAACCGGATAAACTCACTTTATGGATAGGAAAGCAACTGTTGCTGCACCCCGGAAAGGGTATGCGATAACTTTTACGCCCGTCTTCCATCGTGACCCAGGTGCCGTTGGGGTCGTCTTCGGGCACTTCATAGCCAATGTTCCCCATCATGAAGCTGCATCCTTCCACATAGACCATATTATTTAGTGTTTTTTCGATCAGGCTTTCAACATCCGCGTGCGGTGTTGACTTGCCTTTGCAACCGCTCAGCACAAATAGTGTGGTGACGAGAAGAGGGGTTTGAGCATGGTGCTGCATTGCATTCGTCCATGAACGTTTTAAGAGTGAGACATGCATACCAAAAATGGTGCACATTGGATGAGGGAACGTCCGAGGGTTAACCAGTTGCAAATTAATAGATTCTATTTCGCCACCCATGCCGCCTAATATTAGAATAAGGTTATGAACAATACTGACGAACTCAAATCGCACCGACATGTGATATCAAAGACTGGTGCATGCGCACGTTGTTGAGTTGGCACTATCCACCCAGAAACGCACAAAACCTGATACTTTCAGACCCGAAGCAAACAACCACGGTCACTATCGACTATTAAGATAAATGCAACAGTCATGCGCGGCACCCTTCGTCCCGTTCGAGCCAGGTTATTTTGCTAATTGCGTCACAAAGACACAATTAAATGTTTACTTTCAGAAAACACCCACTATAGTGTCCTAAAGTCACTAAAGGATAAAGAAATGAACATCATCAAGCAGACCAGGGACAAGCAGCGTCACACGGTAGAATTTAATGCATTCACCTTCTCTGGCGGGGAAGAGCATGTCAGACTAACCGACATCGCGACTGACGACATCACGTCCATTACCATTCAAACCAACTTGACCTCTTCAGCGGCTATTATGCAGCTCTTTATGGCGGTCGATGCCGCCAAACGGCTTTATGGCGATAAACCGGATTATCATTTGGTCATTCCCTATTTCCCTTATGCCCGACAAGATCGCGTCTGTGTTGAAGGCGAGGCACTTGCGGCAAAAGTGATGGCCGATCTTATTAACAACATGGGTTTTACCGACGTTACGATTTGGGATGCTCACAGCGATGTTACACCGGCGTTAATCGATCGAGTCCGGAATGTGCCCCAAACCCATATTATTGAACATGCGCCGAAGCTGAGTGAGGCTATCACCACCGGCGCCGTGACTCTCGTAGCGCCGGACGCGGGTGCTGCCAAGAAGACCATCAATGTGGCCAAACACTTTAACGCCGCAGTGCCGCCGGTTCAGGCAGAAAAGGTTCGCGATGTCGCTACAGGCGCGATTCTCTCAACATCGGTAAATGGAGACATTTCTGGTAAGGATGTTTTGATTGTCGACGACATTTGCGACGGCGGTCGAACGTTTATCGAACTGGCCAAGGTACTCAAACTCCAGGGCGCTTCCACCATATCCCTGTATGTTACACACGGAATATTCTCTAAAGGTCTGGATGTTTTTAAAGACCTGATTGATACCATCTATACAACCGACTCGTTCAATTGTACGGAACGATTCACGCAATCTGCGGCGACCACAAAACTCGTCGTCATTAACGTTTAAGGAGAAAACGATGATTATTGCACCGACCATGCAAAAAGATGTTTATAAGGAATTTCACGCGCGCGCCTACCACCCGGACGTCAGTGAAGTCTATGCCAATTTTACATCCCGTTCTGGAAAGAACAGCAACGTAGAAGGCAACGAAAACGTCGTTTTCGTGGGTCTTCAATATTTTATAATGAGCTACCTTCAGGAAGAGTGGGCGACATTTTTTGAAGCGTCAAAGGCCGTTGCCGTTGCACAACACAAACGCATTTTGAGTGCTATGTTGGGCTACCCTGTTGATGTGGGTTACCTGGAGAAGTTACATGATCTGGGTTACCTGCCGCTGCGCATCAAAGCCTTACCGGAAGGAACGCTGGTCCCTTACCAGGTACCGCCATTAACCGTCGTCAATACTCAGCCTGGCTTCGAATGGTTGACGAACATGATTGAAACGGTTTTAAGCTGTGAAAACTGGCCGATTCAAACCAGTGCGACGACATCTGTGGCCTACTTAAAGGTCTTCCGGGAGTTTGCCGAAAAGACGGGGCTGCCTGCCGATTTTGTCCCTTTCCAGGGGCACGACTTCAGCTTCCGTGGCATGTTTGGTAAACACGCAGCGGCCATCAGCGGCTTCGGCCACCTGGCCAGTGGACTGGTCGGTACGGATACAATCCCGGCGGTTTTGTTTGCCGAAAAATATTACGGTGCGAATGTCGATAACGAGTTGGTGGGATGTTCGGTGGATGCCACGGAACACTCCGTGACATGCTCTTGGTTGCTGGAAGGTGAAGTTGCGTTTTTCCGATATTTAATGACCGAACAATCACCAAAGGGCATCTTAAGCGTTGTTTCTGATACATGGGACTTCTGGACATTGGTCACAGAATATTTGCCACAATTGAAAGACGAGATAATGAACCGGGATGGCACGTTGGTTATCCGTCCCGACTCCGGTGATCCGGTAAAGATTTTAACGGGTTATCGTTCAATAGCTCTGCAAGACATCAGCCGTGTTAGCGACGCTTGCGAAATTGCAGACAAAGAAGGCTTTGAAGCGGTTGAGATCCAAGGCACTTACTACGATGTTAAAACCGGCAACCCGCTGCAACCCTGTGAAGTAAAAGGCTTAATTGAATGTCTCTGGGATATATTCGGCGGCACCACCACAGACAAGGGTTACAAGTTACTGGATGAGCACATTGGCGCTATTTATGGCGACGCCATTACCTTGAAACGCCAACGAGAAATATTACAGCGCCTGATGGACAAAGGATTTGCGTCGAAGGTCGTGTTAGGAATAGGCTCGTATAGCTACCAATACGTCACACGAGACACACACGGATCCGCGGTGAAAGCGACAAGTGTTGTGAAAGGCGGTGATCGCGTGGCCATTTTCAAAGACCCCAAGACCGATCAAGGCAAAAAGTCGGCTAAAGGGTTACTAAAAGTGATCCGGCAAGATGGAACGTTGAGGGTATTGGACAACGTCAGTCCACAGGAAGAGGCGGAAGGCCTGCTTGAGGTTGTGTTTGAAGATGGGAAACTGGTAAAGACCACGACATTGGCTGAAATACGGGATCGTATTGCTCAACAATTGTAGTAAGAAATGGCCGGTTCGCCGGCCACTTTCAGAGGAAAAGCAGTGAACGAAAAACAATATCTTAACGAATACCAGCCAAAGGACTATCCGGTCGTGCTGGTCACTGTCGATACCGTGTTGTTTACGTTTATAAATGACGAGCTGTCTGTGTTACTGGTTAAACGCAATAACCACCCTTATAAAGGACATTGGGCCTTACCGGGGGGCTTTGTCGACCAAACGCAGGACCCGTCACTGGAACACGCCGCCTCGCGCAATATTCGAGAAAAAACAGGGATAGACGCCAGTTACCTGGAGCAGTTGGCGACACTCGGGTCTGGTCAACGAGACCCTAGAGGTTGGTCAGTTTCCACAGCGTACACAGCGCTCATCCCCCACGCAAAGTGCGAACACTTTGTTGATTCTGTTGATGATGCAGCCTGGTTTTCATTAGATGAGGCGCTGCATATGAAGTTGGCCTTTGACCATACGGCCATCATCCGATTAGCGTTGGAACGGCAACACCAAAAAGCACTCTATTCATTTGTACCGGTGTTTGGTTTGACACAACCTTTTACCATTACCGACCTGCGCAAAGCGCATGAAACCCTGATTGGGAAACCGATCCAACGAAAAAGTTTCATACGACGGTTCGAGTCATCAGACATGTTTATCGATACAGGCAAAGTCCGTCAGGAACGCGGCAGACCAGCAGCGTTATACAAAGCAAAAGCGGCAATAAAGTCATTCCGGTTTGTTCGGAATTTGGATGAATAGAAATCAAAAGAACGGACTGTTTTGACTATACCTACTTTTTTTTCAGACCAGCCTGCAGAAAAGATTAACCTGAAATAAAAAAGGGGCAGAAGAACTCTGCCCCGGAAGTTACTACTGACTTACGACTCGAGTAAGTTCTGTTTTGGTTTCTGGATTCAAAATAATCGAACGCGGCATCGCCAGGGTATCAAGCGAAACCATTCTTACGTCGACTATTTCAGGTGTGGTTACGGCGGCATCATCGATACTCATGACTTTGAACAACAACTCACTGTTGTTCAACCAAACGATATCGGTATTCACCCATTTCAAGTCATCGCTGTCGTTGAAACCCGCTTTGGTGGTGAAGATGCCTTCACTGACAGGCGCTTCATACATTTCCTTCAACCGACTGAGATTTGCTGTCTCCTGGGTGACCGTGTTGTAAGCCCACAAGTCGATATGCTCATCTGACGCATCTGTCTTCAACGCCCAAAACAATTGCCAGGTACCGTCCGGTGAACGCTGTAGCGTGTTGAAAAGGGAATCAGGAACATTTGTATTGGTCGTGGACATGATACTTATATTCTCAACTGCTAATTTGTAAGTATCCGGTTCACTGGTTTCTACTAAGTAAATAGTATTCATAATATCGCTTACGCGGTTTAATATAAAAACACTATTGTAGTCTTCACCCCATGCCCAACTATCAACGCTAACACCATCAGTTGGATCAATGTGCATCGCTATATTTTTGCCATCACGCCACGTTGAAAATTCAGTTGTCGCGTTTTTAAATCCCAGTAAATGCCCATAAGGAGACCAACGATAGTCAGCTTCCCTTGCAGGGTAAGGAATATCTGCAACTAACTCCCTATCATTAATACCATTGAAGTAATACATACTCAGTAGCTCACTACTAACGGTTGAAAACACAACTTTAGTAGCGTTATAAGCACTATACTCCTCTACATTACTTGCAATAGTATTTATCTTTTTTAACGGCTCTGAGGTGGATACCCACTTATACAAATCATACTGAAAAACATTCTCTGTAGTTTTAGGTAAGGTCGACGCCATAAAAAATAACTGATTGTTTACCCAACGAAAACTATTAACGTCTACATTGGTAAAAGCATCTCCTTCAACCGAGTTATATATATTAATAGATTCATCCTTCATTGGATCAAAAACTACAAAACTTCGGCCTTCACTATATTTCAAAGTTGCGTAGGCATTTTCCATTTTAGAATTGTCGTTATTGCTCCAGATCATATCGGTAAAGTAAACATCTCGTCTGTTTATTGAAATGACTGATTGGTCGCTCAGGTCAGCAGTTGATAGCCAACAAAGTGCAGTTTGGCTTATTCCAGGTGTTCCTGGTAATTTTATTGCCAGGTATTGATTGTCATTCGACCAATAGGTGTCAATTTCGTCTACTAGGACATTCGAAAAATCTATATCCACCAAGTAATTGAAGGCAGTGTACGAATCATACAAATGCGCTACCCATTCAGCATTTTCCATGAGTTGAATATAAAATACGTAGCGACCATCTGGAGAAATGTCGACAGAGTAGTTTGTACTAGACATCACATCATTGCTTTTTAAGTTCCGGCTCTTCGCGCTATAGACACCGGCCAAATAGAGCGGGTTCATATCCGCCTTGTTTCGGCTGTCGGTTTTTGCATCTATGATGACAAATGGTTCTGATACTACCTGTACACTTGTTGAGCTGGACGATACCCCACCATTTCCATCACTGGCAGTGCCAATAACATCAAATATTTGGTTTACAGGCAAAGTCGGGTCTACTTCAAATTCAGCATAAGCGTTAGATTGCTCCACAACTGAAACGCCATCTATCGTTGCATTCCATGAAACGGAAATGTCGTCATTGCTATCTTTATCAGATAACTCAGCTACCCAAATGCGAAACCGACTGCCAGGGTAGGTTTTAGTGACATCTGACGACAGCTTTAAAATTGGTGCAGAATTTTGGGCTTCTGGGGGTTGTACGCATCCGGCCAGGGCAACGGCCACAGCACCGACGAGCAGGTAATGTTTCATCCTAATCTCCTTGGATAAAATAAATTATGGGTTCAGAAGTGCATTAACAGACCGATCGAAATGCCATTTTGTGCGGCGGTCATCGGCGAATAGGCGGCTTGCAACGCAGCTGAATACACAGGTGTGATGGGTATTTCCAATCGGCTGAGCAGCCCGGCAGAAAAATGCAGGGTATCTTGAGTGGTTTCGTAACCGCTATCCAACAACTGAAACTGCGCAAAATTGGTGGCGGCCGACGCTTGTAACCCCAGACCGAACCAGGCTTTTTTACTACCCATTGCGAGGTCATGTTCCACCAGAAGTTGACCATTAAACGAGGTAAAGTTGCCACCTATATCATCGGTAATTTGTGCATAGATGGGTGCATAGGTGATAGAAAGCAGGCCGGTCATGCGAAGATGTTGTTCAACCAGGAGCGGAACATTGCCCCCCGCTGCAAGGGAAAATACGGGTCCGGCGTTGTAGTTTTCTTGCTTAACGGCGCCGAAACCTACACCTGCGCCCAATTCAAATTGTTTAGCATCCCATTCGATGCAGAAGGCATTTGAGGTAAGCGTGACGATACTTAACACAATCCATTGTGTGATTTTCATGAGTTGATCCTAAGAAATTAAGTCCATTTTCGATCGCGCGCCATTGTGTCACAACGAACTTGAGGTGTGCGGGATGAATTTTCATTTTTGCGAGGGAGATCAAATTATTGATCTGAAATAGAGCGATATTTTTGCAAACTGTTAATCAATTCACATACTTAGCCGTTTAATCATGTTCTCGCTCGGCTCGACAAACAAAGCAATCGAGCCGAGCGGGATCAGGCTTAAGTCGCCTTAATACTGATCAGCATTTGCTTGAATAGCCCGTTGGATAAACTCCGCCAATCCAGTGCGCTGCTGTTCATAATTTTGCCGAAACCGTTCGTCCTGCACGTACATCTGCCCAAGTTGTGTGTGCATTTCATGAGAACAGGGGTAAAACCAGGTATCAATCAACAGGCGCATTTTCTCGGCCACGGCGACGGCGTCTGGGCTATGCGCGTCGAGCCCGGCTTCCATCACTGCGATCATTTGCTCATTGATCGTCTGCTGTTCCTGAGCAAAACGTGACCAATCTTCTTTGGTGTACTGTTTCGTCCGTTTGGCGGAAATTCGGTACGCTTCGGTATCTCCCCAACGAGACTGAACTTCGTCTTCATACTGGTCGGGATCAAAGCCGTTCAAGGCTTCAAATTTGTTGTGGCTCATTATCTGTTCCTCTTCTTCAAGCGATTGTTCCAGTTGCAAGCGCACCGCCGTGAGGCGCTCAATGTGCTGTTCCACTTGAGTTTTCTGCGCCCGCAATAAGGACATTTTGTTTTTGGGGTCCGACGCCAACAGTTGACCTATATGGCGCAATGAAAAACCCAATGCTCGATATAAAAGAATGCTGTGCAGGCGATCCAGGTCGACATCGTTATAGAATCGATAACCCGCGCTTGAACGGTTGGTGGGTACCAGCAATGCAATCCTGTCGTAATGATGTAGGGTTTTTATGCTGACGCCGGCGATTCTCGCCACATCACCAATACTGTATTCCCGCATGAACGGCATCCTCTTAATGTCGAGTTATTGAACACTAATGTCTGACCTTAGGGCAGAGTCAACTTCTAAGCAGATTTTTCTGAAGATAAGGGAAACATGGAATTGAAGAATACATTAACAAAGCAGAGCCGGTAATGCACAAGAGTGACTGGCCGGCGGACAGCCACACGTCTTAGTTAGGCTTTGGGCGGCGCGACAGAGTTACGAACCACCAATGTGGGTTTGAACTCGAAGCCATTCGGTTCTTTTTTGTGGTAGATCTCGTGCACAGCCATTCGCGCGCAGGCTTTTGCCATGTCGTATGCCGGAAAATCCATGGTAGTCAGGCGAGGGCTGACGTAATTAGCCACTAACTGATTATCGAAACCAATCACTGATACGTCATCCGGGACGGATAACTGATGCTGCTTAGCCCACTCCAATACACCGATGGCCATTTCATCACTGCCTGCGGTGACGGCCGTAAACTCAATGCCTTTTTGCTCAAAAAGATGCATCGCGGCCAATCCGCCGGGCAAGTCAAAAACCGTGTGTTCAATATAATCCTCGGTGTAGGGTATACCGTGCTCTTCCATCGCCCTTCGGTAGCCCATGACGCGTTCACGGGCATCTTGCTTGTGCGCTTGCCCTGCGGCACAGACAATTTTGGTATGACCTTGCTCAATAAGATACTTGGTGGCGGCATAACCCCCACCTTCGTTATCGAGGAACATATTGCGCTTATCGAGCCCATCGTAATGCTGGTTAATCAGATAGATCGGGAGTTCATCGCTCAATTTGTTGAGGTAGTCCTGGTCCAGACACTCCGTTAACAGGATCAGACCATCGACCTGACGAGCCTTGAGGTAATTGACCGCGTCGCGTTCCTGCTCTGCGTCACCATGACCACTGGCAATGATGACGTGCTTGTTATAGCGGCGCAGCTCTTCTTCGACACCTGACATGACGGGACCATAGAAAGGACCATCCAGCCAGGACACCACCATACCCAGGGTATTAGAACGGTTAGAAGCCAGCGATTGAGCGGCCGAATTGGGCGTGTAGCCCAATTCTTCCATCGCCCGGCGTACCCGGGCTTTGGTCTCTTCTTTAACCCGGTCACTGCCATTCATCACCCGAGAAACCGTTGCCAATGAAACGCCAGCCAGGGCGGAGACTTCTTTGATGGTTGGCATGTGGCAATGGTTCCTATGATGAAAGCGGTTTCAAGCGTAAAGTGTTACGCACCTGTAACCGCCTTGTCAATTGGAAAGTCGACTTCTACCTGCCGTATTTCACCGTTGCGTTGAGCCAGTTTTTCAACCCAAAGACAATCAATAACACCCTCAGCACAATCAATGACTTCGCCGCTGTCCAATTGAAGCCGAACCTTGAGTGGTTGACTGGACTCGACCGCTCGGTAGACAAACGGCACCTGCGCCAGCGTGAAGGCGACGGACTTCGCCGGAAGCGCCAGACTATGCCAGATACCATCAACTTGCAGGTAGCTGAATTGTCTCGCCTCGGTCAGGAATTCCGTTGCTCTCAACAGACCCGGTTGTACCCGCAAGCCGCCCTGATGCCATACCAACCCTAACTCTCCAAACCGGGTGATTAGCTCTTCTTTCACTTGTCCTGTCATCCCAGGCTGTCGTGCAATGCCCGTTTCCGGTGTATGACTGTATGGGTCAGTCGGGAACGCTCCGTACTGGGACGGGGTTTTATTAAAACCGATACCTGCGCGGATATCGTAGTAGCAGGCCGCCAGCGCTGCAGCATCGGCCGGGTTTTCCTCACGCGCCAGGAACCAGTTTTCCTGCGCGGCTAACAGCAATTTGGACACCATGTGCCAATAGGTGCTGCCCAAGCCTTCGTAGGCAAAAAACGACCCCGAGCGACCAGTAAAGGATTTGTGATTAAAGGTACGCTCAAACAATGCCAGCACTGCCTGTGTTTCTGTGTCGGACAGTGAGACATCGGTTAAACGAGCTTTTAAATCTTTGGCGTTGCGCAACTTAACGTCGAAATGGAAGTGACCGTCGGCACTTTGGAACAGAATTCGTTCCGCCAGTAACTTCGCTTTGAACTGCAACACATCTTCTAACCATGACGATTCAATCTGGTTTTTCTCGATGAATTTCGGCAGTACTTTGTTCGGGTACAGCAAATAGGTATGTTGATCTTCCCGGTAGAGATCACTGTGTCGCAGGGCTTGCAACACCTTCAACGCTTCGGAACCCGACAGGAACTTCGACGACAGAATGGCAACCTGCCCCTCAAGCATTAACGGTAAATATTGCACCGTTGCTTCTTTGTTTTCGATGTGCAGTAAATTGTATCCGTGATACAGACCATCGCCTCGTCGATTCGCCTTCAAGGTTGAGGCTATCGCGGGTAACACAGCGTCAATAAAGGCAATGATTTCCTCGACCGAAACGGACTTCGTCGCTGCCGTCAATCCGCGCTGATACAACTGCGCGCGGTAGTGATCTGCGTCGGTCGCGAGCGTTTCGATAAATTGAAACCGCTGCGATGCGTCTGCACACTGCAACCCTTTAAAAGCAGATTGCACCTGATTAAACCATTGATGCACTTCTGCGCTCAAGGACACTTGTCCCGACAAAGAACTCAACGCCTGTCGCATAAAGCTCAGATGGCGATGCAGGTAGCCTACGGTAACAACCGATAAGCCCCAGCCAACCAGCGCATTGTTAGCGTCGTTCCATTCTGGGCGCTGGGTGTTCATCCACAAGCCGCCATCGGGCACGAAATTACTGAGTTTGGCCAACCACAGTGTCAACAGTTTTTCGATCAGGTTGGTATGAATGACCCGCCCCTGAGCATCGGCCAGTAGCTTACCATCGGTGCCGATTTCTTTTACCCTTGCTTCAATACGGCTATTCAGGTCATAGTCAAAGTTGATGCTGTCGTAAGGGTCATTCTGCAGCTCTGCGAACGGCTTGATCCGATAAGGTACGTTGGCGAAACTGTAACGTGGTTCTGCAAACGCACTGGCCAACCACTCTGGATTCATTTCCGCCTGCAGCTCCAGCAGCTTAGACAGATAAATAATCTGATGGTCACTCCAGTAACCGATGTTTGACCAAGCGTTATCTGGTTCTGGCTCTTCCCACTCGATCCCGTCTCGGGTGACTCGATATGGATTATAACCATCGGCGGTGGTTGCGTTTAAAAACGCACTGATCATCGCCGGTAAAAACTTCGGATAGCTGTAGGCGAGTGGCTCCCAGTTCTGGAAAATATCCCGCCAGTTACCCTGATAATCTTTGATGGATTCACCTGCGTTGTTCTTCAGGTTTATGGAAAATTTATTCCAAGGGCGACTCGGGTCTCCGTGACGACGACTGAAGCTGATCGGCAGGTACTCACGCACCAACCGTCGTAAATCCAACGATTCGCAGGAGGCGATTTTGGATTCCAGTTCCAGTACAGACAATGATTCCGGTAAGGTTTGCCACCAACTGTTTTTACCCAATTCGCGTTGACGAGTCACAACAAACTTCTGAATGTCGTGTTTATCCAGCAGATAACCGTCTTCGAAAAAACCACCCCGCATCATATTAAACAGTGCATTGGCTTGATGGTGTACTGCGGTCAACTCATCTTCACTGGCTTGCAGTGCATCGGTTTTTGCCAAATGTGTATGCAGTGTTTGCGAGCCTTGCAGAATGTCCTGTCGAATTTGTTGAGCGAGCTGACCCCGTTTGACGCTGGAGCGCAACGATTGAATTTTTGAGACATCCAAACTGACTTCGCACACCAGATGCCATTCAGCTTTTTCACCGGGTGCCAGGGTTAATTGGGTTTCAATGAAATAGGCGCCTCGTTGACCGCGTTGACGATCACGGGTATCCACAACCTGAGCCTGCGCGAATTTTTGTGGCGCGTTGGTATCGATAGAAACCGTGGTTTCAACATTATTGCTGACCACGCTGTGCCATACCGCATTAGCCAGCAAGCTTTCTGCGGGCTCAGCTAAATCAGTCAGCTGGGAACTTAAGTAGTAAGCAGCAATGTTTCCGTCATAACAGTCAGCCGATTTATACGCATCCAGCAACACACTGTTATCGTTTTGAGAGTCCGATGAAATGTTGGCGGGCAGAAGGTTCTGCAAACCATCGAGCACGTCGACACTTCGAGCCTGTTCACTGTTATTGGTTAAGGTGACCGTGCGAACGATGCCGTAGGTTTCGCTGAAAGACCATCCATATTCAAAACACAAGCCCTGCTTGGTTTCAGAAAAGTACAACTGATCGCCCAGTGCACTTTTATAAAGGGTGCGTTGTCCTGGTTTCGCGGTCAAACTGGCGGTTTCAAAAGGTTGCCAGAGCTGACCATTTTCACGGATCAGTGTGATTGGACCGGTGCAATGCGCCATGTCGCTGATTTTGTCTTCGGTATAGTAAGGGAACAACGATTTTTGAGCGTTCTGGCGACCCGCCGTGAGGCCACCATTACTGGAAATGAATAACCAATGATCGTAGGCACTGACCACCGACATAAAAAATCGCGGCATCTGATCATAGTTGTCAATTTTATAGAACCGTTGACCACGGAAATCGCAAAACTGACCTTTGACTTCAGATGCGTCCTTCTCAGCTACCGGACTCATCGTGTTAATGGATTGCACTGACATGGGTATTCCTCAAAAAACTTAAATTTTGTAGATGGCAACTCGAATCGCCTTGGCAAGAGATTTTGTCCCTTCTTCAGCCGTCATTGAATTGTCGGTAATAAATGCATTTACAGCCTCGTACACACTCTTTTGGACACCTTCCGGCGCTGCCATTCCGGCCGCCAAACTCGGCTGTAACGTGTTAATCGTGTGCGATGAACGAAACTCTCGCATCGCTCGAACGGCACAACGGTCAAAGCCCCAAGGGCTGATATCCAGGCGAGCCGGAATAGACCCTTCGCGTAAATTAAGGTCGGTTAACAACTGTTCTGTAAACAACAGCTGGGCCAACTCGTCGGACGATTTGTCATTGGTCTCTTTAAACAGAACCACGCTGTTCAGGTTATAAAGAAAGGTAGCAGACGCTTCCGGTAATGGCTCGCAAACAATACTGTCCGGCAAAGTACCGTCTTTGTCGACAAACAGTGGTTTAATCCAGTCACCGGCAAATAAAATCTGGCCTTTCCCCTGTAACAACGCCTGACTGGCACTTTGCCAATCATCGTAAGTCGGCTGAGCTAACATGGGTCGAAGTTTCTCGAGTATTCTGAACACATCCACCATGTCTTCGCTTTTCAGCACAGTGTAATCAAATTCGATAAAGGTTTTTTGATAGAACTCAGGTCCCTTTAACCCGAGAATCAACGCTTCTAATATTAGTGCGTTTTGAGACGGGTCATTGACAGTGATGATGTTCGCCTGACGACCGGTCGCGTTGTTATTCAGTAATTCAAAAAAGCTTGCCCAGGTTCGCGGCGGATTAATAGACTGAGTGCCGTTATGCAAAACACTGTCATTCATCCACATCCAATTGCTGCGGTGTATTTGGGTTGGTACGGCAAACACATTATCCCGGAAGGATATGTCTTCCTGAATGGTTTTTGGTAAGCGGGTTTGCCAAGATCCGGTGTACGCAGACGCTCCCAGGTTGTTAATAAAGCCTAACGCAGCCCAACGGCGAATAGTGGCACCTGGAATCTGTGCGGCGTTTGGCAGTGTCGAGGTTACTGCTCGAGCGCGAATGTCATCCACCATGGCCAGGTTTGAACCATCATAAGCGGAGACGTTCCATTGATTGTCCGTACGCATTGCAATCGTCGTCTGCAATACAGAACGATTTTCTTCATCTGTGGCCATAACCAGATCCATGGCCATGACTGCGCTGCTTATCGACGCTGCGGATAAAACAATACTAGAAACAATCCTTTTTGTTATTTTTGTCATGTTCATAGCGATACTTCTCTTTAGTGATTCACACGTAACCAGCACCGGTAGCCTTGCTACCGGTGCTGATATCAATTAATGAATGAAACTGACGTTAGAAAATTCAATCTGTAAGTCACCGCCACCGACGGCTTCGAAAACAACCGCGTTAACGATGGAAGAAATATCGAAATTCGTATTACCGTCGATAAAGTCCTGAACCGCAACGCTAAACGTAACGGCGTCCCCACCTTCGACAGGCAATCCGCCGGTCAAAGTGCTGACATTAATTGCAGAAACGTTCGGCCATCCACTGTCCATTTTTACAGCAATATCAGTAGCAGTTCCCATGGACACAACTTTTAGATCGAATTGGAGTGTGCCTGATGAGAATTCTGATAGGTCGATAACAGAAGATGGTTGCAGACTCACGTTACCCAATCCTCCAAACGTAACACTCACAACACCGTCAGTCACTGTCACACTGTCACCACCATCACCACCATCCCAGGTAACCAAGGCTGAAAAGGCTTCAGACAAACTGTCGCTGGCAATGACTAATGGACGTGTGAAACTGACGTTGGCGAAACTGATCTGTAAGTCACCACCACCAACTGCTTCAAAAACAACTGCGTTGACGATAGAGGAAATGTCGAAAGAACCGTTCCCGTCAATGAAATCCTGCACTGGGATAACATAAGAGACGAAATCGCCGCCAGCAGTTGGTAGTCCACCATCAAGCGTGCTGACATTGATCGCCGAAACATTAGGCCATCCACTGTCCATCTTTACGGCGATATCAGTTGCGGTTCCCATCGATACAACCTTAAGATCAAACTTCATAAAGCCATTTGAAAAATCAGTCATATCTACAACGCTAGACGGTTGTAAGCTTACATTACCCAAACCAGTAAACGTCACGTCCACAACACCTTCGGTTACTGCTACAGTGTCACCGCCGTCGCCGCCATCCCATGTGACTAACGCGGTGTACCCGTCAGCCAATGATGTCGACAAAATATCCATCATCAGACCACCGGTTTCCACGTTGACAGGTAAGTCTGGCTCAACAGTGCCTGATTCAAGTGTGTAGGTTCCTTCTTCGCCTTTTGAGGCGCACGCCACACCCGTTGCGTCATCTGCACATTGATAAACGCGTACAAAGTCAACAACCATTTCAGCGCTTTGAATAGCATCATCCACACCAGTTTCGTTGACATTTGCGGCCCAGTTCCCGCCAATGGCCAGGTTCATAATCAAATGGAAATTTTTATCAAACGGTGCAGCCGTTGTGCCACTGGTCTGCCAGTCGCCATTTTCATCTTGATAGTGGGTGTACCAACCTTCCTGTGTTTGTGTGGAAACATGAATGTCGTCAACAAACCAACGAATCGCACCTTCTTCCCATTCAACGGCATAGGTATGAAAATCATCGGCTGGGTTGACCGTAACGTCACCAAAATCATATCCAACACCGGAATAAACGTTGTTGGGCCAATTACGACCGTAATGCAGAGTACCGTGTACGCGATTTTCCGGAATAATGCCCGTTTCACCATTATCTTCAGCGCTTAAGTCGCGATCTGCTTTCAGGTTTACGGCTTCCATAATGTCAATTTCACCGGATGCTGCCCAGCCGCCGAACTCCCAATCTGTTGGTAGCATCCAGATAGCTGGCCAGGTGCCTTGACCAGATGGCAATTTAGCCCGAATTTCAAAGCGGCCGTATTTCCAATCATTCTTGAATGCGAAACTAGGGTCGACACCTTCCATATAGTCGTTTGGTGCCACACTTCTTAAACGAGCCGACGTAAAAGGCTGGGTTTGAGTAACAGCCGGGTCATATTCGGCGCTGTCCGGATTGTGAACTGCGCCCGTATAATTTTCTCGAATAGCTTTTATGTGCAGCTTGCCGTCTTCAACAAAGGCATTGTCTGGATCATCTACGTAGCATTGCTGCTCTGCATTACCGCCACCCCAACAATTGACTTCAAAAGCCCACTTACTGTCATCTATGACCGTGCCTTCGAATTCATCGGCAAACACCAACTGCCAGCCTTTTTCCTCATAGAAATCGGGTTCTTCAGTGTTTGGATCACCATTATCGTTGTTGTCGTCATCTTTAGGTTTCTCCTCAAGACAACCGGTGACTAAAAGAGCTGCCAGCGTTACAGCGAACAGCGATGTTGTTTTTGTATTTATTTTTTTCATCACATTTTTTCCTGGGTTTTTAACATTTCTCACATCATTGATGTAAGCGCTTACATTGGAGTGTCAAAAAAAGAAAGAAAAAGCTTGGGTCCGAAGACCCAAAAAGATGCGACTACGCCATGGTTATCGCAATTACGACTCAATCTTCTTCGCATTTAACTGCTCCGAAACTTGCAT
>JBNKNI010000057.1:0-21276 GCA_050293765.1 Reinekea sp.
TCAGTCATCGATCTGAAGGACCCGGAGGGCGGGGCTGAAAATGACATTTTCATGGTCAGTCCTATACCAAGTTGATGCTGATATCAGCGCCCCTTGCCCCGAACACGCCCATTTCACTTCCCGCTGAATTAGAGTGCACTGAACCTTTGTCGACCAAGCTTATACCTTAAACTGAGAAATAATTTTGCGCATGTGTGCGGCTCTTTGCTTCAGTGTTTCAACCTCGCGAATCTGATTTTGAGAGCTTTCGTGGATACTCGTCGCCATGTCTGAAATGGTCTGAGCAGATTCATTGATATGGTTAACAACCGACGCTTGTTCTTCTGTTGCTGCCGCAACCTGTATGTTGCCCTCGCTGATGGTGTCAAAGCGATTGCGGATGCCGGTGAGTGAATCAGAGGCATTTACCGCTTGGCCGGCCAAATCGGAACTGTTCTTGGATCCATCCTTGATAGCAGCCAAAGAGTTAGCGGCCGCTTGTTGCAATTGTTCGATTTGACTGCGGATTTGCTGGGTTGAATCCTGCGTTCGGCTGGCAAGCGTTCGCACTTCATCGGCGACTACGGCAAATCCTCGACCCTGTTCTCCGGCTCGGGCGGCTTCAATGGCTGCGTTCAATGCCAGTAAGTTCGTCTGTTCAGAGATACTGCTGATCACATCCACCACGGAGTTGATTGATTCTGCTTGATTGGCCAGTTCTGCGATGGATTTTTCGCTGCCGGTCATGGCTTCCGCGAGACCGGACATGGTTCTGGAAAGATGTAACATGACGTCATTGGTGTTGTGGGTGTCTTTTACGGCACTGGACGTGTCACTCGCCGTTTTCTGTGCAATAGACGAAACCTCACTGATGGTCTGGCCCATTTCGGTGATTGCCGTCGCCACCATTTCGGTCTGTTGCTGCTGATTTTCAGAGAGCTTTACCGATCCATCCGCGGTCTTCTTAAGCTGTTCAACACCGTAACTGATGGCTTCTTCGGCAGCAATAATTTCACGGACAAGGTCGGCAAATTTACTGAGAATGGCGTTAAATCCACTGGCCAGATAACCCAATTCGTTGTTAGCGCGATCGTCCAGTTTGTGGGTCAGATCACCTCCAGATGCTGCCATTTCTTTGAGCTTGTCGCCAACCTCTGTGATGTTCTTACTTACGCTATTCGCAATGTAGAGTGATACCAGAATGAATAATATGGCCAAGATTATGCCGGAACTGACGGAGGTCGAAACGACACCATTTACTTGGTCTCTCAGTTCTGCCTGAGGCAGGACCGTGACCAGTCTCCAGCCCAAACCAGCAAGATCTGTGGTCGCCAGATAGACTTCCGCCTGATCCATCGTTCCGTCAAAAATTTCGAGCGTATCTGAGGCGTTCGATAGACTGGTGACCAGATTCTTACCAATGTCCAGTTCGGAAACCGACTTGCCAAGAAGTGAACTGTTTTTATGTGCGACAATCACGTTGTTCGAATTCAGTAAAAACATGTAACCGGACTTGCCGACTTTACTGTCTTCGACAATCTTAATGATCTCGGAAACGTCATAGCCGAGCCCTGCCACACCAAGGACCTTGCCATTCACATCTTTGGCAAGAACGTTCACATACACGGTGAGTTTTTTTGTTGTTTCATCACTGTCCAGGTTCAGGCTAACATCGTTACCTGCTTTTAGCGTATTGAAGAACCACACATCTCGTGGCTCATCTGCAGAGACCGTTTTAAATAACCCATTGTGCGTGTAGTAGTTGTTACTCTGACTCGAAACATAGAAGGCCAGTGCGGCCCCGTTTATATCAATGAAGCTTTGGAAATAATTCACTATGGCCGGTGTTTCTGCCTTCGGTTCATTGTTCTTCGCCCAAGCATGAACCAAGGTGTTTTGTGCAATACCTTTGGACAGGATAATGGGTTCACTCAGCTTGTTTTCGATTTGCAGTCTCGCTTGTTCCACAATGCTGGGTAATAGGTCGTTTTCTGTAACGGAATTAAACATCGAGGAAAATCCTCTGATGTTTATGAAACTACTGATGGTAATAACCAGTAGCAGTGCCAAAACCATCGAACCTAAAAGTAAGGTTTTCAATTTGAGACGTTGGAGACTAAGCATAAGAAACCTCGCTATACGCTTGCTAATTCAGCTTTTACGACATTCAGATTTCCGTTCTGAATATGGATAAGCTCTGTTAAAACTGTAGTACAAATTTTGTCCAAGATTTTATGGAATAGTGATAAAGATGTTAGCGGCGCCGAGCAGAAATGCTTGACGTCTATAATTGATGCCGCAAGATGCAAATTAACTGTTCATATTGCTTATCTGATCTGGAGGAGTTTTCCCATTGAACGCGATTCAGCTGCCCTATGCATTACACCGGTTTAACGTAAAACATCTGGTGCCGGTAACCTCCGGCCGTTCGAATGCCGCAGTCTATAAATGCCAGGCGATGGGTGCTCCCTGCTATCTGAAAATGCAACCAGTCACTTACCCGGTATCTTTCTCAACGCAAGCGGGTTTGCTTACCTGGCTAAACAACAAGCTGCCTGTTCCCAACGTCATGTGGGTTGGGCAAGATACACAAACCGAGTACTTGTTGTTATCGGCCCTTGAGGGTGAAAACGGCATTGATGCGATGAAAACAACAGATAAAGCCGAACTGACACGGTTACTTGCTGAGGGGCTGCGGGCGATTCATACGACGGGTATTGAGGATTGCCCGGTCGATCAATCGGTTGAGGTAAAACTGCGTGCTGCGGAACGAAATATGCAGCTCGGTCTGGTTGACGAAGCCGATTTCGATGCATCGAGGCAAGGCTGGCCTGCTGAAAAGGTTTATGAGCAGATGTGTCGGCTATTGCCGTTTGACAGTGACTTGGTGTTTGGTCATGGCGACTACTGCTTACCCAACATTATTTTAAGGAACCAGTCGATTGCCGGGTTTATCGACTTTGATCGTGGTGGGATCAGTGACCGGTACAACGATCTCGCCATTGCTTCGCGCAGCATCGCGGATAACTTGGGGTCTGAGTGTGAAGCTTTGTTCTTCGACGTTTATGGGTTACGAGACCCTGACCGACAAAAAATTGAATTCTTCAGAATGCTTGATGAATTTTTCTAACCACGCACAAAACGGAAAAATACGGAACACCAATCTTGGCAGTGGCTCAACGCTCTTTGGTTGCCAGCACACGATCTTTCATTAAACGTGCCTTTACGCCCCAACGCAAAAATGGTTGTGGGGGCAACCAGTTTGGTTGCGGTCGGGCTTCAATTTTTTCCATAGCGCGGGTGGACTCACCGATCGCCTTAAAAGCAAGCTGCTCACCAAAAAGTGTGGCCAGACCGATGCCGCCACCGTTGTAACATCCGGCGACAAACAAACCATCATCCAGTTTTTCGAAAATATTGGCACTGTTGCCGCTGATGCAGGTGACGCCTGACCAAGTGGTTTCGATGGCGTTCGAGGGTAAAAACGGAAAGCGTCTCAGCAAACCCTGAAAGTGAATTTGCCGACGCTTCGCGAGAGTGTCTGCCGTCATGTTGATTGGGTTATAGGCTTCGGCGGTGTTGCGGATCATAATGCGGCGGTCTCCAGTTAAACGAACCGTGGCACCCATCGCCTGTGCGCTCAAAACACCCCATTCGCCTGGCGAGCCGATGGTTTCAAATTCTTCGTCGGTGAGTGGACGCGTTAAGCTGGCGGTTAACGTCAAAGGAAACGCCCGATCCGCCACCACACCTAAAGACGGTAAAAAACCATTTGTGCACAGCAAGACATTCTTAGCGCGCACCGAACCTTTGGGTGTGGCGACGTTAAAAGTTCCTTCACTTTTATGCCAGGCGGTTACCGGTGTCTGTTCAAACAGTTCCACCGACAAGGGCAGTCGTTCAACCATGGCGCGTGCCAGTTTCGCCGGTTGCAGAAGAACGCCGCCGGTGGTTCGAACCGCTGCCCGGTAATACACCGTACCCAGGCGGCGACTCAGTTCTTCGGCAAACATGACGTCATGCGGTATGCCACAGTTCGTTAAAGTACTACTGAAGTTCAGCAGTTTTTCTTCGTTTTTTTCCAGCGACGTGGCGTGAAATTTTCCACTTTCGTTCCAGTCGCAATCGATCCGGTGTTCGTTCACAAACTCACGTACTGTATCCATCGCCAGCTTGTTCAGTTCGTATTTTTGTTTGAAGTTTTCCAGACCGGCATCCGACAGATGCCCATCGTTCAATGTGGAGTCAACCAGATACCCGGAATTGCGTGCGCTGGCCCCTTCGCCTGCCTTATTGGCTTCCAGAATGACTATGCGATCCAGTGGTTGCAGTTGCGCGAGTTTGCGCGCGGCTGAAAGCCCGGTGTAACCAGCACCGATGATCAACCAATCGGCTGAAATATCCGCGCTTAACGCTGGATTGGCTGGGCGATTCGGCAGGCCGGTTAGCCAGCCACAGGTGTTGTCATTGTTGGGTAACATCCGCAGCTCTCGTTCTTAGGGGTTCCAAGGTTTTTTCACACTAAGCCAATTGACTGTATTTGTACACTGTCGTTCGGCTAACGCCTGCGGCTTTAGCGGTTTTGGATACGTTGCCGTTATACTCCTGCAGTAATCTGGGTATCAAGGTGTCCAATGGCTCCTGACGTCCATCCGCTTTTTCCGTATTGGGCTTCATTTCCTCGAAAAAATCCGGCGGTAAATGCCAGTCTTCCATAACGTCGCCGTCGGCCATGGCGAGCGCAATTTTCAGCACATTAACCAGTTGGCGGACATTACCCGGCCAGGGATGACGGTCGAGCAGTTCAACCATGTCTTGCGTAAGCGGTGGACCGGGTTCCTCTTTCACCATGAGCTGATGCACATAACGGATTAATTGTTTGCGATCCTGGCGCGCACGCAACGGTGGCAGTTCAATATTCAAACCGGAAATACGGTAAAACAGATCCTGTCGGAAGTGCCCCGCTTCAACTTCGTCCCGCAGATTCCGGTTCGTGGCGGAAATAAGTTTGATGTCTACCGGGTATGTCTCTGTGGACCCCAGTGGAGTGACCACCCGTTCCTGCAACACCCTCAAGAGGCGGGACTGAACCGTTAATGGCATTTCGCCGATTTCATCCAGGAACAACGTACCGTTGTGCGCGCGACGAATTAAGCCGATGGACCCCTTGGTGTGGGCGCCGGTGAACGCGCCTTTTTCATAACCGAACAGTTCCGACTCCACCAGATCCGATGGAATTGCCGCGCAGTTCACCGCAACCAACATCTGATTCGCCCGCTGACTGTGGTAGTGCAAAGAACGCACAAATATTTCCTTGCCCGCACCTGTTTCCCCATGAATAAGGATAGGGATGTCTTTGTCCATCATCTTACGCGCCTGCGCGATGGTACGAGCGACGTGTTCATCGCCGTGCTGCAACTCTTCAATGGGAATGACATTGTCAGGTATTTTTTTCGGTGCTGGCGGTGTCTTCGCTTTGTTGGGCGAACGATAGTCGGGTCGGTTGCGGAAATCTGGGGTGCGGATGATTTCCATGCTGGGGCGTGTGACTTTTATGAAAAAGTGATAACGCCCTTGCACGCGTGCCTGCAGTGGCATGTTGTCCGGTTGATGTTTGATTTCGCGAATCGGAATGTCGAAAATCTGTTCGATGTTCATGAGTGCGAGACTTTGCGCGAGTATAATTTCCGCACGTCGGTTCGCGGAAATAATGGTGCCGTTATCATCGATCACCAGAATGCCCGACCAGTGCGAGTCAAGATTGAACACATTGGTGTTGAACGCAAGAATAAAGTACTGCGATGAAAATTCAGAAAAGATCAGGCGGTTTTCAACGCTGAGTGTCATCAGCTTGACCATGCCCAGCGTATGGTCCTGCGGCAGGTAGGCGTCAGACGAAATATCGAGCACCCCCAGCATGGCGTTTTTACTGTCGTAAATAGGTGACGCGGCACCGGCCATAAAGCGATTCGCGCGCAGGAAGTGTTCGTCCCGGCCAACCTGCACAGCGGCGCCGGTCGCCAGCGCGGTGCCAATAGCGTTCGTCCCCACGGCGGATTCTTCCCACAGGTTGCCATCACGCAAACCATAATCACCGAAGGAAGATACCCGTTGATGCCCCCAGGTGTTCAATACGCGCCCGTTGGGATCCGCTAAAACAATCATGCACGCCGAGTTATTGAGAATGTTTTCATAGTACGGCAGTACTTCATTCTCGGTCGTGTTTAACAGTTCCTGATGCTGTTGACGCAGGTCGTTCAGTTCACCTTTGGGCAGTTGGCTGAACTCCGGCGATGTTCCGTGTTCCAAACCATATTGTTCACAGCGATACCAAGACTCTTTAATAAGCGTATCGTGGTTTTTTTGCGCTTCGGTTTCGTGAATAACACCACCACCCAGATGGTCATCGGTACTGCGATTGTCACTATTCTTGTTTTTGTTCACGGGTTGACCCTGAAATAGACTCGTTCGCATTACGGCGCAGTATAGGGCAACTGGTGTTCGCAACGTAAGACCAATACCCGGAATATTTGCCCGATTTTCCCCGACGTTAGCGTCAACCTAGTGTGCAAAAGTGTTCACGTGAACACTTTTGTGTTCACCACTGAACAGTTGTGTTCAGTGTCGTTTGGTTCATAAATACAGTTGTCCTGAAATGTGTGATTCTTTCTATCTTGTTGATTTTATTGTGTTTTTTGTCTTTTTTGAGCTGTCGTGGCGAAATTGGCACGTAACCTGAATTACATCCTTCCATGCAGGCTTAAAAAAATAAGAAAAAAATTTTAAGCAACACCAAAAACCACACAAATACAAAGATAGGTTTTCGACATGTCACTTTCGCTTAAAAACATTACGCGAATTGTTGATGGTGAAACCTGGTTGTCTGATATCAATCTGACGTTAGAACCAGGGTCCTTCAACGTTTTGCTGGGGCGTACCAGAGCGGGTAAAACCTCTTTAATGAGAATCATGGCGGGTCTGGATCGACCCACATCTGGTCAGCTGTTCATGAACGGCGTGGATGTGACTGGAGTGCCGGTTCGCGAACGCAACATCTCTATGGTGTATCAGCAGTTCATTAACTATCCGAATTTAACCGTTTACGAAAACATCGCGTCACCGCTGCGACTGGCCAGGTTAAGTGAGTCGGTCATCCGTCAACGAGTGCAGGAAACCGCAGAACTGTTGCACATTGAACCCTACCTTCAACGTCTGCCACTGCAGCTTAGCGGTGGGCAACAGCAGCGCACGGCCATGGCCCGGGCACTGGTGAAGGAATCGCAGATAATATTGTTCGATGAGCCGTTGGTTAACCTTGACTACAAATTACGTGAGGAGTTGCGAACCGAATTGCGCAGTCTGTTCAAGGAGCGCAATTGCATCGCGGTGTACGCCACTACCGAACCGAATGAAGCCCTGGCGCTCAGTGGTAATACGGCCGTTCTGCACGAAGGGAAATTATTGCAGATGGGTCCGACCGAACAGGTGTACCACAAACCTTTGGACATCATTACCGCAGAAATGTTTTCCGAGCCGCCAATTAATATTGTTCATGGTCGCGTCTCGGATACGGAAGTAACGTTTGATGAAACGGTGCACTTCCAATTGAACAGTGACCTGCGACATCTGACACCCGGGGATTACAAGTTTGGTGTGCGCGCATCGCATGTCGGGCTGGTACCGCATGCGGATGATGACCTGGAACTACCGGTGAAGGTAGAGCTGGCCGAAATCAGTGGTTCAGAAACCTTTCTGCATGTAAAAAATCCGCACTTTGATCTGGTCTTGCATCTGTCCGGGGTGCACGAATACAACGTCGACAAAGACATCAAAATCTATTTTCCCACGCACAAGTTGTATGCCTTTGATACCCAGGGTCAGTTGGTTCATGCACCGCATCGAGTAGGAGGTTAATCATGGCGCAAATAACGCTGAAAGCGCTGGCGCACACGTACAGTGCCAACCCGGTACAGGGCAGCGACTATGCGATTCGGGAAATGAACCATGTTTGGGAACAGGGCGGCGCTTATGCGTTACTCGGCCCTTCCGGTTGTGGCAAATCAACCATGTTGAACATTATCTCCGGACTGCTGAATCCCTCCAATGGTGAAATACTTTTCGACAATAAACGGGTGAATGAACTGAAACCAGAAGAGCGCAATATTGCGCAGGTTTTTCAGTTTCCGGTGATCTACGACACCATGACGGTGTATGACAACCTGGCTTTCCCGTTGCGCAACATTAAAGTGCCGGAGCATAAAATCCGCAGCAAGGTTCATGAAGTGGCCGAGATTCTGGAGCTGACCGATCAGTTGAAGAAAAAAGCCAAAGGCCTTTCCGCGGATGAAAAACAGAAAGTCTCGATGGGGCGCGGCCTGGTGCGTGATGATGTGTCGGCCATTTTATTCGACGAGCCTTTGACCGTTATTGACCCGCAATTGAAATGGAAACTGCGTCGTAAACTGAAGCAAATCCACGAACAATTTAATATCACCATGGTGTACGTCACGCACGACCAGCTCGAAGCGTCGACATTTGCCGACAAGATTGCCGTGATGTACGACGGTCAAATTGTGCAGTTTGGAACCCCCCGGGAACTGTTCGAAGAACCTGCGCATACCTTTGTCGGTTATTTTATCGGCAGCCCTGGTATGAACTACATGGACGCCCGCTTCAGCGATGGCAAACTTTTCTTTGGCGAGCATGAATTGCCTGTGTCGGCTTCGTTTCTCAATCAGTTGACCCAGGCTGATAACGGCCGCCTGCAGGTGGGTATCCGACCGGAGTTTGTTCAGATCTGGAACAAACAGCAGGACGGTACCATCGAGGTACGTGTGGATTACTGCGAAGACTTGGGTACCTATAAAATTCTAACCTTCACGCTCGCCGGACAAACCATGAAAGCCCGGCTGTCCGAAGATCAAAAGGTACCGTCAGACAAGGCGTATGTCAGCTTTCCCAAGCAATGGACCAAAGTCTATCGCGATGACTTTTTAGTGGGAGACGCGCAATGAATAAAATTGAAAATAACAAAGCCTGGTTTCTGGTGTTACCGGTTTTTATTCTGGTTGCATTTTCCGCCATCATTCCATTGATGACCGTGGTGAACTATTCCGTACAGGATATTTTTGACCCCAGTACCCGTTACTTTGTAGGTACCGAATGGTTTGTTCAGGTCATGCACGACGCGGAACTGCAAGCGGCGTTGCTGCGTCAGTTTGTGTTTTCACTGACCATCTTAAGTATCGAAATTCCCTTAGGAATTGGTGTTGCGCTGCTGATGCCAACGAAAGGAAAAGCCGCATCGTTAGGGTTAATTTTAGTGGCCATCCCTCTGTTAATCCCGTGGAATGTCGTCGGGACCATCTGGCAAATTTATGGCCGCGCGGACATCGGTTTGTTTGGTGCTGCCCTGAACGCCATCGGTATTGAATACAACTATGCCTCAAACCCGACGCACGCATGGTTGACCGTGGTGTTGATGGATGTCTGGCATTGGACACCGTTGGTGGCCTTACTGTGTTACAGCGGTTTGCGCGCCATACCGGAAATGTATTATCAGGCCGCCCGTATTGACAAAGCCTCACGATGGGCGGTGTTTCGCTACATACAACTGCCGAAACTAACCAACGTGCTGATCATCGGTGTGCTGTTGCGCTTTATGGATTCCTTCATGATTTACACCGAGCCCTTTGTATTAACGGGCGGCGGTCCGGGTAATACAACCACGTTCCTGAGCCAGTCGTTGGTAAAACAAGCTATTGGTCAATTCGATCTCGGCCCTGCTGCAGCGTTCTCGCTGGTGTACTTCCTCATCATTTTGCTGGTGTGTTGGTTGTTCTACTCCATCATCATGAATATGCAGAACGACAAGCGGGGTTAATCATGTCTCAACAACACACACTACAAGCGAGCCGTTCGATGTCTTCGACGAATGAAACTCTTATCGTACCCGTCAGTCAGGCGGAAAAACGTCAGAAGCGAGCCCTAGTCCGTGGCCGGGTTGGGTTAACCGCTTATCTGATCTTTTTACTGTTACCGATCTACTGGTTGATCAATATGTCGTTTAAAACCAACGCCGAGATCACCAGCGGTTTGTCGTTTTTTCCGCAGCAATTCACGTTTGAGAATTACGTTAAAATTTTTACCGATCCAACCTGGTACATGGGGTACGTTAACTCCATCATCTACGTGTCATTGAACATGGTCCTGAGCGTCAGTATCGCGCTACCGGCGGCGTATGCGTTCAGTCGTTACCGCTTTGTCGGCGATAAACACATGTTTTTCTGGTTGCTGACCAATCGAATGGCGCCTCCTGCCGTTTTCCTGTTGCCGTTTTTCCAGCTGTATTCCTCGGTTGGTTTGTTCGACACGCATATTGCCGTGGCACTGGCCCACTGCCTGTTCAACGTGCCATTAGCGGTTTGGATTCTGGAAGGGTTTATGAGCGGTGTGCCCAAGGAAATTGATGAAACGGCCTACATCGACGGTTACAGCTTTCCGCGTTTCTTCGTGAAGATATTTTTGCCCTTAATCCGTTCGGGTATCGGTGTGACGGCGTTTTTCTGTTTCATGTTTTCCTGGGTTGAACTTCTGCTGGCGAGGACCCTAACCTCGGTGGATGCGAAACCCATTGCCGCCATCATGACCCGAACCGTATCGGCATCGGGTATGGATTGGGGTTTGCTCGCCGCAGCGGGTGTCTTGACCATTATCCCTGGATTGCTGGTGATCTATTTTGTCCGTAACCACGTCGCCAAGGGTTTTGCCCTTGGACGAGTATAGGAGGAAACATCATGGCTTGGATGTCCTGGACGTTACCCACAGCGCTGTTTTTTAGCGCGATTGGCCTGATTCTGATCGGCATGACAATCTGGCAAACGGTTTCGCCGTCGGTCGAACGGCAAGGGGTCATTCCTCTTCCGACCACGCGCGGCGATCGTTTATTCATTGGCCTGTTAAGCAGTGCTTTTATTCATCTGGCTTATGTTGCCAGCACAGAATTACACGTTGCCTTTGCCACGGTTTTCTGTCTGTTCTGGATGATGGCAGTTATGCGCTGGGGCTGACAAAACTCACCTGAATTTCTGAGGAATTCTTTTTTTGGGTTTCATCGTTCACGCGATGAAACCTAAGGGAAGCTTTGCTTTCTGAAAAGACTTGCCGGAGTGCAACGACAACAAACACAAGGACGTTAGTAACCCGATCTACCCACAACAATAAGAGGCGAAAAATGAACGTTATAAAAAGAAAATTCGCATACGCTGCGCTACCGCTATCTATGATGGTTATGAGTAATGCAGCCCTGGCAGATGCGTATTCCGATGCAGCCCGTCAATGGGTGACTGAACAGTTTAAAGAGTCGACGCTCACACAGGCGCAACAGCTCGAAGAGATGGCTTGGTTCACGAAAGCGGCAGAATCGTTTCGTGGCATGGAAATTAATGTCGCGTCGGAAACGTTGACCACACACGAGTACGAGTCGCAAGTACTGGCGAAGGCGTTCGAAGAAATTACCGGAATAAAAGTGAACCACGACCTGATTCAGGAAGGGGATGTTGTTGAAAAACTGCAAACCCAAATGCAGTCTGGCCGTAACATATACGACGCTTACATTAACGATTCGGACTTAATCGGCACTCATATCCGTTACGGTAAGGTGGTCCCGGTCGAAGACATGATGAAGGGCGATGGTCGTAATCTGACCTTGCCGACGTTGGACCTGTCAGATTTTATTGGTCTGGATTTTACCTCAAGCCCGGAAGGCAAGTTGATTCAATTGCCGACGCAACAGTTCGCGAACCTGTATTGGTTCCGTTATGACTGGTTCCAACGGGAAGACCTGAAAAAACAGTTTAAGTCCATTTATGGCTACGAACTGGGCGTGCCGGTGAACTGGTCTGCGTATGAAGATATTGCGGAGTTCTTTACCGACCACGTGAAGGAAATTGATGGTAAGCGTGTCTACGGTCACATGGACTACGGCAAGAAAGATCCGTCACTGGGCTGGCGATTTACCGACGCTTGGTTTTCCATGGCCGGTGCGGGTGACAAAGGTTTGCCCAACGGTCTGCCGGTTGACGAGTGGGGTATTCGTGTCGAGAAATGTCATCCCGTTGGTTCCAGCGTGTCTCGCGGTGGTGCGACCAATGGTCCGGCGGCTGTGTACGCAACAACCAAGTATGTGGACTGGCTGGGTAAATACGCACCGCCAGAGGCGCAAGGTATGACGTTCTCCGAGTCTGGTCCGGTACCCGCCCAAGGTAATATTGCGCAGCAGATTTTCTGGTACACCGCCTTTACTGCCGATATGACGGCGAAAGGTTTGCCTGTAGTGAATGAAGACGGTACGCCGAAATGGCGAATGGCACCGTCACCGCGTGGTCCTTACTGGGAAGAAGGTATGAAGTTGGGCTATCAGGATGTGGGCGCGTGGACCTTCCTGAATTCAACGCCCGATCAACGTCGTTTAGCGGCATGGCTGTACGCGCAATTTACGGTGTCAAAAACTGTCTCGCTGCAAAAAACGTTGGTGGGCTTAACCCCAATCCGTATGTCGGATATCAATTCACCGCAAATGGCCGAAGCTGCCCCGCGCTTGGGTGGCTTGGTTGAATTCTACAAAGGACCAGCGCGCACTCAGTGGTCGCCAACGGGAACTAACGTGCCAGACTATCCAAAACTGGCGCAACTGTGGTGGCAGTACATCGCGCAAGCCGCCAGTGGTGAAGCAACACCACAGGAAGCCTTAAACGGTTTGGCCGAAGCGCAGGATAAAGTCATGATGCGATTGGAGCGGGCAAAAGTTCAACCGAATTGCGGACCGATCCTGAATGAAGAGCGTGACGAAAGCTATTGGTTGAATCAGCCCGGTTCACCGAAGGCGAAATTGGCCAATGAAAAGCCGCAAGGCGTGACCGTTGATTATGACGAACTGTTGAAATCCTGGGAGTAAGTGAGCAAGTAGAGCGTTGCTGTAAAAGGTTGGCCGACGCAATGTCGGCCTTTTTTTTAACATTATCCTGGGTTTGAGTTATGTCGGACTATTTACTTTCCATCGATCAGGGCACAACCAGTTCTCGTGCCATTCTGTTTTCAACAAGCGGTACGTTGATACACAGTGCGCAACAGGAGTTTGAACAGATTTTTCCTGACAACGGCTGGGTTGAACACAACCCTGGTGATCTTTGGCGGACGGTATTGCAAACTTGCCAGCAGGTTATAGCGGAAGCGGATGTTCGCGCCGAAGACATACGAAGTATCGGAATTACCAATCAACGTGAAACAACGGTGCTCTGGGACAGGCATACTGGAGAGCCGGTTTACAATGCCATTGTCTGGCAAGACCGCCGTACGTCGGACCAATGCCGGATGTTATTGGAAGCAGGCTGGGAACAGACGATTCGGGAAAAAACCGGCTTGCTGATCGATGCCTACTTCTCCGCCACCAAGTTGCAGTGGCTGCTCAATGAGGTGCCCGGAGCACGTCTGCGAGCCGAACGCGGCGACCTGTTGTTCGGCACCGTTGATACATTTCTGTTGTGGCATCTTACCGGAGGTCGCGCACATTTAACGGACGCGACTAATGCATCACGAACGCTGTTGTTCAATATTCATGAGCAACAATGGGACTCAGATTTGTTGGCGCTATTCGACATCCCGATCTCGGTGTTATCTGAAGTGATGGATTCAGCCGCTGACTTTGGCCACACCGACCCAGATCTTTTTGGTTGTGCCATACCGATACAGGGGATGGCCGGCGATCAACAAGCAAGCCTGTTTGGCCAAGCCTGTTTTCAACCGGGCATGGTGAAAAGCACCTATGGTACCGGCTGTTTTTTAATGGCCAATACAGGGCAACAGGCGCTGCTGTCTGAAAACCGTTTGCTGACAACCGTGGCCTACCGGCTTAACGGCGTGACAACTTACGCGCTCGAAGGCAGTATTTTCAGCGCCGGGGCTACGGTGCAATGGTTGCGGGACGGCTTAAACATGATACGTGATGCCCGTGAAGCCGAGACCATGGCAACGCGCCTGACGCAACCTACCTCCGTCTATTTTGTTCCGGCGTTTACCGGTCTGGGTGCACCGCATTGGGACCCGCTCGCACGGGCTGCTATTTTGGGTATGACGCGCGGCACGACCGCAGACGACATTGCCGCAGCGGCTTTGCAATCGGTTGCTTTTCAAACCAGAGATCTGCAATTGGCCATGCAAAGTGATGGATTGGCCGCGGACAACTTTCGCGTTGACGGAGGGATGGCCACGAATAATTATGTGCTGCAGTTTCTGGCGGACATCTTGGCGGTGCAGGTGGACCGCCCCGTGGTGACGGAAACCACCGCCCTGGGCGTCGCGTACCTGGCTGGATTGCAGGCCGGTGTTTTTGAGTCGTTACCTGCCATTGAAAACAGTTGGCAAATGCAACGACGCTTTGTACCGCAAATGTCTCCACAGGAACGTCTGCGATGCATCGACGGTTGGCAGGACGCAGTGTGCCGGATCAAAACATCCGCCGTCACCTGAGGATTTGTTGAGGGTTCGTTACTAAAGCGACACGCGCGCTGCACTTTACTCAGTGTGAAATGGAACCTGAGTTAAGGGCGGTGCCCCGGAATGGTACTTAAGTTTAATTGGCTTGTTTATTTTTTCGAGAGCACCGCCAATCTGTTTTACTAATTGTGTGTTTATTGTCGTTAAGGACCAATTCTGCCGACGACAAGGGATCGGTTCGCACTAATAAATTTCTGGAAGTTTTTTTCTTTCCAAGGGGAGATCCCCTTGCACCCCCTTTTGTCGCCCGCTTTGGTGCTCTTCCTGAATTGCCACTGACTTCGAACGGTCGCTTGAGCGTGCATCCCTGCACGCGCGGCGCTTGCAAGGGCATCCATGCCCTTGAATCCGTTGCGACGTGACAATTAAGTCAGCCAAAGCAGATGCGACGGAATGATTATTTACACCAATGTCGGCCATGGTTTTCGACTGGTTAGTTAAACATTGGTGTGACGGAAATCGACTGCGGAAAAGTCTATCAAGACGGCGACTCAATAGGTTCTTTAGCACCGCCTTTCAAACGACCACGCGAACCAATTTACGTCTCACAGGTTGCTCAAGCAGGGATGCTTGAACAAGTGAGCCATAATCGTTGAACCGGTACGGTCCTTGATGGCGAAAATCTCCCAACTAAACCAAGAAACCGAATGATGAAAATGCCAGTGCCAGTGCCAGTGCCAATGCATTAGCTAAAGTAAGTACTATTCTTAGCTGCCCTAAAAAACAATAAACCTTCAAAAAAATCTATCGGTAAGAACCATAAACGAATCGTCAGGTCTGTTTTGTTCAGCCTGAACCGACAGACACTATTGTCCCCGACGATACATCAACTGTGCGAGTTGCTCGGAAACTTTCCGAGTCAAGGCTGTCGCATCGATTGCTGCGATGTTGCTGTTGTCGACCACCGGTGTGCCGTTAATAAAGCTGTACTTAACGGTTGCAGGTTCACCCATTAGCACCGGCATGTGTGCACCACAGTGGGCACCGGCGTAACGCGGGCTGCTGACATCGTAGAGTACAACATCGGCCAGCTGACCGACCTCCAGTGTCCCCAAATTCTCATACCCCAGCGTTTGCGCGCCACCGATGGTGGCCCAACCGGTGACCTGATCGAGCGTGGTGGCGTTGGCGCCGTGGGTGGCACGATGCAGCAACCAGCTCAGGTTTACTTCCTGCAACATGGACGCATTTTCCGACGACGCAGAACCGTCAACCCCCAAGCTGATGCGCATGCCGGCCTGTGCCATTTGAATAACGGGTGCAATACCACTGCCTAGCCGGCAGTTAGATGTTGGGCAGTGTGAGATGCCAGTGCCCGTCGTTGCGAGGCGATCAATGGTATAGGCATCGGCTTTCACTAAGTGGGCAAACCAAACGTCATTACCCAGCCAACCGCAGTGTTCGGCGTAATCGATGGCACTCATGCCGTGCTGTCGTTGTGCCTGCTGCTGATCAAAGTCGACCTCCAATAAATGCGAATGCAGACGCAGGTTTTCATGGCGGGCAAAGCGCGCCAGTTCCATCAACTGTTCAGCGCTGGCTGAATGGATCAAGCTGGTGGGTGCGACCACCAGTTTTCGCATGGCGTCATCGTTGTCTTGGTGATATCGGCCCAAGGTTGATTGCAGTCGAGTCAGCGTTTGGTCGATGGTTTCCGGTACGATGCCAGCGTTTGCCAAACCCTGGTGGCTACCAAGGCTGTTTGCGCCACCCCGGCACAAAGTAAAACGAATGCCGACGTCACTTGCGGCCTGCCATACAGCATCCTCCAATTCGGCACTAGTATTCTGGTGGTATAGATAGTGATGATCCGCGCATGTGGTGGTGCCGGAGCGCAGCAGTTCGTAAAAACCTAAGGTAGCTGCGTTATACATCAACTCTGGTTCAATGTACGGCCAGTATTGATAGGGCACCGACGCGAGCCAGTCCCCCAGCGGTTGATTCAAACCCGCCTGAATGCCCTTTAAAACCGATTGTGCAAGATGGTGGTGGGTATTCACAAACCCCGGGTAGGCGATGCAACCGTGCGCGTGAATGATGGTTTCATAAGGCTGTGGTAACAAGTGCCTGCCGACTTCGGTAATACGATTTTTTTCAATACGGATGTCGGTCGCCGCATGATCGTCGCCGTAAACGGACTGCAAACTTTTAATTAAATAAGACATAGCTTCTCCTTATTGGTGCGGAGCAATGTCTCTGGAAAATCCAACCGCTTCTACTCACTGTTCTTCCTGAAACTGCAAGAAGCAAACCAATATTTATTGCCCTAGTGTTCGGCGCAATGTATGCGTGGGTTACGAATTCTCTTTGTTTTGATTTGGGTCAGTACTGTGTGTTGGTTGCACTGCTTCGGTGCGTTGTTTGGCGCGTGCACCAGTACAAACCGACGTTAAAACAAGCGGCAGAGGCTCAAGCGTGAGGCTTTTCTGTGCTCTGGCATACTCGTTGCAAAACAGCTTTGTGCTCATTGAGTGGGTTTGTCTTTCTTTCGTCACCTTGGCTTGGTTGACGAGCGGAGGGTAGACCCTCAAGGGAGCCATGGTTGAGTAGAAGCGGACAGGTTGTTACCGGGTCATTGCTCGCTAGTGTTCTGAGTTAGACGTTCGCGCCCGAAGGGAGCGAATGGAAAACACGATTACGGCGTTGCTCTTCTTGAAAAGATCTCGATATTCTCTACGAAGAGCGCCTTGTACTAGCGCATTCCGCTATACGAACTTCCGACTCAGGACACTGGTCACCAATGCGTTAGTGCATTGTTGCTGGTGGTTGAGGCATTTTCAGCTCCAGTCATCAGCGCTATGTATCTTATAAAAAACAGAACTAGCCGGAGAGCGTATGAAGTTATCAACCCTGTATAAGAACACCCTGTTTACCTTGGCGGCGTCCGTCATGTCGGTAACCACCTTTGCTTTGGATAAAGTGACTTTTCAATTGGATTGGCTGCCCGGTGGCGATAAAGCGCCGGTGTATGTTGGAATACAGGAAGGTTTTTTTGCCGAAGAAGGTATCGAAGTCAGCATTAAAGGCGGTCGCGGTTCGACAGAAGCCATCACCAAAATCGCCACCGGAACAGCCGATGTTGGCTTGGCCGATTTAGTGGCGTTGCTCGTTGCAAAAGCCAACGATAACGTTCCGGTCAGCGGTGTTTACTCGGTCTTCAGCATCGCGCCACACACCTTTGTATTTCCGAGTGACTCCGGTATTAACAGTGTGAAAGATGTCGCCGGTAAAAAAATTGCCACGTCTCCGTTTACCTCGTCGAACCTTTTCTTGCCTTTGCTGTTAGACGTTAATGGCGTACCTGAAGATAGCGTAACCCTGACGAAAGTAGACCCGGGTGCGCTGGGTCCAATGATGATCACCGGAGCGACCGATGTCGTCATCAGCTGGGTGACCAGTGTAGAAAATTATAAAGCGCAAGCCGCTGAAGCGGGTATGGAACTGAGCATATTACCTTGGGACGATGCTGGCCTTGAGTTCTATTCAACGGCCGTCATCGCTGGTGACAAATTCCTGAAGGAACGACCAGATGTGGCGAAACGATTTGTCAAAGCCTATGCCAAAGCCATCGAGTTTACCTGGGCAAACCCGGAAAAAGCAGCTCAAGACGTTCACGACATAGTGCCGGAAGTCGACGTAAAAACAGCTATGGACACCATCAATTCAATTTCTGGTTTGGTGTATAACGACATTAGCGAAGCACACGGCATGGGTGTATTTAACCCTGAACGTCTCGCCACCACCTGGAAATGGACGGCGCGTGCGCAAGGTATAGACGAAGCCGCATTTGATCCGGAAACTGCGGTAAACCGTGAATTTAAATAGGCTGCATAGATGAAACCCTACGTGTCTTTTCAAGGTGTGGGACACGACTACCGACTGGCAGGGCGCCAGTCGGTAACGGCACTCACCAACTTGAACTTTGAAATTAAGAAAAACCAATTTGTCGCCGTTGTCGGTCCTTCCGGATGCGGTAAGTCGACATTGCTGAATTTGATAACCGGGCTGTTGCAACCGACGCATGGCCAGGTCAAGGTATTCGATACTGCCATGACCGAACCCAGAGATGAAGTCGGCATCGTGTTCCAGAAACCGACCCTGTTACCATGGTTATCGGTTTTGGACAATGTTCTCTTTCCTCTCAAGCATAAACGGGGCAGAGTCACCGCACAGGATAAGCAACGGGCGCAAAAACTGTTGTGGCTGGTGGGATTGGAAAATTTTTCGATGCATCGGCCCAGTGAGTTGAGCGGTGGTATGCAGCAACGAGTCGGTATTGCCCGTGCGTTGTTTCTGCAACCTGAAATTCTGGTGATGGATGAACCCTTTTCCGCACTGGATGCACTTAGTCGTGAAGAAATGGGTTTTGAACTGTTGCGCATCTGGACGGAAGAACCGAAAACCGTGTTGTTTATTACACACTCGATATCGGAAGCGGTGCTATTGGCCGATAAGGTGTTGGTTATGAGCCCACGCCCCGGCACGTTAGTGGAATCGATTGATATTGACCTGCCAAGACCCCGTTCTGGACAAACCATCAAGCACGCGAGTTTCGCGGATTACACCAGTCGCATTCGTGAACATATTTTTCAAAAAACTGCACCTCTGCAGGCTGGTTAGGAGACGAACATGACCGTTATCGACTCCGTACGTACGGCGAATTGGCAGCGACTGTTTCCATTGTTTACGTTGTTGGCCATTATTCCCCTTTGGGAAATAACCTGCCGGCTGCTGGATATACCAAACTTTATTCTGCCCAGTCCCTCTGCGATTTATCAGGCCTTTGTTCAGGTTGACGCCAATCGTTGGGCTGATCACTTGCTGGCAACCTTACGCATAGCGCTATTGGGTTTCTTTATGTCGATTGTTATCAGCCTGCCGCTGGCCATTGCCATGGTGCAGTCTCGGTTTCTCTCGAAGACAATCTTTCCACTGTTGGTTATCGTGCAATCGACGCCGGTGGTAGCCATCGCGCCATTGCTCATTGTGATCCTCGGTGCTGGCGATGCACCACGTCTGGCAATAACGTGTTTGATTACCTTTTTCCCGTTGGTGGTGTCTGCCACAACCGGCATGCTGGAAACGCCACCGGAACTGATTGATCTGTCTCGTTCGCTGAGGGGTAGCGCCATGCGACAGATCTGGCAAATCCGGTTGCCTTATGCGATCCCGCATATTTTCAGTGGTTTGAAAGTGGCCATCACGCTGGCGATTATCGGCGCCGTTATTGCGGAGTTTGTCGCCGCTGAAAAAGGGTTGGGGTATTTTGTGCAGTTCTCGACAAGCTATTTCAAGATACCGCAGGCATTTGCCGCGTTGGCCTTTTTAAGTGTTATCAGCTTGGCCTTGTTTCAATGCATCGGGCTGGTACAGCGACTGTTTTTCAGCTGGAGTCTGCCAAAAGAAAAACATTGAACTGAATTTTTCAGGAGTAGAAGCGGCGGACTGCGCGAGCAGTCAGGCATTGCTCCAAATAACCGCCCAGTTGGGCCACTGTTTGGAGAACCGACATGAGTACGCAAGATAAATACGCACTGCAAGAATTGAATTTTGAGACCACCTTAGGTGGGCTTGGCGATGTCGACGAAAACCGCGACATTCCTTTAATCGACCTGTCTGATTTTGATCGGCGAAAAACCGACATTACCGAGCAGCTTTGGCAAGCTGCAAAAGATGTTGGCTTCTTTCAGTTGATTAATCACGGCATCTCGCTGGATGAGATTGACGCCGCCTTCGCCATGTCTGAAGCTTTTTTCGCGCTGCCGCGTTCGGTAAAAAAGCAGTACCCTTTGAAGGACGGGTTAAACGCCGGTTGGGAATACCGCGCTCAGGTAAGGCCGTCTACCGGTACCGCGGATGAAAAAGAAAGCTACCAATTCACCATTCCGCACATGGAGGGACTGTGGCCGGACGATACCGTACTGGCTGGATTCCAATCTCTGATTGAAGCGTTTGAATGGAAGGCATGGCAATTAAATATGCAGGTCTTGTCTTGCTTTGCGACCAAGCTGGGTTTCGATGAAAATTTCTTCGCACAAAAGCACGAACGAGGATCACCGGAATATCAGAGCACATTGCGTTTGCTGCACTACTTACCATTGGTTGATAGTGACATACCCGAAGGCGTTTGGCGCGCCGGTGCACACACCGACTTCGATTGCCTGACCATGGTATTTCAGCAGGAAGGGCAGGGAGGTCTTCAGGTATGTGCAGGCAAAACCGCATTGCAGAGCCAAACCTGGACGTCGGTATTGCCACGCAGAGGTGTTATTACCTGCAACATTGGCGATATGCTAATGCGCTGGAGCGACGATGAACTGTTGTCGACTTTGCATCGGGTGCGAATGCCTGCGCCGAATGAAAACCACGGTTCGCGTTACAGTATCGCGTTTTTTGCGCAGGCAAATAAAGACCAGATTATTCAGGGACCAGGACGAAAATACCCGGCGATCAGTGCTCGTGATTACATGCGACATCGGTTGAGTGCGAACTTTTCTGGGAAGGGGTGAAGCCGAAAGGCACTTACTTAAGGGCATGATTGATTTTATTTCGGGAGTACCGGCAATCTGCTTTATTAAATGTGGGTTCCTTTTCGGTAAGAACCAATCTTGTCCGACGACTAACGGTCGGTTCTCGACCAATGGATTTCTGGGAGGTTTTTCTTTCTAAGGGGAGATCCCCTTGATCCGGCCTTCACCAGAGGTGAAGTCGTTAAAATCGAATCGAAGCCCATTGGGGCTTCGC
>JBNKNI010000058.1:0-21095 GCA_050293765.1 Reinekea sp.
GTTCACGCAACAGCACGCGCAGCTGTGCTTGATTGATGGCGCGCAGGGTGTCGACGTTCAACCCTTGTTGATTGAAAAATTCAATCACACTGGCGGCACGGTAATGGCTGGTTGGGTCGTAGGTTGAACCTTCAAACGCCCAGCGACCAGTGCCGTACTGCACGGCTTGACCTGGCGCCTGATTCAGGTTGGCAAACTCGGCATACCAGCCGGTAACAACGGGTCGCCAATCGCATTGTTTCGGCACTCGTAAAAAGCAATTGCCTTCCCCAAACTGGCAGTATTTGTAGCCGCCGCCGACCACAAACACATCGTGCAATTCATGGTCGTCCATTGAAAATGGGACAACATTCACGAGATGGTAGGCATCCAGCAGTAGCGGAATGGCCTGGGTTCGCAATTGGCGGGCGAGCGAATCGATGTGCGGCACAATCTCGCTGGTTTTAAACATGACCATGGAGCACATGACTGCGGCGGTTTTGGAGTCGACTTCTGCCAGCAGGCGGTCGGCTAACGTTGCGACCGGTTGTGACGCAACCTTGACCACGTCGATGTTGGTTTCATTCAGGCGGTCCAGCAATCGGCGCATGGAGTGAAACTCGCCGTCGGTGGTGATGATTTTTGCGTGTGCTTGCAGCGGTAAAGCGGATAGCCAGCGCACCAGCAATTCCTGCGTGTTGGTGCCCAACACGATCTCGCCATGCCGGTCGCCTAACCGGTCCAGATAAAACTGGCGCAGGGTATCGGCTTTGGCAAAGGCTTTGTCCCATTTGTCGTCGACCCATTGGGCGGCGTCATCAAAGGCTTCCAATTGCGCCGCTCGGGCAACATCTGGCCAGGCCTGATGCGAATGGCCCGTGAGCAAAATGCGTTCATTAACCCGAAAATGTTTGTAGTGCGCCTGCAGGGCTTCGGCGCGTGCGTTCCAATTGTCCATGCGCTTAACCTCTACAGTGCGGAGCGGATTTCCCACAAGTCTGGGAAGACCGGTTTGAACAGGGTTTGCTGCAAATAAGCCGCGCCACTGCTGCCGCCGCTGCCCATTTTCGCACCAATGGTGCGCTGCACCATTTTCACATGGCGGTAACGCCATTCTTGCAGACCTTCATCAAGATCCACCAGCAGTTCACACAGTTCAGAGAGGTTGTGGTTGGTGCGGTACAGTTCAATCAGTACCTGCTGAACCTGCTCGTTTTCAACCGTCGCTTCGGTCACGGGCTTGGTTAACTCCGTTTCTGGAATGGCGTAACCGTGTCGGGCCAACAGCTGAACGAACACCTGCCAGACCGACGGTGTTTGCAAACAACCTTCCAGTAACTTGCGCCCTACGGAACCTTCCGGTTGAAACGTCAAGGGTTGTTCGCGTTTGTAGCCGAGTAGAAATTCAAATGCGCGGAATTGATAGGATTGAAACCCACTGGAGGAGTCCAACCGGTGCCGGAAACTGTCGAACTCCAGCGGCGTCATGGTTTCCAGAATATCCACCTGACCCACCAGTGTTTTCATGATTTTCAAAATGCGTTTTAACACATGGAAACTGCGGGAAATGTCGTCTGCCTGCATGCGGGCCATTAAGAACCGGGTTTCGTGAAGCAGTTGCTTAAACCATAGCTCATAGGTTTGGTGAATCACGATAAACAGCATTTCGTCGTGTTCCGGTGGCTCTGAACGTAAGGCTTGCAAGTCCAACAGGTCGTCAATTTTCAGGTAGTCAGCGTAGGTCAACATAGAATTCTTTTTGTTAGCTGTGAAAGTGCCTTACAGACTATCTAATATGGCGGGGAATATCTTCCGCGGATGCGACTTATTCTTATCACCTTTTTGGCAAATAAAGCTGACACTTGAGGCGGCCTTGAACTATGCTGAAACTCAGTTATTTGTTGAGTTCGTGCATTGATAAAAAAAATCACCATAGACCAACTCAAGCCTGGCATGTACGTGGCCGACCTGAACAATCAGTGGGTGCCCAAAAGCAATGCATCGCGCAGCGGTATAATTAAGTATCAGTCGACCATCGACAAGGTACGTGCGTTGGGCGTTCAGGAAATTTATATCGATACCGATAAAGGCGTGGATTGCCCCGATGGCGTGCCGGTAGATGCGGTTAAACAACTTCAGGCCGAGCAGTTTGATTCTATCAGCGTACAAAGTGGTACACGGGCGTCGGTACGTACCTCGGTAGAGGCCGAACGCGAACGAGCCCACAAGCTTTATGGCCAAACCAAGAACCTGATCGGCGGGATTCTGGAAGACATCAAGCAGGGTAAAAGCGTTGATGCCGAAGCGGTGGATAACTCTGCGGCGGACCTGGTCAGCTCGCTGGACGCCAACGAAAACGCACTGGCCTGTTTGTCTTACATTCGCTCTAAAGACGAGTACTTGTTGGAGCACTCCATCAACGTGGGGCTGTTAATGGGCATCTTCGCCCGCTCAAAACGCATGGACAACGACCTCACCCGGCAACTGGTGGCCGGCGGCTTGTTGCACGACATTGGCAAAATTCTGGTGCCCGATGAAATATTAAATAAGCCCGGTAAGCTGACCCCGGAAGAATGGGAAGAAATGAAGCGCCATGTGTCTTATGGCGAACAGATTCTCGACGTAACGCCAGGCTTAACCGACGTCACACGCAGTATCTGCGCGCTGCACCACGAACGGCTGGACGGCAGCGGCTACCCGCGTAACCTTCCGGAAGAGCAAATCACCCTACCCGGGCGCATGTCTGCGATCTGCGATGTTTACGATGCGGTCACTGCAGACCGCGTCTATCACGTGGGTATGGCGCCTAATGAAGCGCTGAAAAAACTGATTGAATGGAGCATTTTTCACCTCGACAAAGACCTGGTGTATGACTTTATCCGCTGCCTGTCGGTTTACCCGGTGGGTACATTGGTGGAACTGTCGAATGGTCGCGCTGGGGTGATTGTTGAGGCTAACCGCCGGCAACCCAAACTGCCGTTGGTAAGGGTGTTTTTCAATACCCGTCATCAACACCAGGTGGAAGCGCACTTGGTAAATTTAGCGGATGCCAAAGTGGAGGTTGAAATTATCAACACACTGGACGCACGCGCCCTGGGTATTGATATTCGGCCTTTCATGTAACTTGGACCAATAAAGCTCATTGGTAATGTTTTTTTTAATGTCTGGAATGCCTGCGATTTGGTGGAATTGCATGTTCTTTAATGTGAAGAATTAATCCGGTCTGACAGCTTTGGTTGAGTTCTCAATTACCATTCTCTTGGAAGGTTTTTCAGTTCCTGTCGCTATATTTTGACCCAACTAAATGCATTCCATTGCCGACATCGGCGTAAATAACCGCTCCGTCGCATCTGCTTTGGCTGAATTAATTGGCACGTCGCAACGGATACAAGGGCATGGATGCCCTTGGAAGCGCCGCGCGTGCAGGGACGCACGCTCAAGCGACCGTTCGAAGAAAGTAACAATTAAGGAAGATCACCAAAGCGGGTTCAAGGGGATCGCCCCTTGGAAAGAAAAATTCAAGAAAAGCCATGTCACTGCATGAAACAAATGCAGTGGAAATTAAAAAGTGCAGCTAAAGTAAGTACCATTCGAGCTTGTCCTCTTGGAAAGAAAAAACTGAATTATTTGCCCGCACAAACACCAAAAAAAGTGCAAAAAAAGACATCGCGACCGCCCTAGTGCCTCGGTTGTTCACTCCTACAAAACCAATAAATTACCGCTTTCGGTACAGGCGTAAATAACCGCTCCGTCGCTTCTGCTTTGGCTGACTTAATTGGCACGTCGCAACGGATACAAGGGCATGGATGCCCTTGGAAGCGCCGCGCGTGCAGGGACGCACGCTCAAGCGACCGTTCGAAGAAAGTGACAATTAAAGAAGATCACCAAAGCGGGCGACAAAAGGGGGTTCAAGGGGATCGCCCCTTGGAAATAAAAAGGTCTCAGCGTATTTCAATTATCAGTAGCCAAGCCCAAATCGTCGGACCGGTTTGACCCTTGATGGAAAAAATCTTCCCATAAAGCCATGTCGCTTAATAAAGCAAATGCCGCGCATACGTAAAAAGGCGCTTAAGGAATCACCATTCAGGCCTGTCCCACTGAAAAGAAAAAACTAAAATGTTTACCAGCACAAACACCAAAAAAACAACGTGCATAAAAGGTATCGCGACCGCTCTCGTGCCTCGTTTGTTCGCTTCTACCTATGTAATCAATTTCCCTTTGCAGTACAAACGGAAAAAGCCATTCCGTCACTAAGGCTTTAAGCGCACGAATGCTCTTGGAAGCGACGCCAGAAAAGCCTAAACTGCGCCAAACTTAACTTATTGGTCAGGTAATTATGTCTCATGTTTCCAGCTCGTTTCTCCAGCAATTAAATTGGGTGCAAAACCAGATGCCACGTACCCGGAATGCCCTTACCGCGTTCCAGGCGTTGCCGAAAACCCGGATTGCCATCTGCACTCACCTCGACATTAAAATGATTCCGGTTTTCGAAGGTTTGCTGAACGCAGGTTGTGAACTGTTCATAACCACATGCGATCCAAATACCGTACGCGACGAGGTGGTCGCCTATCTGGTGAGCAAGGGCGCTGAAGCGGACGCCTGGCATGGCATGTCGGAAGCGCAATGGCGTGCGTCGCTGCAAAAGGCCATCGCGTGGCAACCTTCCTTTATCTGTGAATTTGGTGGTGAACTCACCGCGCTCTACCACCAGCAACCGGGGCAGGGCTTAATTGCGGCGATGGAAGGTACGGGCTCGGGTGTCGCTAAATTAAAAAGATTGGATCTGAAAACACCTGTGTTGAACTGGGATGACCTGGACGCTAAAGAAGGCCTGCACAACCGGCACATGGTTGGCCTTACCGCCTGGCAAGCGTTTTGCCAGCGCACCCATCTGACTTTGCATGAAAAACAGGTCACACTGCTGGGCTATGGTTTGGTCGGGCAGGGCGTCGCCGCTGCCGCTCGCGCCTACGGGGGTTGCGTGACCGTCGTCGAACGCGATCCAGCACGCCGGCTAATGGCAGCCTACGACGGCTGGCGAGTGGCTGAACTGGAATCTGTGCTGAGCACAACCGATGTTTTGGTCAGCGCCACCGGCGCCGTCGGTGTTGTGGGTCGGCAAGAAATAGAACAGCTGAAAGACGGTGCCTTTGTGATGAATGTCGGGCATGGCAGCGGTGAAATCCGTACTCAGGAATTCGCCGATATCACACCAACCGAAGTGATGCCTTTTGTGTTTGAATACCCGGTGAATGATCGACACGTTTACCTGCTGGCAAACGGCGCTATGTTTAACTTAACAGCCGGCTTTGGTGACAGCCTGAATGCGTTTGATGTCACGTTGGCAATTATGGCGGGCGGACTTCACTGTCTGTTGACGGAGGCCGACAAATTGCCTGCGGGATTGCACCTGTTACCCGACAACGCCTGGAAACCCTGGCTGGCCTGAAACGGTGCCATTCACCCAACGTTCAGCCGGGGCAGGCATACTGCTGTGGAAGAATATTGAGGAAAAACATCATGTTACGTATTTTCAATCTGTTTATCGTTGCGCTGTTCACCGCCTGTTCTATGCCACCGGCCGTCGTTTCGGCCGACAACAGTCGCACCAGCCTGGATTGGACCGGGACTTATCAGGGCCTATTACCCTGTGCCGATTGTGAAGGCATTCAAACGGTTATTGAACTGATCAACGATCATGACGGATCAAGCAGTACCGGGCACTATCGGCTCACGCAACACCACCTGAAAGATGGCAATACGGAAGTCAGCCATACGTCTGGTGTTTTTCAATGGCAACCCGATGGCTTGCGCATTTTATTATTCGAGCCCGAGCAAGACACGGTGCAACTGAAAGTTGAAGAAAATCAGTTACGCTGGCTGGACCAAAATGGCCAAGTGATTCAAGGTGATTTAACGGAAAACTATCGGTTACGGAAAATCGCTGATAACACCCGGGTAGTGCTCCCAATTGCCGGAATTCACTGGCAGCTGACGGAAATAAATGGCGTTTCAACTGTCAATCAGAATCAATTACCCACGTTGCTGATAAGCCCTGACGGGCGCGCTTCCGGTTTTGGCGGATGCAACCGTTACGCAGGCGACCTGAACATGACCAAGGCAGAACCCCTGTTTGGCCCTCTGATGTCGACGCGCCGTGCCTGCATCGCCGCAACACTGGAACCGGAATTCTTCGCCACGCTGGCGAAAGCTGACCGGTTCGTTTTAACCCAAGCCAACGAGCTGCACGTGATAAACGCGCAGGGGCAAATCGTTTTGCGCTTTGCCCCGGAGGCGTCCGCCGTCGACTGAACAACTCTTTCGTAAATAATAGACATGGGCACTTGCACTTAATATTAGAAAAAACTAATATTAAGACAACTTCAATTCTCAGGTGACACTATGTTCGGTTTTTTAAAGAAGTTATTTGCGGACGACAGCGATGCGTTAGTTGCAGCATTAAAACAGGGCGGCACAGTGATTGATGTGCGCTCACCCGGCGAATTCGCCAGTGGCTCAGTACCGGGAGCGATCAATATCCCGCACACCGATATCCGCAAAGCGAAAAAGAAACTCGCCAAAGCCAAACAGCCTCTCATTTTATGCTGCGCCTCGGGCATGCGATCGTCCGTCGCGTTGCAAGAGGTAAAGGCTTTGGGTTACGACAGTGCAATCAACGGTAAAACCTGGGGTAGGGTACTCAGCGTGAAGAAAGGGCTTTGATGCCCTTTTTTTTCGGAACGGTGAAAAAGATTAATTCTGTTCCAAAGATTAAGGTTCCATTTTAACCAAACGATATCTTGAAGGATGTTCTTTCCAAGGGAAGATCCCCTTGATCCGGCCTTCACCAGAGGTGACGTCGTTAAAATCGATTCGAAGTCCATTGGGGCTTCGCTTTTAATCGATTTTGCCCCCCTTTCGTCGCATTGTCGTTTGCAATGCGGTTAAAAGCCCGCACGGCAAATCCCACAACCTAATGTGGCGAACTAATCAGTCGGAAACCTGTGTAAAACCCAGGGTAAGAAGAACACTCAAATTTGAATGAAAACAAACGACGAAACCTGACTTATTCGAAGTGCCCTTTGGCCAGAATTCACTGGCTTTCATTTTTTGAACCAGTCGTGACGAGATTGCGCCGTTAAAAACGTCCAGGCAACGAATCGACTGACTTTCTGCCCCTGCGCCATGTCAATGATCCGCACATCGGTTGGCTTGCACTTCTTCAGCATGCGCTTCACGACGGAAAGGTGATCCTGCTTGGACACGAGACAGGTAAACCAGCAAACATTGTTTCGAAACAGTTTGCTCTGTTCAATCATGTTGCCAATAAATGCCAGCTCGCCGCCTTCGCACCACAACTCCGATCGCTGCCCGCCAAAGTTCAGTGTCGACTCCTGTACTGCTTTGTCTTTGTTCAGGTTTCGGTTTTTACGTTGCGATCCGGCCGCAGCATCCGCAGCCGATTTATGGAAAGGCGGGTTGCACATCGTGAACGAGAAGCGGTCTTTTGGCTGTATCACACCCTTAAATATAGAACTCGCATCGGTTTGCTCGACTAATTTAATTTTCGAAACCAGATTCGGGTTTTGAGTGATATTGGCCGCCGCAGCGCGAGAGGATTCCGGATTAATTTCGGAGCCGGTAAACTGCCAGCCATATGTTTGGCTGCCAATGATGGGGTACACCAGATTGGCACCGGTACCCACATCCAGCACACGCACTTTTTTACCGACCGGTACTTTGCCGTTGTTGTCGCTTGCTAAGAGATCTGCCGCGTAATGGATGTAATCAGCACGGCCCGGAATAGGCGGACACAAAAATCCGTCCGGTATTGACCAGTGATGAACCCCGTAATGGTGTGCAAGTAAGGCTTTATTGAGAGCCAGTACCGCCTTCGCATCACTGAAATCAATGGTGTCTTCGCCGCGCGGGTTCTTGGTGACAAAGGGTTTCAGGCCAGGTGTTGCCTGACACAGCAGGTCGATATTATAACGGTCTTGGTGCGGGTTACGCGGGTGCAGCTTGGACATAACAGGGTAATAACCTTGAGCGGGAGCAAATTCGACGGTACAGGAAGCGATAGTAAGGTAATGCCTGCCCGCCCGCCACTTTGCAAATCGCCCAAAGGCTTAAATCACGCCGCTTGCTGCTGATCGTTACAACCCTTCGGCGGTGTTCAGCAGATCCATATGCCATTGTGCCTGAGCCAATCCACCTTCGTTGCGGTGCCAGGTAATCACCTGATCGCCATCGGCATCCGACCCATGCACGATGGCCGTCACCAGATCGTGTATTGCGTTTACCTTGGTTCGGGCTTCTGACAAGTCGTTCATGACGGCCACATTGTCTGCCAGTGCAATAGCCTGCTCAGCCCATAAAGCCACATTACTGGCAGAAGTGCCAATATGAAGGGCGTGGAGTTGGACGGCATCTGACGAACCGGGCGATTGTGCTGCCAGCATGATGTGTTTTTTCGCGCCTTTGGCGGCATCGACTACACCAAAACCGAGTCCATTGCCGGAGCCTTCACCAGACAGCGCTTGGGCAACCTGACGCACATGGGCTTTTAACTCCGCGAGATCACTCGCTTGGGTTGCGGCCAGGCTGTGTTGTTCCGCAATGCTGGCTTCGGCGATGGCCGTGGTCAGGAAGCCTTGTTGATCCGGTGTGCTGGCCCACCGTTTATCCACGTGCTCCATATGGGCATGCGCCATATTCGGGGTGGGGTTGGTGGTTGTACCATAATCCGCGGCAAGCGCAGTTAATGACAGAGAAGCGAAAAGCAGTACGGTGAATGAGCGCATGGTTGAAACTCCAAAATTTGAGGGGGTTATACGGGTAACGAACCCAAGCCCCTCATTGGATGCAAAAAATTGAAAATTAAGCCACCGTCACCGCGCGCCAATTGCCCAACACCTGATGTTGCTTCTTCAATGCGCCCGGGCTGCTGCCATACTTTTTCTTAAATGCGCGGATAAAGCCGCTTTCAGATTCAAACCCGCTCATGGCCGCCACCTGTTTGATGGGGCGATTTTCTGAGACCAAAGTCAACGCATATTCCATACGGCATTGGTTGATCATCTGGTACGGGGTTAAGTCGGTTTTTTCATGAAAGATGTTATGCAGTTGCGAAACACTGACAAAGGCGGCATCCGCGACCATGTCGACGGTCAGTGCCGGGTCTTTGAAATGATCGGAAATAAACTGAAAAGCTTTGTCGAAAGCCAACGCTGAGGAATGCGAAAGGCTCTGAAAATCGGCGCCCAACATGGGTTCACTGTGCACCTTGAGGGCACAGTACAGATATTCGGCAAATTCAGGGTCATTCACGTGTTCAGACAATCGGCGCAGCGCATCTTCTGCAAACTGCCGGATACTGATCACACCGCTCCAGCGATTCATTCGCGAACGGCGCAAGCTGCGACGCGGGTTTATCGCCAACGCCAGAATAATGCATTCATAAGGATGGCTTTCACGCGTGCTGCAAATGGTCTGATCGCCGGGACGATGCCAGATGACATCGCCGGGTCCCACCCGGTATTCCTGATGGGGTGTTTTCAGAATCGCCTGGCCGTCGAGTACGAGTTCGATCTCTTCACGACCCGGATATATGATGCGCGGCAGGTAATGCCGGTCGTAGGTCTGAAATGACATGAGCGACAACAACGACGCCACGTACGGTGTGTTGGGCATGGTAGACAGTCTTTTGTTGTTTTTATAGTGCTGTCCATTCTATGTGCTTTGCCCTGTGTTGTGTGTATCAAAGTATTACATGGTCGCGGGCACAAAAAAGGCCGGTTAAAACCGGCCAAGACTAACGCCTGATGATTTACGGAAGAATGCGGATGTTATCGATCTGGAAGTGCACATCGTTGTGTGTTTCGTTCCAGTTTGGCAACACCTCGAGCACAGTGCCGACTTCGCTGAAGTCGATGTCCGCTGCGCTATAATCGGCAAACACAATTTCGTTGGTTACCCAGGTATCCAGCGTACTGTTCAACACGATATCGCCGGTCGACATATTGCCCGGGCTGACCATTTTGCCCCAGATTTCGGTCGCGCCTGCGTAATCCAACACTTTAATATCAAATTGCACCTTACTCATGGCGCTCAGATTGTGCGCGGTCTTAAACGGAATGGAGACAGTGGCTTTCGGACCGTCGGCCACGTCATGATTCCCGTAGAGAATATCCAGCGCCAGGTCGCCTGCGCCCTGATCAACATCGGTCACGGTGACATAATCAGGAATACCACTCCAGTCGGTCGCGCTCTTGGCTGACCATACCGCCGGTGCATTGAACAGGTCGGTATTGGCGATGCCATCGATGTAAACATCGGTACTGGTGGTGATTTCCGGCGCTGGGTCCGGTTCAAAGCTCGAACAGTCTGGCGAGCTGCCGGCGGTAAATGGCATCCAGCGTACCTCTTCTATTTCCAGATCAAGCCCGGCATCGTCCGCCCAGATCAGGAAAGGGGTATTGATGTTGGTGACATCCAAACCGGAGAAGCACTGCAATGGAATAGAAACGTCATTCCACTGACTCAGCGTCATGCCACTCAATAGCGGCGAAATGTTCACTTCACCCAAACAAGGGTAAATGCAGTGCACGCTGAGATTAACCGCAGCGGACTGCGGAGCCGCATTGACTTTCACGCGGAATTGAATGGACGTTTCCGAATTCGCGTACGCGGCCAAATCTGTCCCTTCAGAGTCGATTTCATTTTGCAGATAGATCTGCCCGTTACCGATCCACAACGCGCGCTTGGCACTGTACTGCACGGCGCCGTCTGTGGTGGTGACCACGATGTCGGTGTCGGTGGCATCGCCCGGCGTCGTATCGGTCGACGCCAGCGGATCAACACTCACCGCTGTTCCGTTCCAATTGCTTGGACCGCCAATGCGCATAACGTATTCACCCTGAGCGGTACCGGAGGTGAAGATATCCAGCGGCTCATTGGTGGTGCCGGCATCGGTGATGTCGGGCGCACCGCAACCTCGGTCGGATTCGGTTTCATCCAGCAACCCGACCGTGACAGAATCTGATGTCGTCAGACCATACCCCAGCGCAAACAGCGGGGTTTGTCCATCGCCGGCATTCACCGGAACCTGGCAGTCTTCGGCAGGCCAGGAGTATGACAACTTGCCGGTGAACGGTACGTCGCCAAACAAAACATCCGCTACGCCTTTGCCTTCCGAACCTGGTAACCAGGCGCTGACGAAAGCGTCTGACAAGTTCAGTTCTTTGTTCATCCACAGTGGTCGCCCACCCACATAAACGGTTAATACCGGGGTGTTCGGATCGTTCGCATCCAGATCCGCCAACAGCTGGCTGGCAGCCGGGTTTTGCCCGTCAAACGCCATGGTTTCAAACTTACCGATATCGCCATTGCCTTCGGCGTAAGGCGTTTCACCAATGACCGCAATGATGAGGTCGAAGCTGCCGTCGGCCAGTGAACCGTCGGCGCTGAACGTAACACTGCCCGTTCCTTCGGCGACTTCGGCGCTAAAGCCATCCAACAGGGTGTCACCATTCGGGAAATCGGCATTGGTGTTACCGGTTCCCTGCCAAGACAAAGTCCAGCCACCGGTTTGATTTTGCATGCTGTCGGCAGACGCGCCCACCACCAGGATGTTGGCGTCTTTGGACAATGGCAACAGGCTGTCATTGTCTTTTAACAGCACCAGCGATTTCTGAACAGCTTCGCGCGCCAAGGCACGCATTTCTGCGGTGGCCAGCTTGCTGTCATCACCCGCGTCCAAACGTAACGATGGTTTCGGTTTGCTGAACAAACCTGCGCGGTATTTCACTCGCAGAATCCGGCGCACGGCGTCGTCTATGCGTGTCATGGAAATTAAGCCCGCGTCGACATCCGCAATGGTATTGGTAATAAAACCTTTCCAATCCTGTGGCACCATCATCATATCGATACCGGCATTCACTGCCTGAGCACAATGATCGTTAGTACAACCGGTCACCTGACCCTGACCGTTCCAGTCGGAAATAATGAAGCCATCGAAGTTCATCTTGCCTTTCAGAACATCGGTGAGCAGGTAATCATCGCCGTGAATTTTTTCCCCGTTCCAGCTATTGAACGAGGCCATGACGGTTTGAACGCCAGCGTTCAGTGACGAGTAATAGCCCTGTCCGTGCAGGTTAATCATCTGCAACTCAGTGGACAGGTTGTCGCCCTGATCATCACCGCCATCGGTACCGCCATCACCAATGTAGTGTTTCGCTGTGGCAACAACGTTGTCTTCGGCAAAGGTACCCTGTAGCCCCTTCACCATGGCACCGCCATAATTGAAAATAATTTCCGGGTCTTCCGAGTAACCTTCGTAGGTTCGACCCCAACGATCATCCTGTACCACGGCCAAGGTCGGCGCGAAGGTCCAGTCGATTCCCGTCACAGTCACCTGCTTGGCCGTCGCGGCGCCGATTCGTGTCATCAGGTCAGCGTCGTTCGCAGCACCGAGGCCGATGTTATGCGGGAATATCACTGCACCATAAACATTGCTGTGGCCGTGCACGGCATCTGTTCCCCAGATCAAAGGAATGGCTGCGTGTCCGTCGCTGGTGTCCATGGAGGCTTCCCAGTAGGCGTCGGCCAACGCCAACCAATCAGCAGCGGACGCCGTCTTGCTGCCGTTCGGCCAGGAGCCGCCGCCATTCAATACCGAACCCAGGTGATAGTCGATCACGTCTTGAGGTGTGGCTGAATTAATTTCTGGTTGCACCATCTGGCCAACCTTTTCAGCCAATGTCATGTTCGCGATTAAGGCTGAGATTTGATCTTCAATGGTCTGATCCAAGGCAATGGCACTGGTAATGTCCGGCCAATCGGTATGGTCTGTGCGGAATGTGAATTCCGTTTCGTTATCGGGTTTATCGTCTTTGGGCTGATTGGTTTCGCAGCCGCTGACCGCCAGCGCAATGGCGACGGCCAGAAACAGTGGTTTCGTATTCATGTTGATCCGCTTTTTATTTTTGTAGGGAAACCGAACTGTATGGAAATGACTCTCAATCAAACATCGATGAAGAGTTTTGGCCCATGAATTTGGAGAAATGGTACATTTTTGAAACGCGGTCTGATGCGTCAGGTGGTCAATTGGCGATGCGAGATCCGTTGCAGTTTTTTCGGTAACTTAATGTCGAACCGGGTACCTTCTCCGGGCGTAGACGCCACGCTGATGCGGCCCTGCAGTTTTTTAGTGACGATTTTGAACACAATGTTCATGCCCAGACCCGTGCCGCCTTTGCCCCGCTTGGTGGTAAAGAAGGGGTCGAAGATCCGTTTGCGAGTGCTCTCTGTCATACCACGGCCATTGTCACTGATACTGACGGTAAAAAAGATCTGGTCATAGTCGTCGATGCGAATGGTAATCCGTTTTTCAGCGGGCGCAGTCCAGGTCACACCCGGTTCACTGGCACCGTCACTGAACGCATGCAACAGGGCATTATTCACCAAATTGGTCAGCACCTGTGCGATCGCGCCCGGTATCGAACGAACCACCAAAGCGTCACCGCCACTGATGCTGAACTGACAGCCGGCTCGTTTAATCCCGATGGCCAGAGTGACCATCACTTCATCGATGTATTGGCGGATATTTATTTCACGCGTATCTTCCACGACCTGGTCGGACGATATCTGTTTAAAGTGATTCACCAACTCAATGGCGCGATACAGACTCTGATTCGACACATGCACCGTTTGCAGTGTGTGTTGAAGATAATCGTCCAGACTCGACTTTGTCATTTGGTTCGATTCAAAAGCGCGTTTAATTCCTTTAGTCTCAGTTTCTACCGAACTGAACGAGGTCAGCGCGATACCCAGTGGTGTATTCAATTCGTGGGCAATGCCTGCCACCAGGGAACCCAAACCGGCGAGTTTTTCTGACTCAACTAATTTTTCCTGAGTCTCTTTGAGATTCTCCACGGTTTGCAAAATCTGTTTGCGCTGATGACTGGCGCGATACAGCAAATACACCGACATCTGCAGTAAGAACGTCACCATAACAAACCGAAAGGTACTGGCTACTTTCAACGAGGTGGTGCGGGCCAGGTGAAAGGCATCGGTGTAATAAATTTCGATATGGCCGATGGTCATGGCGCCCTGCACCATGCCGGAACGAATTTTTTGCGTATAACGCGGAGCGATTTCCGAAACGTGGGTCACCGGCACAATAAGGCCGTCCTCGGCTTTCTGGCGACCCATCAACACATGCCCAAAATTACCCAGCACGGTAATGGCCACGATAAAATCCACGTTCAATTCAGAGTCGAGAATGTCGGCGGCCAGTTGTTCCGGGAACTGACGATCGGTACTACGCTGATACACTTCCCAAGCTGTGGGCGCCACACTTTTGGTCAACCGCTGGGCCGCTTCGTCGGCACGCTCCAGCAGATTTTGCTGCATCTGTTTATTAATGCCATTCAATTCTTGAAGATAGAAATACCCCACGAGAACAAACACCAAGAAAGACAGTACGGCGAAAAATCGATCGGATGTCGGGTCGATGCGGTGCTTAATCATAGGGTCCAAACAATTGATAATATTCGTTGTAGCGCTGCTTGAAGGCGTGTTTTGACTCAATCAACCGTCGCGAGTATTCATCACGCTCGGCGTAAATGCGATAAATATTGTCACTGGTGGATTTCCAGATCGCCAGGTCTTCGTTTGACCAACGCACAATGGAGGTATTGGCGGCGCGGAATTTCTCCAGTGCCTCGATGTCTTTCGATTTACCCAGCGCCGTTGTGGTTAACGTAAACGAGCGGATCGCCGTCATTAAGATCGCCTGCAAGTCGGGCGGCAGTTCATTGTAGGCCGTTTCGTTGATTAAAAAGTCAGCCAGTACCGATGGCTGCCAAACAGCCGGAATAATCGCGTGAGTCGCCAACTCGCTTAAGCCGAGATCCCAGGCACCGGCGGTCGTTGTCCATTCCACGGCATCCAGATCGCCACTGGTTAACGCAGGTTTGATTTCTTCCGGAACCAGCGGAATCGCTGCGGCGCCACTGGCGGAGGCGAGAACTTCGCTGGGCAACCCAGGCCCCATGCGAACGCGTTTCCCGGCAAGATCTTTCAAGCCCAGTATTGGAGTGCTCGACAGCAGACCAAACTCCATGCCTGGCCACCAGGCAGGTTGCCAGATGATGCCGTCACGTCCGGACAATTCATTCGCCAGTTCTGTACCGCCACCGTTTAAAAAGAACATCAGTGAGGCATCGATATTCATGAACTCATATGGGCCAGCGTTCATCACTGCCCATGCAGGGTGATACCCGGACCACCAATTCGGCCAGCCATTGCCCATTTCGACACGGCGATCTTTCACGGCACTGTAGATATCCGCACCACCCGTGATCTGGCCCGCGTAATGGGGTGTGATATCCAGCCGACCCTGACTCATGAGACGAATGTTATCCGTCATTTTGACCAGCTCTTGGTAATCAAAACTGGTTTCCGTGGCGTGGGATTGCAGGTCCCAGTGAAAGGTTTCTTCACGCGCACAAGCAACCAAGCTCAGACAACCAACAACGATCAGGAAACGGGAAAGACGTGGATGCATGACGACAGCCTCGGAGTTCTGAAATGCACCGACTGCAAGCGAGTCGTGTAGCCTTCAGTAAAGCACCGAAGCCCGATTAGTCAACCAGGACGGCGGCCGGGCTTGGTACTGAGCATCGTTGAAAACGCGGGTGTACCGCACAAGTCTGAGCTTGTGCAGTACCTCTTGCCAGGTTAGCGGTCGAACAATGCCTTTACTTCAACTTGAGGCGGTATCGTTAACTGACCGACAAAAGCCGCGAGATCTCCCCGAGCTTCCCGCCATGCCAAATATGACTGTTGGTGCGCCAGACTATCCCAGCCTTGGATCAGGGTAAATTCCGCAGCATTTTCAGGGTTTTCCAGAGACCAACTGAACTGATTGCCATCGGCCAAGCGAGTTTGTGGAATCACGGATTGCAGATGCGCCTTAAACGCCGCTGGATCTTTTGCGGTCAGGTTCAATGTTACCACCACAGGTTGTTCTCCTGAGGCGTGTGCCGATAAAACGGATGCCAATAATGCCTGACGCAAAGCTGCGCCAACGCCAGAAGCCGATTGAGGATTCTGCCCGGTGATCAAACGACCATCGGTGACGACCTGCGATTGCCAATTATCGACGGGTTTATGCTCAGCGCCGCGTTGGATCAAGACGTCCGCCAGTGAAAATGGAACAACGTCAGCCATACCGGCAGCAATCTCTTCCTTATTGGTAAAAGCACTGATTCTTTTTCCTTGAACCAGATAGCGTCCATTACTGAGCGTAACATTGACCAAAGCCGAGGGACCATGACAGACCGCCGCCACGAAACCACCAGCCTCGTATATCTCACGAGTTACCCGTGCAACCGCGGGGCTGTCTGGAAAGTCCCACATGGTCCCGTGACCACCAGCAAAGTAGATGGCGCTGTATCGACTCGCGTCCACATCGTTGAGTCGTTGAGTGGTACGAATGACAGACCGGAATGTTTCGTCTTGCCAGTAACGCGCATTCACAGTGTCATTCAGTTCGACACCATCTACCGGAGCTTCACCCCCAGCAATCGATGCGAACTCAACCGACATTCCTGCCCGTTCCAGTTCTGCCAGCGGGTGCGTGACTTCAGATAGATAAAAACCTGTGGCTTCGCCGGTCTCCCCTTTGCGGGAATGGCTGGTTAATACAAATAAGACTGGTTTTAAGAGATTGTTCATTAAATTTCCTCCGACTTAGATGCCGCCTACTGTATTCAGACGTGCGGAAGCAATAAACTACCCTGCAGGGAAACTATTTGTTCTTCAGAGGTTAAAATGGCACGACGCTTTGAACATTTACCCGACGTCGAGGTCTTTTTGACGGTCGCTGAACAGGGCTCTTTCACCGCCGCTGCGGTTAACCTATCGACTACGCCGTCGGTACTCAGCCGCGCCATCACTCGGCTTGAAACCCATCTGGGGTGTCAATTACTGCGCCGTACCACGCGGCGGCTAACGTTGACGGATGCTGGTCAAGAATATCTCGACCAAGTCCGCATTGCGTTTGGTTTGATCGACTCCACAGAACGAGACTTGCAAGGTCGAGAAGGTCCGCTGGTTGGTCGTGTCCGACTTACGGCACCCACCACATACGGGCACTACCGGTTACCGGCACTGCTCAAGCGGTTCACAATGCAGCACCCGGACGTTCACCTTGAGCTGAATATAAGCAACCGCAACATTGATCTGAACGCCGAAGGCTATGATCTCGCTATTCGACTGGGTCCATTGCCGGACCGCGCCATCATTGGACGTAAGCTGGAAGATGCCAGGCTCTGTCTTGTGGCATCGCCCGATTATTTGCAACATCACGGGGTCCCGCAGCACCTAGAGGACCTCCAACAACATCAATGCCTGCGTTTCATGATGCCCAGTACCGGACGTGTGACTCCTTGGCGTTTGCAGGTAGACGGCAAGTTCGTCGACTGGTTGCCACAAGGAGGAATTCAACTGAGTGATGATGTTCTGGGGACAGTTTCCCTCGCCGAACAAGGCTTGGGAATTGCCCAAACACTGGAGTTTGTTGCGAAAGATCGTTTGGCACGAGGCACGTTGGTTCCCGTACTACCGCAACTGGCCGGTGCGACCCGACCGTTTTCGCTACTCTATGCACCGCATCGCCACCGGACAGCGGCCTCAAGAGCTTTGATCAACAGCTTATTAGAGCCCTTGCATAACTGAACCCATGTATCGATAGGCTAGCGCACAGACAACGTTTGAACGTGGCTTGGCGGGCGCACAAAAGCTCGCGGACTCAAACCGCACTAGCCCGTTGGTTTTCATCCTTGCTTCACAACCTTTCAAACGTTCAGGTTAAATCACTTTTGCGCCAAACTCCCAAACCGTTTTCACTTTGTCATAACGGTCTATTTGTTTTTCGGTAAGTTTAATTAAGGCCCAACCGTCGCTAAACAATTTGACAATATCGTCTCGCGTAAAGAAACGTTTGAGCTGCTCCTTAACCAGAAACAGCCGGGTTTCGACTTCCGGGTAACCTACCGCGCCATAATGAATGTCCTGTATGGAGTTCACCCGGCAAATCAATAGTCCTTCACTTTTTAAGACGCGTTGAATTTCATTAACAATATTGACCGTCAAGCGCCAGTCAAAATAATGCAGGGTCAAACTGGCCACTACTACGTCGAATTTGTCGTTCTCAAATGGCAAAGGCTCGCGATGATCCAAGAGAGTCACAGACGCATGGCGGGGGTTCAGATCACCGGCGATCAACTGATCGGTCATGCGAGCAAGCGATTGTGTATCGATGCCACTGCCAGCGCCCAATTCCAGAACGGAACGGTCAGTGATGTCATGCGCCCATGAGTCCAGCCAGTGATCATCTTTTTTCATTAGGTCGCCTTTTTTTAAACGAGGAAGAGTTTAAAAGTCTGTTCTCGCGGTTAACAGTACTTAGTGGTCCATGCGTTAAATGGGGTAAGTAAAGCGCATAGCAATCGCGCCGAAGGCAAGGCGAAAAAGTGAAGGCATAGTGGTGCTCTGTCAAACTTTTCCAACGCAGCATTCGGTACGAGGGCGAAGCGATGTGCAACCCTAATTTCCGCATGGACCACTAGCTAAGCAGGTAAGTAATAATGGCTCGTTGAACGGGTAACAACAATTGCTTCTGCGCGTAGCCTACAAAACCCGGATACTCACTCAACGGTTGCGCCAGTTCGTTGCCGACCGTCACCGGTGGCGTTGGCAATAACAGCGGGTCGCCAAGCTCGGCAAGGGTGTTCTTTGTAAGCGCGTAACGGTCATCGGTAAATCCCGATGGCCAAGCATCGGTAATAAGCACGTCATAATGCCCCGAGAATTGCGATACAAAGCGTACTGGCGCTTCGTTGGTTTGGTACGTTTCCGGGCAGTAATGCGTAACGTTTAACCCCATCACCCGTGCCAAAACATGCCACGACTTAAACACGTTGGTCATCGGTCCCCACAATAAGATGCGAACATCGGGCAGTGACGTAAAGCGGGTGGACAGGTAGTACGCATCGGTCAACACCTCGCAGGGATGCGCTTCACTGGACATGGCATTGATCAGCGGCCGTTTTGTGGCGGCCGCGAATTCCACTAAACGTGAATGATTGCGTTCGCGGATGACATATACATCGTAAAACCCATCCATGTAACCGGCCAGGTCGACCACCGATTCATCGGTCTTCAAAAAATTAGGCAACTCGATGTAAGACAAACCCAATGTCTGGAACGCTTGCAGGAAGGTTGTTCGGGTACGGATGCCGTTTCCTTCAAAGGACCAGGCAACATTACCCGTTAACGCCGGTGCGGTCGTTACCGTGACATGTCGCCATATTTGCTCGATGTCGTGTGCTTGCAGCTGGTCTATGTCCAACAGTTTAATCATGGTTTACGTCACCTTGTAAGACATTTTGCATGAAGGCGGAAGTATCGGCTTGCTTTCGCCATCACTGAAACAGAGACAGAAACAATTAACCACCTTTGTTCAGAGTGACTGGTAAGTGTTACTCAACATTCGGATTCAACGTGTACGGCGGGTTATAAAACCTTCACCTCACTGTGTGCAGGTGTTGCCCACTCATGACATAAATCAGCGATAGTCCCAACAACGTCGGCTTCATCCAGATTGGTCGGCAACACAATATCATGTGCTTTGTGCTTTTTCCCATCGTTGCCGAGGTAATAAACACACCATTCATTATGTTGCCTGAGAACTTCGACCCGCCGACCGAATACATCAAGTTTCATTAAGGTCACCTCCAAAAGAGCCCTCGCCAAAAGCTCGTTCTTAAATCCTGAATCAGATGGTCTTTCCAGAGCCGACCCTAAAGATTTTACAATTTTATTTTCACCAACTCGGCCAAGGCTACGTACCGATCCGCACCATTTTTTGGTGGTTTGTTGGGTCTGGCAAATACGTCTGGGTCTCTAAGGCTTTCATTTTCCCAGAATTGATCGCCGGTTGCGTCTATCCGGGTTCCATCTGGCAGTTCATTCGAATAATGAAAGCCCACTTGCTCGTCTTCGACAAAGACCTTCCAGAGTACTAGCTTGCCACCAAAATAATCATTCACAATCAACGATGATATGCCGCACTGCCCACGGCTGGGGTTGGAAGGTGTCCAGTTTTCAGGTTCTTCTGAACTGGTCAGCGACCAAGATTCCCGCAATGCCTGCAACACCTCAGGAAGGCTCGGTGGTTGATTATATAACGTCACGTTTCCATTACCTCATGCTCTAGTGGGCCATGCGTGAATTAAGGTGAGAAAAACGCATGGACCACTAGCAAATTAACCGGCCAGGGTTTTGTTTACTTTTTAAGTTTACTTGACGAGTCACCGTTACAAATAAACGATGAAACACGAAAATTCCCATCGACAAAAACAAAATGTGCTCGCGCTTCAATACCGATGACGTCCGAGTCATCAGCCAAAGGAGGCGCAACACACGAGTTCCTCTCAGAGCTTAAGCGACAACCGAGTTGAAGTGCATTGAGCATTTTCCGAAAACACGCTCCATCCTCTTCATACTTCTGCAGAAACGTACTGTATCCTACTTCGGCCGGACCGAAACCCAGTAACGTATTTTCGGCAAAAAAAGGTTCCAAATCTTCGAACTGTCGTGCTTCGAAAGAATACAAAAATCCCCTGTATGCCCAATCAAACTCATTTGCAAAAATCCATGGACTAAAAAGCAAGGTTATGCAAACTAATGTAATCCTCATACGCCTATCCTTAATAGCCATTTTAAAAATACAATCAATCAAGTATTGAGTCACTTATTATTGCCCTGCAGAATTTAAACAACTTTGGAGAGGCACTGGAAAGATCAGTATAACTGGCTGTACTGCTGCCGCCATTCTGGTTGTTGACCCAGTTGTGCCCAATAAGTTTCTATCTTTCGTATTAGCCCAGCTTCCACAGCCATAATAGACGTTGCATAAAACTGCTCTTCCGCATCTGGGCTGGTCACCAGCACAATACTGAGATATTCAATATTTGAAAGCGGCATCAGCTTGTGTTTCTTGAAATTCCAGCGGCCTGGAAACGCGACATTCATCGCAATAAATG
>JBNKNI010000059.1:0-19128 GCA_050293765.1 Reinekea sp.
GATTCCAAGATCTCTTAGTCTAGGAAAATCATCAGGCTTTAAACTTTCATCTATAGGTGTAAATATTGAGAGCCTTTCAAGAGATTTTGTAAACTGTAAGCCAGCGAACTTGATTTTCTTTTTGATATTTGAATTAAAATGAAGTCCCTTTAGATGACCCAAATTATTCAGAAAAGCCAAGTCTTCTAAGTTACAACCCGCATTGTTGTTGATGTCTACATGTTCAATTTTTTTTTGATTGACGAAATCAATCCAATCTCCCAGTTTGAGTTCGGAGTTGATATCTGGTAACGATATAGAAAATGCAATTCCGTCCCGGGTGTATATTCTCGAAATATAGCTGTCAAACATAAGTCGTCCTCTAAACTGGGCAAATCAAGTTATCTGATACTAAGCCGTCACGAACTTCATATAGTTGACATATCGAAGGAGCCAGCGTCAATAGAGGTCATGCAGATCTATAGTCTTGGGGTCGTTTAATACTTCTTCATGATTGCCTTTGTAGATAAGCACTAGTTCACCTTTATTTGGTCCTGATTCAATTACACGAACGCCATCTAACACACATAGAAAACCGAATACCGAATGATCAACGGCCTCCTTAACAACATCCAAAATCAATTGCTTTTTCATTTCATCAAGAGTACTTAGCCAAGCGTTTGTTTCATAACTCGAAAAATCAAGCTTAGACATTTTCTGTTCCATGATGTCGTTTGTGCTATCTTTTACTACTAGCCTTATAGCAGAGACAAATTCTTCTTTATTCATAATTTTTAAATCCATATTAGAAACAAGGGTACTGCTTCCATTAATTTTTATTGAGGTTCCATTTTCTTCCAAAAAAGGGATTTCCGCTGTATACCCAATGTCCTTGTAATAGACGTATTCTTCTGCCTTAAAGTAAACACCAAAACTAAGAAAGTTACTCTTGAGGTGCTTGGTAAGTTTTTTAATTGTATTTTCAAATTCTGGCGTAGTACTAAAACAGCTAATCTCAGAACAAAAAATAACACCCTTTTGACTACCCCCAAATTTGAATACAAGGCTGTCTTTTGGACTAAATTTAAATGACTCTATGTCAAACTCACCTTCTATCGCTGACAAAATCAATTTAGTTTCTTTTTCGGATTTTAATGCATTGGATATATCGTTTTCTGAGGTCAGCAGAGAAACTTCATTACTATAGCTTTCAAACATATAGAGCTGTAAATCAAAACGACTTACACAAAAAATGATCATTTCAACCATTTCAGTCGAACTTGTAAAAAACTGAAGAATATATTTCAATGCGATTCCTTCGGATTAGTTTTGAAAAAGTAAACCTTTGCTTTTTTACTTTCGCCCAACAATTTCAAATCAAAGACTCTGATAATCATTTAGGAAGCCACTTTACTTTTGCGACCTCCTTGATTTTATAATTTCAGTTTCCCGCCACTCAGTTTTCTATTGTAGTGATTCCTGTTTTCGAAATTTAGTTCAGAAACGAATTCAAGTATACTTAGGTCCCCATCAACAATTGTTGTTCTAGGAAAGCTGACAAATTTCAAATTAGGACTATTCTCAAGAAACTTTAGGCTTTCAACTTCTCCGCATCCTAACAAGCTAATTATCTCAAGGTTTTTTAAAGAAAACTCGTTTAGATTTTTTATTTTCTTACTATTCTCAACAACTAGCTTTCTGAGATTCTCACATTTTTTAATGGCTACAATATCTTCTAAATCATAATTCTCTTGCAGAACTATCGATTCCGTGCAATCTAGGTTAACTATTAAATTAAGGTTCCTTAGCTTACTGCGAAACAATCGAATAGATTTAATACTCGATGGAAGAGTTATGCCATCTCCTAAATATCCACCTAAATATATGCTCTCTAAATTCTTCGATGATGAAAAATCTAATCTTTCGATTGTATTAACTCTGGTAAAAGCAACTGATTTTGTGCCTCCCAGCTTAGTGAGAATTATTGGATCTAAAATTTCGGAATCAATAGATAGATCATCTAAATGCAAATCTTTAACTACATCTAAAAAACCTTCCAAGTCACCACCATCAAATGACAACGACTTAATGTGTTGAAGCCTTCTCAACCAAGTTAAAGTTTTTAAAACGGAACCTTTTTTCGTACTTATTCTAACGTCAACAATCTCGTTTTCATTTAGAAAATCAACATACGATGATTCAATACTTGCGACAGAAATGTCGGGCACAACCGAAAAATCAGCCTCTACAAATGGATTCGGATTTTTATAAACTGTAGAAAAGAAGTCGATATTCATTAGATCACAGCCAGCAAGTCAATTTTTCAGAATTATAGTTACCGTCTTTATCAATAAGTTTATTGCCTGGAGAATTGCTTTTATTGTGGTTTCCTTTGTCATTTTTACCATACAAAGACTCATCGATTCCTTTCTGTTCTGAGATTAGAGCGTCAGCTCGGTTGTCATAATTTTTTACAGTAGTTTGACTATTCACCCCGGGATTTCGCTCCCTTGCCGATTGTTTTGCTCGAGCACCTGGACCACCATCCGGCCCAATGTCACCAACACCATCATAGCGAGTACCATCTTCATACCAAACAGTATAGTGCTGCGTTGGCTCTGGGCTTCGAGGATTATTGCCATGATAGCTAGTGTTATGAACCCAAACTCCATCCCACCCAATGGCGTAAGTATGGAAATCATCGACTTCAAAATTGAACGTCTCTGTACGGCCATCTACGGCTTTAATGCCGAGGATTTCAATCGCGTCGCCATTCAACGTGACGAGAACATCTTGAATACCAAGGCCACCGGCATTTTTCCAGCCGTGGTTATTTACCCAGAATGGGTGTTCTTCGGTGGTGGTGAATTGGGTTTCGACGCCGTCGGGGTTTTTAACAGTAAGCTCGATGACATCGCCGTCGTGCCAGCTGTGGAACATCTGCACAATTTGCCGCAGCGCGACTTCACCGGTGAGGTCATTTTTGGCGTAAACCCAGTCCCCTTCCTGCAAGGTTTCAATCGGTACCAGGCCGTGCTCGGTAAGTACTTCGGTTCCGGCAATAAAACTGTTTGCACCGCCGATTGGACAAACCTCTGGTTCGTTTTTATTGTTTGGTTTCTTATGCGGCTTTTTCCCTGGGGATTTTTTACCATTGCCAATCCATTCCAGCGGATTTAGGCATGCTAGACCACATGCCTTTGCGGCCGAGGCCAGTTCATTACCAAAGCGCTCAATGCTCGGTTCGCAATCGAAAATATAAATGGCAATGAGTTCCGCTGCGCCAATTGCCAGGCCCGATTGTGCCAGGCAGGACATCACACAGCGAGCGTATAACCTTGCAGCAGCACTGGCGACAACGTTTGCAAACCGTCCGTCGACATCGACAAAATTAATGGGGTCTTGATAAGCGTAGCCATAGGTATTCACACCGGCGGCCAAACCGAGAGGGTCACGCTGAATGTAACGGCCTAGGTCTGGGTCGTAGTCCCGGTAACCGTTGTAGTGACGTTCGGTTTCAGCATCAAAATACTGGCCGGGCAGGCGCAGATTATTGCTGACGGTGTTTATTTCCACCGTTGCCTCACCAAAGGCATCGTGGCTGGCGCGCCAAACCATGGCGCCGCTGCTGGAGACCATGGCCAGTGGCGCACCGCGTTGGTCATTCAGGTAGTAATAGAGTTTGCCGCCGCTGCGCTGGAATTGCGGGTCGGTCATCCAACGGGCATCGGGGATATAACCATATTCTTTTTGCAGGTTGCCGCTGGCGTCGTATTCGGCGCTCAGGCCATCGGCACTGTATAGGTAATAGGTGGTGCCGGCGCTTGTGGTTTTGCGGATGCGCAAATCTTGTGCGCTGACGTAATAACTGGCCACCAGGTTGTCACTTGCGTCACGGACTTCGCTGAGCCGGTCTCGAATATCATAGGTGTATGTGAGAGTCTTGCCGTCCGCCGTTTTGGCGGTTTGGCTGATCAACTGACCGTTGGCATCATACTGGTATTCGTTTTTCGGGTTTTCCGCCAGCTGGTGATTATCGGTGTATTGCCATGCCTCATCGCTGTCGCTACTTAAGGTCCGGTTACCTACATCGTCGTATTCATAGCTTTCGACAACAACGTCATCGGTAATGACGTTCGCAAGTCGGTAGGCTTCGTTGTAGTCGAATACGGTTTTCTGACTGTCGAGCTGTTGTTCTTCAAGCTGGCCGATGCTGTTGTACTGCAACGTGAAACTGTTCAGCACGTTGTTGGCCGGGTCAACATAGGTTTGTGTCAGCAACTCACCGATACCGCTGTAGGTTCGGTTGATCTGCGCACCACCGGGCAGAGTCTGCTGCCGAGGGGCGAGGTAATCAAAGTCTTTGTATTCAATGCGGCCTACAGCCGGAATACCTATCCCCTGTAACGTGCCGTTTTTGTTGTAGCTGTAGCTGTAAGTGATGCCTTCGGCGTTGGTGAAACTCTTACGCCAGTCATTGGCGTAATAGGTATAACTGATGGTTTTGCTAAATGGGCCAAAGTCGGTGGTTACACGTTGCAGCTTGCCGCGTGATGTGTACGCGTAACTTTCACTGACGGTACCATCATTAAACGCCGTGAGCAGGCCGTTGCTGTTGTAGTCTGCCGTGACAGTCAACCCTGGATTGTTGTTGGTGACTGCCTCGGCATTGCGATAGTAGCGAATACTGCGAGTACGCCCATCGATATCATAGCCGTATTTTGCAATCTTGCCGTCAGGGTAGGTCGTGCTCTCCAGCAGACCATCGTCCCGGTAGGAATAGAAATAGCGCTGGCCCATGGGCAGTATCTCAGCCACCAACTGGTCCATGTTGTTGTATTCAAAACGCGTGGTTTTCAGTGAGGCGTCGGTTACCGACAGCAAATTCCCCCATGCGCTCCATTCGTATTCGGTCACGGTTTGGTCAACGTTGAATGACTTTGTCACTCGGCCGAGGGCATCAAATTCCTGACTGCTGCTGTTTTCAAGGGCATCGGTAAATTCTTTCATTTGCCCATGTGGGGTATAGCGGTAATTATTGGAAATGGACTTGTCGTCATATTCCAAGGTCGCTTTTTTCACGCGACCGTTCGCATCGTATATATAACTTTCAGTGTTGTTCGGCAGTACAACCTGTGTAATTTGGTTGTGGTTATAGGTGAAGGAGATTTCATTGGCAGCTGGGTCAATGAGTTTTACCAGTCGTCCGTTGGTGTCCCACTTATGGTTGGATACATTGCCCAGCGCGTCGGTAACAGCAACCAAGCGACCTTTGTCAAATTGTTGCGCAACAGAAAACCCGTCCGGTCCTGTAATTTTGGTCATTCGACCTTGCGTGTAGGTGTAATTGTATTCGGCTAAGTCGGGCAGAATGACTTTGGTGAGCTGACCAATTTTGTTGTACTGATATTGGGTAGTAAAGCCCAATGGCGTTTCGTAGGACAACACCCCACCGACATTGTCACGCACGTAAGTCCATGTTTGGCCAACGGCATTTGTGTATGTGTTTATGCTGCCTTCCACAGCGTAGGTAAACGTTTCTTCGGTTAAGTCCGGGTAGATTACTTTGGTTACACGACCGTAATTGTTGTATTCATATCGGAACGTTGATTCAACTGAAGCACCTTCGTAGTAGCGGGCTTCAACGATCTGCCCATGGCCGTCAAGTATCTGTTCCAGTACGCGCTCTTCAGTGGTGCCCTTGGCTTGGGTAATGCGGACAACGTTACCGCTGTATTCGGTTGCCGTAATAACGCCATCGCGGTCTTTGTACTGAGTCGTGCGCCCGAGATTATCGTATGCCCAGGTTTCAGTCGTCAGATCCGGGTATTGAATTTGCGTCAGCCGAGCCTGGCCATCTTTGGTGGTAATGGTTTTCTGACCAAAGGCGTCTTCAATTTGAGTACGGGTGCTGCCTAAACGGGTACTGCGTTGCTCCAGTTCACCGTTAACAATGATTTCCTGTATCAGTGAATCACCATCGCCATTGCCGTAGGTGGTTTCGGTGACCCGACCGTGAGCGTCGGATACGGTTTGAATGTAGCGTTGGGTGCTTTTATCGTAGTTGTAGTTATAGTCGAAACGGCGGCCGTCTTCGTAGTTAATCGATTTTATAAATTCGCGACGTGCTGCTGCTTTGCGGAAGCTGACACTGCCACCCGACTCAGAAGAAGACGATGACGAAAAGCGTAGTACAGTATCTTCTTCTGCTGCGTCCACATTCGGCTGCTTAGCACCAAAGGAAAAAGTGACCCGGTTGCCTTCTGCGTCTGTCCGGTTATGCATACCCGCGTTAAAGCGCCATTCATTGCCGTTAACATCTGTCAAGCGCACGAGTTCGCCATCGTCATTATAACTGTAGGTGACTACCCGACCGGTGTAGTCGGTCATGGTTCTAACCTGGGGGGGTTTATCATCTAACCAAGTGCTGTAATCGGCATGGGTAAAGGTTACCAGGGTTAGGTCTGCCGCATTTTTAATGCGTAGCATTCGGCTGTAGTCACCGTTGTACTCAAAGCGATATTTTTCAGAGTAGATATCACCCTGGGCAATCAAGGCGCCGAGGGTATTCTTTTTTATGGCTGCCAAGTCAATGGCGACTTTTTGCGACGAACTTCCGTAGGAGTCACCCCCGCTAAACCGAATAGCGCCCAGTGCAAAGGCACTTTCTTCGACATACTGCTCATTACTGTCTTTAAACAGTTTCCAGTTGCCATAGGCATCGGTCCATTTAAACTCGGTTTTGGAAATCTGCTCAATGACACCACTGAACGCTCCAGCTCTGCGCTGAGCCAAGAACCGGAAAGGAAATGATTCATTGGAGCCTGAACGGGTGAACTTGGCCCCGTTGTAGTAGAGTTCGACTGGCGGGCGATAGCCGTCGTAGTCGACGTTATCGTCACGGACATCCATCGTTGCCATTGTTCGCACAATTTTCATGCCACGGAACGCCGGGTTAATGGTCCATTTTTCACCATTCCAGGATCGCTTCATTTCCAGCATGCCACCGATGGTGGCAATGCTCATATCGATAGCGCGTTCCTGGTAGCGCCCTTGACTGTAGTCGACATTAGAGGCCTCTATTTCAACCGGCACCGCAGCCCAGGCTGTACTCAGTAACAAGGCGGCGGTTAGCCACTTTCTGGCTCGACGCAGCGACGTCGCATACCAGGTAGACGTATCTGAGTTTGAGTATCGGCTCGTCATTTTCACTTCCTTATCAGCGCCTGAACTTGCCGTGCTTTCGCACGGCGCAAAATGTTTAAGATGGGTTGTTTGACTTCCCGTTGTGTTAGAAACCATCACATGACTCACAAACAGATTGACAAGTAATACAACCCGGCAGTGCATCGAAATCGCCTTCCATTGTTGGGATGGAGATACCACCGCCCCAGCTACCGCCGCCATAGCCTCCGCCAGAAACGGAACCTGAGCCGCCACCCCAGCCGCCACCGCTACCAGAACAGGTTTCGTATGAACCAGAGTTACTGGTGATCAAATGGCTCAAAACGGCATTAATAATAACGTCTGCTGCACACTGCATATCGTAACCCACGCTGGCTTCATAGTTATGTGTGACACAACCGCCACCCGTTGCTTCTGATGCAGTGTCTGGGTCAAAGTCCTGAAGTGCTTGAATACGGTAAGGCAAGACAAACACTTCACCCGCCTCCAGCGTTTCCGGAAATTCCTTGAGGTATTCGAATGACGCAAAGGCATCACCGGTGGGTAAATTGGCTTCAATGTGCTCTGCACGAATCAAACCCAGGTTGGTGTAACGGAATTCACCGAGATACACCTCGCCTTTCTTCATTACCGGAAGGTTCACAACTTTCGGTTCTACTTTTACCACAGCGGCAGGTACCGCTGTTTCGTACGTGGCTTCCAGTTTAATTTCATAGCGATCTTCTAATGTGATTTCCTGCACATTGAATTCAACCGACACCAGGTTATTCATCAAGAACACCCGTTCAGCCACAGTCATCCCGGCTTTAATCCAAATACGACCGGTGACGGTTTCATGATCAAACGCGGACACACGATAGATGTAACGACCCGATGGAATATCCTCAAGCAACACTTCCCCAAATTCATTGCTCTGCGCCTGGTAAACTTCTGTGGCGATAAGTTCATTGGTCAGTTTGACCTTTGCACCACCTAGTCCAGGAATCAGGTTGCCGTCGCTGTCCAATGTTGAGGTATAGATATCCGACACATGGAAAGCAGCGGCACCGGTGCCAAATTGGGTCACCGTCACCAGAATTGGCAAATCCCATTCGCCCTGCGATGGCGTTTCCAAGTGCAGGTAGAATTGATAGACACCCTCGGCAACCGCATCTGTGGGGGCAAATTTCACAATCACTTCGCTCTGCTCAGAGACTTCCAGCGTGTCGATATTTGCCGCAGTCATCAGGTAGAGCCAATCGGGTGCAGCACTGCCATCAAGCTGACGCAATGACGCATTCAAGCCGTAAAAATCATCGTAACCTTTGTTGGCCAGCAATACCGATTCCGTAATGGAATTATTTTGCTGCAAACCAGTTCGGATTATCGTCGGGCTGGCAACCAGTGAGGCAACGGCTTCTTTGAAGTTATACCGTACGGGTATGTCGGCAATAGGGTCCGTACTTTCATTTGCCCAAACCTGCAGAACTATCTGTCCTGTTGGTGCGGCAGCATTATTCGCACTCAGTACAGGTTTCAGTACTACCTGCTGTTGAGGTGCAATATTGACCGACTCTGGCAAAGTTAACGACACGCCAACGGGCAGATTCTGTCCTTCGGCTAACTTGGCGACAACCCGGACATTGGTCAACGTGCTGGCAAAGCCGGCTTTAACCGTTAACGGAATTTCTGCGTTGTAGTTAAATGGCACACTCACGTTGAAGTCGGATGGAGACGTTTTCACGCCGACGACGGTGAATGATCCCTGTACGGGGCGTTCCAGTACGCTTGGATGGGTCACGGTAACTGTATACTCACCACTGTCCTGTTTCGACGTTGTATGCTGATATTCAAAGCTACCATTTTCGTCGGTCACAATTTCCCGGATACTTTCAAAACCACGAACAGAGAAAACCAGGTTCATCGGCATGAATGCATTGGCACTATTGGTATTGCGATCGACTGCCCGCCCCCGAATGATCACGGCTTCACCAGCGAACACTTGCGAGTCAGAAATATTGGTAATTTCACCATAGTACGGCGTCTCGAGCAGCCAAGCTTGCGCAAACGCGCTGGTACCTGAGATCGATACCTGCGTTGGTTGACTGAGGTGATAATGGAACTTGTCAATTTCCAACTTAACCGTAATTTCATCTGGCGCGGCTAGCGGCACCGGAACCTCTATGGGGCTGGACTTCCAGGTTTCACCCGGCTGCACTCTGGCAACGGTTTTACCGTTAGGTAGATTCACTACATTGCCGGAATACAGAGTTACCGGTGCGGTATACAGGGTATTACCATCGGCATCCTGCAATTTAATGCGAACTTCGTTTGACGGGTTGTTACCGTTGCTGTTGGCGACGACTATTTCCGTCTCAACAAGCGACGTATTTTCAACACTGATCACAACTTTACCGGTCGCCCCGCGGACAAAATTTTCCGTCGCTAACGTCGTTACCAGACTTGCATCACCGACGCTCAAATCTGTTGATTGATGAATTCGAATGGACTCACCGGCTTTTGGACTTTGTTCGATCACCGTCTGCACGGTTGTCACAGAATCCAAGCCCAGATAGCCACCGACAATCATGTCTACATCGGTGAACTCAGCCGCGTTAACGGAGAAATACTCTGACGTATGGTGACGGGCGGTGCCATTATCATCCAAACTCAGTTTCAATTTGAGCCCGCTCGCAGCGCTCTGACCTGCGTTGAAAACTCGTAAAGTCAGGCGGTTCATTACACCGCGCTCTAACTGTAGTTGTTCACTGTCCAGGAACGCAACACGCAACGCTGGTAAAGTCAGGCTATGCGCCATGCTGGCTGTTCCTTCATTGTCTATTGCAACCACGGAATAGCGTTTTTCGACACTTGCGCCAGGCTCGATCTCACCGCTGTTGTAATCTGCATCTGTGAACGATTGCTCCGTTATTAACCCCGATGACAACTCAACTAACGCATCGTCTGCACCTTGATAAACCCGATAACCATTAATCGAAGCGCCATTGTGAGTCCAGGTAATTTCAGGCTGCTGGCCTTCCTGAATATCAATGACAACATTACTGACTGGCAATAATTCAAAGTTCAGATAGTCCATGGCTGATGGCGCTGATTCGTTACCGGCTGCATCCACTGCGGTAACGACATAAGCGTGCTCATACTCAGATGGCGAAGCATCCAATGCAATTGGCTCAGGAATGCCGGTCTGTATGGGTGCAATACCGTCAAGCGACACGATGTCACCGTCTGCCAATGGCAAACGATAGAGGTTGTAAGTGATGTCACTCAGTTTTGCTTCCCCGGTAGGCGCTGTCCAATAGGCAACTATGCCGGCGCCATTTAGCTCCAATGTCAACTCCGTCGGTGCAAGCGGTGGCGTTGCATCGGCGACGACATCAACCCAATTCGACAGTACCGAAACGGATTCCTGGCCATTGGCACGTCTAACCGCGGCCACTGCGTATTCGTATCGCGTGTTGCTGCTGGCCGTGCTGTCTGAATAATTTGTTGATGCTTCGACGGTCTCCACAACCGCAGCATCAGCGCTTCCAGAAACCCGTCGCCATACCTGGTAGGCAGATGCATCTGTCACTGCATTCCAGCTCAGTTCAACCACAGCTTCCGGTAATGCTCTGGCCGTCAGCTGCACCGGTGCGTTCAGCGGTGGTAAGTCACCTTGGTAAACCTGGAACTGTTTGTTGACTCGAATTCGTTCGCTGAAATTACCCAAATCATCTACAGCTGAGTATTCAAAATCGAGAATCTCTGAGTTTTCGACACCTGCATCACTTAGACCTGCTGTCACCGGCAACTGGAATTCACCGATATACACTGGGGTATCTGCCTGCTCATTTTCGAGTTGCAGAGTTACCCCTTCACTGTACGCAGCAATAACACCATCGTTCGTTCCGCCGACAATTGACGGAATCAGTACCGGAATTTCTCCACTGGCAAGCTGATCGGAAACCGTTATACGCACACTCACCAGCCTACCGAGCCCACTGTCATCTGCCGTATTATTTATGGGTGAAGACGGACTGATGTCCAACCCAATGAGCTCAGGACCTTTGGCATCGATATACAGGTAATCATCTTGATCGAATAAAGTGCCTCGGTTGCCTGCTTTATCATGAGCAGACATGACTGCATAAACGTCACCCTGATGGCTGCCATCAGCAATGGTGAAGGTGCCAGTATAAACGGTGTCATCATCAAACGATTTGTTCAGATCGACAACCATCGGAATGCCACCTACCGGAACGACTGCAAAATACGGAACGTTTCGGAGTTCTTCTGAGAAAGTGGCGACGACATTGACTACACCAGCACCATAATGCGCGGTGGCACTATCAAACGCACCGAGCGATGTATAGGACACGCTCAACACCCTTGGAGGGGTGCGGTCAGCTAATGCTGATACAACTGTCGACAAGCTGCTTTCGGTACCCAGACTGTTAACACTTGTCACGGCATAATAGTAGTCACCGTCGCTATCCAGACGATCCTTAAACTGCTGTTGATTGAGAACTTCCGTATTTAATTTCTCCACACCGTTTTCAGTCGCGGTTGTAAACGTCTGACTTGAACGGTAAAGATTGTAGCCTTCAATGTCAGGCACATAACCCCAAGACAGGGAGATGTATCCCTCTGCTTTAGTCTCTGCTTTTACATTGAAAGGAGCATCCGGCAGGCTGGTATCCAGTATCACGTTGACACTATCAGATGCGTCGCCATTACTTGTCCGCTCTGCAAAGGCAGCGCGGGCAAAAATGATGTTATTGCCTTCCACCAAAGGAACAAGCGCCGAGAACTTGCCGTTATAATCCGCTTCTGCCGAAACGACAGAGCTATCATTGCGATAAATCTCCACACTCGAACCTAGAACACTCGTGCCCGAGACTTCGATATAATTCTCATTCGTCACGTTGGTTGTGCCTGGTGATAAAATCTCTGGTGCCTCAGGAGCTGCTAATGTCACCGAGATGTTTTGGGTTATTTCTGATTGATTCTCCAACGTATCATACGCAATCGCTTTCAACACATACGCACCATCACTGTATTGCAACACATTAAGCGCGGTAGAAAATACGGCGGCACTTAACTGATCTACACCAATTAATTGATCGTTCAGGTAAAACTCTACGCGACTCAGTCCGGACGGGTCTGTTGCTTCTGCTGAAACCAAACCAGAACGGGTAATCTGCAATCCGTCAACAACGGGATCGTTATCCAGACTCAAGTTACTGAGTTCTGGTCCCTGCGTGTCTGGTAGTGGCGTCCCGACAACGGTCGTGACTGCTTTGCTCTCACCACCAGAAATGTTAACGGTCGTGACTGCGATGTAATAATCGGTGTTGTTTTCCAGCCCGGCAATGCCGGTGACAGTTGCTTTGTCGGTAATGGTTAAACGAGGTTTGAGCCCGCTTACATCGGTAAAATCAGACGTATTGACGTAGACTTTGTACCCAGCAACCAATTCATCCGGTGTGCTCGCTGTCCACTCAATATTTAAACGACCATTCAGAACTTCAGCTACCGTCGTCACAGGATTGTTGAGTAGAGTACTCGCGGACACCGTTGTAACAGGACTTTCATTGTTACTACTGTCCACAACAGAAACACCCACGCTATAACCCGTTGCAGCAGTTAACCCGGTTAAAGTTTCCGTCAAGCCAACTACACTGCTGTACTGCTCACCATTTAAATATACGTTATAGCTCGCCACATCGTCTTCACTCGATGCTTGCCACGAAACTTGAACCTGGTTGAGCCCACTCAGCACCGTAGTCACTTCGACGGCTTGTGGTGGCAACTGATCTGTAATATCCGCGCCGATAGACTGCACGGTATTAATGCGATTACCCGCTTCATCTTCTGCGACAACGGCAAACTCATATCGATTTCCGGCACTAAGATTTTGAACCACATAGAGCTGTGTTCCGGAAGCAATGCTGGTGACGAATGAAGCGTTCGTAATATCGGTGAAAGGCGAATTCGCGATATAGATATCGTATTGTGCGATATCATTTCCATTGTCAAATTCGCTGTAACCGCTCCAATTCAATTGGGCGCTCTGGCCATCGAGATTGCCATCAACACTGAATGGAACAACTCCTGGTGCCTGATCATCCAAGACAACATTAAAGCTAACAACTTCGCTGTCATTTGCCGCCAAGTCTTTTGCGGCAAACGCCAATTCGTTATTACCGTTGACCAGAGTCACCGTGTGCGTCCAGCTGGTCGCCGCTGTATGGCTAACAATTTCATCCCCATTCATGTAAATAGCGTCGTTGACGGCTTTACTTCCGCTGATCACTAACGTGTTAACAGTCGTATGAGATGGCATAGAAGACAGCACTGGAGCATCTGGCGCTATTCGATCAAGAGTAAAGCTGCTGTTACGTACACTCGCGGCGTTGCCAAGCTTGTCTGTTAACTCTGCGGTGATGTTATAAGTACCATCCAGCAGCGCACTGGAAGGAACATAAGCAACTCGGTTGGCTGACCATTGCAACGCTCCATTCACGACGACGCCATCACGGGTCAAACGTAAGGAATTAAACGCCTCGTTAATACCAATACCAGATTCATTAAAATATACGCTCACGTTGGTTGGCGCTGAATTCAGATAAACGAGATTTTGCGGCGTAACATCAGTAATAAATGGTGAAATGGAGTCGACAAAGAACCTCAGAACGGTCGATGCTGAATCGACACTATTAATGTCACGCTCTGTGATATACAGCGTATTTAAACCCTCATTCAACGAAACCGTCGTTTGCCATTGCCCGGTGCCTCGTGCAACCACAAGACCGCCATTAATCCAGATTTCAGTATCATTGCGACGCTCACCAACCAGTAAAACACTATCCACATTGATATTGTATTGGTTCTGGTCAGATGAATGGCTGGTAATCACCGGGCCAGACAACAATGCCGTAAATTGGTAGCCATCAATGATACTCGGAGCATTATTACCCACACCGTCACGCCCACCTGAAACATCCACATGAATCAGACCAGATGAAGCATCATTTACGATGATGCTTGGTGTTTCATAAGTATCGTTCGGGAAATTGGTTGTGATCCAGCGACCGTTCGGACCGACAACAGGCGTGACGCCAGCATCAGCGGTTAACGTTACCTGCGGTCGTACCGTGGTATCCATTGAAGAACTGTACTGTACCTGAATGCGGTAGTTTTCAGTTGCCCCAACCGGACTCGGCATATTTCCGCGGATATCCACCAATTCCGGGGAGGTGGTATCAATGATCGTTAATGTAACAGAACCGCTTACCGCATTCCCGGACATATCCGTCAGGAAGGCAGAGGGCGTAACTTCTTCGCTGCCGTCAACTGTAAACCCGTCTGTTATGACAAGAGTTACTTCCGTTCGATCCTCATTCCAATTGACCGAGTTTACTGATCCCCAACGTTTTCCTGCAGGCGATAAATTATTATTAGCCTCCGTGGTTCCGCTTGTGAGCCCTGCTGCATTAAGAGCTTCATTGAAACGGAATACGTAATAGTCCCCAATCGATACCGTACCTGAGTTGTCAGAATCTTCAAACCTGACAGATTCAAACACCGGCGCCATCACATCGCGACCCAGAAGTTGCACTGTACCCGTCACAGAGTTACCAGCAACATCGGTCAAAAATTTGCTGGGATAAACAATTTCATCGCCGACAATGGAATAACCATTGGTTATTTCAATATCTAATATTAATCCGTCGTCTGACCAGCTAGTGATATTCGTATTGCCATAGCGCTTACCGCCTTCAGGTCTCAATCGTAGGTTGGCGTCTGTTGTTCCATTGACAATATCGGTGAAGTCCATTCGTTCTGAAAAGTTGAACTGGTATATATCTGTTTCCGATACACGGTTATTGTTATCAACATCATTCCAGGTAAAGCCCGTGAGCCTCGGTTCTATGGTGTCTTGACGCGACAGTGTTTGTGTACCAGAAACCAATTTCCCAGTTGCATCATAAAGACCGTTAACCGATACAACTTCATTGCCTTCAATCGTAAATCCTTCGGTCACCGTTACGGTTAATACTTTGCCATCCGTCGACCAGGTCAGTTCATTAATGTCACCATAACTAAGCCCCTGTGGTGACAACCGTTCGTTGACGCTTGTTGTACCGGTTTCGAGCAAGGCTTTATTTATTGATTCGGAGAAATAGAAAACGTACTGGTCATTCAGATTTAACTCCGAATCACCATTCACATCATTAAACCGTACCTGTTCAAAACGGGCTGGTGCAAGATCACCCTGGTCTTCGATTAGCCATAACTCTGACACTGCTGCCCGAATAGATGTTTCCGGATTATCATGAACAAAGTTTAGATCCAGGACGCCACTATCGTAATAAGCTGGCGGAACTGAAAATTCATATATTGACGCTGACTTAGGCATAACAAAAGACGCATGAATTGGCTTATCCAAACCTGCGTTTAAACTTTGAGAGCTATTCGCTGCATCACCATTAAAATAGGTAACACGCACTTTATACCGCTTTTCAACATCCAGGTTATTGAACCGCAATGAAACCTGTTGAGCGTCATATACCATACTCTGATCTTGGTTAGTGCCCCACTCATCGGTCATCGTTCCTTGCAGAACGACTGGCTCTTCCAAATTGCCATAATATCGATAAGAGTTAACAGAGAAATTAACGTAGGCAAAAGACAACGGTGTTTCAGTTGCAAAGGGCTCATAAATTACGTTGTTAGAAACTCGATTCCCGGTGCCCGAAATATTTTCGGTACTGTGGAATGGTCCGGTACCATCTGTATCTCCCCACCAACTTTGACGCGCGTCTACAATCGATGAAGTACGGTTATAGACTCCATGGGACCTGTTACCAATAAAGTCGTTATTGGTCAGTTTGGGCGAAGAATCATAGACATAAACACCATGCCCCTTGTTTCCACTGATGCGATTAAAGCCGAGGAAAGAATTTGAACCGCGTATTTCAATGCCATCGCCATTGTTACCCCAAATTTGACACCCCTGAACCGGTGTTGAGTTCAAGTAATGGTAAATACCATCGCCTGAGCTGCTATTAATAATGCAATTCTCAACAACGATATCTGCCTGATCAATATGCAGCGCTGCGGATCCATTACCCGCGTAGCGAATCGTGAAATTTCGCAAGCTGGTTAGAGAATCATATGTCGATGAATAGAACCTTAAACCACCCCAAGAGCCTGGCGCAGGTAATGCTGCAAAACCATTACCATTACTGTCGCCGCCGATTTCGTCATCGGAATACGATGTAAACACAATTCGATTGTCCGGCTCACCATTGGCAATTAGCGCACCATATACCGTAAAGGTCCGATTACTATCAAACTTGAATGTAACACCAGGCTTCAAGGTGACTACAGCCCCTTTGGGAATACTGATGTCCGAAGAAATGATTGCATAGGTGGAGAGTTGCCCTCCTGCGTGTGGAACAAACTCCTGACCATCTGTCAGGGTATTGCCGCGCAGCAAAATTACCTGCCTTTCGACATTTTCAAAAATGTTGGAGGCATCCGGCGCGATACTGGCAGGTAAGACAACAGAATACTGTATATTTGTTAGCACATTCCCAGTAAAGGAAGAATTGTTTTGCGCCTGTGCAAAATTAATTGCCCAATCGGAATGAACGTTAGTGAATGAGTTATCGACAATATCGACATCTGAGTTCGTAACGTACAACCCACCATTGGTGTTATTAAACACATTCCCATTAAGGACATGTGGTATCTCTGGCGTAGCGTTGCCATCAATGTAGATGGGACGATGTCCGGGTATTTCGCTGAACATTGAATTTAAAATTTCAACTTCAGATCGATAAGCCTGTACACCAGTGTATTGCAAGTTTTTAAGCTCTACTTCTTTAAGGTTGAGCTTGCCATAGGTGTTGTAAATAGCAGGAGCATTCACATTGCCAGCATAACTGATATGAACGTGCTCGAACTGAATGCTGTGACCTTCTGAAGATATCCACTTCCAGTAACCGGGCGTGCCCGTACTTGGACCATCTCCATTTGTGTCGCCACCAATGGAGTCGTCATTGAAAGAGGTTATATAGATTGGATTACTCTCGGTCCCTACCCAATGTACATCACCATTAAAGATAAGTGACGTGCCAGGCCGCATTTTAATTACAGCGCCAGGCAGTACCGTCAAATTAACATTGGCACTGAGAGTCGTATTTCCAAATACATATATACCCGGCGTTAATTCGAGGTCTTCTGAAATGGTACCAGAAATATTTATCACCTCTGTCGCAGTGTTCGTTGTTTCAAAAGCAACTGTTACTGCCTCACTTCGGTTGCCTAAATAATCTATTGCAACAACGGCGGCTAGATAGGTATCACCCGATTCCAGAGAAGGTACGGTTAATGCGCTTACGCCAGGTGAAACCTGAAACACATTCCCATTCGTGAAAGCGGGATAGTCTGTACCCCATGTGGTTCCCGCATCTCTGCTGATTGATACTTCGTAATGGTGCAGGTCACCTTCAGTATTGGCACTGGGCTGCCAATTCAGCAACGCATTATTAACTCCGGAGCGAACATAGCCAACATCCGCGGTTAAATCGCTAATGGCCTCAGGAGGGTTCACATCGGCTAACGGACTAATAAATAAATTTTCCACAGTGACATCGATTGACCTGTTGCCCGCTTTATCCACAACCACGATTGCATAGTCGTAGCTGTTATCGGGCTGGACGGCGTTGTCAATATAGCTATTCGAGCCCTGAGTCAGGGATGCTATTTCTATATATTCTTGCATACCACTTTCACGACGCAAGACGGAATAACTTTCGACATCCAAATCTTGTTCGCTAACAGAGAGATTCCAACTTAAATCGGCTCGCTGACTTACAGAAACACCGATGAAACTTGAAACTGGTTTTGGACTGATATTGTCAAATGTAATGTTCAATACGTCTGTTTTACTTTCTAAACCAGCACTATTGGTTGCATGCGCACGAACTTTGTATAAACCCTGCTCATCGAAGGTTAACAAGGACTCCCATTGCCCCAGCGTATTAATTGATTGGACTGGTTTTTTGCGCTCACCGTTGCGTTCTATTGTTAACCATACTGACTCAAGAGAGGAGTCTGGTTCTGTAACGGTTCCCGTCAATAACTGACTCGAGTTTGTGAAAACATCACTATTGACCGGACTCGTAATTTGCAATTCCGGCGCTGTCTCATCAGTTGACGTCATTTCGATAAAGAACACCTGATGGACGATCGCGCGGAGTCCGCTATCCACGGAAATTTCACCGGTGAACTCACCTGTTGATGAGGAACCCATGCGAATCCGTCCCATATACAGGGTAGGCACTGTCGTTAAACCAACAGGATGGATTATGGTTTCTGATGCACTGAAACGCTGAGTGAGCGATTCTCCTGATTTCGTCGACATGGTTAACCAAACTTCGTAGCTGGTGTTCGGTTTCAGAGATGCGACTTCAACAGTGATTCGTTTACTTTCTTTATCCTCAAGCATCGTTTGTCGAGGTGTCGTTCCAAATTCAGTTGACTGTTCGCCACTGACAATAGCGACAGTCAAGCCGTAACTTCTATGGTCGGTACCGCCGGCATTGAAGTAGCTGTACTCCGTGCCGTCCGTCAGTACCCCTTCGAACACATCACTGACCACTACACTGCCACTGCCGGTGTTCACCACCGCGTCACCACTGCCCGCTTCATCACCACTTGGGCCGTCTGCCGCACCCCACCAGGTGCCTCGTGCATCAACCGCTCTGGTACCCGTATTCGCTAACGCTCCCGAGCCGTTCGCAAACAACTCCACACCATGTACTTCTGCGGTGCCCGCATGACTCAGATGGATACCCCAGCCACCATTGCCATAGATCCGACCACCTTCAATATCCAGACTGTAGGTGCCCGAGTACTGGCGCACCCCATGGGTGCCACTGCCCACAATATCGACGTTGGTTAAACTCAAAC
>JBNKNI010000060.1:0-18992 GCA_050293765.1 Reinekea sp.
TGGACGCTGGCTTACTCGAAAAACTGATCGACATAAACAAGAATTATCACGACGGTGCTTATGCGTGAAATTCATCGCCAAAAATAACTATGAATAACAAGTTAGTGCAATTGAAACTATACAATGTGAATGACCCGACCTGTTGGTCCATGCCCGACCTTAAGATATTGCGCTTCCGGAAAACTACCTGGTTATATCAACGTTTCAAGGGTAACTTTGCATTACAGACCGGCATTTAGAACTAGACTTCGCAGGTAAATATTTAGTCAACCAGTTCGAAGTAGCACCCCAGGAGAAATATTCGACATTATTCAACTAGACCCAGACAATGAACCCTATGCTTTCCGGAAAGATAATTTTACCACGAAAGGCCTCATGATTTTTCCTATAGACACTTTAACGAGTGTGATTTTCTTGATACTTTTCTTAAATTCAAAAGATACTTTAAGAATAAAAAAAATGACATTCGCTAACTCTGTAGAATCCCAAACTAAGACAAATTTACACAAAGAACTAATGTCGCTACTTACAAAATTCAAAGTGCAAATGGTCAAAGGTTCGTTGAATGTCAAAACAGCAGCGGTATACTCCGTTCACCGACAAATATTCTCACTGGACACCAGAGGTTGTAATGCACATCGTATATGAAAACAAAGATCAGCTAAACATTAAACCTTTGACCTTCAGAAAACAGCCTTTCACCGGCTTCTTTTTGCTTAAAAAAACTGAGGTGGTATTTGAGGGATTCTACTTTGAAGATGGATTACACGTTAGCCAAATACCGAAAATCTATTCTCACCTAGACATGGATACTATGGTATTAGAAGAGAATCTCGTTATTAATGATGTTGGTGACGCATTTCTAAACAATGAACCTTTCACCGGTACTGCAGTTGTTGAACACAACAACCAACTAAGAGAACTTGCAACATACAAAAATGACAAAATGCCACTTCACATAACATATGACTTAAATGGCAACATTGAGATTTTTGAAAGAGAAGAAACAGAAACAACCCCTGGAATTGAGTTCAATTTTTCCGATAAAAAAATAAAGAATATTGTATTCAGCGATTCAGAAAGAACCCTCAGGCTAAACTATGACAATCTTGGCGTATGCATTTTAAATTCGAAAGGAACTATCGATAATGATTTCTTATCTCTTTTGGATTTTGAAATAAAACCATTTATAAAGGAGCAATCACAAAACATAACGTTCAAATTGTCCAAATCACTTTTACTTACCAACACCAATGACCCCATCGATTTACTCAAGCATTTCGAGCGACATGGATTTGAAAAATTAACTATAAAAAGAACATTCCTTACATTAGAAAAAACAATAAACCTCATTGATCTATACAAACCTAAAGAGCTAATATTCTTAGAAAACGCATTAAAAACAACCGAAGAAAAAAAGATTTTAGATTTTCTACATACTCAACCAAACCTAAAATTTTCTTTAGATTACAGTCGTCTGACATGAACACAAATGAAGACCTAGAACTGCTGCGTATAAATGAAGCAGAAGCACTTCAGATTGAATTGAGAAATAGAGTTGACCAAACAACCTCGCTTAGAGTCGATGAAATTCACCATATTTGTGGCCTAGATGTCGCTTACCACAAGGTTTCCAATCAGCTCATCGCTGGTGCTGTAGTTCTATCCTTTCCAGAATTAAAAGTCATCGAAAAAAAAACACACATAGATGTTGCAAGATTCCCTTATATTCCCGGTCTTTTCTCATTCAGAGAACTACCTCCACTTCTTGAAGTGATCAAGCTATTAAAGTCCAAAATTGACCTATTTGTCTGTGATGGCCAAGGCATTGCCCACCCAAGACAGTTCGGCCTTGCATGCCACCTAGGTGTTACACTTGACATCCCCACCATTGGTTGTGGCAAATCCAGACTATGTGGCTATTTCGAACCACCTAACATTGAACGAGCTTCGCATTCAGACCTTACTGAAAATGGGGAAATTATTGGTAGAGTATTGCGAACACAAAACGACATAAAACCAATATTTATATCTGTAGGGCATAAATGCACCTTAGAGAACGCAACTGAAATCATACTGAAACTAACAGAAAACTATAGACTTCCACAAACCACCCGTCTTGCTGATCAATTGGTTAAAAGCACATTAAAGGCCTTTGATGACGACTGAAAAAATTCTAAGAGACATTTTCATGTAGCAATAAAACCCGGTGATACACTAGGTTCAATAGCCCAGCGTTGCGACAGCAGTATTGCTGATCTTAAAGAGTTGAACGGCTACACAAACGATACCATTTATGCTGGTCAGGAAATGATTGTTCCAAAACTCATTTTTTCAAGAAACTACTTAGATTAGTTAGCCTATGAACAATTATAGTTGCATTAGAAGCGCTCTGTTTACTTACTTAATTCTATTGGCGAGTTGCGCCACCTTGACAGCGTGCTTTGAAGAAAAGAAGGAACAAATAGCTGTTCAAAGCATGCTAAGAGATACACCCGAAGCGCGCAGAATGCTTTCGGCTTTTTCGAAGCAAGCCCATCGAATTGAGCTTAACGGGTGTAATTTCCGTTACAACGATACCGGTTTTGAATTGGGAGGGGTTTCTGAGAAAATTAAAAACAGACTGGGCGCCCCAGAAAGAGAGGAGCAATCAAACACAAACATTGCCAGCTATTGGCTTGATGGTGCATTAGTTATTCGTGAAAACCTAGAAGACAACAGAATAAACCTGTTCTCAATTAATTTTGAACACACGTATTTCGAAAATAAGGAGTTTTACGTTTTAGTTGAAGGCATACCACTAGGCAAAGGTATGACTATGAAGCAATTCATTGATTCATCCTTCTATGAATTTGACCAGTTTGAGTTTGGAAATTTTAGTTATGAAAGGGTTTTCAACAATTGCACAAAACCAATCGTCTATTATTATTCCTCTGATGTTAAGTTCGAGTACATAGGTACTGGCCATGCCAGGCTGAAGGGCGAACCAGACCTCAGTAATACATCACGTGTGGAATCGCTGGAAGTTAGCTTTTATTAAATTATCCGGTCAATTTGTACTGAAAGTTAGGACCAAGCATCATGAACACCAATTAGCGTAACATAGGAACCCTTCCCGTTTGGAAAGAGATAGTAGGAAAACGCCTTCTCAAGATCGCACCATCAACGACAAACTGGTAGAAGAATTTTAACGCAATAAAGATCAGATACGACGCATGACAAAAGATCGAGATAAAGTAAAGGATGCCAATATATACATTGCCATCGAGTTAAAAAAGTACCCACGTAGAATTAGGGATTCAACCAACTTTGGATCACGGGCTTATGCCAAGTATTCTTAATGTAGTGGAAAAGCCAAAGACATTAACTATTCGCTCAAAACAACTGAGAACAAACCAGATGAAAATTCGCCGGTGTACCTATACCATAACTAATCTAATAATGGCTACGCTTATAGTCGCCGCAATGGTTTCTTCTTGCTCTGAAAATCGAGACCCGAATAAAAATAAGCTTAAAGAAAATCTAGCTGAAAAAGAAATAAAGCTATCTGACTTTTCTAAACAAGAAATCCAACTTAGATTCGACACTTGCTCGCTTTATTTAAACGGAAACCCATTTTCAATCAATGAAACAATTAAGAACGTTAAGAAAGCACTGGGATTTGAATATAGTATCAGCCAATCCATCTACCCAAAACGTAATATTTACTCTTGGTTTAATGGTGCATTATTAGGGTTTGAGGACGAGTCGGCCGATAAGATAGAGTCGTTTACATATTACTTTGTCAACGATTCCAATATAACGTCTAATTCATATATCGTCATTCAAGGGACTCCACTAAACAGCGATATGACGATGTCTGAGTTTATTGATCAATCAGATTTCAGCTGGGACGATGTCTCATTCGGAAACTCCAGCTATACAATAGAATTATTACAATGCGATAAACCGGTTAAAGTTTCATTTTGGTCAGATGTCGCTTTTACCTATAGTGGAACAGGCCACGCCAGAGTTAAAGAAGGTCCCGACTTGGAAAAAACTAAGAATATCAGGTCTGTTTCCTTTTCATCTGACGAACCTTAAGCATTGCTTTTTGAAATCGACGTTATTTGGTGTAAGGAATAAGTGTTCGGGTTGCTGAGCGGGCGCCAAAGCTTGACGTCCAAGGAGAGATAAAGTTGTTGCAACTGCTAATTGCAGAGGATTTCTCAGGCATCACATTGCGATAGACCTATTGAGTACAAGCTGACCTCGGACGTGCCTCTCACCTATTCTGGTGGCGGACACCAAATGATTAAAGATGGTGGGGTGAACCTTGAGAACACTAAACCCGTCGAGTCGCTATATATTTCATATATCGACTAACGGTTTATTGCGCATTATTTGAGATCACAAAGTAAAATCGGTGCTCAATAGAAAAACGATTCAACCAAAGGAGAAACAAAACATGGATTCATACAAGTCGTTAAAAGAACTCAGTTTTAAGCAGAAAATGCAGCTGCAAAACCTTTATAAGAAAGAAGCAAGCGGCGAGGCGATATCGCAAGAAGAACAAGACCTTCTGGATGCGTTACGCGATGAATGGCAACAAGCCAGCCGGCAATCGTCTGCGTTGAAACCCATCATTATTCTGCTGCTGATATCCGCGGCTATCCGGGTTTTCTACCCTGGCTAACCGGTGAGGGAACAGATTGGCATTTCGCGGAGATGTGCCTCATTGGCTACCTGTCATGTCCGAATGAGCTTTGCATAGAAACAGTTACACAAAAAAAGCCCGCCAAAACTCAGGCGGGCTAATAGGCTTAACGACCCTCTACGCAGATTTATTCTTGTTGTAGACGTCAAATATCACTGCCGCCAACAACACCAAACCTTTAATCACCTGTTGCCAATCAATGCCGATCCCCATAATCGACATACCATTATTCATAACACCCATAACCAAAGCACCGATAACAGCACCCGTTACCTTACCGACACCACCTTGCATCGACGCACCACCGATAAACACCGCAGCAATAACGTCGAGCTCAAAGGCCAGACCCGCTTTCGGTGTTGCGGTATTTAGCCGCGCGGCGAAAACCAACCCAGCTAAGGCTGCCAACATGCCCATATTCACAAACGTGAAGAAGGTCAGACGCTTAGTGTTAATACCCGAAAGCATGGCCGCTTTTTCATTACCGCCAATAGCGTAAATGCGGCGACCGACGGTTGAGCGGTTGGTAAAAAAGGTATAGGCGGAAATCAACAGCGCCATGATGATCAAGACATTCGGCAAGCCTTGATACGTCGACAACAGATACAGGATATAACCGGCCGCCACCGACAGTACAATGTTTTTAATCAGGAAGAACTGCAATGGCTCAACGGCGATCTGATGGGCTATCTGGTTTTTCCGTTGCTGATACCCTGTGATGAACAGAAAGGCGATCAACCCCATCCCGATCAAAAAGGACGTTACATGAAAACCACCAGCACCAAAGAAATCGGGTATAAAGCCAGAGCTCAGGCGCTGGAACGTATCCGGGAACGGCCCTACTGACTGACCATTCAACAACGCCAGCGTCAGCCCCTTGAACACCAACATGCCAGCCAGAGTCACAATAAAGGCGGGGATGCGATAGTAGGCTACCCAATACCCTTGCGCAGCGCCAATTAGGCCGCCCATAACCAAACAGACCAAAACCGCCGGAATAATTGGCCAGTTCAAATTCACCATAAGCACGGCGGCCAGGGCACCAATAAAACCTACCACAGAGCCGACAGACAAATCGATATGTCCGGCAACAATCACCAGCAACATGCCGATCGCCATGATGATGATATAGCTGTTTTGCAACACAAGGTTGGTCAGGTTCAACGGCTTCAACAACACACCGTCGGTTAGAAATTGGAAAAACAACATGATAACGACCAACGCCATCAACATACCGTATTCACGGATATTACCTTTCCAGGATTTGGTCAACACGCGTGAACCATGGGTCACCGGTGCAGACAACTCAGTGGACTGCGTCGACATAGTCTTTACTCCCCGCTTGCATAATAATGGACATAATGGCTTCTTGTGAGGCATCGTCTGCCGTTAATTCACCGATCATTTCACCTTCGTTCATGACATAAATCCGGTCACACATGCCGAGTAACTCGGGCATTTCCGAAGATATCATCAACACGCCTTTTCCGGCTGCCGCCAGCTGATCGATGATGGTGTAAATTTCGTACTTCGCGCCGACATCAATGCCGCGCGTGGGCTCATCCAGAATCAACACATCCGGGTTGGAGAACAACCATTTCGACAACACCACTTTTTGCTGATTACCGCCGGACAAATTGACTGTTTTCTGATGAACGTTGGCACACTTAATATTCAGGTCAGTCCGATATTTTTCAGCCACACCGGATTCCTGCGTCGCGTCGATCACACCTCGGTTTGACACGCCGTTCAGGTTTGCCAGCGAAATGTTTTTCACGATGTCTTCGATCAACACCAGGCCATAATTCTTGCGATCTTCCGTGACGTACGCCAATCCGGCTTTCACGGCGCTGTCAACGGTATCCAGTTTTACCGATTCGCCGCGTAACTTAACCTCGCCGGATATTTGCCGACCGTACGACCGACCAAACAGACTCATGGCTAATTCCGTTCTGCCCGCGCCCATGAGCCCGGCAATGCCGACCACTTCACCTTTGCGCACGTTCAGGCTCGCATTCTTGACCACCTGACGGTCGTGTTTCATGTGATGGAAAACGTTCCAATCATTCACTTCCAGTACCACATCACCCACCGTTGCTGTCTTGGGTGGAAAGCGGTCTTCCAACGCGCGGCCCACCATGTGCCGGACAATATCCGCTTCCTGAATCGGGTTGGTTTTGCAATCTATTGTCGTGATCGACGCGCCATCACGGATAACCGTAATGGAGTCCGCGACTTTGCGTACTTCGTTTAATTTATGGGAAATCAAAATGGCGGACATGCCCTGTCGTTTGAACTCCAGCAACAACTCCATTAACGCGTCGCTGTCTTTTTCATTCAAGCTGGCGGTGGGTTCGTCCAAGATCAACAACTTTACGTTTTTGGACAGAGCCTTGGCAATTTCCACCAGCTGCTGCTTACCAACACCAATATCCAGAATCAGAGAATCGGGTGAGTCAGACAAGCCAACCTTTTGCAGCAGTGCCTGGGTTTTCTTGAAGGTTTGCTCCCAGTTGATCAAGCCCCGTTTGGCCTGTTCGTTTCCCAGGAAAATATTTTCAGCAATCGATAACTGCGGCACCAGCGCCAATTCCTGGTGGATGATGATAATGCCTTTTTGTTCGCTGTCGGCAATACCGGAAAAGCTCTGCACGGTATTTTCGAAAACGATGTCGCCGCTGTAACTATCCGCTGGATGAACACCGCTGAGCACTTTCATCAACGTCGACTTTCCCGCCCCGTTTTCACCGACAATGGCATGAATCTCACCTTCTTCTACCGTCAGATTCACATTGTCCAGAGCTTTAACACCAGGGAATGTTTTGGTGATACCGCGCATCTCTAAAATCGCTGCCATTGCGTACCTCACTTAACGTCAGTAGGAACAGCGCCTGCGCAACGCAGGCGCTTGATATGAGCAAATTACAGTTGCGAGCGCTTGTAGTAACCGCTGTCAATCAGCACAGATTCCCAGTTGGATTTATCAACCAGAACTGGCTTCAACAGATAGGAAGGAACCACTTTGACACCGTTATCGTACGTCGTGGTGTCATTAATTTCAGGTTGAGTACCTTTCATGATCGCGTTAACCATGCCGACCGTCACCCGCGCCAATTCACGAGTATCTTTAAAGATGGTCGCGGTTTGCTCACCGGCAAGAATGGATTTAACCGAAGGAATTTCTGCATCCTGCCCGGAAATGATAGGCATTGGCATACCGGCAGAACCGTAACCGACGCCCTTCAGGGAAGACAGAATACCAATACTCAAACCGTCATAAGGTGACAGTACCGCGTCGATACGCTTGTCGGTGTAATGTGCACTGAGCAGATTATCCATACGCGCTTGCGCTACCGCACCATCCCAACGCAGAGTAGAGACTTTGTCCATGCCCATCTGCCCAGAAACAACATTCAACTTGCCGCTGTCGATGTATGGCTGCAATACCGACATGGCACCGTCATAAAAGAAATAGGCGTTATTGTCATCCGGTGAGCCGCCAAACAGCTCGATGTTAAAAGGACCTTTACCGTTTTTTAAACCCAGAGCAGACTCAATACCCTGCGCTTGCAGAACTCCGACCTGAAAGTTGTTGAACGTCGCGTAATAGTTAACGTTGGCCGAGTCGCGGATGAGTCGGTCATACGCAACAACTTTAATGCCAGCGTCAGCAGCTTTCTGCAATGCGCTGGACAGCGTTGTGCCGTCAATCGCTGCAATCACGAGCACGTCAACACCCCGCACAATCATGTTTTCAACCTGAGACAGCTGTGTCGGAATGTCGTCTTCCGCGTATTGCAAATAGGTTTTGTAACCGGCGTCTTTGAATTGTTCGACCATGTTATTGCCGTCGGCAATCCAACGGGAAGATGATTTTGTCGGCATGGAAATACCAACGGTATCTTTCGCCAAGGCAGATGTAGCAACCAGTGACATACTGGCGGCGAGTGCCGCCGTGAGCAGGGATTTCATCATTTTCATTGTATTACTCCATGGCGATCCGTGAATCGCACCTTTTATTTTTATCGTATGGATGGCTCTGGTACCCGCCGGTTTTGCGCCCCCGATCCAAGTACCTAAATCGAGTTTATCGAGCCTGAAAACGTATTCACACCGATGCAAAGCGATGTAGCCGTTTCATCCATAAACTCAGCAATTACTCGGTAGAAACGCATCTGAATGATGTTGTAAACCAACCGTCGCAACTTAAAACATCCAACAATGGCAGTGGTTTAACCGTCTTTAAGAATCTGCTCGTTCGATCTTGGTCTTACGGTTAATTCCGTTATTCAACATATTTTTACCCCGGTAAATTTGATTTTTTATTTTACCTGGGTAAAATAATTTCACCTTGATTTAAATGAGAGTTCTCATGTCGACCGAATACATCACCATTTATGACCGAAACATCCTCGCCCGCGGCGATTTAGCCGCGGTCATTGAACAAACCAAAGCCACCGCGCCCGATATTGAGCCCATGGTGTTTGCACTGGACAATTGCAAACGGCTTGAATTCAGCTGGCATGGCAGCGCGCAGGCCGTGCTTGAGCAGGCCACTACCGTCCTGTCACCAGCCGAAGCCTCAGCCCCGTCAAAACGGGGCCGACCCAAACTCGGGGTGACCTCCAAGGAAGTCACCCTGTTACCCAGACACTGGGAATGGTTGGCCACACAACGCGGAGGTGCGTCTGTGACGTTACGCCGGTTGGTCGACCACGCCATGAAGAACGCCTCACCGGAAGAACGTATTACGGTGCTGCAAAACCAATTGCACGGGTTAATGTCGGTATTCGCAGACGCGCCCGGCTTTGAAGAGGCCACTCGCGCGTTGTATCGCAACAGCAAAGTCAGCTTTGCGCTGGCGATTGCCGCGTGGCCAGAAGATTTTCAACAGATCGTGATGGACAAATTCAACGCCATCAGCGCAATTCATCAGGGACCCAAAGATGACTGAAACCACCCATAACAACGTCTACCTCAACGGCTCACTAGCCTCGGTATTTGCCAAAACCGCCGCGCCCATCATTTTAATGATGCTGGTTAACGGGTCGTTTAATCTGGTCGATGCCTACTTCCTGGGGATTTTTGTCGGTGCTGACGCGCTGACGGCGGTCACTGCCATGTTCCCAGCCTTTATGCTGATTGTTGCGCTGTCCACGCTGGTGTCTAATGGTTTCGCCAGTGTGATGGCGCGAACCTTGGGGGCGGGCGACACTCAAGACGCCAAAGAAACATTTGCGCAAGCTATTACCCTGTCACTCATGGTTTGTTTGGTGTTGATTGTTTTGTTTATCAGCGCCGGCAAAACCATGACCCTCATGGCCAACAATAACTCGCAAACGTTGGCGGATATGAGTTACCTGTACATTGCCATTCTGGTGTTTGCGTCACCACTGACGTTTACGTTGTCGATTAATGGTGACTCTTTGCGTTGTGAAGGTCACATCGGTTTTATGGCGTTGGTATCTTTATCGTCCGTGCTGCTAAACGCTGTACTCAACTATCTGTTCATTGCGCAATTGCACATGGGCGTTGCCGGTTCGGCTTACGGCACGATATTAGCGCAGGCGCTGTCGTTGATTCCGGTGTTCTGGTTCCGTCGCCGACCGACCAACCATCTGAACATTCAGGTTATGCGCGTGTCGCCTCGTCGGCATCACTGGCGCGAGTTCCTGGCGCTGGGTACGCCGTCCAGTCTGACTTACATTGGTGTCGCGCTGATGTCCGCTGCTATTTTGTTTAACCTGCAAAAATGGAGCGTCAATCACTACGCCACCACCGTGGGTGCCTACGGCATCATCACCCGGCTGAATACCTTTATTTTCTTGCCGCTATTGGGTTTGAGTATGGCGTTTCAGAGTATTGTCGGGAACAACGTTGGCGCTAAAAATTACCAACGCACCAACAGCACTATCAAAATTGCGCTCATTGCAGCGCTCGTGTATTGCACCAGCATCGAAGCCATTCTCTGGTTGTTACGGCATCAAATTGGGGGCTGGTTTGTGGACGATATGGCCGTCACCAACGAGGTGGCGCGTATATTACCGGTATCGATTTTAGCGCTGTTTTTATTGGGACCACTGTTGATGGTATCGATGTTTTTTCAAAGCATCGGGGACGCGTTGAGAGCAGGTATATTAGGTTTATCTAAAACCTACCTGTTCGCCTTACCGCTGATGTTCACCCTGCCGCTGTTTTTCGGCGAATGGGGGATTTGGTACGCCAGCCCGGGCGCCGAAGCTCTCGCGTTACTGCTGACACTGTGGGTGTTGTTTAAACGACGACAAAAACTGGCGTTCCGTTACGGCTTGCTCTACCCGGATAATCACGCATAAATCGTTCATTTTTGTGAACCACTGTCGACAGCAGCGGCTGTCGACGGTTGGTTATTCCACAGGCAACCGATATACTCGCGTCCGTTTTTTATTCCCCTGAATCAATTCACACGGACGAACTCATGTTTACTTTTTCCCGACGCTTTATTACCGCAATCACCACGGTTATTTTAGCCTTTTCATCACTGGCGGCTGCACAAACCTTCACCTTTACCGCCATTCCTGACGAAGATGAATCCCGCTTGCAGGAACGCTTTAACAAAGTCGCCGATTACTTAAGCGCCGAACTGGGCATCGAAGTGAATTACATCCCTGTTAAGTCTTACGCGGCGGCCATCACAGCGTTTAAAAATAATCAGGTACAGTTAGCTTGGTTTGGTGGTTTGTCCGGCGTGCGTGCCCGTCTTCAGGTACCAGGTTCTGTGGCTATTGCACAAGGCTATGAAGACCAGTTCTTTAAAACCTATCTGATTGCGCACCACTCTACCGGCCTGACTGCTTCGGAAAATTTCCCGGCGGACATCGCAGAAAAAACGTTCACCTTCGGTGCCAAGGGTTCCACCTCTGGTCGACTGATGCCGGAATTTTATATTCGCGAATTTTTCAACGCGGCACCGGAAGATACTTTCCGACGCGTCGGTTTTGCCGACGATCACAGCCAAACCATTGCACAGGTACAAGCCGGCGCGTATCAGGTGGGCGCGGTAAATTATAAGGTTTGGGAAAATGAACTGGCGGCGGGCCATATCGACCCAAGCAAGATCAGCGTTATCTGGAGCACACCGACCTACCCGGATTACCAATGGACCGTACGCGGCGATTTAAACACCAGCTTTGGTGACGGCACCATTGAGAAAGTTCAACGTGCGTTGTTGAACATGACCGACCCAGACTTACTGGCCAGTTTCCCTCGTGCCTCTTTTGTGCCGGCCAGCAACGCCGACTACCTGCCCATTGAAAAAACGGCGCAAGCCATCGGCCTGCTCGACTGATGAACGCAGCAGCCCCGCGTTTTTCCCTGCACCGGGCGTCACTGACGCTCGGCGTACATCAGGTACTCAACGACATTTCGCTGACCATTCACGATGGTGAAAAAATTGCGATAGTGGGTCCCTCCGGTGCCGGAAAAACGAGTTTGCTCAATACGCTGTTTCAACAACAGCGCGCACACGTGGCCTTGTGCCCTCAGGCCGATGCGCTGGTCGATATTCTGTCGGTGTATCACAACATCTATATGGGCCAGCTTGAACAACATTCCTCATTGTATAACCTGCTGAATCTTGCACGCCCCTTTGCCAAGCCCCGGGCAGAAGTGGCGGACATCGCCAACCGTTTGGGTATCGGCGATAAACTGCGCCACAGTGTGGACCGACTATCCGGCGGACAACGCCAACGGGTCGCGATCGGTCGCGCGTTGTACCGGCAGTGTCCGGTTTTTCTGGGCGACGAACCGGTATCCAGTTTGGACCCAGTGCAAAGTGAAACCATTCTGCGCCAGGTTCTGGATAAGCACACCACCGTTGTGGTGACCCTGCACGATGTGTCTCTCGCGGTGACTCTGTTTGATCGGATCATCGGTTTAAAACAGGGCGCGATTTATTTTGATCATCCGGCATCGCAGGTATCCGATGCGGATCTGGCCGCACTCTATGACCAATAGTGGTCAACGTTATACCCGGTTAACCTTTGGCCTTGTCGCGCTGGCGATACTGTGTTTGCCGTTAGCCGATCTGGAAATTTTTGCAGTAGAACCCTGGTTTGAATTGAAACGAATGGCACTGGGGTTTATTCACCCAGACATACAAGTGTTTCGTTACCTGTTACCGGCACTCGGGCAAACTGTTGCCTTTGCGTTGCTGGCGGTGGCCGGTGCCGCGCTCATTGGTCTGCTGGCGGCGATCTTTTTCCATTGGCGCATCATCCGCTGGTTGTGTGCCGCCACACGTGCCGTTCACGAACTGTTCTGGGGTCTGCTGTTTATGCAGGTCTTCGGGTTGTCCGCCACCACTGGGCTGCTGGCCATTCTGGTTCCGTTTGCCGGAACGTTCGGCAAAATGTACGCGGAAATTTTTGAGCAGCAATCCACCGCTAGTCGCCACAGTACCTCGGTGCATGCCGATCGCATCAGTCTGGCCGCGTACACATGGGTGCCGCAGTCTTGGCCTGCATTGGTCAGCTACACCCGGTATCGCTTCGAATGTGCGTTGCGCTCCAGCACCATTTTAGGTTTTATCGGTTTACCCACGCTGGGGTTTTACCTGGAAACAGCCTTCAGCCAAGGGAACTACGGCGAGTCGGCTTTATTGTTGATGGTCTTTTACCTGCTTATTGCCAGCATCCGTTGGTGGATGCAACAACGCCTGCTGCTGGTGTATCTGGTTGCTGCGATTCTGCTGATGCCCGACTCGCCGTCGACCCACGCCAGCCTGTGGACATTCCTCAGTCAGGATATCTGGCCACAAGCGTTACGCGCAGGCGATTGGTCAGCCGCCGCGGCCTGGTATCAGCATCAACTGTTTTCCGTTGCTTTGCCCGCCACCGTCAACACATTGGTTCTGTCACAAATCGCGTTAGTCGGCAGTGGCGCATTGGCCTTGCTGATGTATGGTTTTGCCAGCCCGAAACTGTTTTCGGCCACCGGCTACCGCTTGGGACATTTGGTGCTGTTGATTTTGCGTTCAACGCCAGAAATGGTGCTGGCGTTTGTGCTGCTTTTATTGTTGGGCCCGTCCATGTTACCGGCCATCACCGCGTTAAGCCTGCACAATGGTGGGCTCATCGGTTACCTGCTGGCGAAGCAAAGTGAAACGCTTAAATTACGACCGGACGCGCCACAAGGGCTCAACCTGTTTGGCTATGAACTCACGCCACGATTGTATTCACACTTTCTGTCGCTGTTGTTGTATCGCTGGGAAGTGATTATGAGAGAGTCCGCAATTCTCGGCATTCTCGGTGTGACCAGTCTGGGCTTTTACATCGACTCGGCCTTTGAAGACATTCGCTACGACCGAGCAGCGTTTCTCATTGCCATTGCGGCGTTGTTGAATATCGGCGTCGACGCGCTGTCGCGTCGACTCCGTTCACTCGGTCATTTATCGTCCTGATCACCTCAGCCCTTTTACAGGGTTTCGATCAACTCCCGCAAGCGTTGATGGTCCTGATAAAACAACCGAATGCCTTCAGCCAGTTTTTCACTGCTCATCGGATCATCATTCAGCGCCCAGCGAAACGCCGCTTCAGAGACATCGATATCGTCATCAACAAAGCTTTGTACAACCTGCTCAGTCATCAATTTGTTCACCGTCGCATCGCTTTGTGCCAACTGCGCAAGTAACGCCGGGCTGATGGTCAAACGGTCGCAACCGGCCAATTGCAACACCTGATCTGTCGAGCGAAAACTCGCGGCCATCACCACGGTTTTTAACTGGTGCTGTTTAAAATACTGATAAATGCCCTTAACCGATTGCACGCCTGGGTCCAGCGCTGGGTCTGCCGGTAAGTCACCTTGCTTTTTGTACCAATCCTGAATACGGCCAACAAAGGGCGAAATTAAAAACGCGCCCACTCGTGCCGCCGCAACGGCCTGTATGCGGTGGAACACCAAGGTCACGTTGCATTTATAACCCATCGCTTCCAAACGGCGCGCCGCTTCAATACCTTCGTACGTGGCTGCGACTTTAATCAGAATACGTTCCGGGCTGACGCCTTGCTCTTGATAATACCGCATCAATTTTTCGCCATTGCGGACCATCGCATCCGCATCGAACGACAAACGAGCATTTACCTCGGTCGACACGTAACCCGGCACCAGTTGGCTCAGAGACACGCCGAAATCTACCGCGATACGGTCGATCGCATCGTCTTGCCAATCCTCTGGGTTTTGCGCTTTCGCTGCCGCCACACAAGCGGCCATGCGGGTTTGTGTTTCCCCAGACTGTGCCGCTTTTAAAATCAAAGACGGATTGGTGGTGACATCGGTCGGTTTGAAGTCTCGGATTTGAGTGACGTCGCCGGTATCAGCGACGACGGTCGAAAATTGTTTTAATTGCTCAAGTTGATTCAACGGACTGTCCTTCATGGTATCTGGTCAGTTATTTTTGACCGTAATAGGCATTTTTGCCGTGTTTACGCAGATAGTGTTTATTGAGTAGCGCGCTGTTGAGCCGGGCCACGTCCGGGTTAATCAACAGGGTTTTCAACGCCATGTTGGCCACTTCTTCAATAACCACCGCATTGTGCACCGCGTTATCCGCATCGCTACCCCAGGCAAAAGGCGCGTGCTCTTTTACCAGCATGCCGGGGATCGACAACGGCGGAATTTCACCAAGGGTTTCGATCATCACCAACCCGGTGTTTCGCTCATAATCGCCATTGATTTCAGCGTCGGTCAACGCGCGGGCACACGGAATGTCGCCATAAAAATAATCGGCGTGCGTGGTACCCAACGCCGGAATAGCTTTACCGGCTTGCGCCCAGGCTGTCGCATTCGTGGAATGGGTATGGACAATTCCGCCAATATCCGGGTACGCCTGATACAGTGCCAGATGCGTCGGTGTATCCGACGAGGGTTTGTATTGACTGTCGATCACCTGACCCTTCAAATCCACCACGACCATGTCACTCGCGCGCATGGTCTCATAAGGGACACCACTGGGTTTGATCACAAACACACCCAGCTCGCGGTCGATACCGCTGACATTTCCCCAGGTAAAGGTCACCAGCCCGTGTTCAACTAACGCCAGATTGGCGCAGAACACCTGTTCTTTCAGTTGCGCTAACGTCATCACCGGTTGCCTCAATTTTTTACGCGGCTTTCAACATACGATGCGTGTTGCAGGTATTGCTGATACCGCAACCGGTACACACCGACGTACTCGCTGCGGGGTTCAAAAACCCGCTCGGTTCGGCTGCTGAGCGCGGTCATGGCGGCTTCCATCGACGGATACAGATCGGCTGCCACGGCACCGCAAATCGCCGCACCCAGTGCACAACATTGATCCGACGCTTTTACTTCAATGGGCTTGTTAAACACGTCCGCACAGATCTGCATAATGGCGTCGGACTTGCGCGATATCCCGCCAATGGCAATCACTTTGTTGATCGCCACGCCCTGTTGTTCAAAGCATTCATTAATGGCTTGCGCACCAAAGGCCGTAGACTCCACGACCGCGTGGAATAAATCGTCTATGGTGCTGCCCAGATTCAAACCGAAAATGGACGACGTTAACCGCTGGTTTGCGTCCGGTGTGCGTCGGCCGTTAATCCAATCCAACGCCAGAGGCGCTTTAAAAGTGGGCTGGTAATGCCGTAACTGTTCGCCCAGTTTCGGCAAAATAGCATCCGCAGCCTGTTGCTGTTGCGCTTCATTCAAATCCGTCAAGGTAAGCGGCCACGCCACTATATTCTTAAACCAGGCGTAGAAGTCGCCGAACGCAGACTGCCCTGCTTCGAGGCCGACTTTACCCGGCACCACAGACCCGTCGACCTGCCCGCAAATGCCTGCCACGCAGCGGTCACCTATGTCCTGATACTCTGCGGTGATGATGTCGCAGGTACTGGTACCAATGACTTTCACCAATTCATTGATGTTCGCACCGGCGCCCACGGCACCGAGATGGCAATCGAACGCACCCACCGCCACAATCACGTTGTCCGACAGGCCGAGCTTTTCCTGCCATTCGCCGGTGACCACACCTGCGGCTACATCGCTGGTGTAGGACTGATCCCCGACATTATCCCGCACATTCGACATTTGCGGATGAAACTGGGAAAAGAATTTGCGCGGTGGTAAGCCACCCCAGCTGTCGTGCCACAAAATTTTATGGCCACTGGCACAGCGCGAGCGTTTCAGGCTTTTCGGCGCGGTTGTGCCGCTGAGAACTGCCGGAATCCAATCGCACATTTCAACAAAACTGTGCATCGCCTGGCTGACTTTGGCGTTTTTCCGCAACACGCGCAGCAGCTTCGCCCAATACCATTCCGACGAATAGCTGCCGCCCACATAACGGGTGTAATCCACGCCACCTTGCTTGGCCACGCGAGTAATTTCTTCGGCTTCTTCGATGGCGGTGTGGTCTTTCCACAACACAAACATGGCGTCGGGATCGTGTTCAAACTCTTCTCGCAAACTCAGCGCCGTACCGTATTTGTCGATCGCAATCGGTGTTGACCCGGTGGTGTCCACGCCTATCGCGCGGATATTGCGAAACACCGCATCGCCCAATTTAGCGCGCAGTGCTTGGCCAGCTTGGGTCATCGCGGCCAAAATATCATTCGGATGCTGCCGGTACTGTTGCTCAGCTGCGTTGCAGTAAGCCCCCTGCATCCAGCGTTCGTAGTACGCAACTTCAGAACCGATTTCTTCTCCGGTGTTGGCATTAACCACCAACCACCGTACAGAGTCACTGCCGAAATCAAGCCCGGCCACATAGGACGACATAGGTTTTTCCTTATCACAGAATCTTTGCTAACTACTGTGCCGGTGCATGGATAAATTCGTTATAGAAAATCGTGCTGTTTATATCGACTTTCCGGGCAAATTGCCGATGCCGAACACCTTAAAACCGCCTGAAACAGACGAAAAGAGCCTTGTTTTTCAAGGCTCTACGGCTGTTTTGGGGAGTAAACCCGGGCCGCCCCCCATACAAGACAAATGCATTTTTTATGGATATATTGGCTACAAATAAGAAAAAAGGCAGCGAAAGATGACCCAATTGATGCCAAACACAGACCCACTGAAACCCGGCTATCCCTTTAACGCTCACCTGGTCGCGGGCATTACGCCCATTGTCAAAGGCGGCGAACTGGATTTTTGGATTGACCGACCCAAAGGCCTGAAAGGCTATATTCTCAACTTAACCGTCTCTGGCGGTGGCCTGGTGTTTCCCGGCACCCCGCACGAACGCAAGGTGACCAAGGGTGACATGATGATCATCCCCACCTCTGCCGTGCATGACTACGGCCGCCACCCCGACCTGCATAACTGGTACCACCGTTGGATTTACTTCCGCCCGCGCGCCATGTGGAGCGAATGGTTGGACTGGACAGAAAAATCCTGCGGGGTTGGCTTTTTATCTTTAAAAAAACACCACGGTGAACGCGAGGTCGACATGATTGATCATCTGTTTCAGGAAATTGATCAGATCAACAAACAGGACTCAATGTTATCTGAAGAACTCAGCCTCAACCTGCTCGAACAGATCTTAATCCGCTGTCGTGAATTCGATGACTCCAAACCCACCAGCCCCGTAGACCCGCGCATTCAACGCGCTTGCTTATTTATTCATGAAAACATCGCCAGTGAACTGTCAATCGACGAACTGGCCCGCGTCGCCTGTATGTCGCCGTCGCGCTTTTCACACCTGTTTAAAAAGCAAAAAGAAGTATCTGTGCGGCAATGGATTGAAGACCAACGCATTGCCCTGGCACGCCAGCTGTTGATTACCTCCGACCTGGCCATTAACCAAGTCGCCCAGTACCTGGGTTACCAGGATGCCCTGTACTTTTCCCGGGTATTTAAAAAGAACTTGGGCGAAAGCCCACGAGAGTTCCGGCAAAGCCAGAGATAGAATTGCGTACGCACGCGTGAAACGAAAGGCTGTTAACACAGCCTTTTTACGCTTGTCACTGCGGTATTTGCTGGTTTTTGTGTTTGTGGTTTTGTTGGGAGATTCTTTCCGTTTAGGGCAAAACCGGTGCAACGTTTTGAACTGGCTCTGAACAAAAAATATTTAGAGGTTTCTTCTTTCCAAGCAGGCAGGCCTTAATGGTGATTTTTTTAAGCGCCCTTCTGTTACCCCTTCTTTTGACAAACCAATTTAGAGCCATTGCCAATATCGGCGTAAATAACCGCTCCGTCGCATCTGCTTTGGCTGAATTAATTGGCACGTCGCAACGGATTCAAGGGCATGGATGCCCTTGGAAGCGCCGCGCGTGCAGGGACGCACGCTCAAGCGACCGTT
>JBNKNI010000061.1:0-18249 GCA_050293765.1 Reinekea sp.
TACCTTTTCCTGAGCTTTTTGTGTTTAGCCCAACATCGCCTAACCATACCATTCGCCCAGTCACGTTAAAAACACCACAATCGCACTAATAAGCCTTTGCGCCGCATTTCCTGGATATTGTCTGAATATTTAAGCGCGAGCCGCAAAACACCGGCAATATCGAAATATTAATAATCAGTGTTTTAGACTAACCCCCATGAATAGGGCGTTTCAGGCGCACGAGTAATTCATTAAAAACCGCCTGTGCGGTCTTATAGGGTAATCAGATTGACAATAACGCTTGCACCGCCGAATATGACTGACATTGAGCCGAATATGGCTAGAAATTAATTCTGACTATGCGGCGCCGGAAAAAAACGCTGTAGCGGCATAAGAAACTGTTATGTGAAACCATGAAAATAGTATTGTTCGAATCAGAAAATATTGATCTCACTTCCAAAGGAGACCTTGCTTTGTTCATACCGGACCATTTGAATGGAAAGGTTCTTAATTATGGGCAACGTGAAGGTCAAGTTGAAATTGAGGGAACCGTTTGGGGGCTGTACGTGAATACTGACAACAACTATTATTTCACCTTTGAAGAAGGGTTTATAAGCTGGGAGCGATTTACTTCACTAGTCGATGAAATATTAGCAAAGTTGAATCAAGAATTTGGCGTTAACTTTTCGCTTGCGGTAGAGGGGCCAATTTCAAATGAACCAGATGTCTAATTCACATAACAAGTTTGTCCAGTTGAGGTTGGTCTTCGCTCCATTTTGGGATGGCTTCGCCATTTTACTCCAAAACTCCACTACAACCAAAGCGCAACTGACAAAAGCGTTAATTGCTTATGAGAAAAGAGTTTAGTTCATACTTCAAGCCCTTAGGATTCAGGGTGAATAGCACTAAAGGAGAGGCGTTTCTGAAGAGAGATGATCTTCATTTTTTCATTCGTCTATTTAAGACTGAAGATGATTTTGAGAATGATGCGTACTATTTCAAGTATGGAGTCATTGTAAATTCTCCATTTGAAGAATCGATCAATGTATTCGAGCATAGCTCCTATCTCGAGAGACCTTCTTGTGGAGGCGAGAGAACCGATATATGGCTAGAGCAAGATTTTCAGGGGCTGTTAGAGAAAGCACATGAAATCGCTATTCCCTGGATTCAAGAGATGATGGAGCTTAAAAATCTAGCCAATCATATACAATGGCGCATAGATGAGGAAATACGTTGGCTCGAGCCTGAGCAATTTAAAGAGAATGACGGGCAGCTGAGTGGCGCCGGAAATAAAATAAGTAATCTATTTGGAGGCCAAGGAATTAAGATATGCCACAAGTGGGTAAAGAGATTTCATAAGCCTCGGGCTATTATTCTCAATATCGATGCTCAGCCTGAAAAGGCTTTAGAGAATATGCATCTATATCTGGAGCATATTCAAGAAGAGTCTTGTCGGGAAAATGAGATCAAATCAATCAACGAGAAACTAAATGCCAAGATCTGGCCAGTCAGCATTTAAATAGTGATATACGGACCCGTCTTTTGCAGTTGGCTCCGTATATCACACTGTTAAAGCTCATTCGAAATCGAGGCCATTTGCCTGTAATGACGAGAAAAAGATCAAAAGATCCCGTAACGGCAGCTACTACAAGCTTTTTGTGGCCGTACCTAAAAAGCAAAGGTTTTGTGAAATCAACTACACGAAATTTTTCGAAAGAGGTTAACGGTTTCTTCCAGCAAGTATGGATAGATGCGAATGGATTTTCGGGAAAGGAATCAGTTCGAGTGCACTACAATGTAATGCCAGTTGCTGATGCCAATGTGGCTTCATACAGTGTTGGTGATTGTATAGATAGTTGGGATATGTCAACGTATGAGCTTGCTGACGAATCTATGCAAGATGTAGTCGTTTTACTCGGATCAGAGTTACTTCCGAAGATGGATTCGTTCTCGAACTATGAATCTTACATAACCCAGTTCATTGAATATGGATCTGGAAATGACGAGTACAAGCAAAGTGCACTCTCCAAGATGTCTCGCTGGAAAACCAGTAATTTTGATGCTGAGGAACTAGAAAAAATAGATGCCAATAGAAAGAAGCTTAAGCTTTAACAAAGCAATCAACCGGACTCCGCATTGCGTGGTTCGCTTCGCTCACTTTACCACGCAATGCTCCGCTCGGTTATTGCAGCGTTATGAGTTATTGGAGTTGTAATTGAAGAGTCTTCCCAAAATTTTATTTGCCTTCCTGTTAAGCTCCCTTGGATTCTCTGGAGCCGAGATGGTTACTATCCCGAACTCTACTGATCAGGTTCAGATAGAATCCACTGCGCCAAACCCAGAGGAGCTAGAAGCGGTATTAAAGGAGGTCAATGCTTTTTTACTGCAATTTGATTCAGGCATAGACTTACCAGGTTGGCAAAAAAGCTCAGATCATTTAGTAAGTGTAATTGGAAAAGAGGATTGGAAGCTTGAAGTTGATATAGCCCGCAGTAGGTTTGGGGCCCGTTTAATGACGGAGTTTGCTAGGGCAATTAGAGTTGACGAGCTCCCTCAAGGAATAACTGGCTATTTTTTAGCGGTAGTTCTCATATCCACTTTTGAAAAAGTGAAAGTAGCAGAAACTATTACGTATAGTTTAGAAGACGGCTCTTGGAAGTTATTGGGTTATAGCTACCAGAGAGTACCTAGCTGACAATTCATAACAAGTACGCGCAGTGGATTAAATTTTGCTGCGCAATTCAACCGCTGGTGTAAACGTTATACATAAATATGGAAGAATCAATGCAAAATGAAGGTGCAAAGAAAGCTCGTTCAGCAATCAAGGCATTTCACTATTGCCTTAATTCAACGGCGCTATTACCCATTCAAGTCTATACGCCATCACAAATTGGTGCCGTACCGGTGTTATGGGTAAATCAAATTGTGGCGCTAATGTTTAGTCATAACTATGTACGTATCCCGTTTTGTATAAGGCATGCATACTCAGGATTCAATCAAATTAAAGATAAGCCGGTATTTGATTCATATAGAAAGGTTGCATTTGATTATTTATGTCAAGTTGCATATTTTTTAAAAAACTTCACTGATCTAGAAGAGGAAAACATAAAATCGCTAATACCTGCTGAAATTTACGATGGTGGAGAAAAAGAGCCACCTGGATTTTCCATTCAAAATCAAGGTTTCGAAAATGTATAACAATCACATCAAATCTGCTCCCTTCGGTCACTGGACGCTCCTTACGTCGCGCCATTTATGTGAGCGTTGTTAAAAGAGACTGGTTGATCCTACAAAATGACATTGTTTCATTACTTAGTGAACATTGATGCTTCTGAAGATATTAGGCAGTCAGTAAAGGACTTTATGGGTGACATGTATCCTTCTGACATTGCATTAAAATTCGGTAAAGATGGATACGATCTTGCTTTTCTCACGAAGGATACTGGTCATCTTTCTGCGTTGCTTGAAGATGCAAAGCTTACATATAAGCTTAGCTTTTCAGCAGACGTTGTAGCCCTTGAAGGTATTGAGTTAAAAAGCGAAATTAGTGAAATTGCCGAATATCTTGGTTGTGACGACGATTAAATATCTGAGTTTTTCGGAGAATAAACCGTATACCAAACTATAGCACGCTGCCCGTTCCGGGCATTGGACTCAAAACTCACTGGCGTTTGTTTTTCGCCCGTGTACAAAGACGTTAGGTTTGCAATAGGGGAATAAATGGATTCTTTAATTCTAACGATAATTTCACTTGGCTTAGTTATTTTTGCTTTGTTTGTCGCTCAGAGGGCGAATCTTGATTCTATTTATAAGCGCATCTTCTGGTACGTTGTGACTATCTTCATCCCATTCTTTGGGCCGTTAATTACTATCATGTATTGTAGAAATGTATCGCAAAAAACCACTGTAGAAAGCAAAATGAAGGCAGTGCTTGTAAATGCCTTTTCCGATTCGAAAGAAACCACGCGGCAAGCAGAAGAACAGTGAAGATTATTGGTAGTCTACAACCTAACAACCAGGTGTTGGACGTAACCGAAACCGCTCTGTCGAGGAGGGTACTGGGCTCGCTAGCGCTCGCTCAAAAACGAAAACGTTGCTTTAAGGAGATCGCATGAGCGCATGGAGAGCTAAAGCTATCGAGATGTTTCCAGCTTTGAAGAGCGATATTGAAGTGGCTGAGAATCCATACGATTTATGGTTTACCTTGTTCTTCATGTTTAAGTCTTCGATCGTAAATGAAGACTATAACGAAGCACTTAGAGTTAGCGAGTATGCGAATTAGTGTATTTCTAAAACTAGCTCTTCTGATATTTCTGGTCCTCACCAGGCAACTTTGATGGGCTTCTACGAGTCAATTGCCTACGAAAAGAGCATTTGGCCTAAGTTAGGCAAGGCACTTCCTGAAAGGCAGTTTCTTGAAAATATTGGTACATTTAGGTATTGCTTAAACGAAAGCGAAATTGAACTAATGAAACAAGGATTCACTTTGAGTAAAAAGTAAAAAGTAAAAAGTAACAGCAACAGCAACAAACAGCTCGGGCTGTGCTTAAGGCATGTAATTCACTGTCGGTCATTATGGGCCGGTATGCAAATCGTTAAAATCTTAAAATGTTCGAGGTGTAAATTGAAACTTAGAGTTCTATTTCTATACTTTGCCTCATTGATAATTCTGAGTTCATGTTCGTCGTTTTATAGAATTGACCAACCAGATACAAGTTTTTATCCTGCAATCGAACGTATGTTTGACGACTCGAGATCTATTGTACTTGTAATGAGGTCAAATAATGTCGTCCGAGACATTTGTGATAAGGCAAACATGGCGGTTCTTCACTACAGAATGAAGAGTGGCGAAACAGTAATGCATGAAAGCTTTGCTTCATTTATTCCTTATTCTAAGGAAACAGGTTCGTTAATAGAAGATTACTTCTTGACTCCTGAATTTATAAAAAGTGACTTATGGGCAGCAAGGCTATTTTTGACAGGCACTTCAAAGAACTACGTGAATAATGAAATAGTAACAGTTAGTGACTTGGATTTCGACATCTTTGAAGCCAGGATTGCATTCGAGAAAATGGGTGTAAATCGATCAAGGCCTGTCTGTATCTCTCCACTGACTATACTTCCTAAAAGCAAAATTGTAAGTTTGCTTTCTGCTGAACAGCAAATTGAAGTGGATAAATTTAGGTCTAAGAGCGATCCTGGATTCTATCTTGAGTTTGTTCAACCATGATTTAAATTCTAATAAACCAAGGTTGTCCTATCGGCGAAAACCGAACCGTGGCGTACGTCTGATTCACGACAGTACGCCATGCCTTTGAAACAAATTGAATCTATGAATAAATTAGTAAGTGTTACATTATTATTTTTTCTCTCTAGTACGGTATTGGCTAGTAAATATTGTGGTGAGTTAGAAGAAAGTCGCGAATGGTTTGAGTCTAAGGTGAACTTTGAAGCAGCCGGTCATGCTATAGAGAAATTATCAGATTTAAACGAAAGTGCTATCGGTGTAGATTTTATAGCGGCGGAAAATGCATTAAAAGTCGTGGAGGCTCAAATGCATTTGAGATTTATCGAGGCAAGTATCGAGAGTTTTGGTGAGGCCGATACCGTCCAAGTTAAGTTGTACTGTGAGTTTCTTGAAAGTAGAGGTTATTTCGTCCACTGATTCATAACAAGCGACTGTGATAAAACCTACCTGAGTAAAACTATCACCTCCACATCCCAGTCACAGCAACCTCCAGCACCAGTTCCGAATATGGCGATGATCTATCCAACGAACCTCTAAAATGTCGGTTTTAAGACCTACGGGGTTCACCGCCATGACAGCCTTCATCATTAAACCGCTCGAAAAACACATTTTTGCTGGCCTTGTTAACGCAACCGAACAGGAATTGAAAAGCCATAACGCGACATGGATCCTGGCGGATGCCAACCCGGGTTACCCCTGCCGGGTATCGCTCGTTGAAGCTAACGTCGGTGAGCGCGTCTTGGTACTGCCGTTTTCTCATCACGATGTCGCCTCCCCATACCGAGCCTCAGGGCCGATTTTTGTACGGGAGCATGCAGAAACAGCGCAACCCGGTGTTAATGAAATCCCGGAGATATTACGGGAAAGGGTGCTATCCGTAAGAGCCTACAACAATCAACATTACATGGTTCATGCCGAAATAGTGCAAGGAGCGGCGTTGCAAGCCAGTATCAGAAAGTTGCTGGATAATAGCCAAGTGGCGTATCTGCACATTCACAATGCAAACCCTGGCTGTTTTAATTGCAGTGTGTATCGTGCTTGAGGTTAAGGGGTGGTTTTCTGCTCATTGTTTTCGATGAGCGAGGTTATGTTTCGAGCAAACGTGTAGCGAGCGTACCTTTAAAGTTTTAAAGGAATTCCGTGGCTGCTTGATATGCAATTTGAATTAAACGCATTAAAAAAAACCAAACCGTTAGCAATGGAGCGCAATGCGGAATAGGCAGGTTAAGTACTCTACTTAACCTGCCTTCTTTTACGCTATTGAGCGCTTATCAAACCAATCTTGTAAGGTAAGTGATTGTAGTTCGACACACCAGAATTAGGATCCACACCCTGATACAAATACTGCATATTGCAGGCATTAATCGTTAGGGTTTGATCGTATCCTGAACGGATCATCTCACCGTGGCTGATATCGTCAGTCCATTTACCTCCTGGGAATGAAACGTTAGCCGCGCCAGCGAAAGGATTCGACTGGGTATCCGCTAATGGCGTCCAAGGGCCGTCCAAACTGGTCGATGTCCAAGACCGGAAATAGCGAGGGCCATAGGCTTCTACCAACAACAAGTATTTGTTGGTGCCTTCCACTTTGTAAACATTCGAGGCTTCGAACAGTTTGCCGACTTCGTCCGACATGACAATTTCATAACCGCTGAAGTTCGGGAAGTTACCTATTGAAACTTTCGAGCGATACAAATTACCGTCATCTCCAGAGAAGAAGAGGTGGCAATTGTTGTCATCACAGATAACCCAATAGTCAATACCGTTGCTGGGGCCACCACTCAATAAAGGTTGCGGTGTTGTCCATCCGGCAGGGTTACTGATATCTGTGTTTGTGGAGTATTTCGCGCCCCACTGGTAAATCATGTACCACTTTTTATGAGGCTCGAAGTAGAACACTTCCGGCGCGACGGTGTTGCCTGCTCGTGTCGTGCTCATATCCACCTGCGCGGCAGACCCAGCCTGGTTGAAGTCGTTGAAATTGAGGTACACGCCTCCCCAGGTATCTCTGGATTTATCAAATACCGTGGCAAATACGTGGTATTTGTTGTCATATTTAACAACCGTCGGATCTTTGATCGACGCCCAATTGGTACTGTGAGGTGAAATTAATGGGCCTGTTGAGGTCCAGTTATAGTTGGTTTTCAGGTCACAAACTTGGTTACCGCCGCCGTTGCCGCCGCCACCACCATTGTTTCCGCCACGCTGTTCCTCCAGGTAGTTCATCAACCAGGTCATGGCTGGGCGTGGGTTACCGTTGCTGTGAATTAAGCCAGTTCCGTCTCGCCAGGTTGTACCAACCACATAGCCCCACAACGTAATGCCTTTCACCGATGGGTGATTGTAGAACAAGGGGAACTGAGACTTCATGACGTTCAGCTGCTCTTGATCGTTGGTCTTTTCAATGTCGTATTCTGAGATGTAAATCGGCAAACCCAGTGCCGCGATGCGGTCCAGCTTATTAGACACATCTGAGAACGGACGGTCGGCCAAGCCATGCGCCTGCAGACCAATGGCATCAACAACGCCTGCATTTACGGCGGGTCTTGCCATTGCAATGAACTCATCCGTATTCCAGCTCAGTACGTTGTAATCGTTCAGAATCAGTTCTGCGTTCGGGCAATACTGGCGAGCCAACTGGAAAGACCTGATCACCCAGTCGTTACCAAAGGCTCGTTGCGCATAGCCCGCTGGGGCATGACCAGGCGTTGCTTCATTGACGACGTCAATTTGGTCGACATCCGGGTAGCGCGTACAGAAGTCGCGGATCCATTCTTCGATTTCAGCGGCTTGCTCGGATGGGCTCAAGTTGTCGATCCACGTTGGGTATTGGCTGCCCCAAACAAAGGTGTGCTGTTTAAACGGAATGTTGTTTTGCTTGGCGTAGTTGTACACCGCATCAACGCCGCTCCAGTTATACACATCGCGTTGGCGTTCAACCGAACCCCACTTGCCTTCGTTTTCTGGCGTAATCTGATCCCAGTATTGGATAAAGTCAGACCTTACTGCACCACGAGTGGTAATGTTGCCCACGTATTTGTTATTGCCAGAGCCATTACCGTTGCCGTTGTCTGACGTTTCACCGCCTATGGAAAAATCATCGGCGTAGAAACTGACGGTATCGTTTTCGGATTCAATGATGAAATGCTCAAATGGTGTGCCGCTTTGAGTATAAAAACCCTGTAGCAGAGTCCAACGGTTAGCCGAGGCTGTTGCCGTCGCAACCTGTTCAAACTCATTGTAGGTGGAACTGTCATTATCATCTTGGCGTTTTGCGGTTAACGTTATTGGCGTATCGGGTGATCCATCGGTCAACCTTACCCATACCGCAACATCGTACTCGTTACCGTTGATCAATGAGCCTGCGTTAAATGTAATTCCATGCCAACCTGATGTACGGCCGGTAATCAATACGCTGGATGAACCACTGTGGCTTTGAGCGTTACTCAGGCTGATATTCCCCGCATTAGAAGACCAGTTCTGTAAACTGCCTTCAGCACCACCATTCTCTGCGAAGTTGTCTTCGGGTACTTCGTAATCGCCATTACCACCGTCATTACCACCATTGCCGCCATCGTCATTGTCGGCTAAGGCAATGTTGCCGACGACTGCACTGAGGGTTATGTTGTCCAGTTTTGCACCGTCTTCACGGCGTAAAATTTTTAAGACGTGGTTACCGGCATTCAAGTTAACAAAAGGATCGAGCGATAGAGTGCCCCATCCATTGGTGGCTTGGTTATTCTGAGTCACCCAATCGCCGGAATCCAATTGGTAATAGAATGAATCATCGTAACCATTGGCCATAGATGTCTTTATTTCGAATTCAACATTTGTGGTGTGAGTCAAAGTAAAGCGAATGGCGACTTGTCCGCTGGCAGAATCCGAGGGAGTGCTCAAAATCTGATGGCTGCCGTTGTTCGTCCATTCGATATACTGCCCATTTGATGCCGAGGAATCTGAATGCACAGTGAATGGACCAAAAAGATTTTGGGTAGCCAGCGTTTCCAGTTCAACAGTCAGGCTGCGGCTACCATCGATGCCACCGAAACCTATTGAACCATTACAGTTTAACCACTCTGATAACGCGCCGCCGCCACAAGCGTCATTAGCCCAGACGCCGGTATTGTCGTCCTGATCTTCCGCTTGGCGAACAACACCGTTTACGACGATATAGTCAACCTGCACATCACGGGTTCCATTATCGTTCGAGAAACCAACACGGATCTCACCGGTGGCATCTGTTTTAATCGTGTAGTCCGACATATAGGTTGTCGCAGTCCACTCTTTAATGGTGTTGCCACCGACCTGAAGGTTGACAGCTTCGTCACCAACAACACCGCTAAGTCGAACGGTAATGGTATTTGCCCCAGTATCGCCAGAGTTGTCGGAACCGGTATCGACCAACTGCAACATTTTGTTTGCATAACGTTGACCCATTTCACGGACACCAGCCGAGTCAAAGTGATATTGATCGTAAATATTTAACCCTGCTGCACTCACAACATGCGCATTTGAAATCACCGAGGGCAATTGGGCGATTAAACTATTGTGGCTAGAGCAACAAGCCGGATAGGGCAATTCGCCTGCAATAAAAGGAATGTCTCCAACGCCCAAATCCTGACGAATATCGGTGACAAGCTGATTCACTCGCCCAGGCCACGCTGGATCACCGGTATTGCTTTCTCCCTGATGAAAAATAATGCCCTTGATAACCCCTCGTTCTTGTGCCTTACGAGCAAGGTCGATCAGCCACTGATAGCCGCCATAAAAATTATTAGGCGTCGTCCCGAATGAAGGCTGGCAGGCGTTGTAGTCGCCACAGTTTTTTAAGAAGTATTCTATTTTCTGGCCACCGTGTGCCGCTCCGACTAAACCGATGGTGACATTGGAATCGGAGTTATTGGCCATGATTTTACCGAAGGTATCACCCGGTCCTAATCTGCCAGAACAACGCACTAACGGTGGCGATGCAACACGCCATTGGCCGTAGGCACCTAACCCTGTGCAGGCTTCGTCTTGCAAAACCATCACTCTGGCGTTGGTCTCGCGATCTTGAGCTTCGACTGTTGCTGCTCCTTCCATGTTTGACTGGCCGACCATGAGATAGATGTGAAAGTTTGGGTCTGGTTCAGCGATTGCAAACGTCGAGAAGATCGAAACAAACGCGGTGAAGCTGAATAATTTTGGTATTTTATTCATCGTCATTTTCTCGTTCTTGTAGTTAATGAAAGTTATGATTTTTAAGTGAAATCATTGAACTTTTATTCACCAAAAATTTGGTCAATACGCATAGGTTTTTGGAAATTAAATTCCACCATGCGAAATAGAACATACGACTAAATTTCACGGGCTGGTTTATAAATTAATACCAATGAACTTGATATGGACAAAACATTTCTAACGTTAAATATGTGAATCAGCACGCAAGAATTAACGTTAAAGTATTCCAAATTAGACTAAAGCCGCATTTTTAGAAGAAAAAATATAGGAAATAGAAAGACGGTATTACTTGCAAATATTTCACTTAAATAAAAAATAATTAAAAATCATAATAGCGCTGATAAATTTCATAATTTACAAAAACAAAGGTAAAAGTTAACGGCGAAACACGGTTAACTCCTAAGTGTCGAACTTTTCTGCTGGAATTCAGCGTTATTGTCGTAACCACTACATTGAGTAAGGTGAGTACAGTCGTTGGGAAATAGTCAGAATTTTCCTTCGTATCCCGTGGCACAAACGCCACAATTGGTGATATGCGACTTGCCCGAATGTAAGCGGTTCTGTTGGGTTACATCCCGGGTTATCTGGCCCTATAATCGGCCTTGCAATTTAACGCTAAGGCGATCCTTTGGAATGCATGACACTGTTCTTCTTATAGAAGTCAAAAAACTATGATTAACCGACGTGGTTTCATTAAAACCCTCAGTGCGCTTGGCGCAACCACTCTGCTGAGTGTCCCGAAAGAGGTGTTTGCTATGTCAACCGATCAGAAAACATGGTTCATGCCAGATGAGAGCGACCCACACAAGCGCACCTGGATGGCCTTTGGCGCCAGTCAAAAAATTTGGGGCAGGCAGCTCTTGCCGGTTGTTCAACGCAATTTGGCTTCTATCGCATTGACCATCGCCAAGTACGAGCCGGTTTCCATGCTTGTTCGCGAAGCGGATATGGCGTTAGCGAGACAGTTGATGGGCGATAAGGTTGAGCTGATCCGTTGCCCGCTCGATGATTTGTGGATGCGCGATACAGGCCCCGTGTTTGTCGTCACCGCGAATGGTGAAAAAGCCGCGGTAGATTTCAATTTCAACGGGTGGGGCAAGAAACAAACCTTTGGCAATGACGCAAAGGTGGCCGCCTTCGTTGCCCAGCAATCGGGTGTGCCCCTTATTGAGACCAACTTGGTGCTTGAGGGCGGCGGAATAGAAGTAGATGGTCACGGTACGGCCATCATAACCGAGAGCTGTGTACTCAATAAAAACCGCAACCCAGGTGTCACGAAAAGCCAATGTGAACAGGAATTAAAGCGATTGCTGGGGTTGGAAAAGATCATCTGGTTACCCGGTATTAAAGGCAAAGATATTACCGATGGTCACACAGATTTTTATGCGCGTTTTGCTCGGCCTGGGGTTGTCATTGCGGGCTATGACCCGTTCCCGGATTCGTTCGATCACGAAGTGACAAAACGTCATCTGGAGATATTAAACCAATCGACCGATGCTAACGGTCGGAAAATCGAAGTGGTCGTTCTGGAAGCACCCGCAACCGTTCGCAAAAAGTTTGATAGTGAAGACCTTGCAGCAGGTTACATTAATTTCTATGTGTGCAATGGTGCTGTGATAGCGCCTGAGTTTGGCGACCCGGTAGCCGACGCAGCGGCAAAAAAGGAACTGCAGAAAGCGTTTCCAGGGCGTGACGTCGTACAGCTCAATATTGATGCTATTGCCGCCGGTGGTGGGGGGATTCATTGCACCACTCAACAGGAACCGGAAATTTAAAAAAAACTCTTTCCTAAAATATTTTATTCGACATATTAAAAGTAAAGCATTAAGACAACGGTAAAATAATGGGTTATCTATACCTCATGAGGTCTTATTCAGTTGGGATGAAAGAATCACGGTTCGACAATCGTGTGTAGTCCGGTCTCAAGATTTCCTGAAATGTTGACACTTGGCGAAAGCCTCACCTAATCTCACACATTGATTGTGTGGTAAACACCTTCGATGCACGCCTATAACAAGAGTCTGAAATGCAAGGGAGCCAACTGTCATGGGGCTATTAACGTTCAGTATTAATGTCACACTTGACGGTTGTATTGATCACCGGGAAGGCATAGCAGACGAAGAAACCCATGCGTTCTTCACGGAACTGATGAACAAGAATGGGGCTATGTTGTGGGGGCGTGTGACCTACGAAATGATGGAAAGCTACTGGCCGTTGGTGGCACGTGGTGAAGTCGAAGCGCCGCCCGCTATCATGGAGTGGGCAGCGCAATTGGAGGCAAAACCCAAGTATGTTGTCTCGTCCACGAGGACAGATTTCCCGTGGACGAATACTCAGCTTATACAGGGCGACTTGGTCTCTGAGATTCAAAAGCTGAAAGAAACAACGCCTGACGGCATACTCGTTGGCAGCGGGCAGTTGGCCACCGAGTTGGATCATTTGGATTTAATCGATGAATATGTGTTTCTGGTCCACCCCAGAATCGCCGGTCATGGTCCTACGTTATTTCAAGCCGGGCTGCCAAGTACTCGGCAGCTGCGGTTGATTTCTGCAAAACCGTTAACGTGTGGCGCGGTGGCGATGCACTATGAGCGTAGATAGGGCTGCTTACAGCCCTTTTTTGACGACTAACAAAAACCGGTGTGCTTTGGTGTTAAAGCCGCCGGTTTGTTCAATGTGATGGTGAAGTTCTACTAGTGCTTTTTCGTACGAGGCAATGCTGAAATCTGGTATTTGCCAGGGAATGGCTTTCAGGTACAGCATGAGTGCGCCGATGTCCAGAAATCGGGTTGTGGGAAAATCCTCTTCGCGGCGCGTCACCACAAACCCCGCTTTCTCCAGCAAAGCCCCTGCGTGGTCGGCTTCCCAAGGTTCAAAGCTTAGCTGCGGTGTATCCATTAACCGGTCGTTGATTTCGCGGTTGTCACGCGCACCAACCTGTTGGGTAATGAACGTACCACCTGGTTTTAATACCCGAAAAACTTCGGCGGGGTCGAACGATTCATGCCGGTTGATGACCAGGTCGAATCGGTTATCCGGGTAGGGTAGTCGATCGTCATCCTGAATTTGGCTGACGTCAATGCCCAATGGTGTAAGCCGGTCTCTTGCGACGGTAACGTTGGGCGGCCAAGCTTCGGTTGCGGAAACGTCTTTCGGCAGATTCGGCAGGGAAGCCAGAAATTCCCCGCCGCCGGTGCCCATGTCCAAAACCACATTTGCCTGGTTCAACAAGTCAATTACCAACGTGCGATAGTCCCAGTGTGGCGCTGACTCATGCCAGCGCGCCTTTAAATCACTGAAGTCCCATCCTTTTAATGACCAGTCTTCTGCTTCATCTCGGTAGTGTTCAAAAGTTTTCATGGGCCTCCTTGCTTGGGTTACGGCTTACTTCTTCTTCATGCCGCGCAACACGCACGCCACGGTAAATACAATAAGCCCCAGCAGGAACAGGTAACCGCCCCAGCTGAATTCAAAAACGTTCAAGAATAAATCGGCGGCAAAGTCTTGCATGGCGCCAGAGGCTTTGGCAGACAATTTGCCCAGTGTGCTGGTATCGGTCGATTTAAACAGACTCTTCAACGCGGGCAGCAGTAGGGTGATCCAAACGCCAGCCGCCGAGGCCAGAACAAACTTAGGTTGTTTGATAAAAATAAAAACCGGTGCCGATACAGCGAATAAAATGACGATATAAGACTCCAGCTCCGCAATGCGGTTGTAACTGACGTCACCGATAACCGCCATCGTGGTTAACGGTAAAAACACGCCCACAGCGAGTAGCGTTGCGGAGAGGTAAATCCACATATCGAGATTCATTTTTTTCATCGGGTTTTCCTTTTGTTTGAGTTTGTCGCCAATGTAACCAACCAACGCAACGACCGCAATTTATTTGCCATTCACGAACGCCGTGGTGTGGGGTGAGCCGCGTTAAGTTGTTCAAAAAACAGCCGGGTGCGTTCATCCGACGGGAAATATTGTTCGATAGTCAGTTCCTGCAGGGTGATGTCGATCGGGGTTCCAAAGCTGGTGAGTGTTGAAAAGAGCGACAGGCTCTGGTCCGCAATAGCAAGTTCGACTGTTAGCATGGGCTGCTGATGTTGTGTTTCTGTTACCGCCCAGTGTGATGGAAAGTCCGGGATCGCATGGAGCCGACTCAATAAGTCTGACTGGCGGTCCGTGAAGCGCCGCCGTTCTGTTAATAACCGGCTGTACAGGTGTTGAGCAACTGGTTGCCAGTTGCGGATAAACGGCCGATACCCCTTGGGGTGAAACATCAATTCCATGAGGTTAGTCGAGTCCAGGAAGTCCGGCTGTAGGCGATGAACGGCCATTGCCAGGTTCTGTTGGGCTTGGTTGACCATCAGGATATTCCAGTCCCAATCCAATACCATGGCTGGGTAAGGGTTTTGGTTTTCCAGAAGCATGGCCAATGCCTGGCGAACGGGTTGCATGTCTTCATGTTGCAACGCGCGTTGGGAGTAGGCCGCCGCGTAGCCAGATTGAGCAAGCAGGGTATTGCGTTCAGCGAGCGGAATATCCAGCACGTGCGCAAGGTGTAGCACCATTTCACGGCTCGGCTGTGATCGCCCGGTTTCTAAAAAGCTCAGGTGCTTGGTCGAAACATCGGCGTTTAAACTGAGGTCGAGTTGGCTCATCGCCCGTTGTTTCCGCCATTTTTTTAATGTTTCGCCAAACGCATTCATGTTCATCTCCCTTCCATGGCTGGTTTGTTTTACCTCAGAGGTAATTGCGCAAAAGTACGCTAACCAGACAATAGCGGTGTGTTTTAGCCGTTTCAATCCCAAAAGGAGACTACAATGACCTTACTGAACTCTTTGCCAAACGTTTTTCGCGCCAATGCGGTGTTTTGTATTGCTTGTGCGCTGGATATGCTGTTGTTTTCCCGTCCGTTGGCTGCCCAATTGGGTGGTTTTGAACCAACCTATTTAGTTGTTCTCAGCCTGGGGTTAATCGCCTTCGCCGGGTTTCTGGTCTGGGCCAGTATAGTGGGCATTGGCAAGCCATTGGCGCTGTTTGTTATTGCTGCTGACATCAGCTGGGTGGTCGGATCGCTAATCGTGTTAGCGGTGTGGGCGAATGTGATGACGCTACTGGGTCAAGGGCTGGTGCTGGGTGTTGCTGTTTGCGTTCTGTTGTTCGCCGCGCTGGAAGTGCGGGCTTTAAAACAGCATTGCCAGGTGTAGTGCGTAGTGCGATGTGTTTCGTGGGTGATGTTGAGCCTTATAGACCAACCGGAATGTCCGGTTGGTCACGGTGTTTAAGGCTCATTACAACACGCTTATACAGCTCACGATAACCAACAACGTTATGCAAATTCTTAAGTTAATGGCTGTCATGGTTGTGCCTCCTTGTTGTTAATTCAGGAACTGAACCATACTGACGTACGATTCCCAATTTAAACGTAACCAGACCAGACTCAGCGTTGTCAGTAAGAAGAATCCGGCAATGGTGCCAAACAGTATTTTGTCTGAAAGTTTTAATCGCTTGATCATTGCTGGTCTCCTAAAAAGTTGCTGTATAAATGGCTCAGTTCTTCTGGCGTGACAGACAGTAAAGCGGCTTCGTGGAATAAACGCGGCAGTTTTGTGTCGATAAATTCTTCACGCTTTGCTTGCTTAATCTTGTTCTTTCCCTGTTCGCTGACGAAGTAGCCAACGCCACGCTTGTTGTAAATCACGTCGTTTTCTTGCAAGTGTGCGTATGAGCGCATCACGGTGTTTGGATTAACCTGTACCATACTGGCGACCTCCCTGATGGATGGTATACGTTCTTCTTCAGACCATTCGTCGGTGAGTATTTTCTCCGACATGTAATCGGCTACCTGCAAATAGATAGCACTGGTGGAATCAAACTGAATCATAATTCGATCTCCTTCAGGCGCAGATACGAAAGCCCCCAGAAAAATAAAAAGTATCCGTAGGTAACCAGATAGGCCATGAATTTCAGCAGACCCATATGTTCAAACTCGACGCCATCAGCCGTAATACGCAGGCTGTTGCCAAAGGTCACCACGGTGTCTTCTGTCCAGTTGTGGTCATGCATATCCATCTGTTCAAAGACGCCGGAGAACAGGAAGTCGACATTGAACGCAACGTAAAATGCGAAGCCCATTAAAAACACCGACAGTGAACCGAAGGTTTTCAACGCAGAGCGTTTCTTGAAATAGATCGCGCCGAAAAATAACAGTGGGTGCAGGCACGCGTAAAACTTGAACAGGAACAGGCCCTCAGCGCTGATCGGGTTAAACAACGGCATGCTCTGACCCCAGCCAAATAGCGTTAGGAATAGGTTTGCCAGCATGGTGGCCACGGTGAGCACCAGCATAAAACCAACCGGAACCAGAATCAGGCTGGTTACAAAATTTGCCAACCACTTTTCCGTGGTGGTGGCCGGTAAAGTAAGCCATTGATAAGCAATTTTTTCATGCTTAAACTCGCTGAACGTTCGGCCGCCTAGTTCGATGACGGCAATGACCAACATGGCTAATGCAAAACCAGTGTATTCACTGTGGTTGTGTGTCGGTTCGGCAAATTGACTAATCACCAACAATACCGTGAGGATGGCGAGCGCCAGCCCGACGTCTTTCCAGATGCGGTTCGGTGAAGAGTTCTGCTTCGCCAGGATCAGATTATAAATAGTGGTAGCGTTCATTATGCGGCGTCCTTTGCAATGGCCTGAATTAGTCCGTCGTAGTTGTTATGAAATGTATTAAACAGCAGTTCTAAATCGATATCGGTCGCGTGTGGTTGACCGCCAACAACGATAGAGAGCTGGTTGCCCATGCGCTGCTCTGAATAAAGCACAACGTCCTCTTCAGAACGGTGAGACACCTGCGAAATTTTCTCTGGCAATTCGCCTAGGTCGAACCAATGCGCGTGGGTTTCGTTCATCATCACGACAGAATCAATAATGGAGTCGAGGTCTCGCACCTGATGCGTACAAATTAAGAAAGTCTGCTCATCGGACTGATGCTGAATCACCATATCGCGGAACTGTGCTTTCGCGGGAATGTCGAGTCCATTCGTGGGTTCGTCCATCAAAATCAGCTGGCAACCGGTCGACATTGCAAACGCCACCAGAAACTTTTTCTTCTGACCCAGCGACATTTCTGTCAGTCGCTTGCTGGTGTCGACATCAAATTGATCGGTCAGATGCGAGAAGCGATTGTGGTCAAAATTCGGGTAAAAAACGGAATAAAGTTTCAGGTAGGCAATGCCGGTAATTGGTGGCAATTCAGACTCTTCCGGTACGATAAACAGATTCTGGTAGAACTCTGCCTGACGCTGACGAGGGTTAAAGCCCAGTACTGAGACCTCGCCCTGAATTGGGGAGACCAAGCCCGCCAGCAATTTAATGAGTGTTGTTTTACCGGCACCGTTGGCGCCTAAAACGCCCACGCTGCGCCCGGCTGGGATGTTAAGCGTGAGTCCGGTGAAAACGGTGGATTTCCGTGAATATGTGAAGCCAAGATCCGAAAGTGTAATCATGTCCCTGTCCATTAGTGTATTAGGTTGCTAGTACACTAACTCTGTAGGTTTGAATTGGCAAGCCTTTTTTGTTCGGTTTTTATACGAATCGCCAAGATTCACTCAGCATTTCCAGCGGGTGAGTCAGGTAAGTGATTGAAATATATAGGTTTTTGAGATTTTTAATAAATGAAGCCGAAGATCAAAAGATGACGAATGGCCAAGCATTTGCGTAGTAGAAAAATATTTTTTATCACCCGCGAACCTTTTTGTCAGTGGGATGCGTCTTGGAGAGACACATTGTTTAAAAAGGAAAAT
>JBNKNI010000062.1:0-18219 GCA_050293765.1 Reinekea sp.
GGATGCCCTTGCAAGCGCCGCGCGTGCATGGATGCACGCTTAAGCGACCGTTCGAAGAAAGTGTCCGTAATGGAAGAAAACCAAAGTGGGCGACAAAAGGGGGGTGCAAGGGGATCTCCCCTTGGAAAGAAAAATCCTCCAAGAGACCTTTTGATCAAAAAAGGAACCACAGTCTTCGGAACAGGCTTAGTATTTGAAGTAAAAAATGTCCCGATGTAACCCTGTCACTGAATGAGGCAAATGCCGAAGATATAAACTGAATACGCCAAAGTAAGCGCTACAAAGGAAGCGTTGCATCGACGCCAATCGAGCGCTGCCCAAACCAACCACCGTGCTCCCACCACCACAGACGTTTTATTCCTCAAGTTCCGAACTTCGGGTGTAACGTGCTTCGAGGGAACTTTCAGTGAAAAGTTCCGTCTTAACGTCTGGTCATGTTGACTTAATCGTCACCGGTAACCCCCAGAGCGACGGAAGGCGGCAAAATCGGTGCAAAAACCGGCGATTGTGGTCCAGTTTTCGAAAACAGACATATAGTCTGCTGAAGGCAAAACGATGGCCTATACTGTATTGGGAGTCAGAGTCATGGCAAGAACGGTCTGGTGTGCTGCGCGCGGACCTTTGCCACGCCACGTTAAGGCATGGTGATCAGTCAAATTTCAGTAACATCACAGGGTACTATGCCGGATCCGGGAAACACCATTACAGAACAATTGGAACAGTGCTGGGATGACATGGTTGCGCATCCCGCCCAGACGTTGTTGCGCCTTGAAGAACTGTTGGCGTCTATGACGGTGAACGACCCGCATTATGGCAAAGGGTTGTTTTATCTTGGTTGTTGCGCGGTCTACAACGGCGATAATGCCCGGGCTATCGAACATCTGCGTGAGGCGCTGGCCTTGGCAAAACAGGTTAACGACCTGCATCAGCAGCGGCGAGTCTCTAATTCACTGGGCATGGCGTATAAAAGCCTCGGGGAGTATGCCGCGGCGGTTGAAGCGCTCGACAATGCCATCGCGTTGTCGGTCTCCCTGGATTATCCATTAGGGCATATCACGGCGAAGTTGAATTTGGTTGAGGTGTATTACGAGATCGGCGACAAGGCCGCCTATGAGGCCAACCTGAACGAAGTGTTGGCCATGAATGTCGAGTTCGATAACCCAGAGTGGGAAGGTGAAATTCTGTTGCTGCAGGGCCGGCTTGGGTTAATGCATTTTGACTTTGTCAGCGCCGACCGCGCGCTGTCCGAAGCCCTTCGCATTGCTCACAGCATTCATTACGGGCACCTGATCATCAACGTGATGACGGAAATTGGTCGCATGCAACGGTTGCGCGGTCAATTGCACAGTGCCGTGCTCACATTGCAACAGGTGGTGGGCAGTGAAGAGCTGGCCTTGGAAGGCGTGGCGGGACTGGCAGCGTACATTGAGTTGACCAAAACCCATCTGAGCCTGAACGATACCGACGCCGCGTACGCTGTTTTGCAGCAATCACAGCAGGTGATCGGGCGGTACCCGAATGAACACCAACAGTATCGTCAGCAGATCTTCGAATTGTTCGCCCGCTGTCTGGAACAAAAGCAGCAATACGAACAGGCTTACGGTTATCTGCAACGGGCGACCCTGTTGAAAGATGTCATCAACAATCAGCAGATCAAGCAAACCATCGCCATCCGCGCGCAGCAGCAGCAACGCGAAGATGAACGGTTGCGACGCGCCAGTGCCGAGCGGGAAAACAGCCTGCTCAAACAATCGCAACATCAGATGGAAATCATCAACAAGGTCGCCATTGAACTGGCTTCGACCCTGGACATGAAGGTTCTGGGCAAGCAACTGTATCAGTTGATGAACTATTACTTTGATGCCCACTTCTGCTCTCTTTGCGTGAATCACCCAGAGCTGCGCATGGTCGAAGTGCGCAGTATGATCGACGAAGGTCAGCCTTTGCCGTTGTTGTGTTTGCCTTATGGCACACCAGAGAGCAGAACACTGCAGGTCATTGAAGACCGCAAGCCATTGGTGCTGAATGGCGAAGCGTCATTTTTACGTGTCGATGTGAAACAGAAAAAACCCAATTCCCTGTTGTTTTTGCCCTTGATTCAGGAGCAAACCGTTCTCGGGGTACTGTCGATTCAAAGTGTGTTGGAAAACCGCTTCGACGGTGATGATCTGAATCTGATCCTGGCTATTGCGCCGTTTATTTCACTGGCCTTAAGTAACGCCTTGAGTCACGAACAGGTGCAATTGCTGAACGCCGAACTGGTGCTGGAAAAGGAGTACATCGAGCAGGCGCAACAACAGATTCAGTTTCTGGCGAACCACGATACGTTAACCGAGTTACCCAACCGTCGGGCATTGGAAGCGCATCTCAATGCAAAACTCGCGGAGAGCACCACGCCGCAGTTTTCACTTGTCTATATCGATCTCGATGGGTTTAAGCCGGTCAATGACGCCCATGGCCATTTAATCGGTGATCGCGTATTGCAGATCGTCGGTGGCCGATTGCGCAATGTGTTGCGTAAAAGTGATTTCGCCGCTCGCATCGGTGGCGATGAATTTGTTCTGGTCGTCGCCTCGGTGGTGGATCAAACACAAATCAGCGTGTTGATCGAAAGAATATTGCAGAGTATTGAACAGCCCATCTCAGTGGATGGCAATGTGGTTCAAATTAGCGCCAGCATTGGTGTTGTCGAATGCAGTGAACAGGCTCAGACCCTGGATGACCTGATGCATTATGCCGATCAGGCCATGTATGACGTGAAGCGCGCCGGTAAAGGCGGTATTAAATTCCACCCACGACCCCACTCGTGAATCCTGCCACCATGCGGCACACTTGCTCCTATTAATTTCAGGACAAAGGTGTTGTGATGCTGGCATTTTCCCCGGTACCCATCGAGGATTTTGAAGAGGTTTTTCAGTTAACCAAACTTGGGCTCTATGAATCTGTGGATGCCGTTTTCGGTTGGGACGATGACATGCAGCGTCGGCGAATCCGTGACGAATATGAATGGTGCTGGATGCATTGGGTGACGTTGCACGATAACCGCATCGGTCTGGTCTGTTTTAAACCCTACGCGCAGGCACTGCATGTTCATCTGCTGTTGTTGTACCCGCAATGGCAACGGCAAGGGTTGGGCAGCCAGATTATGGGGATGCTTCATGCGCAGGCGGCCCTTGAGCAACGCGACATCACGCTTTCTGCTTTTCGTGTTAATACCGCGGCGGTAGCGCTGTACCGTAAACTGGGATATCAGGTAGAAAGCGAAGAGCCCGACTTTCTGTTGTTCCGGCGCACCAACAAACAGGAGTCCCTATGATCAGCCAACCTACTTTTCAATTAGCCAGTTTCGACCTTGACGGAACCTTGGTGCGCGGCACCAGCACCGGTGGTTTTCTGGCGCAAAAAATGGGACACGCCGAGGCGATGCTTGCCGCTGAACAATTGTACGCAGAAGGCAAAGTCGCCAACGATTACGTTTCGACCCTGGATGGTGAATACTATCGTGGTTACTGCAAGGCCGATATCTTTGCTCTGCTGGCGGACATTCCGCAAATCCGTCACATTGGTGAAACCGTGAGTGCGTTGAATCAACTCGGTATCCCCTGTGTGATTTGTACCCTGGCTTGGGAATTCGTCGCCGAATATTTTGCCGAGCGCTATGGCTTCATGGCTTGGAGCGGTCCTGCGTTGCAGGTTGACACGCAAGGTCAATTTACTGGCCGTATTCAATCGCATTTTGATGAAACCGGAAAACCGGTGTTTATTGAACAGATCTGTCAGCGTTTTGGTTTTTCCATGGATCGCGTGTTCCATGTTGGTGATTCCCGTTCCGATATCGAACTGTTCAAACAGGCGGGGTATTCCGTGGCGATCAATGCAACGCCCGATGCCCAGGCTCACGCGGATTGCCAGCTGAGCACCGAATCGTTACTCGACGTACTGCCTTTGATCCCCGGTTTGCAACTGGACCGTTAATCAAAAGCTGTCCGCTGATGAGGCAAATCATTTTTCTAACGCCGACGTTCGTGCCAAACTGAACAGACATGTGCGTTCGGATAACCGACCATCAGGAAGGAGGGTGATCATGCTGGACATTCAACAGGCTACCGTGAAATTTGCCGACAGCGTTGCGCTGAATGGACTGACGCTGCGCGTTGAAGAAGGCAAGGTGTTCGGTTTGCTGGGTCCAAACGGGGCAGGAAAAACCACACTGATCCGCTCGCTGATGGGTTTGCAGCACCTTAGCGCAGGCAGTATCCGTTTGTTTGGCGATATGCTGCCGGGCAGTGCATCTTCCCGCACCCTGATTGGCTATATGCCGCAACTTTACGCGATATACGACCAACTGACCGTGCGCGAAAACGTCCGTTTTTTTGCGGAACTGTACAGTGTCCCGTCGGCACAGATAAACGATCGTGTCGACGAATTACTGCACATGACCGAACTGGATTCCAAAGCCGATGCCATTCTGCACACGCTCAGTGGTGGTATGAAGCGCAGAGCCATGATGGCCACCGCACTCGTCCACAAACCCCGTTTGTTGATACTCGATGAACCCACCGCCGGTGTCGACCCTATCTTACGCATCAAGTTCTGGCAGTGGTTCCGTAAACTCTGTGATCAGGGCACGAGCATTCTGGTCACCACCCACCACATTAACGAGGCCGAGCAGTGTGACGATATCGTGTTTTTACGCGCCGGCACCATGATCGGACATGGTACGCCGCAACAGCTGATGGACGAGCAGCAGGTCGATAACTTAGATCAGGTGTTTATTCGTTTGGCAGAACAGACGGAGGTGCAGGCATGAAATCGGTATTGATTGCCCGGCGTTTAATACGAGAAATTACCCGCGACCGTCGAACCCTGGCGTTCTTTTTCCTGGCGCCGTTGATCGTCATGTCCCTGGTGTATTTCGCGCTACTGGAACCGAGCTCCGCGCGAGTGGCGCTGGTCACGGAAGGGACCATGGACTTGTTCCGTTACGATCTGGAACGCACCCTGGAGGACGAGCCCGACATTGAACTGGTGAGCCCGGATTGGGAGTTGCCCGAAGGCTATGAAGCACAGAAAGCGTCGTTACTGAAATGGACTCGGTCCGGCGAAGTCGATGCCATTCTGTATTTGAACACACAGTTACTGATCGATCGTTTTGACGGCAAACCGGGTACCGTTAATCTGTTTTTGGAAGGCAGCCGTCCAACGCGCACCGGCGCCGCACTCGATGCCGTCAGCAGTGCCATGGACGATCTGGGCTCTGCGATGCCGGTGGTGATCGAAGCGTCGTGTTCATCTCTGTGCGCTAATTCCGTCAACAATGAAGCGATGGATCTGGAAAAAATTTACGCCTACGGTGATGAAGATTTGAATATCATCGATTTTTTCCTGCCGGTCTTTCCGCCGTTTTTTGTTTTCTTCTTTACCTTTATATTGTCAGCGATCAGTTTTCAGCGCGAACGGGTAACCGGTACCCTGGAGCGCTTGATGATGTCGCCGATCCACTTCGCCGATATCGTCATCGGGTATGTGATGGGCTTTTTTATTTTCGCGTCGGTACAGGCCTCTATCATTTTGGGTTTCGTGCTCTACCTTATCGATATCCCATTTACCGCCGAACAGGTCTTTGTGTTGGTAATTATCACCTTCTGTCTGTTGCTGGTTGGGTTAACGCTGGGCTTATTGGCCTCCTATTTGGCGAAGAACGAATTCCAGGCCATTCAGTTTATCCCGGTGGTGATTTTGCCGCAGATTTTCCTGGCCGATATGATCTGGTCCATTGAGGATTTTCCAAAGGTGTTTCAGGTTTTTTCGGTGATTCTGCCGCTCACGCACGCGAATCAGGCCATGCGGGATGTGTTGCTGAAGGGCGCTGACCTCTGGTCAATTGCCGACTCCGTGGGCATTCTGTTATTGATGTGGGTCGTGTTGGTGGCGGTGATGTCACTGGTGGCCAAGCGCAACGCTTGAATCTCTGTCGGGACAAAAATACACTGAGGCCTGTGTACTCACAGGCCAAATTTCATGAAACGCAGCGGTGTGCAGAAAATCCGCCATCTGATTAAAAAACAGTTTTCAGAGCCCTTATCTTTGGCCGACATGGCCAAACACGCCTTCGTATCACCCTTTCATTTTCAGCGCATTTTCAAAGAATCGACCGGCGAAAGCCCCACCCAATATCTGACCCGGGTTCGCTTGGAGGCGGCGGCTCATACCATTTTAACCGGTCCACAACAGAGTATGCTGGCCGTTGCTCTGGATTGCGGCTACAACTCACTGGAGCATTTTTCACGGGCGTTTAAGAAAGCGTATGGTGTCAGCCCCAGTGCGTTTCGTGACCTGCCGGAAGCGGAGAAAATCCAGTTATTGCAAACGCGCAGTCAACGCAATGACATCGATTTCAACGTATTCAATGCCGACAACATCGCCGCCGTTAACGCGCGCGATATGCCTATCGAGGTGGTAAAGCTGCCTGTCTATCAGGTTATTACCCTGCCTACGACCTTAGCGTCGCTGCAGGCGATCGAGGACCGGTTTGAACAACTGATGCAGTGGGCAAGCGCCCGCGACCTTGTTAACCAGAGCACCGAGTTTTTCGGCCTGGTGATGGACTACCCATTGTTTACCGCACTCGATAAATGCCACTATCTGGTCGCCATGACGGTGACCGAAACGCCCGATATCGCCGATGAAATGCAGGCCATTACCTTACCCGCCGCCACCTATGCGCGAATTCCTGTGCGTCTGCCGATAAACGAAATGATGCAGGATATGACACTGTTCTGGAAAATCTGGCTCCCTCAGAGCGGCTACCGGATCAAACACGAAACAGCATTGCATTGGCCACAGCTATCACTGCAGCAAACGCCATTTTGCGCCAACCGGCACCATCTGTTCATTCAGTTGGATCCCGCCTGAAACAAACCGTCGCAAGAAAGATCAAACGCAGCGCAAGTAATGCTAAACGCTGAAAAAGCCGACCGATTATGGTGACAGCCACTTTCATAAGGAGCTTAACCATGACGAAATTTCATTCAAATACCAATTCACCGGCAATCTTGGCCATTAACGGACTGCACAAAACCTTTGGCAGTGCTGAACGTCTTTACAAAGCACTGGTAGACATCAATCTGACGGTCACGCGGGGCGAATTCATCGCCATTGTGGGTCGTTCCGGGAGTGGTAAATCGACGCTGTTGAATATGATTGCCGGGCTGGATACGCCCAGTAACGGTGACGTACTGTTTCAAGGGCAGGCCTTACACCGGTTGTCGGAAAACGAACGGGCGCGCTGGCGCGGTCAGCACGTGGGCATCGTGTTTCAGTTTTTCCAACTCATTCCGACACTCAGTATTCTGGAAAACCTGTTATTGGCGATGTCGTTTGTGAACGTTGTACCCCACGAGCAGCGATATCCGCGTGCGGTGTCGTTATTGACAGAGGTCGGCTTGTTGAACCATTTGCACAAGCTGCCCAGTGCACTGAGTGGCGGTGAGCAACAGCGAGCGGCCATCGCGCGCGCGCTGGCCAACGATCCGCAAATCCTGATTGCCGATGAACCTACGGGCAATCTGGACCAACACACCGCAGACCAGATCAACGCCTTACTGGCGTCACTGACGAAGCAGGGTAAAACCGTTTTGGTGGTTACCCATGACCGTGATCGCGATGACCAGTATGACCGTGTCATTGAACTGCGAGATGGACAAATCGTTGGTGCGTCTCGTACGCAAAAGGTGGCGTAAATGATGATGCAATGGCGAAAAGGTTGGCGTGATCTTCTGGCGCACCCTGGGCGTACGGCGACGGTTCTGTTTGCGCTGGTGTTGGGGTTGTGGGGCATGGGAACTGTATTTGTGTCTTACGTGGTTATGCACAACGATTTGAATGAGAATTTTCTGCGTACTGAACCGGCGCACCTGATTCTGACCAGTGCCGACTTTGGTCGGCTCGATATAGAGCGAGTGCGCCAGCTTCCGGGTGTCGCGGGTGCCGAGTACCGCAATCTGACCAAGGTTCGTATTGAAATCGGACCGGACCAATGGATTCCTTTGTGGCTGTATTCGGTGCCCGATTTTGCCGACAGTCAACTGGCCCACCTGAACTATCAGAGCGGTGAGGCGATACCCCCTCGCGGCACCATGCTGGTCGAACGCAACGGTCTGCAGATCGCGGATATTGATATTGGCCGTCAGCCGCGCATTCGTGTTGGTCATGAGGTTATTACCGCTCCGGTCAGCGGGGTGACCTTCGACGCCGCGCAGCCGCCGTCGACTCAGGAGTCTTTTATTTATGCTTACGTGAGTCCGCAGACCTATTCGGATTGGACAGGTCAGCAGACACCGCAACGTTTGATCATCCGTTTTGCCGATGTCGCCTCCGCGAGCGATGTCGAACCACATCAGAAAGCCCTGACAGAGCAATTGTCCGCGTGGGGTATCCGCACCCAGACCGCCCGGTTACCCGGCTTCGAAGAGCACCCGCACCAGTGGCAGCTCAATACCATTTTGTTTGTGGTGTTTGCGGTGGGCTGTTTGATGTTTATCTTAAGTGCGGTGCTGGTAAATCAGTTGATGAAAGCCAGTCTGGCACAACAGGTACGGCAAATCGGCGTGATGAAAGCCATTGGTGCTCAGCGCCGGCAGATTATTACGCTGTATCTGATGAGTCTGTTGGCGCTCGGCGCAATCGCCAGTACGTTGGCTATTCCGTTGGCGGTGTTGTGCGGTAAAGCCTACGCGCAGTTTGTCAGCGGTATTCTGAATTTCGATGTGCTCACTGCGCAATTGCCCTGGTTCACCTACGGGGTATTGGTCGCCAGTGGCATTGGTATGCCGATACTGTTTTCCATGGGAACCGTCCTGCGCGGCACCCGGATAAATGTTGTCAGCGCGCTCTATGATTATGGCGTCAATGTGCCGTTAACGATGAGCGTTAAGGAGCGTACAGCACGTGCCCGCGGACCGGTGTTGTTGCAGCTGGCACAACGAAACCTGCGGCGTAACCGTCAACGGCTATGGGTGACGTTGCTGTCGATGGCACTGGGGGTGGCTATTTTTAACACGGGCTTTAACGTGCGCCAGTCATTGCAGACGCTATTGGATGACGTTGCCACGGCCATTGGTTACGACGTGCAGGTGGTGTTCGCGCAACCGTTGGCTGAGACAGAGGCACGAGCGTTATTTACAAACCTGGAAAACGTGAAAACCGTGCAAAGCTGGGCGGGTGGCTTGGGCTTACTGCAGTCCGAAGCGTTGTCGACAGAATCTGGCGTTGGCGTCATTGCCTTGCCTTACGATGATGTCATGCTCAACCTGCCATTGGTTGCAGGAAAATGGCTGAGCGGACAACCGGAAGAAGTTGTCTTCAATGAGCAGGCCTTGAAGCAATTTGGTTCACCGAAGGTGGGTGATCGCCTCCCCGTGACGATTAACGGAGACACTCTCTTGTTGACGTTAACCGGTGTAGTGAAGCAATTGGACCTGCCAAAAATATACGTGGACCAGGCTTACTTTAATCAGGTGATCAATCACAGTGGTGATATCAACACCTTGTCCTTCCAGGCGGTGGATAACCGTTACGACGCTGTATTGGAACTGAAACAGCAGATTGAACGACGCTTGCTTAGCAGCGAATGGCCGGTGCTGTATGTGGTGTCGGAAGCGGAACGGGTGAAGGTTATCTTTGACCACCTGAACGTGATTCTCAGTTCGTTGATCTTCCTGTCTTTGTTGGTGTTGGTGGTCAGCGCGATCGGCTTGGCATCCAGCACCAGTGTCAGCGTGATGGAGCGAACCCGGGAAATTGGCGTTATGCGTGCCATGGGCGCAACCCCAACGGATATTTTTCGGTTGTTAACCTGGGAGGGCCTGTTGGTTTCATTGTTCAGTATCGCGTTGGGATTGATGTTATCACTGCCCCTGAGTGCCCACGCGGCTGAGTTCTTCGGTTTGCTGATGTTGTCGGAAGCCAACGCACTGTCGTTCCAATTCAGTGTCTCAGGTTTGTGGATTACGCTGCTGTTTACTGTTGGGTTTGGCTGGCTAGCCAGTCGGATTCCGGCGCAAGCTGCAACGGCGTTATCGACTCGGGACGCGTTGGCGTACGAATAACTCGGTTACCTGAACGAATTGAACCGGCTAAGCCGGTTCTTCGCTTGTGTGTGCATTCATTCGTACCGGCATACGGATAACCATGCGACACCCGCCGGTGTCGGGTGTTTCAACACGGATAGTGCCCTGCATCGATTGCGTAACCCATTGATGAACCAGATGCATACCGAGCCCGATATGCCCTTTGCCCCGGGCTCCGGTAACAAAGGGGTCAAAAATGTCGACACCCTCGCCTAAGCGAATACCGTTGCCGTTGTCACTAACGCTGATTTCTACTCTATTGTCGTCCAACGGCTGTGCTTCTATTAAAATTCGGCCGACCTGGTCAGTCTCAAAGCCGTGCTCAATGCTGTTGGTGATCAGATTCTCCAGCAGTTGAGACATCAAACCATATTCATTGTAAAGCTCAAGGTGTGTGGGTACCCGGTTTTCAATGCTAATGGCGGTATCCTGCAGGCGAAGTTTCAGCGCCTGAATCAGGTCGTCTACCAGGGTAGCCAGGCTGAAATCCGACAACTGTAAATTGGTGCGTTCGTAGGTCAATCGTTTAAAACTCTGCACCACCGAGCGGGCTCTCTGTGCATTGGCATCGATCTGCTTCACCCGCAATTTGGTATTGGCGATGTATTGCGTCAGTGCCTCAACAGTCAGTCCAGTCTGAACTTGTGTTTGCAGGTCATCAACGGAAGCCTGTAATCCGGACGCGCTGAGCAGGATGCCGCCGATAGGCGTGTTCAGTTCATGGGCGACGCCGGAGACTGTCAAACCTAATGCGGCTAGCTTCTTACTTTCGACTAATTCATCCTGCAACTGCTGTTGATACATAAGCGCGTCGTTCAATTCGGTGACGGTTTGCTGCAGACGGGCTTTGTCCGCGTGCAGTTCGTTCGAGAGTCTTAACACGATGGCGCGCAAATGAAAGCTGCGTATAACGAAAAATAAAATCAATGACGTTAACACGACAAAAACAAACAGCGCGGGCCAAAACGCTTGCCAGCGCGCATTGGCTAGCTGAGTGGGTGTTGCATAAGCCAAGAACACGACGTCGGCATTTGAGTTGCCACCCGGGCTCATGACTTCCGTACGGTGACTGACTAATGCGCCCTCAATTTTTTGTTCGGCTGACGAAGCGTTAGAGCTGAGCCATTGCCAAAGCGCAGGATACCTGTTGGCGAGCGATGCCTCCGCATTGTCCAGATCGTTGCCCCATTGCAGTTCGCTTTGTGGATGCAATATCCAGTAACCGTCGCTGTCGGTAATCTGCAGGGTAAAGCCCTCAGTTTGTAAGTTGGCCAGTTTTTGCAACAGGTCGCGTAGGCTGATATTCATCACCAGAACACCGTCTCGCGTGGTATCTTCCACACCGGTATGAATGGCAATACGCACCGTTGGTTGATAGGGTATTTCGATTTCACCGTTGTCGACGTTCAGGTCAATGCGAGATACATAGATATCCCCAAGGTCACCATACAAGGCCTGTTGAAAGTAATAACGGTGACTCTTGTTCTGAAGCTCGTTTTCCGCTCGTATGTTGGCCATGCCGTTGGAAAAATCGACCCGGACGCGCTCCATGCCCTCACTATTCAACCAGCGCAATTGGGTGATGTTGGGTACCTGTTCGCCAAACAATAGAAATGTGTTACTGAGCTGTTTTGTATCGAGCGGAGATGCCAATGACAAACTGTCAGCAACCGTCGAACTGAACCGTAAAACACGCAACAGGGTTTGTGCATCGCCGATTTCCTGACGAAACTCAGCCACGGCCTCGTTCAAGGTTAACTGTTGCGATGTGGCAAGTTCGTTGTATCGGTTGGTATACAAGTAGCTGTAAACAAGTGCAGATGAGAACGCTGACAAGCTGATCATCAGAACAGAAAGATAGGACAGTTGGCGTTTTAATTTGGCGATCGGCATGGTTGCTTAGCTCAAGGTTCGGGGTGATGATGTTGACCCCGAGCTTTCAACGCTTTGTGTTTCTAACCACACTAACACGTCCGCTAACGTCATGGGTTTGGCAAAGTAATAGCCTTGGCCATATTCGCAATCTTTCGCGAGTAGCATTTGATGTTGCTTTTCGGTTTCGATCCCTTCCGCAATAACAGAAAAGTTGAAACGTTTTCCCAGTTGCATGATCACGTCGGTAATTTGTTCACCTTCTTGATGGGTGGTCATGGCATCGACAAAGGAACGGTCAATCTTCAGATGTGTTGCCGCGAGTCGGGTAATGTGTGACAACGAGGAATAGCCGGTACCAAAGTCGTCAATACTGACGTGGTAACCTAAATTAATCAGCAGTCGCAAAATGGGGTTGATGCGCTCGTAATGCTCCATGGCCATGGTTTCGGTAATCTCAATGTCCAGAAATTCCGAGAGGACCTGATTCAGTTGGCTGAGATTGAGCAATTTGTCGATATAAGTACTGTCCAACAAATCCGCTCCCGTCGCATTAAAGGACACTCGCAAGCGGTAGCCATTGGCAAGGAGTGTCTGCACAGCCTGCAGAGTCAAGTCGAGGGCGATTGCATCGATCTTGCGAATCAACCCCGTCGATTCGGCCAGCGGAATAAAGGTATCGGGTGGAACCAAGGTGCCATCCGGTTTCTGCCAGCGAAGCAGGGCTTCAAACCCGACAACAGCTCTGTTGCTTAGCCTGACTTTTGGCTGAAGTACAATGTAAAATTCGTCACGGCTTAACGCGGCACTCAAATCAAAAATCAACGACTGTCGGTTCAGTATCGTTGACTTAAGTTCAGCGTTGACCTGATAAAAAGGTTTTGCATTTTCCTGCGCCAGGTTCAATGCGGCTTTGCCTAACGACAAAATAATATCAGCCGGGTCGTCGCAATAATCCCCCAATGGCAGGAGAACGATATTGGAATGTAAGGTCCAGGTGGTATCCCCAAGATGCGTATTGAGCTCAGTCGCCTGTTGGTATTCGACGTCATAAAAAGTGGGTGTCTTATCGAATATCAAGACCAATGTATCGTAGGTTAGGCGAGCGATCGACCGACTACCGGGAAGTGTTCGCTGCAACACCCGACAATACTGTATCAATAGCGACATACTGTTGATGTGGCCGATACTCATTTCAATGTCATTGAAGTCACGAAGGCGAACCAATAACAGCGCCGATTGCTCTTTTTCGGCGGTGGTCAGACTGTTGAGATTGCGAATGAGCCAGTTTCGGTTTGGAATGTGCAACTCAGCGTCCCGATAGGCAAGATCAGACAGTTTTTTAATCAAACCAATTTTCTTGAAACCATCGTTAATGTTTTCGCAGAAAGCGCGTAACAGTTGCAGATGATAATCAGACAGATGAGCGTTCGAATTAACGATCATGACATAGGTTGAACCGTTTATTTCTGAGGTATCAAAATACAGCACGGACACCCATGGGCTGAATACATGATCCGCCTGCGCAATAGCCGCTGTTATGTAAGATTGCAGCAACGGAATATGGATATGAGTCTCGTTTAAAACATCGTGCAATGAACTGCCGATATAGGGTTCGAATTGCCCGGAAGCGGCCAGAATGGTTAATTGTTCTTTCAGTTTTTCCGGCGAAACGGAAGCACAGACGATACCGCCGGCGTTTGCGTGAGTCAGCTTGGCGATTTCATCCAGTAAACTGGTGGTGAACTCACGCAGGTCTGTTTTGGGAGCAATTGCCTGTGCGGCCTGAATCAGTACCTGCAAGCCTGCTTTGGATTTTTCCAGTGATTGAAAGGCCTGCCAGGAGCGGATATTGCCGGTGAGTACGGCGCGCAGTTTTTCCTGCGTCAGGTCGGCTTTGTTCCAATATTCATTGATGTCGTATTGTTCCATGACATCCTTGCGCGGAGCCATACCAGGTTGCCCGGTGAGCAAAACAATTCTGACGGTTGCGTTGCCAATAGCGTTGCGAATGTTGCCGATTAAACGCAAGCCGGCGTCATCGTTTTCCATCACCACATCGAGCAGTATGACGGCCATGTCTGGGTGGTCCAGCAACAGGGTAGCCGCCTGCTCCGCTGAATTTGCGGTGAATAATTCAATGGGTTGACCGAGTATGTTGATGCCGCTGAGTTCAACGCTGAGTGTTTGTTGATAGGTTATATCGTCTTCAACGCTTAATACTTTCCAGGCCGACAACGTCGGTTCAGCTGTTTGAGTTTCCGGTAACGCAGACGGTTTGAACGGAAAAAGGCCGGTGTGCTGTGTGTCCAATGCATGCCCTCCTTTTCTGGTCAATGAACCATAAACGTAGACTGCATTCCTCATTCTGACAAATTAACCATTATGATCAGAGTGTAAATATGACCATGATTTTTGCAGGGTTATTAGTCTCTTTTGAATACGTTGGTTTTACTCAGTTGGTTTAAAAAAAGACCCGTTGCACAAACCAGAAACTGCCAACCAGACTGATCGCCACCGAGGCGTTAACAACGATAACCGACCGGTACCAGACCTTGTGTCGAAACCAGAAACCGACCAGTGCGAAGCAGGCGGCAATCACGCTCAGCTGACCGAGTTCGACGCCGACATTAAAGCCGAGTAAACCGCCGATAAACGACGCCGGGCTGAGTCCGAAGTCGGTCAATACGCTGGCAAAACCAAGACCGTGGATCAGACCAAAACCGAAGATAACTAACGGGCGCCACCAATGCATTTTGGTGTAGAGGATGTTTTCGATCGCGATGTAAACGATTGACGCCGCAATGATGGGCTCCACGATGGACGCGGGGACACGCAACACGCCGAGCATACTTAACGCCAGAGTCAGGGTGTGCGCAATGGTAAACGCGGAGACCTGCCAAAGCAGGGGGCGCCAATGTGCGCTGAACAGAAAAAGCCCGATGACAAACAGAATATGATCGACGCCCAACGGGACGATATGCGCGAAACCGACGGGGATATAATCTAGAAAAACCTGCCAGCCAGAAACAGTGATCAGATTGGCCATCGCGATAGTCCCGGAGGATTTGCCTTCAAACAGATAGGCGGTAAACACGTCTTGCGACTCGTTCGTGCTTAACCGGAATGCCGCCGGACCGAACGACTCCGGCCAGTTCAGTTGCCAGTCTTCGGTGATGGGCTGCATGGTGGTTAGGGTCACCGTGCTGTCGCGCGCAATGTCAATGTCGCCGATGTCATCGATGCGGACACTGCTCAATTCCAGTGCGATGTTTTGTGATGATGAGAAACGCATGTCACGGGTGAGTTGCGCCAACCAGGGTTTCGCTGCCTGCAGTAAACCGTTCGCCTCCAGCGCGCGTAACTGTTGATAGCTGCTGGCATTGGGTGCTTCAGTACTGTCACTGTGAGTAGCGGCAATATTGGTGATCTGCGCCTCCAGGTTCAGAGTCAGCGTGAATTGGATATGGTTATCGTCGAGTACCAGCGCGTCGATAACCACCGGATTGATCTCATGAGCGCGCACACTGCCACAGAGTACCAGTAATAGAAAAAGGCAGGACTGAACAACGGGGTGGATTCGGGTATTCTGTCGCAACTTCAATGGATTTCTTCCTTACACAGAGGGCGTTATGAGCAAACATTGTCTTATTTTACTGATGATCGCAATAGAGCCCTGTCTGGCCCATGAGTTCTGGCTGCAACCACAACGTTATACGGCGGTACCGGGAGAAACAGTTCAGGTCGATTGGCGCATCGGGATGGAATTCTCCGGTACGCCTTACGTGTACCTGCCCGATATGTCGACTCAGGTCGCGCAATTCAGTGATGGAAAGCTCCGACCGCTGACGCCGCGATTCGCCGCCAAACCGGCTCTGTCGGTGGTGATGGGCGCTGGTACCACCATTGCCGTCACGGAGTCGTCAGACTTTACCATTGAATACGAAGACAAGGCCGCCTTTGAGACCTTTCTGAGCAAAGAGCATTTGCAGGTGAACACTGACGCCCTGGCAGCCGAGGGCCATGTCATTGAACGCTACCGTCGCTATGCGAAAGCATTGCTTACCCCGCCAGGGGAACTCTGGCAGGATCGTCGAGTCGGCTTGGCGTTTGAATGGGTCATTGCGCAGCAGGACTCAAAGCTGAAAGCGCAACTGTTCGCGAGTGATCAACCCGCCGCGGATCTCCCGGTTCGGTTATTTGTGCAACGAGCCGATGGTACGGTTGAAAACCGACCCGCACGAACGGATGCCAACGGCGTCGTATGGTTTGATGACTTCAGTGAAAACAATCACTATTTGTTGAATGCCATTCGGCTGTACCCGATTGATCCGGCTGCGAATAAAGACAAGGCGAGCTGGCATTCGGATTGGGCGTCCACCACCTTTCAATGGTTGAACGTTACGGATTGATCGAGCGGTGTGCTTCCCAGTTGTGTAGCCAGCGTCGAATATCGGTGTAGGGCTTCGGTGGAGAATACAGATAACCTTGCAGATGAATGTTGTGATAACGCGACAGATACTCGACATCGTCCGCACGCTCCAATCCTTCGGCCACCATCTGCATGTGGTTGGCGGTGCACTTGTCCACCAGTTTGTCACACAATTGCTGAGCGTAGGGGTCGCTGGCAATATTGTTGATGTAAGAACGATCCAGCTTAACTTCGGAAAACGGGTAGTGTTCAAGTTGCGCCAAACTGGTGAAGCCCATGCCATAGTCATCCAGCGAACAGCCAAACCCCATCATGCGCAGCCGCGCCAGATTTTTTAACCGGGTGTCTTTTTCGATAAGATCGGTCTCGGTTATTTCCAGGGTGATGCGCGCTGGAGGCAGCTGACAGATCTGGCAGAGGTCGTTAAACGTTGAGGGCAGTTTGTCATCGTCCAACTGACCAGGGCTTAAGTTAATCGACAAGGTCAGCGGTAGGTCGGGAAATTCTTCACACAGTAAATTGAATTCGAGCGCCGCTTTTTCCAGCAGCGCTAACGTCAGTAACATCATCAAACCTGCGCGTTCTGCGGCATCGATAAAGCGATCTGGTGTGATGATTTCTTTGCTGATCGGATGCACCAAACGGCACAACACTTCAAAGCCGGCCACGCATTCGGTTTTATTATCTATTTTCGGTTGGAAATAGGGCACGATATTTTTATTTTCGATGGCCCGTAAAATCATTTCCTTGGACAACGACGCCAGGTCGCTGGCGTTATAATTTCTCGCAGCGAGCAGCGCGCGGTCTACCATGCTTTGAATGACGGTCGGTTCCAGGTTCTGGTCCAGATAACCCACCAGATACAAAGACTGTCGTCTTGCTAATTCTATGGTGAGGTCGACGATGCGCTTTTCCATTTGCGAGTGAATGATGATGCTGCCGTCGTATTGCCTCTGACCTAAATGCTCGATGAGTTCCAGACCGTCGCATTCAGGCATCTGCAGATCGGTGAAAATGATATGGACGGTCGGTCCATGTTCAATTCGTTCAATCGCTTCCAGCCCATTGGCCGCCATTTGGATTTGCTTATAACCCATATCCTGCAGGACGAACGCAATGGTCTGCAGCCGCACCGGACTGTCGTCCACAATTAAAATAGAAACGCCGTCTGTGGTTCCGGGTTTTTTGGGGTACAGCTGATTCGTTCTTCCCGTGAGCTTTGGCGTGAGAGACATACTGTGCTCCACCGTTAGCGTCTGTGCTGGCTGCAAGTACTTCATCGCACATTGAACGTCGTTTGACGGCCAAGGCGTTGATGAAAATCATTTTGACTATAGCTGAAAAATGACGAGCTTCGAGTGTCGCTACAAAATGAAACAGGACGAACGTTTTTTGACACAGGCACCGGATAGAGTCGGGAGGTGACTTAAGTGACTTGGTTTAATTGGATAGTGTTTTCTGTCGAGAACCAAACCGTTTCGATGAACCGGGTTTGTTTCACGCAAAAGAATCTCTTTGAGTTTTTTCTTTCCAAGGGGAGATCCCTTTGATCCGGTCTTCTACTGAGGAGAAGCGGCGGAAAGGTAATATACGACTGCACCGAAAGTGGATATTTACTCATTTTGTAGAAACGAACAACCGAGGCACGAGGGCGGTCGCGATATCTTTTTTTACTTTGTTTTTTTGGTAATTGTGGTAGACAGTTCTGTTTTTCTTTCCAAGGGGAGATCCCCTTGATCCGGCCTTCACCAGAGGTGAAGTCGTTAAAATCGAATCGAAGCCCAT
>JBNKNI010000063.1:0-17975 GCA_050293765.1 Reinekea sp.
GATCATTACCCAACAGATCTTTTAACACGGAATCCAGTTCGCCGGTGATGCCGGCTTCGATGTTGGCGCTGCCGGGTATCGGTCGGTAATCACCGTTGTCCGGGTCAGCCAGGGCGACATAGCCGTTAGACGCGATACCACATTCACTACCCTCGACCCAGCTGGCGTTTCTCTGATCCCAAGTGTCCACCTGACACACTGTCGAGCCATTCGGACCGATTAACAACAGACTGTTCAGCAACTGCGCTTTGCCGCTGCCTTCGATGGTCAGCGCACCGCCCTCGCTGTTGTAAATGGTGGATGAAAACACATTCAGTTGTCCGTCCCTGGTGAGCAGTGCGGCGTTTGCACCGGTCACGTTGGCGATCATGCTGTTGTCGATATAGGCCCTATAGTCATTGCCGCCGATAGCCGGTGCGGTACTGTTCTCTATCAGGGTGCGGTCAAGGTTCAGGTACGAGGCAGATACCATGTTAATGGCACCGGCGATATCGTCGTTATCGCTTGCGCCATTGATCAATTTCAGGCCGATCAGATTCGGGAACTGCGTACCGGCCAGGCCATCAGCAATAGCGACATCGAACAGGCGGTGCTGGTTCTGACCGTCGATGATCACTTCTCCGTTACCGTCGATGGCCATGCCCTTGCCGATGATCAGCGGACTGTCCAGTGTAATGGTCATCGGCCCGTTAAACGTAATGGTGTTAAGGTCACCGGCCGGGTCGCTGGCGCAAAGGTCGGATAATGCCTGGCGCAAGGTGCCCGGGCCGCTGTCGGCGTTGCTGGTGACGGTGATGGCATCGCCGGTACAAGCGCTGTACGGGTCATCATCGTAACGCCAAGTATAAAGTACCACGTCGGTGTCGCTCACACTCGTCTGTAAACCAGACTGGCCTTCGACCTGATAATAAAAATCGAGCACGCCGTCGTTGTCGCGGTCGGCGTCATCAATATCGGCAATGCCGTCGTCGTCAAAATCAGGCAGATCGCCGTAGACAGTTGGGCGCGGGTCATCGCCATCGAGAGTACCGTCGTCGTCGGTATCGGCATCGAGCGGATCTGAACCGGCGGCGTTTTCGTCGGCGTCGCTGAGGCCATCGTTATCGTCATCGGTATCTGCATTGTTGCCGACACCATCACGGTCGCTGTCGAGCCATTCCGTACGGTCGTACGGGAACGCATCTTCCCAGTCTTCTCGCAGATCACCGTCATCGTCACGATCCCATTCGTCCGGAATGCCATCGATATCAAAATCGGATTGCAAAACGACGCTGGCTGAACATGCGCGTGGTCCTTGGTCGCCATTCATGGATCTCGGTGTGACACAGAAACGCAGTTCGGTCCCGCTGGGAAGGCTGTCGTACAAACCTTCTTCGTTGGCGGTGGTACCTGTCAGGTCGGTCCACTGGCCGTTGTTGCGCGTTTGCCACTGATACTGGCTGTGACTTTCCAGGTCATAGGTGCCGGTATCGGCGGCGAGGTAGGTGTAATAACCAATGACGGCATGGCCGGCCACTGGCGTGTCGATGCCCGGTTCCGGTTTGATAATCACATCCACTGCGGTTGGCAGCAGGCCGGCTTTAAACCAGTCGCCACAACGTTCTATGTCCAGATAGGTCATGCACATTGTGACGTATTGGTGACCGTCATCGACCGTGACCTGGTAACCAAGCACGTCGGTAGCGATGGTCGTGGCAGTGTCTATATTTTTGGAATCGGACCGAACCCAGCGAACGTTGCTGACGTCGAGCCCCCAAGGCACATTGGCAAACAGGTAGTCGCCGGTGCGTAACTGTTGGGTCACCTTATCGACCATTGGTACGACAAAGAGCAGCGCGTTTTCAGCGGCAATACTGCGTATGTAAAAGTCCTGATAACTTTCGCCGGTTTGGCGAGTCAGGTTTCGGGGCGGAACGGCGATGGCTATGGATGACCGGCTGGTGCTTTTCCATTCGCCGGTATCGATCAGGCCGCCGGTCGGACCATCACAAGTGCCGCAATAATACTCAGTACCCGAAGCGTTCAGAATCGTGGTGTGTAATTGCCACGGCTGGGCACCGGTCGCGATCTTATTCAAATAATCCCAGGCGCCGGACTGAAACAAATAGCGACCCGCCCATTCACGGGAAGGCGGCAGGGAATCGCGGTATAAATAGTTGGCAGCTTCGGCGGCTGCCGAAGCAGGCGGTGTGACAAATTCCAGGATATCCACATAACTGCGCTGGAGTTCGTCGCGGCTGGCAAACAAATCCTGTTCGAGATTAGTTGTCGGATATTCACCCCAGTGTGACTGGTGCTGCGGCATCCAGTTGTCGTATTTAGTCGAACCTTCCCACTGAATTTCGCTGCCGGAAATGATGCCAGCGCCGGGTTTGTAGTCGGTACAAGCGCCATTAAAGCCGTTATCTGTGCAGGTGTTGTAGTGGTAGTTGGCAAACCAATGCCAGTGGGAATCGCCGTAGAACCAGTCCTCATCCCAGCCGCGATCGGCGACAAAGTTAAAATGCAATTGCGCTAAGGTGCCTTCGACGGCGGCACTGCTGCTGTCCACTGTTGGTGCCAGCAAGTCGGCTTCCACCAGTTGACCCCAATCCCAGTTTTCGTGTTCGGAATAAAAGGTACGTTGCATCACCAGCGGGTCGAGGTTGGCATCCAGGTAAGGCAACCGAGGCGTAACAAAAGTGCCACGGCTGAACATGTCGACCGGCATGGAAAGGTAATCACAGTAATTCTGAATGTCATCGTCTTCGGCGCAGGCCACTTTGTTCATCAGGGGCGAAGCGGCGGCACTGTGCGGGAAATTTTCAAAGTGGCCAGAAGGTACCGTCAGGTAGCTGCCGCCGCGGATGTTGGTGTTGGTATCGTGCACGTAGAAAAATTCTTTGCGCATATCGGTCATCGTGCCCAGTACCATAAAACCAACACGGCCACCGTAGACGGTGCTTGCATTGGCGTCTTCAACCGTTTGCTGTTGCATCAGGCGCAGTCCGATGCTGTCGAAGTCGCCTTTGCCGGCGGTGACAGTCGCGCCCTGATACACCTCAATGGTGGTCAGCGGCCGGAAGCCAAAACTGTTTTTAAACAGCATCGGTCGTTGCAACTGTGCGATGGTAATTGCATTGGTGAAGCTGGCGCCGAGCTCAATGGTTTGACCGGTAAAACCGGGGTCTTTGACTTCGGCGGTGGAAACTAACAACACGCGACCGTCTGCCAGCCGGTGCCAACCTTCTTCTGCCACCATGTAATGAATTTTGGCGCCTTCCAGATCAACGGTAACACCATCGGCGAGGCGAACATCAAACAGGAATTGATTGCCGGCACTGATGGGTGCCGTGGGCACAATGGCGACACCGGCGTTTAAAGCCGGGTCTTCCAGGGTAACAAACACCACGGGGCGGGCGTATTTTCGCCCAGCCCACAGGTCCGGAATCTCGTTATCAGCGCCAATGGTCAAGGTCCCTATTTCCGCTGGAATACCGAGTTCAGCCGGGTTACCAACAAACACCATCGCGTTGCTGATGACATTGGAAATGGCCGAACCATCGTCGCGTTTGAAAGACCAGTAGCTACCGTTTTTAATGGGGAAGCCCGGTGCGGAAGCATTGACCGGCTGCACAAAAGCAATGGATTCGCCGTTGTAGTTGCCAGTACTCGCAATGTTATTGCTGTGCAAAAAAACATTGGTTACACCGTGCACATCGGCGGCAAAGACGGCTGTCTGCAGGCAAACCGTGGCGGTAAAGATAGTGAGCAGTATGCGAAACATTGACCCTGACCTTATAGCTTATTTTCTAAGATGCATTAAACAGGTCAAATTTGCAGAGAATGTGCAGAAACAAAAAAAGAGGCAGGTTATGCCTCAATTTTGCTGGGAATTCTTTGTAGTTGAACTTTGATTATCTAGCGCACTTCGGCGACGAATTTACTCAAGGTGTCCAGTTTATCGGGGTCGTCATCGACAATATGAATGTTGATTAACGCCCGCGAGCATTCAAGATTTTTTTCCTGCAACACGATGGAGGTCACAAAGGTGTTGATCCGCGCGACCGCGTCCGGGTCTTTCTTCGGCGCAATATCAATCACCACCTGCTCCAGCACCCCTGGCGGAGAGGACTCGCTGAAGTCGATCATCACCGCCGCGTCGGTGAGGTTAATATCCCGTAACATGCCTTGCCATTGCGCTTTTGGCGAACGTAATGACACCTTCCCCAGCGAGGCTTTAGGCGCGGCAGAACGCTGCTCCACGGCGCTGTTTTGATTCACCAGTTTGGAACTGACCGAACCCGCCGTTAATAAGCTCGCAGACCCCCCGCCATCACTGGACTGTGACACCTGTTTGGGAGCGGAGACCGTTTTCGCTGTCAGTAAACTCGCCGAATCGTTGCCGGTACCGGTCGTCGGTGCCCGCATGGCGGCTGAACCTTTTAAAATAGCCCGTATCAATTCCCGGTGATTCACCGAGAGCAACTTAAAAACTTTCTTGAGCAGTTGCTCGCTGCTGAAGGGTTTTCCAATGTAATCGGACACACCAGACTGCACCGCCTCAACCACATGGGATTTATCGCCACGGCTGGTGACCATCATAAAAGGTGTTTTCTTGATTTCCCGTTCGGTTTCGTATTCGCGTAACCACTGCAACAATTCAAGGCCGGACATTTCCGGCATCTCCCAGTCGCACAACACCAGGTCATACTGACGCTTTTTTAATTGCGATTGTGCTTTGCGGCCATTGATGGACTCATCGATATGGCACTGGGCAAATTGACTTTTCAGGGTACGTTTAACGAGATCACGAATGAAGCTGGCATCATCGACGACCAGGAAACTTAATTTCTGCATACCTTTTCCATCAGAGGTTTTTCCTTAAGCGTAGCAGGGGATTTTTATTTCTCCGCCCAGGCGGAAAAATATCAACCTTCGTTCAGCGATATCTCACGCGCGGTCAAGCGCCACCGTGATGCATCGGGGGTGACCTGCAAGACCTGTGTTTTCCGGTAGCGTAAATCCAAACGTACCAACTGTTTCACCTGTTCGAGCAGTTCTTCAGAGGCGCACACCGATACATAGATTTGAGTGATGTCGTTTTTTGCTAACTTCAGAGCGCTATCGGCCATGGCCGGAACCGGATACACCGCCCGCCATTCGGCACGCGCTTTGTTTTCTTCCGCGTCGCTGAACGCGCCGGGTATCGGATTGGTAGGGCTGACTTGCGTATCGTGAGGCAAGCCGTATTGAACCGGTTTCAGCATCACCGGTTGACCAGCCTTGGGCCGCAGAAACGACGCCTGACTGGAAATCGCAATACACAACCCCTGATGCTGATCAGCCAGTGTTCGCCAACCGTAATCACTGGTTGCGGTGCTGAACAACCGGATAAAACCGGCTTTCGACAATCGGTTTTGGCTGTATGCCGCAGGACCGGTTGCCTGGGATCGACTGGCCATCACTTTGCGCCGGATGTCGGCTTCAAAGGTGTCCCGTTTTGCCAAAAAGTCTTCAAACGCCAGCAAACCTCGAATCGACATGGGCAACTTGTCGTACTCCTGTTGCAAACCGGCGAGTATTTCCTGTTCCGTCACCGGTTGATGCAGGTTTGTGTGCCATTGATCAAAACGAACGTAAGGTTCCAGCAACGACCAATCCTGCTGCAATGGCAACTTAGCGTTTTTTAGCTGGTTCAACAGTTGTCGATCACCGTAATAAAAATAGCTGGGTTGGTTATTTTCCATAATTCCTGAATTCGTTTGTAAGATTTAACCTACAACCTTCGTACGAGAAGATACGCGAAATTTGTGATGAACATCGCAAAACACCGTTAAGGCCGCAAAGTACCGTCGTCGCTCACTGTACGGGTTTTTCAAGGCTCATTTTGGCAGAAAATGCACACCTTGGTTTTGCATATAATAGTCCGCGTTCAGGACGAACGAGATGGAAATTTCACTTGGATAGTGACCACGGATGGAACAGGGCGACAAGACGTTGCCCCAGAATTCCTGCAGGATGCAGCAGAAACGGACTTCCACGGACGACATCAGGACAGGCTCAGGTACGAGCAACAGGTGACAGGATGTTACCTTTCAGGAGAACCACATCAAGGACGACGAGCTTACGACTCCAGGGGAAAGCTGCTTCAGCTTCCCCACCTCCCCTTCTTTATTTTATCCCTCTGACACAGTTACCCCAGTTCGTTCATTTTGTGCGTCTCCATAAGACCAATTTCCATTTCCACCCGCCCGTTTGTAAGATATTTCCTACAAGATGCGTACGAAAAGATGCTAAAAATGTGACGCAATCGACACAATTGCCCTGAAAGCCGCGCGCCAAGCAGGTACTACGTTTTAAGCCCAATATCTGATCACTTTTTGACCAAATTTTTACCCTGTAACGAGCCTATAATAGCTCTGCGTTCAGGATGAAAGCACAGGACGAATCGCCAGGACGGTGACCAACGGATGGAATATTGCAGCCGGATGCTGCTGAGGATTGGGTCTAGGACGGGCCAGAACGGATTCTTCAGGATGAAATAGGACACGCACAGGATGTGTACGTGAGTGACCGGAAGTCTCTCATTCAGGATGAATCGTTGATGGAATAACCTGCTTACGACTCCAGGGGAAAGCTTAAACCGCTTTCCCCTTCTCGTTTCTGCCCCATTCACATTTTCTATACTTCCCTTATTCCCCATCACCTTGTAAGACATTTCCTACAAAACGAGTAATCTTTGACGCTGATTTCTTACATTAGATTTGAATAATATTTCTACAACGCAGTGATAGCGCACAGGTTTTATATTTTGAACAAGTACGTTAAAAATACCGCAAGATATTATTCAAATTGATCATCATTATTTGGATACAATGCTCCCCGTTCAGGACGAACACAGCAGGATGTCAGCCGAGGATGGCTAACAACGGATTAGCATAACGGCTCGGACGCCGACCAGGAAAAGAACCCACGGATTCAGGGTTAGCACGGAAGCAACAGGGAAAGATCAGGACCGGTACAGGACGTACTTTCAGCCTAAGGATTAGGTTGATCAGGAAGAACAAACGCTCAGGAAAGGCGCTGCTTACGACTCCAGGGGGAAGTGTTTACTTCCCCCGACTCATTTCTGGCCTACCCATTAATTCATCGACTTTTCTTCTTCCGGCTCCGGAAACATATCGTTTAACAACGCCGCAGTCCGAAATGCCGCCTTCATTAACTGTTGTTCCATCAGTTTCTGCCCCTTTTTAATCAGGCTGGCACTGTAGCGGCCTTCAACGGCCTCGGGGTAAACCTCCTGTAGGGCAATGGTGTGCGATTCAAACGCCCAATCCGCGACCGATAACGTTTTGGTCCAGGCTTGCGTATCCAGTTTTGCCATGTCCCGATACAACTCCTGGGCATAGGTAAACCAACGTTTATTTTCGCGTCGATACAAGTCGTGGTTCCAGATCCAGGAAAAATTAACCGGCTGCAAGGCGTCGTCTTTCAGGTAGATTTTCTGGCCGCCCTGATCCCGGATCAAACCGCAGTTCAATGGTATGTGCAGTTGCACCATATAGTGCATCAGGTACAACAGGGCCTGACGTTTGTCGGCGTCTGAAAACCCAGACGACATCAATACTTGTCGGCTTTCCAGAATGGCGGCCACGGAACAGGCATTTTTCGGGCAATGCTTCTCGGCGTCGAACCCTTTATCGTCTGGCCCAAACAAGGTGACTTGCAAAGGCTGCTGATACTGGTTTTTAGGTCGGTTCAGTTCGGTCTGAACCATCGCCGCGCGGGAAACCACTTCACGCAACCAATCGTCACCGTACAGCCGTTTGATTTCAACACGGGCGCCTTCCGTCAACATCGGCATGGTTAATTGCGCAACCATAATGTGGCCGCTTTCTTCAAATGCCTGCGCAGATGTAAACAGCAGGCTGCCGACAACCCACCAGACTAGCCTTTGCGACTGAGTTTTTCGGCTAACAGCCCGACAGCAATGAACGACACGATGACTGCAACCCCTAACCAAAGATTGCCAGCGGCTAAAAACAGTTTTCTGACCAGCGGTACCAGATAAACCGATAACGCTCCGTAACCAAATGCACATAACGCAATAAACACCATTGTTCGAATAATAAAATGAGCGCCCTTCACCAGCGCCCAAACCGCTTTGTTAATTCGTTCACCGTAAATCACCAGTATAGTGGCGATTAACGCAGATGCGATAAAGGTGAGATGTGGCCGGAACCAACTGGAAATTTCCGTTAACAGTGCCGTCATTGTTGCTTGATCCTATAGACAAATTATCGCCGCGCATCATAACCAAGGCTCGTGCCAGAAAACAGGTCAGCGACAACTCTCGTTAACGACAGCAGGTACTAAACAAGCGCCGACAACTGCCGCGAGACCTTGCTCAATGAAAAGCCCAAGCGCGCATTCAGCGCTTTCAGCTGTGCTTTGCGTTGGTTTTTGTCCAAGGCAACCGGGCTGTTTGAAGCCAACAAAATCCAGTTATCTTTCCCGACACTCACCGACCAAACCTGACGGAACTGCATCTTCAATTGAGCAACCACATCCAACCGCCGGTGATTCTGCCAGTAATTCAGTACCAGCCAACCGTCTGTACGAAGCCGGGCTGCGCAACGGTTTAAAAACCGGCTGCTGCCCTGCTGCACATCCATGCCCTGAGCATGGTAGAGGTCACTGAACAATAGATCGTATTGCTCGGGCTCCGTCTGTAAAAACTCGCCCGCGTCGGCATTGAACACCCGAATTCGTTCGTCTTGCGGTAAATAAAAATGCCGGTAGGCGACGTCGATCACCGCCTGTCGCAACTCCACGACGTCCAAGTGAGTGTTATGGTCGGCATGGAACAATGCAGTTGCCAACGCGCCCGACCCAAGCCCCAATAACAGACTGCGCTCGCTTTGTGGTTTGAACAGCAACACCAGCATCATGGCGCGGATGTAATCAAACTGAGCGATGTGTGGGCTTTGTTTTAACACGCACCCTTGCTCATCGTTCGCACCAAACATCAATGTCCGTTTATTGCCGTTATCGAACACCTGCACCGGTCCGAATTCGTCATAACGCCGGTCGATCTCTTTGCCGATACCGACCATCACTGCGCTCCCGACAAAAACGGCGTGCTGGCAACAAACTCATCCGCCGTTTCGTGTAACCAGCGCGCAAAAGCCTGCACTTTACGCCGTTTGAAATGGCTGGCCGGGGCGCACAGGTAATAGCTGTAGCGGGACCGCACTTCGGTATCGAACAGTTTGATCAGCGTACCCTGCTGCACATAACGCCAGGCCACCGAATGCCGAACCAGAGCAACACCTTGCACAGCCAGCGCGCCCTCCACCACGAAATGCACACCGGCGTATTGCACCGAGGATTTGTCCAGCGTCATGTTCACCCCAGCCTGCGCCAGCCAACTGTCCCAACTCATGTCGGGTTGCGTGTCTTCCAACAGATCGCACTGACACAGATCTTCTATACAGGTAATGGACCGTTGTTGCAAAAACAGGGGATGGCACACCGGATACAGATAGTCGTGCATGATAAATTCAGACTTCAGCCCTTCGTACTTCCCTTCACCAAAGCGGATGCACAGGTCCACCGGATCCCGGTTGAAATTCACCAACTTCTCGGTGGGCATCAGGGCAATCGACAAATCCGGCACAATGCGTTTTAACTCGCCCAACCTCGGTACCAGCCATTGCTGCCCGAACGATGACAACGTCGATAACGTCAAACTGGTCGGGTCCGGGTCATGCCCGATCTGGTTCAACCCCTCGCGCAACTGGCTAAACCCCTGCCGGGCATAGGGCAACAGCCGCTGCCCCGCTGCCGTGAGCACCACCTTACGGTGTTGCCGCTCAAACAACTGAGTATCCAAGCGGTCTTCCAGCAAGCGAATCTGCTGGCTCATCGCACCGGCGGTCACGTTAAGCAGATCCGCTGCGGCCTTAAAGCTGCCCAATTCAGCGGCATGGTAGAAGTAATACAACGCCTGTAGCGGTAAATTTGTCACTTTAGTTTCTCTAAACCCAATGGCAATTTTCATCGTTTGTCGGCGTCAGTCTAGCGGCATATATTCTCTTTCACCAGAGGAAATCCAGAGAGGATACGACCATGACCACACAGCAATACATCAGAAATTTTAAACTGAACAGCCATGGACTGAAGGCGTTTTTTGCCAAACTGAAACACAACCTTTACTGCCGTCCGCGCATCTGCCTGAAAGACCGGGCAGAGTATAAAAAACTGGCCGCACTGCCAGACTACTTACTGCGGGATGTTGGTATACGGCGCGGTGAGATCAACGTAAAGCTGAACAAACCGTTTTGGTGGAGTTGAGCAATGAAGTGGGATCGGGGTTCCTTCGTTTATGGAGGCGACCCCGAATGGTACTTACTTAAGCTTGTTCAATGGTATTTGCATCAATGTGTGACTTGGTTTCGCTGAGTTTTTTTACTTCAAGTTTTAAGGCAAGTCCTTTGCCAAGATAATAAATATTGCCTGCAGAACTTGCCTCGAATTTTGCGCATTTCTTCACCCGCTGAGGTAGATGGTAATTGTTCAGAGGTGCCCAACCTGTCAGCCGGGCAAACTGGTAGCCTTCTTCCACACTGTAACGCTCACCCAACTTGCCTTCCGGGACCTCTGCCAACCCTGCGACCGGTCCTTTACCGGAGACAAACAGCAGGTTCCCGGTTTGCACAACATTGGCATAGTTGCCCTGAGGACTGCTGGCAACAGGCAACTGCAGCCCAAGCTCGATAATTCGTTGATCAAAATCCATCGTCACTCCCCTACTCTTCCATTAAAACTAGTGGAATTACTCTACCTTAAACGCTACAGCGGTTGGTACATGTACCCGTCTAGGTCGGTAAAACCCGCGCGTTCATAAACGCCTTTACCCAGTTCAGAAGCATGCAGCCGGACTGACGGGAAATTCAACGCCTTCGCTTTTTCAACCAGCAAATTCAGCAAGTGCGACGAAATGCCCTGCCGCCGGTGAGGTACCCTCGTATACATATTGGTAATGTACGCGATTCGACCCGTGGGGTTACTGAATGTGGGCGGTAACTGATAAATGCAGAGCCCGGACGTACCCACAATGTTCCCATCGACAACAGCGACCCAACAGATCAATGAACCATCCGCCAGGCCAACAGCAAAGTAATGCGCCAGTTCTGCGCGGATATCCCTGATTTCCGGGTAACCCTCATCAACCAACTGTTGGATGCGACAGTCCACCAATTGCGGAATATCGTCAGCATCCGCCTTGCGGTACGTGACGTTGTTGATAGATGACATTGGAACTCCTTGCAGATAAATGTGTTGTTAAACAGAGCCAGACACGGTTGTTATCGGGTTGCCTCAACCGGCTAATTGGCGCCTGCGTTGAGAGCTGCGGCTGGTTGCAAAAACTGCCACACCATACCAACATCAACCGCAAACCAAGCGCGTTATGCTTGGGTCAACAGGCTCAAACAGGTGCGCCGATTCATTGAAAAACTCAAAATCCCAACTGCCGTTATAGGTTAACTTGGTTACTCCGGTATAAGCCATATCATGCCCGAACGATTTTCCTGTCAGCTTTTTTAATAAATACAAAATGAAACAACCGTGGGCGACAACAATCACCTGATCGTTACCGGCCAACGTCAGCAAGTGATTATCTATAAAACGCTGCACCCGTTCTTTTTGCCGCTGGAACTCCGCCAAATCGGTATTGCCAAAGTTTTTACCGATGCATTCACAGAATATTTCCCGAATCTCAGGCAATACCGAGTGCTTAGTCGCACTGACATTCAGCTGGTCAAAGGTTTCAATTGCGCGAAGGTAATCGCTGGTATAGGAATGGCTGAAGTTCAGGTGGGTAAAAACACCGCGCAATCGCTCCGCCTGAGTAAGCCCGAGCCTGGTTAATGGTTTATCGTACTCGTTTTTGGGTGTATAGGTAACGTCGTTGATGCGTTCATCACCAGCCTCGCCGTGCCGGACCAAAAAAACTGTGCTCATGATATTTTTTAGACCTTTTCGTTGATTGATTTGCTTCATTCGAGGCAATTACGCTAAACCGTTTCGAACACGAGATAAGACCATGGACCCTATTCTTTAAACGACATGATACTGGGTTGATTGGCCACCTCTTTAATACATTTCAAACCATAAACTGCTTAGTGACAATATGTGACGCACCCGTTGAAAAAAGCTGCTGCATCTATGCCTTTAGATCCATTTCCCTGTAAAAACGCTCACTTCCCGTCACGTTCAAGCATTGTTGAGATTTTCACTCTGGGTTCTTTTTGTTTCATAACTTCTAAACGATGCTTTACGGCATTAATCAAAATAGGAACGAATGTCTGACCATCGATTTGAGCCAGTTTACTTAAGAAAACCTATGTACACTTAGAAGAAACCCAAACAAGACCAGCCAGCATTGTGTCTCAAAAAACACGGTAGCTTCACGTTTTCAATGAACGGAATACGTCTCGCTAATGAACGACTTTTTAAGTACCTTGAGCACTGTCAAAACCTGAGTTTACTTAGCTGAACGGAAATTTCAAACGCTGGTTATCGTTAAAACCGCCCGCCAAACTGAAAGTAGACACAAAAAATAGCGACCAAGCTTACTACCATTAGCAAACAATAAAGTAGGAAAATCTTATTTTCTAGATTGTGACTCACGCTTCGCTTAAAGAAAAACCGACTCAGGAAGAAGATTTGCACAGGGATCGAAAAGAGGTAGAAAACAGCACCAGAGGAATTACTGGCACTCGCTTTAACCGCATAGAACTGGAAAGCTCCGAAAGAAAAAGAACATACGATACCGGCAAGGAACACCAATAAGACATCTTTTCTTACAACCATAGTCTTTTACCTTAATGGCACTATTAAAAAAACACAGTAATTACCAACTAAAACAAGGACTCTTCACTTCCCGAGGCCACCGGTGGCAACGAGGAAGATCACCAGCAACAAAAGCGCGATAGATGACCCGATAATCAAGACCTTATCCGGCAACACTAACGAACGGTTTTTCTCATCTATCGTATGAACAATATTTATATTCAGATTGCGTTCAATAAAATCGCGAAATAGCGAATTGCTTTGCGCAAAGTTAAACTCTTGTTTGTGCGACCGCCAAAACACAACAAATCTCTTTGGCACCTCTCCTGAGCCGTAAGATTCTATGCGTATGATATCTCGCACTAAAATACTGACCGGCTTGGTAAGAAGGTTTCTTTGAACCTTGAGATACTCACCCGATATACTGGCGATGGGTCGTACGACCAACAGCACCAACATCAATAGTAAAAATACCATGAACACTATGCCTATCGGTCTACTAGACGTTTCATCGAAGAAAATAGCGACATAGAGCAACAGGATTACCGGATAAATAGAATCAACCTTACTTCTTTTCAATGAAACAGTTTTCATCACTATTCTACATACCTTAAATTAACACAACATATTGCCATCGAAATTATTCGATGGTTAAAAATCCGGGAGTACCATGCTACACGATACATCTCCCAGAATTTCTATCTGATTTATTACCAAGACGTCAACTCGTCGCTTTATCTTTTTTAAAGTACAACCGGTTGACACCATCCTCCCCAAACTCCTTACCTATCTCAACATAACCAAGCTTCAGGATTATCCGTTTAGAAATGAGGTTCGTCTCTCTGACGCAGGCCTTTACGCTCAACGCGCCCAACGAAAATGCAAAATCCGTAAGCACCGTGGCGATTTCTGTCGCCAGACCCAAACCCCAAAATTTCGGGTTCAGGACATATCCAATTTCATAATCCTCATGTCCAATTGGAAAGAGAATCAGCGGAGCGATAACCTTATTGTTATAAACAGCAACCAAATCACCTTTGCCTATATCCTGCCAACGCTGCACCGCTCGCTCTATGCTGGCCTGGTGTTCTTGCCGGGTATATACCCCTGAACCAAAGTTTTCAAACACTTCCGGACACTTATAAATATCAAAAAGGTCTGGTTCGTCTGGATACTCTATCGGTCTAATCGTTGTACGTGGTGTATGAATCATTAAGGACATATTGAGCCTGTGCGCAAACTTGTTTCTTAAATTTAAAAACTTTGACCCTTCAATACCTTACTTGGTCGAACGCTTACGTTGAATATCTATTAATCTAACATTTCTAATTTCGAGCTTAGTCAATATCTTGTCGAACTCGTTATAGCATGTATAGGGAACATCGCTGATGCGTTCATCACCGGCCTCACCGTGCCGGACCAAATAAACTGTACTCATAATGCATTAGTGCCCTTTTTGTAAACTGCGACGCGGCTATTGGTGGGACAACTTGCAAACGTGCCCCGCTCACTAATTAACCAAGTTGAACATCCTTAAATTCTGGCCTACTTTCAAAAAGATTCATAAAGTAACGAAGGCAAGGATCAGAAGCGTCTATTTTTTCACGCCCTAATAATTTATCTTTAAAACTACGCTGCTTAACTACCTGAAAGACCCACTCAACTTCTCCCTCTTGCTTTTCGCCGACTTCCAGTAATGCACAAGAACCAATTAAATAAGATTTACCGTCGAAATGAATCTTACAATACCAACCCCAATCTTCTGGCTCAGGCTTTGCAATAGTCAGTTCAGCTAAGCTTTCGCTCTGTAGCCATTCAAGCAGGGATAATCCGTAAATTGGATTAATCGGATTTTCTCTTTCTGCTGCCACGTCAAACAAGGAGGTTTTGAAATGTATGGCTTGATTCATGGCTTTCCTTGCTACTAACGTTTCCGTTTAAGGTTAGTTGGTGCGAAGCAGAAACTAATCCACAAGACGGGCCTTTTACATTTAATTAAAACAATCCGAGGAACTTCTTTTTTCTAATAGGTTTATCTAAAGGTCGACCAAAATCACTCAGTAACTCAGCATCCAAAGAGTCAGCCAGTTTGAAAAGTAGATCTAGATGGTTCTTTCCGTTTTGACCGACGTCGATTACACCTTGACGAAACCTCAACTCAACAACCTCTTCAGGGTTTTGTATTCGAAAGTAAAACAAGTGCTCACCAGAATTGAATGAATCTACTGAACTATCATATTCACCTGATACGTGAAGATCTGCTGCGGCATTGATACTTATTAAATGGTCGCTATAGTTACTGAGCTCCGCTTTTACAACATTTGCACGAAATAGAGTGCTATTAAATTCTGACTCATCAACAAGTTCATGAAGTGCAATTTCCCCTCTTACAGATATTTGTTGTTGATTCCTTCTTATACGCATGTTCTACCTCAAATGTAACGCCTTACTCAGCGCCCTGGAGCTAATTTTTTATGTGATTTGAAAAAGTACCTTTTCCCTAAATTCAAATTCCGGGAAGATGATTTCTGATAACTTTAGGCCTTTGGAATCTTCGTGTTTTTTCCACTGATCCCCGTCCCAACAGGTATAAATTTGGTACTTGAATCCTTTTAATACTCCAGCTGAAATCAGGTAACCCAGAGCATCATAGTCTTTTTGGATTTGGACTTTTTCAATCCCATCTGAAGCTCCTTCCTTGATAAATCCACAGCCACATCCTTGATGGGATCCCAAAGAATAAACGTGCTCTAAAGAAAATTTTTTCCGTATGACATCTTCGCCTTCCGACAAATCGGTCAAATGAATACTCGGGTGATGCTCATCCCATGCTAACTGCGACAGTTCCATACTACTTGCTAAGTAAACTACAAGGCACATATAACTCTCTAAAACACATAACTCAAAACTAGCGGTGAGCGACGAAGGAGCGAATCCAAGGCCCGCCGCGAACCGATTTTAAGCGAGCCTGATGGTGCCGGGCCCTGTTGAATTTGTAAAAGCCACTAAACAAACTGCGCAACAATTGGCATTAAACTTAGGAATAGTACTAGTGAAAATCCTATTACAAGAGTGCTTATTATGAATTTTTTCCAACTTGCCATTGTTTCCCAAGAGACAGATAGCGTTGCAAGTTTTCCACCTGTAAGTAGTTCTATAAGCCCGACTACCGCATAGGCCCAGAGAATCACTGCCAACATCTTTGTAAAGCTAACCACCACCCCTGTCGCAGCCAAAAAAGTAATTACAGAAGCACTTGGGATTGCAACTAACAATTTATTCCTTCCAGATGCCTGAGATAGAGGTGTGTTTTGACTTTCTTTTTCCGAGATAGTATTACCCAATTTAGAGCTCCATAATCTGAATTTAACGCAAAGCTAAGCGGCGAGGAACGAGTCTTAGGCCAACCGCGTAGCGGTGATTTTAAGGCCGATGCTTCGGCGCCTTGTTACTTTCTCTGTAAATAGACACTAGTGACACCATAAACAAAACAATACTCAAAGCAACAACAGTTAAGTTAAGGCGCCACTCTCTATTTGAGCGCCTCTCATAAATGTATTCCAGCAACTCACTTGCTTCTGCGGCATTCAAAATCAAGTCACCGGATTTCTCAACAACCTGATGTCGAAAATCTATAAATTGCTTAAAGCTTTCGGGTTCTTCTAAAGCAAGTCCTGGTATTAAAACAACCAAAAGCGCTATCGATATAAGTAGTAACCCTATAGAAAGTAGTAATTTCATAATAAAAAGTAACAGTTTCTTATGCCGCCACTGCGGTTTTTTCCGGCGCCGCATATGCAGCATTGGTTTCTGTTCATATTCGGCTCAATGTCAGTCATATTCGGCGGTGTAGCCACTATTGTCAATCTGATCACCCTAAAAAACCGCACGAGCGGTTTTACCGAAATACACGTGCGCCTGAAACGCCCTATTCGTGGGGGTTAGTTTAATAAGCGGGAAATGGTCATTCTGTTTCGCCTGGGTTTTGCCGCACGCGCTTAAATATGCAGGCATTTCCCGGAAAATGCGGCGCAACGGCTTTTTTAGCGCGAATGTGGCTTTCTTTTTAAGTGACTGGGCAAAGGTTACCCATAACTAGGGAGAAAACGCGATCCATTGGGTGGTTACTTGGCTGACTTCGCTTCATAAATTCAATTGTTGGCCTAAAGACCAACCAACATGATCGGTGCGTCTGCGCATTGCGCCGAAGGCTACTGCGCAGAGATACTGGTTTATCGGGCTGACGCCGCGACTTACATATTTAGTGCCCCTTCGACTGCTTCGCGATCTGGGCGAACGAAAGGGATTGGTAATTGTCGGGCTAAAGCCACGACCTACAATAAACGCGGGTTAAGGTACTGTGTCGAGCCGACGCCCGACACAAATTTTCGCCTCTCCGCGTTGCTCCGAAGGCTCCTACAAAAAAGATTACACCAATCCAAGTCTCGCGAGTGAAGTGGTGTTCATTCGGTTGGAATTCGAGTCAGCCTTGGTAATGAGGAAGAAGTCGTCCAGCCAGATTGAGTATTCCAGCAAACGGTCCTTTATTCGTGTGGCTTCCAGCAAGTGTTTGTCTTTGATCGATAAGTTTCCCTTTGGGTTGTGGTGAATGAGGATGAGTCGTGTGGCGTTGGCTTGAATGATGTGGCTGATGAGTAAGTTGGTGGTGAGTTCTTTGAGGGAGAATTTGCCGGTGAGAATCGGTCTACTTTCCAATAGTACGCTTCGGGTACTGAGCATGAGTGCGTGTATGGCTTCATGCTTTAGGTGAATGAAGGTATTGGCTATGTAGAGTTCAGCCCGGGCGATGCTGTCCAGTACAACCGGGTTCGGTTTTTCCAGTTCGCGTTGGTGGGCGTGAGTGAACAGCAGTTCGTCGTCTATGTTGGTGATTTTTTTGTACATGATGTTCTCGCTTTTTAAATTCGTTTTCTGTTTAAAAATATTCAAGCATCAGAAACCTTGCCTGCGGGCGCAGGCAAGATGTGCGGCTAAGCAATGTGTTCTGTGTATTAGTGCGTGTGCTGTTATTTTTTGCGCGGGTACAACGCGCGCGTTTTGTACAGGCGTAACAGCTGTTTATAACTCACGAATGTCACGGAACACGGCTTAAGCCGCATCGAATTTGGAAAAGC
>JBNKNI010000064.1:0-16650 GCA_050293765.1 Reinekea sp.
TTTGCTTGAGCCTTGGTCTTTAGTATAGCTTAGCGACCGTGTCAGCCCATGAGATTGGCTTCTCAACGGGCTGATATTTCCGGGTTGGGTTACAAATTGAAATCAACTGTCGTGGTTGTGTTGTTTTGTACCTCGACAGTCTGGGCTTGATCGGCAATAAACGTGACATCGTCGTCTACTTCCGGGTCATCTGCCGGATCGCACGCCAAATGCAGGGTATAGCTGCCCGGAGTCAGGAAACCAAGTTCATATTGGTTCTCTACTCCCGTGGTATCTACCCAGGCCACCAGATCTGGCCCGGCGTCACCGAAGACATCGTCAGCTGTCTGGTCCGATCCGGCAAAGGCGTAAACGGCCATTGTTACACAACTGTTGTCTGCGAATATATTGCCTTCGACGGTTCCCGAGATATGTCCTACCTGGGCGTTGTCAATCAGACGCATGACCGGTTTGAGTTTGTAGCCGCCATTACTCAGAACAAGCCCTTTATAGAGGTCAACATCCACCGTGAAATTGGCGTCTGCGTTTGCCGGTACGGTAAAGCCAGAAACCAGTTTCAGCTCGCCGGATGGTATGGTGATTTCGTGTTGCGCATCGCCGATCATGACGTAGCTATGGCCGTCTTCTTGAGTGTTCACGTCCAAACGTAACCACTGGTACTCGCCCGCCGGAAGTGACCAATCACTGACCAGCTCCATGCTTTGTGCACCGGTCAGAGACAACAGATCAATGCTTTTGGCTTCAGGTTCGTTATTCTCACCCAAAAACTCAAATTTCTGCTGTCCATCGGGCCCTTTAATGGTGACACCGGCAACGGATAACACAACATTGTCCGCATCGGTTACGGCGGCATCGGTCAGTTTTAACGTTAGGGTGCCTGAATCTTCGGTGAAACAACTGCTCAGACCGACGGTGGCGAGCAGAGACAGAGTGAGGGTTTTTCTTAACATGACGAATCCTTACTGCTTTGTGTTGTCTGACTAAGCATACGCCTATTTTCCAGGCAAAAACAAAAGTTCATCTGTGTTTTGAGAACTGTTTTGTCAGGATTGTGTCTTTGCACATTTCGTCCCTATTCCCTGCACTTTTAAGGACGAAACTGTCTCTCGTACCAGGCAATAGAGCCTGACAGAATTTTCACCGCAGGAGCATTATTATGAAAGCATTAAACAAAACACTGATCGCCACCGCCATTGCCGTTACTCTGACCGCCGCGGGTGCTACCGCCTTCGCCAAAGGTGGCATGGGAGGGCAAGGTGACCCGGCGACACGCATGAGCTATATCTTCACCCAATTGGAACTGACTGAAACGCAACAAACCGATGTGCTGGCTGTCTTGGAAGCGGTTCAGGAAGAGCACCGTCAGGCCATGTGGGACCAGATGCAGGCGTTGCGTGATCAGGAAGATCGTCCAACCCGCGAAGAAATGCAGGCATTGCGAGATGCCCAGCAAGCGGCGCAATCCCAATTACTGACCGATAAGCTGAACACCGTACTCAGCCCGGAATTGACCGCAGAATTGGTCGAATACCTCGACTTTCACCGTGGACCGGGCATGGGTGGTAAGCAGGGCGGTCGTGGCGACGGTGGTCGTCAGGGTCCAGGTATGGGGCAGAACATGGGCCCTGCTCAGGGCGCACGCTCCAACTGATCGTTTCCCCTTTTTCCAGATTATTGTTTGGGCCACCTTCGGTGGCCTTTTTTGGTTTACGAGTGTCCCTACCAGAAATGATACACAAGATTAAGGATGCGCGCGCGACTGAGGTATAATCTATCCGGTTGTCTGCGCATAAGTGTCCTATAGTTAGGCTGCTGTGTGCCGCTAACCTTTGTATCCAACTGTGGTAAGGATCAATCTGTGACTTCTAAAGCTGAGCATTCTCAGGGCTTATTGTTGTTTCGGTTGCATAACAACCGTCAATTTGCGCTGGGAACGCTGAAAATCCGCGAACTGGTGCCCTATAAGCCGGTTACGCCGATGTTGAACTCGCATCCCGGGGTGATGGGCGCGGTCACCATACGCGAGCAAACCATCCCGATAGTCGATATGGCTCAGGTGATTGGGGCAGGGGCTATTCCGGAGTCAAAACTCAAGCATTCTTTTATTGTGGTAACCGATTGCCAACGTAAAGTCATCGGTTTTCTGGTGGATTCCATTGAACGCATTGTTGAGACCAATTGGCGGCAGATTAAATCGCCGGATCGCAGTCTTGGCAAAGATATCTTCATTACCGGAACCGTTGATGTGAAGGGTGAACTGGTGCAATTGATGGATGTCGAAGTACTGCTCGAACGCATTTACCCAAGTGACCCCAGCATGATTAAAGCCACGGTTACCGACGTTGAACGGGAACAATTAAAACCTCTGAACATTCTGGTAGTGGATGATTCCCGCACCGCTCGCAAACAGTTAACGGATGTTCTGAGCTACCTGAATATTCCGTTCGAAGTGACTGATAACGGCCAGCATGCATTGGATATTATGCACCAAAAAGCCAGTGCCGGACGGCCCATTGATCTGTTGGTCAGCGACATTGAAATGCCGGGTTTGGATGGCTACGAACTGACCTTCGAAGTGCGCAGTGCCCCAGCGTTGGCAAACGCCTACATAATTTTGCACACGTCGTTGTCGAGCGAAATTTCGGTTTCTCAGGCGAAGCAGGTGGGGGCAAATGAGGCGTTAACCAAGTTTGACGCTAAGGAATTGGTGACCGCTATGTTGCGGGGCGCGCAGCATTTAAGCCGGCTTTAAAACGAGTGTTGCGTTGGCCGGTTGTCGGTCAACGCAACATCGGTAGACTCAGTCTCGCATATTGTTGAATTGCAAATCCTGTTCGATCTTCTTGTTTTCCCGCAACATGGCCATCACGGCTTGCAGGTCATCGCGTTTCTTACCTTCCACACGAACCTTTTCGCCTTGAATAGTCGCTTTCACCTTGATGCCACTTTCTTTGATCAGTTTGACGATCAGTTTCGCGGTGGCTGACTCGAGCCCGTTTTTGAATTTCATGTTCAGCGTGAAGGTTTTACCGGTGTGAATCGGATTGTCTTCTACATCCGCATAACCGGCATTAATGCCGCGCTTGATGCAGTTGTTGGCGGCAATGTCCTGTAACTGTCGGACTTGGAAATCGGATTCACACTTAAGGGTGATGGTGTCTTCGCCGGTTAATTCGATGCTGGCGTTCACACCACGGAAGTCAAAACGGGTGGCCAGTTCGCGGTTGGCGTTGTCCACGGCATTTTTCATTTCCGGCTTATCGATTTCCGACACGATATCGAAAGTTGGCATTCGTCAGTCTCCAGATTAGATAATTGGGCCGGATTATAACAGCCCGAACGCCTCGCGAAACCCGTTTTAGCTGTTCAGTCGCTGGATTTGCGCGCGGCAATCCGCCTCGGCTTGCGTCAGCTCTTCCAGCGTTTTTTCCAGATCCTGTTTTTGCTGCAGCAATGTCTGTTTATGTCTGCTCAGGGTTTCCAGGTATTTTTCCAATTGTGGCCGTTCATCGTCCGGGGTTTCGTACAGGTCAACCAGATGCTGGATTTCGTCGAGACTGAAACCAAGACGCTTACCGCGCAGAATCAGTTTCAGGCGCGCTCGGTCCCGTTTGCTGTAAATTCGTCGCTGTCCGGCTCGGGTTGGCGTCATCAGACCCTTATCTTCATAAAACCGGATGGTACGGGTGGTGATGTCAAATTCGTCCGCGAGGTCCCGGATACTGAATTGTTCTGTCAGGTGGTCAATGGTCATCAATACGGCGTCTCGATGATAGATGGTTGATGCGAATCACTCTTGTTGCGTTCAGTTTACGGAATACTGTCGGCATTGACTTGTTGCTTAGGTTGACGTTAACGTAAACGAAAACTAGGCTGCAACGCAAGCAATCGGTCAATATTTTGCGAATTCTGGTTTGAGGGAACCTAATATGACAATTAAAACAGTGGGTGTGCTTGGCGCAGGCACCATGGGGAGTGGGATTGCACAAGTCTTCGCCCGCAACGGCTTCACCGTGCATCTGGTCGATAACCAACCCAGCCACCTGCAACAGGCCGTGACCAAGATTCAGAAAGGGCTCGATAAGTGTATTGAGCGGGGCATGATCGATGAAGCCCGCAAAGACAATGCCTTGTCGATTATTCATACCTCGCCGCAAATGGATGTGTTTGCAAGTTGTGATCTCGTGGTTGAGGCGGTTACTGAAGAAGAGCCGACCAAAATCGCGTTGTTTCAGAGTATCGACCGAATATGCCCGGATCATACCATTCTGGCGTCTAACACCAGCGCTATTTCTCTGACCCGCATGGCCGCATCAACCAAACGCCCGGATCGTTTTATGGGTATGCATTTCATGAACCCGGTACCCATCATGGAATTGGTGGAGCTGATCCGTGGTCTGCAAACGAGTGATGAAACCTTTAATGCCCTGTTTGAGATCAGTAAGCAGCTGAATAAAACGCCAGTAACCGTAAAAGATTTTCCAGGTTTCGTCTCGAACCGAATTCTGATGCCGATGATCAATGAAGCCATCTATACCCTGTACGAAGGGGTGGCGACGACAGAAGACATTGATGCGGTGATGACGCTGGGCATGAACCACCCGATGGGACCGTTACGTCTGGCGGATATGATTGGTCTGGATACGTGTCTGTTTATCATGAACGTCCTGCATGACGGCTTTAAAGACAGCAAATACCGACCATGTCCATTACTGCAACAAATGGTGGACGCTGGCTATCTCGGCAAGAAATCCGGTAAGGGTTTTTACGACTACTAATATCTTGAACGAACCAACAATAGAACTTAACAGTGGTCGCGCAATCGTGTGCGGCCAGCCCGTTGACAGTCCACCAGGTTGAGGTGAGCGGGCACCCAGGGGCCATAAGCCCCGCATTTTTCGGTGTTTGCCGCATGCGCTAAACACAGGTCAGCCAACAACAATAAATGATCGGCAAACCCACAAGGTTTATGTCGACAGACCGGAGAGAACAATGAGTACACAAATTCCGCTGCGCGTGGTGACAGCTGCGAGCCTGTTTGACGGTCATGACGCCGCCATTAATGTCATGCGACGGCTTATTCAGGACCGAGGGTGCGAAGTCATTCATCTGGGGCACAACCGTTCGGTCGATGACATCGTTCAGGCAGCGTTGCAGGAAGACGCCGACGCAATTGCCCTGAGTTCCTATCAGGGTGGTCACAACGAATTTTTTCGCTATCTCGTCGACCAGTTACAGGCCGCGGGTGCACCACACATCGCCATTATCGGTGGCGGTGGTGGCACCATTACCCCGGAAGAGATCCGCGAGTTGGAAGCCTATGGCGTCACCCGCATTTATCATCCGAATGACGGTATGACCTTGGGGTTGACCGGCATGATCGATGATGCCGTCGCCCAGATCGAAAAACACAAAGCTAAACACCGTGCGCAGCTTGGTGAAACCGCACATCCATTTCTGAAGCAGGCCCGGCAACTGAGCCTGATTGAACAGGGACAGGCACGCGCTCCCGCGAAGAAAACCGCCTGCCTGACGATTGGTTTAACTGGTACCGGTGGCGCCGGTAAATCCAGTCTGACCGATGAACTGGTGTTGCGTTTCGCGACTGAGTTTCCGGACCGTACATTCGCGGTGCTGGCGATCGACCCGACTCGTCGGCGTACTGGCGGTGCCCTGTTGGGGGACCGGATTCGCATGAACAGCTTACGCCAGGGGAATGTGTTTTTTCGTTCCATGGCGACGCGACGTCAGCATTTGTCGACCAATGCTATGTTGCAAGAGGCGATAGCCGCCTTAACGCACATGGGGTTTGATCTGGTGTTTGTGGAAACCGCCGGTACCGGCCAGAGCGACTCCGCCATCGTCGACCTTGTGGATATCCCCGGTTACGTCATGACACCGGAATTTGGTGCCGCCAGTCAGCTGGAAAAGATAGACATGATCGACTTGGCGGACTGGATTGTCATCAATAAATTTGATCGCAAAGGCGCGCACGATGCGCTGCGCGATGTCCGTAAACAATGGCGCCGAAATCACAACGACTTTGCCACGCCGGACGAGCAGGTGCCGGTTTTTCCAAGTATCGCCAGTCACTTTAACGACACCGGTGTGAACGGTTTTTTTAATGCGTTGTGCCAAACCCTGACGGCAAAAGATTCTCGTCCTTGGCAGGCAGAATTACCCGCCGGAGAACCTAAAACACATATTTTGATACCAGGCAAACACCAGCGCTATCTGGCCGAAATTGCCGAACAGGGCCGCGACGTGCATAAGCAATTGGCGCAGCAGGCGGAGCTCGCGCGCCGTGCGCAACACCTGTTTGAAAGTCTGCAGGTGTTGGGTGTCGAGGTGGGTGAGCCGCTGGAGAAAATCCAAGTCACCGCCGCCGATGCTGGATTGTCCAAGCTCATTGACCATTACCACGACACACTGGCCGCGCTCACACCGGAGACAGTCGAGGCCATACAAAGCTGGTCGCCGCGCATGGCTGGCGTGCAGTCGGAAACTTTCTCCTATGACGTGCGTGGTAAAAGCATCACCGGCGAAAACTATCGCACCACACTCAGCGGACAGAAGATACCAAAGGTCGCTGCCAACCGAAGCAAAGACTGGGGTGAGCAGGTGCTGTTCAGCGGTCGCGAAAACTTACCCGGCCATTTTCCTTATACCGCCGGTGTTTACCCGTATCGACGTGCCGGTGAAGACCCAACGCGGATGTTCGCCGGTGAAGGCACACCGGAACGCACCAACCGTCGCTTTCATTACCTGTCACGTGGGCAAAGTGCGGCTCGCTTATCCACCGCTTTTGACTCAGTGACGCTCTATGGTGAAGACCCGGCCGAACGGCCAGATGTGTATGGCAAGGTGGGTAACTCCGGTGTGTCGATCGCCAGCCTCGATGACATGAAAAAGCTCTATTCCGGGTTCGATTTATGCGCGCCGACGACGTCAGTCTCAATGACCATTAACGGTCCCGCGCCAATGATTCTGGCCATGTTCATGAACGCCGCCATCGACCAGCAGGTTGAAGTGTATTTGAAAGAAAATGGCCTGTGGAATGAGGCTCAGAAAAAAATCAGCGCATTGCGTGGTACGCATCAAGTGACGTATCAGGGCGAGTTGCCCGAGGGGCACAATGGTTTGGGTTTGGGGCTGTTGGGTGTCACTGGCGATCAATTGGTCGATGAACAAACCTATGCGCAGATCAAGCAGAAAACTCTGCAACAGGTGCGCGGTACCGTTCAAGCTGACATTCTGAAAGAAGACCAAGCACAAAACACCTGCATCTTCTCAACCGAGTTTGCCCTGCATCTGATGGGCGATGTGCAGCAATGGTTTATTGAGCAGGGCGTGCGGAATTTTTATTCTGTCAGTGTCAGCGGTTATCACATTGCTGAAGCCGGAGCGAACCCGGTTACCCAGTTGGCCTTTACCCTCGCCAATGGTTTTACGCTGGTGGAATATTACCGGGCCCGGGGGATGGCGCTGAACGATTTTGCGCCGAACCTGAGCTTCTTTTTCAGCAACGGGATGGATGCCGAATACGCGGTCATTGGTCGCGTGGCACGACGCATTTGGGCCAGAGCGATGAAGTACCGTTACGGTGCCAACGCACGTTCGCAAATGTTGAAATACCATATCCAAACGTCAGGTCGTTCGTTGCACGCGCAGGAAATTCAGTTCAATGACATCCGCACCACGTTGCAGGCGCTGTACGCACTGTTCGACAGTTGCAACAGTCTGCACACCAACGCCTTCGATGAGGCAATCACAACGCCGACCGAAGATAGCGTGCGCCGTGCGGTGGCGATTCAGTTGATCATCAATAAAGAGCTCGGCCTGAATCAGATCGAAAACCCATTGCAAGGCTCGTACGCAATTGATTACCTCACCGACCTGGTGGAAGAAGCGGTGTATCAGGAATTTGAGCGACTCAGTGAGCGCGGTGGTGTGTTGGGTGCCATGGATACGATGTATCAGCGGTCTAAAATTCAGGATGAGTCCATGCTTTATGAACACAAAAAGCATTCCGGTGAATTGCCGTTAATCGGCGTTAATACGTTTCTCGGGAAGGACAGTCAGGCACAGAACAGCGACCTTGAGCTGGCGCGCTCAACCGATGACGAAAAAGCCCAGCAAATATCTGCTGTTAAAGCGTTTCAGCAACGCCACCAGGCGCAAACGGACGCAGCCTTGCAGGCACTGCGCAGTGCCGCAATTCACAATGACAATGTGTTTGCTGTGTTAATGGACGCGGTAAAGGTGGCCAGCCTCGGACAGATCAGTCACAGCCTGTATCAGGTTGGCGGGGAATATCGGCGTAATGTGTAGTTGACCCATTAAGTAGGTTGCCAGACATAACCCTTCCCGCGGATGGTTTTAATCCATTCCGGGTTGGGCAATTTTTTGCGTAGATCGGACACCAAAATATCAACCGTTCTGGAATAACCATCGTGTTCAATTCCGCGCACCGCCAGCATGACCTGATCCCGGCTGACGCTTTGCCCCTGGCTGTTCAGCAACAATTGCAATAACCGAAATTCAGGTTGCGACAGCGGCAGCTTTTGCCCTTGGTACTCAATGATTTCGGCTTCTGCAAACACACGGAAAGCGGGTTTTTGTGAAGCCGGTTCAGCCGTTGGCTCGCGCTGACTGCGGCGTAAATGCGCGCGTATGTGGGCCAACAGTAAGCGCGGTTCGACGGGCTTGGTCAGGTAGTCATCACCACCGACTTCCAAGCCCAGAATTTCATCCAGCGCGTCGCCTTTGGCCGTGAGGAAAATGATGGGTCCCTGATAGTCGGAGCGCAGCTGACGGCAGACTTCCACGCCATCGATACCGGGCAGCATAATATCGAGTAACACACAATCGGGTTGAAGTTCCGGGATTTGAGCGACGGCTGAGTGACCATCGCTGAAGTGGGTAACCCGATAGCCCTGTTTTTCGATGTAGGTTTTTGTCAGCTGTGCCAACGCCTGATCATCTTCAACCAAGGCGATATGGGCGTAGTCAAAAGTGTTGGTCATGGTTTAAAACGGCTGCCAGTTCAACGTCAGTTTAGTGTACCAAAGCGTGCTTGTAGACAGCGTAGCACCGGTTTGTGACTGCAACCCGATTTGCGGCGTTATTGGCCAGGTAACCTGAGCATAACCGCTCAATTCTGCGGTTGGCGCGTCATACTCTGCCTGCAGAGTGGGTTTCCACCGGTTGTTCAATCTAATTTTTGAGGTCAGCTGGCCGAATTGCCATTGTTGGCTATCGTACTGAGCTTCAAGACTCAGGCTCGCCGTCCAGTCTCCGGGATTCACGGTGGCCGATTCGGTGATTTGAAATTGTGGACGTTGCGTGGACCCTTGCAGGGCGGTCGTTAAAGTCAATATCGCAAACCGAACAGACAGTTCAGACACGGCACCAAAACTGAGTGTGTCATTCTGATTCTGCAGCGTAGCGCCCATACTGAGCGAAACCGGAGCACTCTCGGCCATTACGCCTGCGGTTAACAACAGACTGCTGAGGGAGGTGTCGTTTTGCCAGTAATAGCGATTGGTTCCTGAAAACTTGCCATAAACGCCGGGCGTCAGAGGGTAGCCCCAGGCATCCGTGGGTCGTCCCCGATGTTGACCAACGGTGGCGATGGAGAAATCGTGGCTGACACCTGAATCGCTGTGGTAGCGGACGCCAGCGCCCAACAGCATGTGCGCGCGGTCAGACGACGGTGGTGACAGCTTTGCCTGAATGATGCGCAGTTTGACGGCGGCGGCGACATTGGCAGGTAATGCGTCTTCGTTGAGTGCGGATTGCCACCAATACAGCGCGGATTCAGAATCACCCAGCTGTAGATACAAAGCGCCCAATTCGAGTTTTAAGCGAGGGTGATAACAGTTGCCTAACCCATCTTTCAGCTCGTTTATGGCCGCAAATGTTTTACCACGGTCAGCCAGGGACTGACTTTGAGCAATCCGTTCATCGCTGTTGCAGGCAAATGACGGCACGGACAGGAAGACAAAACCAAGCAATGACAAAAACCTTTTCACCGTCAGGGCCCCTCCACTTCAGGCTCATCGGGTTCATCGATCTCGTCAATCTCATCTAGCTCGTCTTCCAAATCGTCCAGTTCGTCTTCGCGTTCGTCATCCAGCTCATCTTGCTGCTTTTCGAGTTCTTTCAGATCGTCTTCTAGGGCATCGTTGGCATCATCCAGTTGATCCTTCAACCAGTCTTCAATTTCATCGGCAATGTCATCATCGGATTCGCCTTGCAGGCGATCGAGCAAGGCTGATAGCTCACTGTTGTCCTGAAAGTCCAGATTCAGCGTCAATAGCCAGTTTTCCAGGTCTTCCGCCCGACCAGAGAGATCATCGGAAGAGCGGGATTGGAGTTGGTCATAGAGCCGATCAATGGCTTGGTTCGGATCAGACGTGGTGGTCAGCAGATTGTCAGGCAAGTCGTCCCAGGAGCCCCATTCGTCAGCACCTGCGCTCGCCACCGCGACTAAAACTGAAACCACAAGCAAACCAAACTTCACATCAACGCATCCTGTGCCCTATTCGAGTTGAGAATACCTCGCTGGGTCATGTTATTCGAGTCCTACATTGTTCGTGAAATGTAGGTGGACGCAAAAACAGCTGCCCCCCAACGGACTGGTACAGACGCTGAAATCGCCGCCATAGTGGCTTACGGTGGCGTCTACAATGGCCAACCCCAGGCCATGATTGTTTTCATTGAGGTTGCGGTGGGCTTGCTGGCGTTGAAACGGTTGTTTAAGCGCCTCAAACTGCTCATCCGATAAGCCTTTACCGTTGTCGTGGACACGCAATGCCAGGCTATTGCCCTGAAATGACAGATTGACCTTCAGTTTACCGTGCCCGTACTGAACCGCATTTTTGATCAGGTTATCGGTAATCCGCCGCCAGTGGGTGGCTAACATCGGAATCTGCCGATCCTGTTGCGGGTGCACGACATCCAAATGAGCCCCTTCTGGAACATTGGCCAGGCTGTGGGTCAATTCTACCACCGCCCAGCACTGCACTTCATCGGGGCTCGATTGTTTTAGCTGGTGGTACAGCAGCAGTTCTTGCGTCAGGTTGCTCAATAAGGTCACATCGGTGCGGATCTGCTCGACATAGGGGTTTTCATCGGCATCGGGCAGCAAGGCGAGGGCAAACTGAATGCGCGCCAGCGGCGTTTTTAAGTCGTGTGATACGGCCTGATTGAGCTGCCGATTAAGGCGAACCTGTTCAATCAGCCGGTGCGCCATGCGTTCAATATGTTTTGCCAGTTGACCGACGTTGTCGTTGTGATCCGTGGGTAACCGGACACTGTCCGATTGCTCATCGATATGGTCCACGGCGGTCAGAAGTTCTGTAAAACGACGCTGGATTGGACGTACCCACAGTGAAAAAGCCAGACTCAGCAACATCAGGCTGAATACAAACAGCGACACCCATTGTTCTGGCGTAAAAAGCTGAAAAGTGGGGATGGGACCCATACGGATGAGTTGTCGGGCACCCGCGGGATAGTAAAACGTATCGGTACCGGCTTCCACGTCCGTGACACGGATGCTCTGGCCATTGCTCAGCTGTCTTAAAAACAGCGCGTTGAGGGCCTCGTTGTCACGGTTGACCCGGGTTAAGGGCCAGGGCGTTTGAGCAACCAAGGCCTGGAACTTTGCTTCGCGCAAATCGGCAGGCACATTGGACAGTGCGCCCAAAATCAGCCACCCGTGCGCCTTATGCCAATCGTCCCAGTTTTCGACCGGTATCGTGATGACCTGGTTTGAGTCCAGCGGTATCTGTACCGAGACGGTTTTTTTTAATGGGTTAACGGACAAAAGGGTGCGTGGATCCGTCGTCTCTTGCAGTTGCCATTGAGTGCCGGAAAGGGTTGACATCAATGCCAGCCAGTTGCTGTATTCATCGACATCCAGTGACAGCCAGGCTGCCTTGGCCAGTTCTACCACCGGATCAACCCGTACCGTCGCATAGCGTTGCAGTTTAAAGTGACCATAGCCATAGAGCGCCGCGCCGATGATCGTCAGCAGAGCGACCAGTGTGGCAGTGAATGTCAGGTAAAGTCGGGAAAACAGATTCGTCATGAATCTCGCTCGTTGCTTCATTAAAAGATGTTTTCAAAAGTTCGCACACTGTACCGCCTGGCCATGTGACTGGCTATGTGTCGCTACAAAACCCGAACACTTCTCTAACATTGTAGGTGAAAGATCGGCGCTAGAGTTAGGTCACTGACCAACGAGGTAGATCCTATGAAAGCACTTTTCCCAGTTACCCTTTTTTCCGCACTGACGCTTGTTGCCTGTAATCCATCAGCTACTCAGGATGATGGCAAAGGCGCCGTAACACTGTCTTTTTCAGCATCCCAGACCGCGCGCACCCTGTTGCGCACCACCATTAATGACATTCCTGTGACGGATACAGCCGGTAATGTCAGCGGAAACATCACCATGACCGAGGCGTGGATGGTCGTTAAGGAAATTGAACTGGAACACGAAGACGATGATGACACCGCGGATCAAGATGAAAGCAAGTTAGAATTCATTGGCCCATACGCCTTGGATTTATTGTCCGGCACCACCTATCCAGCCTTGCCGGAGGTGACGATCGACACCGGTCTGTATGCTGACATTGAACTGGATATCGAGAAATTAGCCAGCGAAGACCTGGCTGGGATGCCGGATCTGCCACAGGGTGTGGCGGATAAATTGCTCACTTATTCGTTGTACATTGAAGGCAGTTACACCAGCGCCGATGGCACCACTTATGTCGCCATACCGTTCACGCTGTCTTATGACCAGACGGATGAATTTGAGTTTTCCGGAACCGATTTCAGCGCTGGCTTCGTCGTCGATGATCAGGGTATTAACGACATTATCGTGGCGTTCCGCCTGAATGAATGGTTCCGCTTTGATAACTCAGAAACCAACAGTGACAACTGGATGTTGGAAGACGCCGTTGTTGATAACGGAAACGGCGACGAAATCGTGTTAAGCGGCAATACCAACAGTGAAGTCATGAATGTGATTGAAGACAACATCGAAGATTCTGCGGAATACGGGAAGGATGAAGATGGCGATCATGAACTGGATGAAGACGAAGACGACGATGGTATCGACAGCTGAACCTCAATGACGCTGATATTGCCTCAAAAAGACCTCACCTGATGAGGTCTTTTTTATTTGTACGCCTCTGACCTGAAAAAACTGAGCGAAAGTGAACGAATTAGCGTGTTTCCAGTCGTTTTTTCAGATTGAGCAATGTCTGCTGCTGAACCTGACGGGCGGTACGGCTGACAAAATTCACCAGCATAGCCGGGCATTGAATTCTCATAAGCTCAGTAATCTCGGTATATTGACCATCCCACAGAAACCGATAGTTCGCGGTCAGCGTGACACCTCCAGGACTGCAGACAACGCTTTCAATGTGCCTCTTTTTAGCTGAAGTCTGGGTAGTGACATCAATCCGGTTTTTCCAAATGGTAAGACCAAACAGACGAAACGACTCCGTGGTTTGGTAACGGAAGACACGGTCTTCCGCGGTGGACGTAACATCCTGAACCTTGATGTCTGTCAGCAGTGGCTGCAATCCCAGCATATTGAGCGGGTCTGCGAGTTCGTCGTATACCCGGTCTGCCGGGGCGTTAATGCGTTGCGTGAAGGTCAGTTCAATTATTTTCATGGCTAGCTCGTTAAAAAATACGCCGAAAACGCCCATGGTTCCGGTAGGTTGAAAAAATATTTTATTTTTTTGCATCTAAAACCGGAACGGCCGTCGTTTCTAAAGGTGAACCTAACACACAAAAGGAAAACCCCATGAAACTGAAATCTATGATCATCGCAACTTTGTTCTCTTCTGCTGCATTAACAGCCTGCGCCGGCAACGGTTATGGCAGTAATACGACAACCAATGACAGTTACGGCAATAAAACCGTTACTCATGCTCAGGCAGACACAGTAGTGACCAAGGTTAATACCTCTCTTGGTGAGGTTTTCGCAACATCCAAGGGCTTAACGCTGTATATCTTCACCAAGGATGACGCTGGAAAATCGAACTGCGACGGTGGCTGTGCCGCAAATTGGCCACCTTTTATGGCCAAAAAGAACGCCAAAACCTGGGGCGACTTTACGGTGATTGAACGAGGCGATGGGTCTTATCAATGGGCCTACAAAAACCAACCTCTTTATACCTGGGTCGGTGACCAAAAAGAAGGTGACATTAATGGTCACGGCATTGGAAACGTGTGGTACGCTGCGCAGACCAAATAAAAACGAGAGTGCTCCGTTTTGAACCAAGACGCGTGGAAGAGAGAAGTAGAGCAGAGGCTCGCGCAGGTGAAGCTGAAACATCAGCCTGCGTTTGCCGAGCTCTATGATTTAACGAACGCCAAACTGTATGGCCTGATTCTGAAAATTATTCCCGATGAAGGCCTGGCAGCCGATGTATTACAGGACGCCTACAGTAAAATCTGGACCAACGCGGATCAGTACCGGGCCGACTTAGGCTCGGCCTGGTCATGGTTGTGTCAGTTAACACGTAACCAGGCCATCGATCGTATCCGGCAGCGAAAACGCTTAAACGAAACCGATGACAGTACGGTTGTCGAAGACTTCAGTGCCGATACCTCGACACTGTGGCCAGAACATGTGGATCTGGGGCGGTGCCTGCAGTTAATTAAGAAAGAACAGCAAAACGTTATTATTTCGTCTTATGTGTATGGCTGGTCTCACGCAGAACTGATGGAGAAGTTTGACGCGCCATTGGGTACATTGAAGTCGTGGATACGACGTGGGTTACAGGAGTTGCGCGAATGCTTAGAAGCGTAAGATACCAGAACCCCAAGGTTCGTGATCATCTGGCGAGCCAATACGCCATGGGCTTATTGTTGCCTGCGGTCAAGCGACGGGTGGAAAAACTGATGCAGCAAGACCGAACCTTCGAGCGAGAAGTGATCGCCTGGCAAGAGCGCCTGGCACCACTAAATGAGCTGCCAAGAGAAGTAGCGGCCCCAGCTTATGTTAAAGAAAAAGTGATGGCTCAGATTCAGGGGAAATCCGCGTCGGGCAACAAAACAATAGCGTCCTGGTGGCAATCGCTTTGGTTCTGGCAAGGTATCGCTATGGCCTCAATGGCGTTGTTCATCGTGTTAGCGGTACAACCATTCGGCACGAATGTTCCTGAGATTCCAAAGCTTTCCTATGTGGCGGTTATGCAAACGGCCCTGGCGAGCGGAGAAGCGCCGCTTGTTATCAGCGCTTATGGCAAAACGGATAAAACACCATCGCGTCTGGAATTGCGATGGAACGATCGGACCGATCGACAAAGCGTTGATCAGGCCACGCTGTGGGCAATTGAACGAGACACCGGCAACGTGACGCAGTTAACCACGTTGGCGGCTGGTGCAACCCGCATCGACTTAGACGGAAACCAATGGCAGGCTGTTAAAAACAGCTTGGAATTGGTTGTCGTAAAAGGCAACGACTTTAACGGCGAAGTCCTGATGCGCGGTATTTGTATTCAGTTGGCGGATTGGAACCAAGCGTAAATTCGCTTGGTTCCGGGCTCACATCCTTTGACTTTAAGCATACTTGGCACGGGGATTTTGATTTCGAGAACACTTACGGCATGGTTTAACGGCGTTTACTTTGCCGCGTAAAACCAGTCAGATTTGAAGATTAGTTTGTAGTTCTCAATGAAAGAGCCTTACTGAGGTTTTTCTTTTCAAGGGGCGATCCCCTTGAACCCCCTTTTGTCGCCCGCTTTGGTTTACTGCCTTAATTGCCACGCATTTCGAACGGTCGCTTGAGCGTGCATCCCTGCACGCGCGGCGCTTGCAAGGGCATCCATGCCCTATCAACCGTTGCGACGTGTCAGTTAAGTCAGCCAAAGCGGATGCGACGGAATGGCTTTTTACGCCTGCGTCTGCAATGGAATGCAATTAAGTTATTCAACAATGAAGTTTGACATAGACCGAAAGGGGATAAGCCTATCAAGAAGGTGGCTCATACAGTTGTTTCACCGTTCTTCAAACGACCTCGCGAAGTAACTTACGTCTCACAGGTTGTTCAAGCAGGAGTGCTTGAACAATTGAATCGGACCGATATGGTCCTTGACGTAACGAGTCTCCCAGTTAAACCACGTCGCTAAATGAAGCAAATACCGCAGAACTAAATAGCATCTGCGTAATAAGGCTTCATCCCCGGGCTGTCGCCTTGAAAAGGAAAATCCTCCTCCGAGCGACTCTTGCATTGAGAACCGTTTCTCAGTCGCTGGACTGGATTGGTTCTTCACACCCAGGAACTCACCGCTGAACTGGTTCGCAAAGGCTTTCAAAGCCTGCTGCCGCCTTTCCGGGCAGAAATTCGGTAATGCGATAGTTCGCAACATTCGCTTGATAAAACGAATCTTCTTCAATTAACGCTTCGATGGCCTGACGTGAATTCGCTTTGGCAAGAATGATGCCCCCGCTTCGGGGTTCTTTACGACCAGACATCACAAATACGCCTGCGTCGTAGTATTTATTTAAAAATATGACATGCTCTGGGATCAGTGGGTCAATTTTATCGAGGGCAACTCTGAATAATTGCTATCTACCTCAGCGGGAGAAGAAATGCGCAAAATTCGAGGCAAGTTCTGCAGGCAA
>JBNKNI010000065.1:0-15331 GCA_050293765.1 Reinekea sp.
CGTACTAATCTCACCGGCGACATCGCGGAAGTCAATCTCGGCGAGGGTACGTACAATATTTCATCGTTGGCCAGCAGGGGCGCTGAAGTCTATGTGGGTGTGTTCGCGCAAGCCGATGGCAGTGAAACCGCAGGCATTCACGTAATTAATGCTACTACTCAGACACCGATTCGGTTTATCCCCATGTCGTTCCAACCCACGCAGATTGTGGTTGTGCCGTAACGTACTAACCATTCGCCGGATCAGTACCGGATGAAACACGCTAAGCGCTCTGACTCATTCACCTCTGAGCGCTTAATACGCCCCCTTCAGAATAAATACGTCTAACTTTATTCCCAATTATCAAAAGATTGCGGAAAACTGCCTACGATCGGGTCTTTGGATTTTTTTTCCGCGTGTTGCATCCAAATTCACAGTGGGTTTCGTTTCCATGCAGTGCATAATGGGGCATCAGTAATGTGTGGCCCCATTTTTGCGTCATTTTTACTGCAAAACTGAATTGGAGCGTAACTCTGTGAACACCAGTACAAACCGTCTTTCGTTGACTCTGTTGGGTGAACCCCAATTGTTGTGGAATGACCAGGCACTTGAGTTACCGCCTTCAAAGAAGACACGGGCATTATTGGCGTTTCTGGCGCTGACCAATCGGCCGCATCGTCGCGACCGACTGTGTGAGATCTTCTGCAGTTCAGCGGAAGACCCCAGAGCGGCATTGCGCTGGTCATTGTCTAAGGTACGTCAGTTGGTGAACAAGGTCGATGACACGCGTTTGCAGGCAGATCGCGAGCGAGTGTTCCTTAACATGGATGATATCGCGATCGACATCCACCAGATCGCGCAGCACCTGAATGCTGAGGGCTTGTCGCCTTCGGCATTGGAGACCTTATATCAACAGCTGCAAGAACCGTTTCTGGACGGTCTTGAGTTACCGGAGCAAGACTTATTTCAGCAATGGCTGCGGGGTGAACGGCAAGAGGTGGTGCGTTTGCAAGGTCGTGTGCTGGCTAAATTGGCTTCTCATGCGCAACTCAACATCCCGCAGCGGCTGGAATGGGCCCGGGTGTGGTTGTCTTTAGAGCCCCTCAATCCGCGCGCGGCCACGCGATTGGTGTCGGAACTAAAACTCCAGCAGGCCACAGATGAGCTGGTGCGAGTGACCGAAAATCTGGTGCAGCGGTTTCGCAATGCGGGTATGGCATGGTCTCCTGATCGAGAATCCGTTGACGAACAGAACGGTTCTATTCATAGCGAGCGGGATCGGCAGCGAGAGTTCCTTTTAAAGCAGAAAATCAACTTTTGTACTGCAGCCGATGGCGTGCGGCTGGCTTACGCCAGCGTCGGTCGAGGCACCCCCATTCTTAAGGCGGCAAATTGGTTAAGCCACCTGGAACATGATTGGGATGCACCCATTTGGAGTCCTCTGTTTCGCGATCTAGCCAGTGATCATCATTTCATCCGTTATGACGAACGTGGAAATGGATTGTCTGACTGGAACGTGGAACACATCAGCTTTGATGATTTCGTTACCGATCTGGAAACCGTCGCGGATGCATCCGGTCTCGATTCGTTTGCTTTATTAGGTATTTCTCAAGGTGCGGCGGTGTCGATAGAGTATGCAATTCGACACCCCGAACGAGTCAGTCAGCTTATTCTTTTCGGTGGCTACGATGCCGGTTGGCGTATCGATGCTACAGACGATACCATTCGCGAGCGCGAAGCCATCATGACATTAACCAAGAGCGGTTGGGGCAATGACAACCCGGCGTATCGACAAATATTTTCGTCAACCTTTATGCCCAGTGCCAATGCCGATGAACTTGCCTGGTTTAATGAATTTCAACGGTTAACCACGTCGCCGGAGAATGCGGTCAGGTTTTTGTCTGTTTTTGGTGACATCGACGTTCGCGACAAGCTAGCCCAAGTTAAGGTGCCTACCTTGGTGATTCATTCAGTGCGGGACAATCGAATTCCTGTGTCGGTCGCTCACCGGTTGGCCAGCACGATTCCAAACGCAACCTTCGTTGGCTTAGACAGTGACGGCCACCTGTTATTGGGGCGCGAACCAGCATCCGGTGAGTTTGTACAAGCGGTAAGGCAGTTTATTCACGCATCCCATCGTTGACACTAGGTTTGCTGAGCCTCCATTGGTTTTAATGGTAGTGCCCTAGTGTCTTTCCATCATTTCTCGTCCATTCAAACGCTCATTCAAACGGTCACCCTGTAACCTGATTCGGATAATGGCATTCATTCGGTGCGAGTAGCGCCGTTTTGCCATCAGGCTCAAATATTCAGGGAAGCAGTAAAGTCATGACGGTGAATAACGTAACGCCTTGGTTGGCGGAGGTGAATCAGCTTTTTGCAGATGTGGTTAACGGCAAAAAAGGCGCATTCCATCAATTGTACGAACAAACCAATGCGAAGTTATTTGGCATTGTGTTGCGCATCGTTCCCGAGTCCAACGCTGCGGCCGATGTTTTGCAAGAGGCCTATCTCAAGGTATGGACACACGCCGGTAGCTTCGACACCAGCAAAGGCGAAGCCTGGAGATGGATGTGCCAGTTATTCCGCAATAAGGCGATCGATCACTATCGTCATCAGCAACGTTTCAATTCTGCTTTAGAAACCTGTCAACGCACTGAACCTTACTCAGAATCGACTCGACACTGGGAAAACACACGTCAAGTGTCACAACTTCTGGATCATTTGAGTCCGGATCAGCAACGCATGATTGTGTCTGCGTATGTGAACGGATACACGCATCAGGAACTGTCCGAGTTGTTTGATGAACCGGTGGGGACGGTTAAATCGAAAATACGCCGTGGGCTTGTCTACATCAAAAATCAGACAAAGGAAAATCGGTTACCGGGACGGTCAACTCAACGTCCGTTGTCGAAAATTTAAAAAAATGAAATGTCGCTGCATCCAATCGAGGATCTCCGTTCGTTTCAATAACAAGTATTACAAAAGCTTGGAATGAAGATATGACACTTAAAAATTTATTACTGACTTATTCATTCGTATCCATGGCGATGTTGGCCGGTTGCCAACCCAGCGGATCAGACAATGATAAACCGTCTGCGGACAACTCGCAGGATAACCCGGCTACCAACGACTCACCGGGTACGGATAACCAGCCTCAACCGTCTGCACCCGGCGCAGCCGCCGCGGTTCTCTCAGTGCAATCGTTAAAGACATTGCGACTGGATTGGACGGATGTGGAAGGGGCCACCCATTACGTATTGCTGGAAAATCCAGATGGTCAATCTGGCTTCCAAACGGTTGCCGATGACATTCAACCGGGCGTTGAAAGCATCAGCGTTGAGCTTTCCCTGCATCTAACGCCCGATGCGCAATATATTGTACAGAGCTGTAACGACATTGGTTGCACGGACTCTAATACGTTATTGGTCAGCGAACAGTTGACGGCACTAATCGGGTTTATCAAACCCAATGATGTACATCACGCCTCTTTTTTTGGTGGTGATGTCACCCTGAGTGCAGATGGCAATACCCTGGCAGTGGGCGCTGACCAAGCACGGGATATTAAAAATGGTAATTCAAATAAAGTCGGCATCGTCTACGTGTTTACGAAAGACGAAGATGGCCTCTGGCAACAGGCGGACGCACTGTTAGCGCAAAGAACCGGTGATAACGATTCATTCGGTAGGTCTGTCGCGCTGAGTGCGGACGGTAAAACGTTGGTTGTGGGCGCGCAAAACGAAGACAGCAACAGTACCGTCGTGAATGGAGACGACATCAACAACGATGCCCCTAATTCCGGTGCCGTTTATGTGTTTACCCACTCGGGCAGCGACTGGAATCAGGTCGCGTACATCAAGGCAAACAACGCCAACGAGGGCGATCGCTTTGGTACCGATGTCACCGTGAACCAAGATGGCACGTGGCTGGCGGTGGGTGCACCCAGTGAGCGCAGCAGTAGTCGTGTTATCAACGGCGAACAGAACAATAACGCGTCGACTGTCGGGGCAGTGTACGTGTTCCAACTTATTGAAGAAACCTGGCAACAACAGGCCTATATCAAAGCGAAAGACGCCGCATCGGATGACTTCTTCGGTCAAACCGTGTCGTTGGACAATGCAGGGCAAACTCTGGCCGTGGGGGCCGTTCGGGAAGACAGCAGCGCTGTGGGTGTGAATGGCGATGCGTTCAATAATGAAGCCAACAAGTCCGGCGCGGTTTATATCTACGTACGTGAAGAAGACACCTGGGCAGAGCAAGCCTTTGTAAAAGCCAGCAACACCAGCGCAGGGGATAACTTTGGCCAGACGCTGAGTTTAAGTGGCGACGGTAACACCCTGGCCGTTGCTGCCGTAAATGAAGCGAGCTCAGCGACCGGTATAGATGGTGAGCAGGCCTTCGACGATGCCCCCGTCGCCGGTGCCGTTTATGTATTTGTGCGCACAGAGGCTGACTGGGCACAACAGGCCTACCTGAAAGCCAGTAACACCGACGCTAACGACAGCTTCGGTATCGCGCTCAGTTTGTCGAGCACAGGCGACTTGTTGGCCATTGGGGCATCGGCTGAAGAGAGCAACGCGGTGGGAATAAACGGCAACCAATTTGATAACACCGCGCGAGCCGGTGCAGCCTATGTGTTCGAACGCAGCGGAACACAATGGGCGCAAAAAACCTATCTGAAAGCGAGCAATACCGGTGAAGGTGATCGTTTCGGTATTTCCGTTGCGTTAAACAGCGACGGTAAAACTCTGGCCGTGGGTGCCAGTTCTGAGCAGAGCAACGCTATAGGTACTGACGCGGATGCGGACGCACAGGCAGACAACTCCGCAAGTGGCCGCGGAGTGGTGTATCTCTTTTAACGAAAACGACATGCAGCGGGTAACGGCGGCTGAGTGGTAAACAGGTCGCCATAGTCTTGTTACCCGTTCCCAAATATAAACTGAAATTGCATAAACTTGAGAGTTGAATCATGAAATTGAACAAACCTGAGTTGACCTCTGTGTCACGTATCGGCGCATTGGCCAGCGCCTTCATAATGGCCACTGCCTTAGTGGCGTGTGGTCCGACAACGACACCACCACCACCCAACGACGGTGGCGGCACCACGGACAACGGCGGTAATAACGGCGGAGATAACGGCGGAGATAACGGCGGAGATAACGGCGGAGATAACGGCGGCGATAACGGCGGAGATAACGGCGGCGATAACGGCACACTGACAAGCCCGAAAAACTTCACTGTGCAAACCGGTGGGATTAAAACCTTTGAGTTTACCTGGACCGATTCCGCGAATGCCACGTTTTACAAGCTGTTGGAAAATATCGACGGTCAATCAGGCTTCAGTGTGATTCGTGACAATATCCCCCAGGGTGAAGAAGCTATTCAGATTGAAACATCATTGCATCGGTCCATGTTTGGTCAATACATGTTGCAGGCCTGTAACGTTGAAAGTTGCTCCGGGTTTTCGGACATTGCCTTTGTCCAGGACAATGCAGACGAACTGGTGAAAGCAGTCGGTTTTATTAAGGCGTCTAATGCGCAAGCCAATGATCGTTTCGGCGGTCTGCTGAAAAATGATCAATCCTCAAGTGCCGCCATGAGCCTCAGTGCCGATGGTCTGACACTCGTGGTTGGAGCACCCGGCGAAGACAGTGCCTCTATAACCGTGGGTGGAGTCGAAGACAACAACGGCCGCAGTGCATCCGGAGCGGTTTATGTGTTTGCCAAATCCGAAAGTGGTTGGGTCCAACAAGCCTACATCAAAGCCCGAAATGCTGACGCAAATGATTTCTTTGGCAATGCGGTTAGTGTTAGTGCCGATGGCAATACCTTGGTTGTTGGAGCGATAGACGAAGACAGTAATGGTCAGAGCGTTGATCCGAGTGATATCGAAGAACAAAACAACGGTGCCGGAAATTCAGGCGCGGTGTATGTTTTTACTCGTGATGGTGATCAATGGAGTCAACAATCGTTTATTAAGTCGAGCAACTCCGGAGGCGGTGATCAGTTTGGTCAGGCAGTCTCGATCAGCGCGGACGGCCTCCGTATGGTGGTCGGCGCATTCGGCGAAGACAGCAATACGAAAGGCGTAAGTACAGTGAGTGCGACAGACAATGGCGCAAGTAATTCCGGTGCCGTGTATGTATTCGACTTTGTGGACAATAAGTGGGTAGAAAAAGCCTACATCAAAGCAGACAACACGCAGAGCGATGATCTGTTTGGAGCCAATGTACGCATCAGTGCAGATGGAACTACCATTGCCGTGGGAACGCAATTTGAAGACAGTAATTCAATTGTGGTCAATGGCGATGGCACCAACAACGGCAAGTCGAATTCGGGGGCTGTTTATGTGTTTGCCCTGGACGGTGAGCAATGGTCACAGCAGGCATACATCAAAGCCAGTAACAGTCAGGGAGACGATCTCTTTGGTGCGTCGATTGATCTCAGTGGTGACGGCAATACGCTGGTGGCTGGCGCGCGTGGTGAAGATAGCGGAAGTTTGAATGAATCGGACAACAATCGAGTTAACTCAGGTGCAGCTTATGTCTACGTACGCAATGGTGTTACGTGGAGTAAACAGGCCTATATGAAAGCCAATACCATAGGTGCGAACGATTTATTCGGCCGCGCTGTGAGCATCAGTGATGACGGCAATACCATCGCCGTGTCCGCCAACGGTGAAGACAGTTCATCCCCGTTCCTCAAAGAAGTTGAAGATAACAATGGCCTGGAAAATTCCGGCGCGGTGTATGTCTTTGACCGTGTTGGTGACAGTTGGATTCAGAAGAGCTTCTTGAAGGCAAGCAATCCTGGCCGAGGTGACCAATTCGGTCGCGCACTGGACCTTAGCGAAGATGGCAGCACCTTGGCGGTGGGCACAGACTTTGATGATAACGGTGCGGTAGGGATAAATGGCGACCAAACCATCAAAGGCGCCGATGAATCCGGTGTCGTGTACTTGTATTAAAACAAACACAGCGCTCACTGCCTGAGTGGGCGCTTGTTTATGGGATGCGGGTTCTCAAATGTTAAGGACTCGCCTGTCCGATGATTCGAGCTTGGCTCTTAACACTCTCAGCCGCCACCACATACGACTATTCATTTTCATCATTGTCGTCTTCGACAAGTCGTTTGAAAGGCAATGAAACATCCTCAAGAATCGCCATCGTAATGGAAATTTCTACAACCGATTTCTGTCACACCATCTTTCGACTAGCCAATCAAAAGCCACTACCGGCCATGGTGTAAATAGCTGCCCCGTCGCTTCTGCTTTGGCTGCTTTAATTGACACGTCGCAACGGATTCAAGGGCATGGATGCCCTTGGAAGCGCTGCGCGTGCAGGGACGCGCGCTCAAGCGACCGTTCGAAGAAAGTGGCAATTAAGGCAGGATACCAAAGCGGGCGACAAAGGGGGGGATCAAGGGGATCTCCCCTTGGAAAGAACCTTCGAATAAATCCAAGCCACCGGATGATGCATGTACGAAGATATAAGCTTAAATAAGTACCATTCGGGGTAATCCCTTAAAATGAAAAACCCCTAACCAAAATTCACCGCTTTTTGAAACGCAGGGCGCTGTTGAATACGGTTAAGGTACGCTTCGATATTGGGTTTGCCGTCGAGCAGGTGACTGCGTTTTGCCATGTTCAGGCTGATCGTCATCATAATATCGGCGGCGGTAAAATGTTCGCCAGCAAAGTAGGGGCGTGAACCCAAAACCGTTTCGATGTAGCTAAAGTCGACATGAACTTCTTTGGCGATATAACCGTCTATCGGCCGCTGGCCGTCGCGCGTTTCCATTTTCAAAAGCCCGCTGGTGATCACCGGCAAACTAAGCGACCCCTCCGCGAAGTGGCTCCATTCCAAATACTGATAATATTCTTTGGTTCCGCGTTCGGGTCTCAGCTGATTTTCAGCGTACCGGTCCAGAATGTATTCCACAATGGTGCTGGACTCACACAAGGTTATGTCGCCATCGACCATCACCGGAGCTTTGCCCAGTGGGTGTACTGCTTTTAACGAATCCGGTGCTAAATGGGTTTTGGCGTCGCGCTGGTGATCAACACGGGTGTAATCCAGTTCGAGTTCTTCCAACAGCCATAAAATTCGAGTCGAACGTGAACGGTTTAAATGATGAAGTGTGAGCATCGTATCCCTCTGCTTTCAAATAAAAAGGGCGCGTTCGTGCGCCCAGTCATGGTTTCATGCAAGTATTTACGCCAGTGCGGTGGTCAGTATCTCGCGACTGATGTCGGGTGTAATGTCCCCGTGTTCGCCGAGCTTAACCATACCGTGTTGCGTGAGTCGGTTGATCAACCGATCGATGTCTGACTCACCCAGGTTGACGTCTTTTAACCGAGTAGGCATCTGCATGGTTTCAAAAAATTGTTCAGTTAATTGAATGGCTCTTTGAATCCGGAAGTCATCGTCTCCCTCGACCAACTGCCATACCCGTTCGGCGTACTGCAGCAGTTTTTCCTGCTTAGAGGACTGGCGAACTTTCATGACCGCCGGTAACACAATAGACAGAGTACGCGCGTGGTCGATGCCGTGTTCGCCGGTGAGTTCGTGACCGATCATGTGCGTTGCCCAATCCTGCGGAACGCCCGCGCCAATCAGTCCATTCAAGGCCAGTGTCGCCGCCCACATGATGTTACCGCGCACGTCCAGATCTTGTTTTGTGTCGTCGGCCAGTGCCTTCGGACCTTCCTCAATAAGCGTCTGCAACAGGCTTTCGGCAAAACGGTCCTGCACTTTGGCGTTAACAGGGTAAGTCAGGTATTGCTCAATGGTATGGACAAATGCATCCACAACACCGTTGCTGATCTGACGATCGGACAGCGACAAAGTGACGGCAGGGTCGAGTACGGCAAAAGCCGGGCGAACCAGTTCGTTGCGGAAAGGCAGTTTGTGCCCATCACGAGTCACCACGGCAGCCGGGTTGGACTCGGAACCCGTCGCGGGCAGCGTTAGTACGCACCCCATCGGTAGAGCAGCGGTGATGGGAGCGCGCTTGGCGATGATGTCCCAAGGGTCTTCTCCTTCGAACAACGCCGCGGCGGCAATAAACTTGGTGCCATCAATCACCGAACCACCGCCCACCGCGAGCAGAAAATCGACCTTGTGTTCGCGAATGATGGTTTGTGCTTGCATTAATGTGTCGTAGGTTGGGTTCGGCTCAATACCGGAAAACTCATACCAGGTGTGATCGGCCAACGCGGCCGCAACCTGGTCGTAAACGCCATTCGTTTTAATGGAACCACCACCGAAAGTGACCAACACCGTAGCACCTTGCGGAATAACGCGGCTGAGTTTAGCGATTTGCCCTTCGCCAAAATGAATTTGCGTACTGTTCTGAAAACTGAAATTTAGCATTCGTTGTTCCCGTTATATTATGCCAGCGCGGCCAGTAATTTCTGCGCAGCCAATTCCGAACTTGCCGGATTCTGGCCGCTGATCAGCAAGCCGTCCTGTACCGCGAACGCGTTCCAATCGGCCACTTTCTGATAATCCCCACCGCGCTTGACCAGTTCATCTTCCAACAAGAATGGCACGACTTGCGTTAATTGCACGGCTTCTTCTTCGCTATTGCTGAATCCGGTCACAGCTTTGCCTTTTACCACAGGCTCGCCGTTGGGGTTTTTCACGTTTAAAAACGCAGTGGTTGCGTGGCAGACGGCGGCAACGGGTTTATTTTTTGCAAGGAAAGCCTCAATCAGTTCGATGGAGGTGGCGTTGTCGGTTAAATCCCAAAGTGGACCGTGGCCACCGGGGTAAAACACGGCATCAAAATCGTCGGCATTGACGTCCGCCAGCTTGGCCGTGTGGGCGACCAGTGCCTGCGCGTCGGAATCTTGGTCGAACCGTTGAGTGGCGCTGGTCTGAAAGTCCGGCAGTGCGCTTTTAGGGTCAACTGGCGGTTGGCCGCCTGCGGGCGAGGCGAGAGTGACCTGTACGCCCGCGTCAACGAAGACATAGTAAGGAGCCGCAAACTCTTCAACCCAGAAACCGGTTTTTTCCCCGGTATCGCCAAGATCGGCGTGTGATGTTAAGACCATTAAAACTTTTTTATCGCTCAGTGCGTTCATGGTATTCCCTGATTCTGTGTGAGTGTGAACAACGTTCGTGAGTCTATGCCTCTATAACTTATCTAACAATGAGCATAAAATTGACTTCATTGTCTTAAAAATTGATACAAAACCGATGAATATTTCCTTTGAGCAGCTGAAAAGCATGGTGGTGTTCGCCCAAGTGGTGGAGCAGGGCAACCTGACCGCCGCCGCCAAGCATATGGGCTTGTCTCGGGCGGTGGTGAGTTATCACATAAAAAAACTGGAATCTCAGCTGGGGGTGCGACTGCTGAATCGCTCAACCCGGTCCATTTCGCTGACCGATGCTGGTGCGGATTATTACGAGAGTTGTCGGATAATTGCAGAACAGACACAGGCCGCCAATCAGAAAATAGAGAATTTGAAACATGAGCCGGAAGGGCGGATTAAACTGACTTGCCCGGTGAATGTGGGTCTGCAGATTGTCGTTCCAGCCCTGAATGCGTTCCGCCGCCGCTACCCGAAAATTGAGTTGGACGTGATGCTCACCGATGAAGTTGTGAACATCATGCAAGAAGGCATTGACCTGGCCATTCGTGGCGCACCCTTGGCTGACTCGGGGCTGCAAGCAAGTAAATTATGGACATTGCCGACTTGTTTGTGCGGCGCGCCGGACTATTTCAAGCGTCACGGTCGGCCGTTAACTCCGGCCGAGCTGGAGCAACACGATTGGGTGATTTACAAACTCACCGCAGGCGCGATCGAGTTGACCAAAGGCAGTCGTTCATACAGCGTCGCCATTCGCGGTAGCATCAGCACCAACAATGCCGCAGCACGAACCGCGTTTATCGAGGGCGGGCATGGTTTGGGGCGCATCCCGGTGTACGACGCACTCCCGAAAGTACAGGCGGGTACACTGGAGACCATTCTGGATGACTATCAATTGCCAGACATTCAGGTGTTCGCGGTTTTCCTGCCCGGCAGCGCCACCGCGAAAAAACTGCGCTTATTGATCGACTTTTTGAAAACCTACTTCGAGCACAGCGGTCAACAGCGGATCGGTGGCGTGCGTTAACACGCCTCTCAAGCTGTGAAGAAATTTTTGGACTAGGACGTCGATTCCAGAACGTTCAAAATATCATTCATGGATTGCTGGTATTCGGCCTCATTCGAATTGCGGAATAACAGCAGGTCGTCAACGACGTCGGGGTTATCAATACTCTTCGGAATAGAAAAATCGACACCGGCGATGTAATCATCCCAGTTGTCCAGTTTCCAGGTGTCCCGGTCGGAGTTGCGATCAATCATTCGCTGCTTCACCACTGCGACATCGGTCATCACCCACACCACCGTCAACCGTGCATTTTTAGCTTTCAGCGAATGCTTCAGGTTATCAATAAATTGCGTATCGCGAATCTCACGCGTGAACGGTGCGTTAATAAGCACAATGTCATCGTACTCTAACGCCTCCATGGCGAGCGCCAATACCGCATCGTATTCGTAATTGCGGATGTGCTCTTCAAAGAAATCGGAGCTGCGGTTTACTTCTGCGTTGGCAACTTTGAATATCTGATGCGACAGCACAATCAGCGTATCCTTGTCGAGGTACACCACGTGTTTCAGTGCCTTAGCCAGTTGTTTGGAAATGTAGGTTTTACCGCTCGCCGGTGGTGAGGTTACCAAAATCAGCCTTTTCATCTGAACTCCTTGATCATAATTCTCAGACTGTAACCAGCTTTGCCGGACATTGAAAGCGCCATATTGAAAGCGCCATAAAGTACAAGTTAATACACAAACGGAATTAACCGCTTGGTCTTTTTAGCGTAGGCATCAAACTCTGCGCCATAGCGTTGGCTCAGGTAAGCGTCCAACCCTGGAATATGAAAAAACACAAACATCAACGCCATCAGCAACGGCACGCTGAACGCCCATACGCTGGTGGTGAACAGCGCCCAGCCACTGAATAACACCACATCACCAAAGTAATTGATGTGCATCGAATAACGGAACAAACCGCCGGTGTAGCAATGGCCTTTGTTGGCTGGGTCCTGTTTCCAAAGTTTGCGTTGCCATTCCGAACCGGTGTTAAGCGCCGAACCGATCAGCAGTAATGCCAGTGCCACACCATCGGCCCAATTCAACGGTTGAACATCGTCAACCCAAACACTACCCAACAGTAAGAACCCAACTTCAAAACTGGCCATAAAGGCGACTAAGCCAAATACTTCGCCCCAGTCAACGCGACGTGCCAACAGGTAAAACAGAGTGACAAGGTGACGTATGCCATAAAGCAGGGCGCAACCGGCCAAGATGAGTGCACGGGTGTGGTCGGTCACTTCCCACTCTCGATTTAACGCGCTTCCCAATGCCGTTAGCCCACCAAAACTGACTAACCAAAAGCACAAAGCAATGACCGTAAAATGCAAACCTGCAAAGGTGAGTTTTTGTGCGAACGATGTTGCGTGGCTGCGGTCCACGCCGCCGGTTTTGGGCGTATTCGCCGTTTGTGTGTGTTCAGTCATGTTGCTTACCCCGCTTTACGTATCATTAAATAAATCACCACCCCACTGAGCACCGTTGCCAGCAGCCCTACCGGAACGGCCAACAAAAACACCCGCCGGTAACGACGTTCCGTGTCAGGTTGGCCAGCGAGCCGCCACAACCGATGCTCCAACCCATAACCCACAATAAAGGCCAGCACCAGAACCGCCGTCAGCACCATGGAAGTACTCAACCAACCCGGTAGAGCAGGTAATGACAGGGCCGAAACCATGGCAAGACCACCCCCAATCAGCGCCACAAACGACGGTGCCATCACCCAGCGGTTCAACAACAGAATATGGCTCAGCGTGGTTTGGCGGGCTGCCGCGTTTGGCGCCTGCAAGGCCATGCGGTGCAGCAAACCGTTGCACAGTGTCGTACCGACCATGCCGCACACCCCAAAAATGTGGAACCACTTTGCCAACAAATACCAAGCCATACGGAGCCTCCCTTGCATGAGTGGAACGATAAAAATCTTTTTAGTCCGGTTGGACTATTTAAAGATTAGTCGACACGCAATAGCAGTGTCAATATAATTTAGTCCACTTGGACGAATTAAAGAATCAGACCATGCCAAAGCAAGTAGACCACGACGCCCATCGCCAACAACTCGCCCAGCAAGCCGCCGAGCTGTTTTCCAAATACGGCTACACCGGGCTTGGCATGCGGCAGATCGCCACCGAACTCGGTGTCTCCAAAAGCGCGCTGTATCACTACTTCCCCACCAAAAAAGCTCTGTTTCACGCCTGTACCGAACTGGTCACACAGTTCGATGCCCCGCAGAGCGACACCAACGTGAAAGCGCGAACTCGCAAAAAAACCGATCCCATACACGAACTGATCGCGCAAATAAAAAACCTCGAACCCAGCTTCGCCAGTGAACTCTCATTGCTGGTGGACTACCTCCGAGGCCGCAGCCAAAGCGACATCGCCACCGACCCCAGCATGCAACTCGCCAACGAACGCTACCGCCAGTTAATTGCAAACTATGTTGACGAAAAACACGCCAGCCCAGTGTTGTGTTTAATGCTTGGCGCTTTACTGATGCGCTTTTTCGACGGCGGACAAACCGACTTCGACACCCTGGAAGCGTGGTTACGTAAGGCGTTGTAAGTGGCGCTTCCACGGGCATCCATGCCCAGGACCCGTTGTGACGTGCCAATTTAGTCAGCCAAAGCAGATGCGATGGAATGGTTATTTACGCATGTACTGAAAGCGGTTATTTATTCGTTTTGTAGGAGTAAACAACCGAGGCACGAGGGCGGTCGCGATATCTTTTTTGCACTCGATGCAGATAATTTATATTTGTGCTGGCATGCAGTTCAGTTTTTTCTTTCCAAAAGGGGGCAGGTCCGAATGGCACTTACTCAAGCGTATTTAGTTTTTATCTTCAGAGTTTGCATCATGCAGTGACCTGATTTCGTTGGGAGTTTTTCGCCGTCAAGGACCGCTACAGCTCGGTCCTTAACAATCCCAGCCGCCGCCACAAACGACTGATCACACTGCTCAATTTCGTCTTCGACAGGTCGTTCGCGACGGCCTTCCCTGGCCGGCTCACTTGCGCAAGCATCCCTGCTTGAACAACCTGTGAGACGTAAATTGCTTCGCGTGGTCGTTTGAAAGGCGGTGAAACGGCCGCATGAGTTACCTTCTTGATAGACATTTCCAGGTCAATTTCTGTCACACCTTTTTATAACTAGCTAATCGATAGCCATTGTCGACATTGGCGTAAATAGCTGTTCCGTCGCATCTGCTTTGGCTGACATAGCTGACACGTCGCAACGGATTCAAGGGCAGGGATGCCCTTGGAAGCGCCGTGCGTGCAGGGATCGCCGACTTGTCGGCGCACGCTCAAGCGACCGTTCGAGCGAAGTGTCAGTTATGGAAGAGAACCAAAGCGGGCGACAAACGGGGGTGCAAGGGGGCTGCCCCCTTGAAAAAGAAAATACATAACTAAACCATGTCTTGCGCTAAGCACACACCACAAAACCAAATCCAGCAAAAAGTGATAACCACCGAGGCTTCAAACCATTATAACGACACAAAAAAAGCCACTTCCTCATTGATCAAATCAAATTTTTTTAGACATCCATCACAATAACCTCACTTCACACAAAAAATAAATTGTGTTCATTCATTACCCAGTGTTTTATACAGGTTGGCTTTTTCAGAAAATTCAGGAGGCAAATAACGGAAAGAAAGTAGCGTAAAACTAAGCGCTACCCAAGAGTGGTGGAACACTCAAGGGCAGCTAACCAAAATCGATAATAGGACTATCAATAATGGCTAAGTTCAATGGTAAGCTAGAGCACCGCTCGTTCCAAGAAAAAATCCTCTCACAAGGGAAACTAAGCGCAACTAAAAGCGACCTTCAACACCCTGTTGAAGAGAAAACCCCTTGTGGCCCCGCAATAAAACAATCAACTGCCAACCGGCACCGAAACCCACAGATAGAAACCGACCCTGCGTATTTACGCGCCCTACACTGGTGGCGTTTTCGTATAGCCTTGGCGTTGTACACCGGAGCTTTTCCAAATTCGATGCGGCTAAAGCCGTGTTCAGTGACATACGTGAGTTATAAACAGCTGTTACGCCTGTACAAAGCGCGTTCGCCGTATCCGCGCAAAAAATAGCAGCACGCACTAATACACAGAACACATTGCTTAGCCGCACATCTTGCCTGCGCCCGCAGGCAAGGTTTCTGATGCTTTAAAAACAGAAAACGAATTTAAAAAGCGAGACAACCATGTACAAAAAAATAAC
>JBNKNI010000066.1:0-14625 GCA_050293765.1 Reinekea sp.
CATCCAGCAGGGCTTTTAATGTCGATACATCTGTGATGTTGTTCAAAATGAGCCGCTCATCGGTTTGTACCGGTTGTTCGGCGCTGCCGTCGTCTTGGGTGACCGCCAGGGCTGAATGGTCCGAACGAGCACTGGTGGCAATGATACGGTCATGACTGACGCTCAACTGAGAAAAGGCAATCTGCTGAATCGTCGGCGTGGTATGGAAGATCTGGTTGTCTTCAATGTCGGCCAGTTCGGTCGTTTTCAACAGTGCTTTGTCTTCCAGCGTACCGCTGCCCTGTTGATCAGCGTCCGCCAGAAAGTCCGCATCTTCATCGCGAACATGATCGTCGCTTTGGTGCAGGCTTAACGTGACATCTAAGGTAGGGCTGCGGCTGGTACTGACATCATTTTTGAAACCTATGCCAAATATCAATAACGCATGCAGCGCCAGTGCCAGAAAGACGGTAAAACTTAATCTGTCAAAGGCACCGACGCGTGCCGCCTGATTACTCATGTTGCTTTATTTCTCTAAGTGACTTTCAATGGCCGACATTAATAAACCAGCAATATCCGTATCGTACGCAGCGTCAATCTCCCGGATACAGGTTGGGCTGGTGACGTTAACCTCGGTCAGATAATCCCCGATAACATCGAGACCGGCAAATATTAAACCACGTTTTACCAATTCAGGGGCGACCTGGTTGGCAATCCAGCGATCTCGTTCCGTCAATGGCTGGGCGCGACCTGTGCCTCCAGCGGCCAGGTTGCCCCGGGTTTCGCCCTTGGCGGGCAGACGGGCCAGGCAATAGTCAACGGGAACGCCATTAACAACTAATATTCGCTTGTCTCCGTCCTTAATCTCTGGAAGGTACTTCTGTGCCATGATCTGCTGTTGACCATGTTCGGTCAGGGTTTCAATAATGACGCTGACGTTAGGATCATCGTGTTTTAAACGGAATATAGCGCTACCGCCCATGCCGTCTAATGGCTTGAAGATAACGTCCTGATGTTCTGCGTGAAACGCCTTCAGTAACGAGGCGTCCCGGGTTACCAGATGCGGCGGTGTACATTGTGGAAAGGCCGTGGCAAACATCTTTTCGTTGCAGTCGCGAAGGCTTTGGGGTTTGTTGACGACCAGTGTTCCGTCTTGCTCAGCGCGTTCAAGAATATAGGTGGCATAGATGTATTCATTGTCGAAAGGGGGGTCTTTGCGCATCAAAATGACGTCAAAGTCCGCCAGTTTAACCTCGCTGGTGCTGCCCAGCTCGTAAAAATGGTCGGGATCTCGGAACACTGTTAATTCAGTTGCTTTACCATAGGCTACACTGTCTTTTAAGTAGAGGTCTGACATGGTCAGATAATGCAGTGACCATTTCCGATCCTGAGCGGCCCAAAGCATGGCCAAAGAGCTGTCTTTTTTGTAGTTGGTCTGTTCGATGGGATCCATCACAATTGCCAGCTTGATGCTCATAATTTAATCCGTTTTTCTGTGGTAGCACACATGTTAAATCAATACGCGCTGAGTCAAAATAACTTTCTTTACAACCAGTTATAGCGATAAGTTAGAATCTATGATAAAAGTGATCCGTTATAAGGCGGTGACAATGTACCTTAGCTGAACACGAAACCTGTGTTAGGCTATTGGCTTGCTGTTGGTTGAATTTCTTACCGACATTTGCGACCGTAACTAAATATAGAATAACAGCGCTTACCCTTGGGACGATCTATGGATACAAGTTTTGAAAACCTGAAAGTCATGGTGATTGATGACTCCAAGACGATACGCCGGACCGCAGAGACTTTGTTGAAAAAGGTCGGATGTGAAGTAATTACGGCGACTGACGGTTTTGATGCGCTGGCTAAAATTGCTGATTCGAAGCCAGACATCATCTTTGTCGACATCATGATGCCGCGATTGGATGGGTATCAAACCTGTGCGCTGATCAAGAATAACAGTGCCTTTAAAGAAACACCTGTAATCATGCTTTCAAGCAAGGATGGGCTATTTGATAAAGCAAAAGGACGTATAGTGGGCAGTGACCAGTATTTGACCAAGCCGTTTGGTAAGGAAGAGTTATTGGGCGCTATTCGTGATTACGTAAAATAACAATATGTTACCTAACTTTTTTAGCCTATTGCCAAACTTAAAGGTTTTTTAATATGCCACGTGTATTAATAGTAGATGATTCGCCAACCGAAACCTATGCATTTCAGGGCATGCTGGAAAAGCATGGTTATGAAGTGTTGACTGCAGACAACGGCGCAGACGGTGTCGCATTAGCCCGTCAAGAATTGCCGGATGTAGTCCTGATGGATATTGTTATGCCGGGATTGAATGGCTTTCAGGCCACTCGTCAATTGACGAAGGGTGCTGATACCGCCCATATTCCTGTTGTGATTGTGACCACGAAAGATCAGGAAACCGATCGGGTGTGGGGTCGACGTCAGGGAGCTTCTGGTTATCTTGTAAAGCCAGTCTCTGAAGATGAGCTGTTGAAAACCATTGAGGCAGTCATGGCAGGAAAAACCTTAGGGTAATGACCATGTCTGAATTGTCTCCCATTGTCCTGTTACGTGAACTCGAAGCCAGGGTTCGATCGACAGCCCTGGGTTTGCCGGAACAGGAAGAGATTACCGAAACCTTCAGTGGTATCGGGTTCCGCATCGGGGCGCATTATTTTGTGTCCCCTATGTCCGAAGTGACGGAGTTATTGCGTGTGCCCGCCTTTACCCGCTTGCCAAATGTGAAGCCATGGGTGTTGGGCGTGTCAAATATCCGGGGCCGCTTGATTCCCCTGATTGATCTCAACGCTTTTTTCTCCTACGAAAGCAGTGATCCTATTCGTACCCGACGAATTTTAGTGATTGAGCAAAATGAACAAACCGATGGTTTAGTCGTCGATGGCGTGGAAGGTATGCAATATTTTGCAGCTGACAGCTTCGACGAAACCGTGCCGGAGATTCCGAATGACCTGAAACCCTTCGTTTTGGGTCATTTTGTTAAGGATAGACGAATTTGGTCGCGATTCAGCATGAAAGCGTTAAGTGACCATGAACAATTTCAGGAAGTTGCAGTTTAATCCTGAAGTTGAATTTATAACGATTAGTTAAACAGATGGCAGCCAGAGGCCGAACTGGAGTTCAAAATGAAGCATAGAGCCGGAAACCTACTGACTATTCTAGGTACCAACCGACTTCTCAGTATTTTACTGGCAAGTTTGCTGTTGGTGATCCTGGCCGCGGTAGCGGTAGTCGTACAGGTTGGAACCTTAACTCGACATGATACTGAGTTTTTTGAAAACGCAGGGGAATTACGTGTTCTTTCGCAGGAAATTGCGAAAAACGCATCGGAAGCCTCAGCGGGTAAAGAGGAAGCCTTCTCCTTGCTTCAAAAAGCCCGTGCGGAATTCGAAATTCGCTGGAATTACATTCTGCAGGGTAACCCGGTTAGCCGTTTGCCTGCGATCAGCGAACATGCCCCTGGCGTTAACGTCAATGACTTGGGTAATGTCTGGATTCGCGTCAGTGACGCAGCGGACTTAATTGTTGAGTCACGTGATACCATCATCGCCCTGCATACCACGGCAAATACTCTGGCCGAACGTATTCCTGAATTGCAGGTTGAATATGATGAGGTTATTGAAATCCTCTTGGAAAACGACGCCAGTCCGGCTCAGGTGGCGGTAGCACAGCGTCAGTCATGGTTGGCTGAACGTATCGTCCGATCCATTAACAAAGTGTTAGTGGGTGGTGAAGGTGCTGTAATGGCCGCTGACTCTTTCGAGCGTGATGCGGTCTTGTTTGAACGCGTACTTGACGGAATGCGTTTCGGTAACCCGAACCTCGACATTGAACAGATTAAAGACCCAGAGGCCGCAACATCACTGGAAAGCATCGCTCAGATCTTTGAAGTGGTTTCCGGCTCGGTCACGCAGATCATGGCAACGTCACCAGAGCTCTTCCAGGTACGTGAAGCTTCTGGGACTATCTTCTCTGATTCTCAAGCCTTGCTTGAGTTGTCTTCCGATCTGGCCGGTCAGATTCAGGTGGCTGCGGATACCCGCTGGTGGAATCAAAATATCGTCCTTTTCTTAGGTATCGCTGCATTGTTCCTGATCGGTGGCGCGGTGTTCGTAATTATCCGCGATACTCAGATGGACTTGCATACAACTGCAGAAACCAACGAGCAGAACCAGAACGCAATTTTACGTTTACTTGATGAACTGGCTGACCTTGCTGACGGTGACTTGACAACTCAGGCAACGGTAACCGAAGACTTTACGGGAGCGATCGCTGACTCTATTAACTTCGCGATCGACCAGATGCGTTCCTTGGTATCGTCCATTAACACAACCGCTGTGCAAGTATCGTCCGCTGCTCAGGAAACGCAGGCAACGGCGATGCACCTTGCTGAAGCTTCCGAGCACCAAGCGCAAGAAATTGCCGGAGCGTCCGCCGCGGTAAATGAAATGGCCGTGTCTATTGACCAGGTATCTGCTAACGCCGCCGAATCAGCGGCGGTTGCGGAGCGATCGGTTGCGATCGCGAAAAAAGGTGCCGACGTGGTACAGGCAACCATCAACGGCATGGATAATATCCGTGAACAGATTCAGGAAACCTCAAAACGTATTAAACGATTGGGTGAATCGTCACAGGAAATTGGTGATATCGTATCCTTGATTAACGACATTGCTGACCAGACAAACATTCTGGCATTGAACGCAGCGATCCAGGCATCTATGGCCGGTGACGCGGGTCGAGGCTTCGCGGTTGTTGCCGACGAAGTACAGCGACTTGCAGAACGTTCTTCTGCGGCGACGAAACAGATTGAAGCCTTGGTAAAAACCATTCAGAACGATACCAACGAGGCCGTTATTTCGATGGAACAAACGGTTGCCGAGGTGGTACGTGGAGCTCGATTAGCACAAGACGCGGGTGTTGCACTTGAAGAGATCGAGAACGTATCCAAGAACCTTGCGGACCTGATTCAAAACATCTCGAACGCAGCCCGCCAACAGGCATCGTCTGCTGGTCACATCTCAAATACGATGAACGTTATTCAGGAGATTACATCGCAAACGTCGGCCGGTACGACGGCAACGGCGAAATCGATTGGTAACCTGGCGCAATTAGCAAATGACCTTCAATCGTCAGTTGCCGGTTTCAAACTGCCAGAGAATGATGACGATCTGGATTCGTTGTCTATCCCTGAGTTAGATGAGGAAATGGTTTCTGTCGGCTAAGCCGGCAGATACCTTAACTAGGCATCGCTATGGCCGCTTCTGTTAAACAATCTCCGGAACTCTCGGATGCGGCTTTTGCAACCTGGCAAGACATCATTGAAGATCGATTAGGTCTTCAATTGCCAGAGCAGCGCAGAAGTTTTCTGAAAACCTGTTTGTCGATTCGCATGCGCGAAATCGGTTTCGATGACTACCTCGGTTACTACCGGTTCATTTGTGAAGGTGACGCGGGGCTTATCGAATGGAATCTGTTAATCGATCGGTTAACAGTTCAGGAAACAAGGTTTTTTCGAGACCCATCTGCTTACGCCTTAGTGAAAGATCATCTCAAACGTCGAGTGAAAGAAAGCAATCGTCCACTGAGTTTATGGAGCGTTGGCTGCTCTACCGGTGAAGAGACCTATAGTCTCGCGATGTTGACTTCTGAAGTTTTGAGTCGGATGGATGAAGGCAGCCAGCTGAGGTTTGGTATTACTGGAACCGACGTCAGCAAGAAAGCGTTGGATCAGGCGGCTGTTGGGTTATACACGGCGCGTCGACTGGAATTAGTTGACGACCGACTGGAAGAGAAATACTTCCGCAAAATTGGCGACAAGTATCAGGTTGTGCAGCAAGTCAGAGATCGGGTGTGTTTTATCCGGCTTAATTTACTGGAACTGGCACGGTCGCCGATTCGAAATTTGGACGTGATCTATTGTCAGAATGTTTTGATCTATTTTCGCAAATGGCGAAGAAAAGACATTGTGACTGAGTTGGCTAATCGTTTGGCGCCTGGTGGTATGTTAGTGCTCGGGTTAGGAGAAATGGTTGATTGGTCTCATCCAGATCTTCTGAGAGTGCCAGGTGAACGTGCGTTAGCCTATTTAAAACGAAAATAACACACGAGGAATTCGGCATGGCGGACCGCCGAGACTATGTGGCACTTGAATGGGTCAAAGGTGAAATAGATGAAACGCTGAAACAGGCACGTTATGCCCTTGAAGCGTTCGTCGAAACACCCGATGACACCACACGCCTAGAATTTAGTTTGTCATACATTCACCAGGTTTACGGAACTCTGCAAATGGTGGAGTTCTTTGGCGCAGCCCTGCTTGCCGAAGAAATGGAACTGTTGAACCAGGCGATTGTAAATGGCTCAGTGCCCGCTAACAGTGACAATCTGGCCGTACTTATGCAGGCAATTATTCAATTGCCAACCTATCTTGATCAGCTTAAGCAGGGTCAGCATGATTTGCCTGTCATAGTTTTACCTCTACTTAATGATCTCCGGGCTGCCCGTGGCGAGTCGTTACTCTCTGAAACTGCTCTGTTCGCGCCGGAATTGTCCGCAGCGCGCCGGTTCATCGGTGAGCCCGATTATTCAGCCTTCAGTAAACCTCAAACGGCGCAGCTCATCCGTAAACTGCGCCAGATGTATCAGCTCGCATTATTGGGTTGGCTGAAAGGTGATGACGTATCCGGCAGTCTGGATTTTCTCGCAAAATCTGTTGCCCGCATGGTTAAGTTAACCGAGCGAACCAAGATTGGGTCTTTGTGGCGCGTCGTTGACGCTTTTGTCACCGCCATAAAAGCCAATTTAATTACCCGCTCACCGGCAACGGTAAAAGTTATGCGGGATATTGACCATGCCTTTAAGGATATCCTGAGCAGTCCGCTGAATAGTGTTCAGGAGTATCCCTCAGACACCTTTCTGAAAAACTTGCTGTTTTATCTTGCGAAGTTGGGCACAACCGGAATTGATCGTGTCGACAAAGTTCAACGCCAATTCCGCTTAATTGAATCCCTCCCATCGGATCAGGAAGTTGAGACGCAGCGTGCGCGACTGGCCGGTCCAGATAAAGAAGCTGTCGGTAGTGTGGTAACCGCGCTGTTAGAAGAGCTGTCACGACTAAAAGATGCGTTGGATCTGATGGTTCGTACGCAAGTAAGCGACACCTCACGCTTGAGTGAGTTGGCCGCGCCAATTCAACAGCTTTGTGACACGATGGCCGTGGTCGGATTGGGGAATCCGCGTCGCGTCCTGAGCGAACAATTGGACATCATCCGCGAAGCTCAGGCTAAACCAACGTTGGAAGATGACGGCGTACTCATGGACATCGCCGGCGCTGTGCTTTATGTCGAAGCAACCTTGTCAGGCATTGTCGCCGACTCCAATCTCGATTCGCCTAATCAGGGGAGTCAGGTGGATGTTAACAATGCCCACAATGCGGTGTTGCGCGAAGCCAGAAATGGGATTGAACAGGTAAAAGATGCCATTGTTGAATACATAGGGTCGCACTTTGATCATGCGCTTTTGGCGGAAGCTCCCGCTACTTTAGGCGCTATTCGGGGCGGTCTGTTAATGGTGCCGCTGAACGACGCTGCGCGCATTTTGCAGGCGGTTCAGGAATACGTGCAAAACCGGTTGATAACCGAGCGTTATCGTCCTGAATGGCAGGAAATGGACCTGCTCGCAGATGCCTTGGTCGGGGTTGAATATTATCTCGAACGGTTAACCCGTGATGGTCATGCCACCAGTCTGGACATTCTGGAGCGAGCAGCAGGCTCGCTGGAAAAACTCGGTGTCACTATCATTTTGACCGGCAATCGACAGTCAACAGCCGCGCCTGTACTGGAGCCGGAAGGTGAAAGTCACGACGCTGAAGTCGACTCAGCATCAAATCTGGATGATGTCGACACGTCGGTCAATGTGACCGAAAGCTTGGATTCTGATCAACTCACTGTCGAATCTGAAATTGAAATCACACCAACTGTAGCGGAAACAGAAGAGCAGGATAGTGTGGTCGAGGTGACCGGAACAGATTCGGACGACTCGCTGTCAGAAACCGTTATTGATTGGGGAGATGAAGTCGCCTCAGAAACCGATACGGTCATTGATTTCGGTGATGACTCCTTAACGCTCGATATCGAAGATGACTGGCAAGAGCTGCCCATCGCTGAGATCAACGAGGATGAGTTTAACGATACACTCGTGATCAATCAGGCGGAATTTTCAGCAGAAGAGCCGGGTCTTTCTCTGGACTCTGAGACTGAATTGGAAGCGGAAAGCATTCCGGCGGAACAGCCTGAGACTGATACGACAGGTGACCTGTTCGATGAGCCGGCAAACGAAATCGAATCGTCTGATGCTGAGTTTTTGGAAACGGACGTTACCGATTCTGCAGAAACAGAGGAATCGGATGATTTGATCGACGATGAAATTCTTGAAATTTTCATCGAAGAAGCTGAAGAAGTTATCGAGACTATTCGTGAGTTTTACCCAAAATACAGAGCCGATGAAAACGACTCCGCAGCGTTAACGGAATTCAGACGGGCATTCCACACCTTAAAAGGCAGTGGGCGTATGGTTGGGGCAACCGTTGTTGGAGAAACCGCCTGGGCCGTCGAAAACATGTTAAATCGACTGATTGACGGGTCTATTCAGCGCAGTGAAGATTTACTTCGTGTCATTGAGGAAGTTACTGATGAAGTCCCTGCCTTAGTCAAAGCGTTTGAAGACAAGGTTAAACCGGACACGACCCGAGCCGATTTCTTGTCTGAAATTGCGCATGCCTTGTCCAAAGGGGAGGCAGTGCAATGGGAATCCGCAACCCCTGCGATAGATGATACGGATGCGGTTGATGAATCCCTTGATGAGCCGGAAGACCTCGGCAACTTATCCACTGTTGAAGCCACAGAATTGGATGCCGATACTTCAGAAAACATGTTTTCTGCAGCCGATAGTGTTCCGTTAACAGACGAACTTGAACAATTTGACGAAGATTCCGTCGAGGGTGTCGACGCAGATGGCGACGAAAATCTTCTGAAGATTTTTAAAACCGAATTGGAATCGCATCTTGAATTTGTTGAAAACTATTTAACCGATGATCCGGTGGGTAACAAACTGCCGGATGCGTTGCAGCGAGCTCTGCATACGATCAAAGGTTCTGCTCACATGGCCAGTATGGAAGTCATCGCAGATACCGTGTTGCCGGTTGAATTCTGGGTGAAAGATTTGCAGGAGCGTGGTCAACAGGCTTCACAAGAGTTTGTTGCCCTGACCGGAGAAATGGTCAGTCTGATTAAGCGCTACGTAGATTCTGAACCGAGCGCTGCGCAACCACAGGATGTTGCCGATTTTATTGCCCGAGTGACCGAACAGCGCCGTCAGCTGTCGTCCGCGGATATGGATACGCAGCAAGAAGAAGTGAGTTTAATGTCCATTTTCCTGTCGGAAAGTATGGACATTGTGATGGATGCAGAAAGCATCCTGGAACAGTGGCGCGACCGAGGTGATTCTGGTCACGCAACGGAAACCTTGATCCGGGAACTGGATACTCTGGCCCAAGCCGCACATGCGGTAGATTTGATGCCTTTGTCGCAGTTGAGCAATGAACTGAAATCTCTGTATCAGGCGGCGGAATCAAATCCTTATATCATTGAAGAAAAGTTTTTTGACCTGGCTTACGACGGTCATGAATCTTTGATTTCAATGATGGATCGGTTAGCGGCGGGTCAATCCATCCGTACGGATGCTTTGTTTTCAGAGCGGTTACAGCAGCTCTACACCCTGTACGCCATACCATTTGAAGTGGTATCGCCGAAAGCTGTGGACAGCGAACTGTCGCAAATGGATTCGTTGAACCATGAGTCTGATGTGTCCGAGGGCGATTCATCATTGATCGCTGACCAGGCACCCGTGGCAACCGAGTCTGCAGAGCGTTATATGATCGATGGCGATCCGGAATTGGTTGAAATCTTCCTGGAAGAAGCCAATGACATTCTGGAAAGCATCCAGCACTCACTGGAAAACTGGGTCGCTGACACCAAGAACACCATTGAAGTTGAGTCCCTTCAACGCGATTTGCACACCTTGAAAGGTGGCGCCCGCATGGCGGAAGTGACACCTTTGGGCGACTTGGCTCACGAATTGGAATTCCTGTATGAAGGTTTGGCTCAGGGGCAATACCATCCGTCTGAAGGTCTGATCGGTTTATTACAGCAGTGTCACGACCGATTAGCCGTTATGGTGGGTGATATTGAAAGCAGCATGACCTGTATGTCAGCGCCTGATCTGGTGGCTGCGATATCGCATTTTCGGAAAAACCCAGGAGCTCCAGCGACACCTGCCACGTTAACCGCTGTTGTTGAAGAGCCGGCTGAAGAGGCCGATTTTGATGAGGTTTTACCCGCTTCTGAATCGAGTGATGAAATTAGTACGGCAGAGCCTCTGGAAGATGATGAATCTGAATCTGATTTAAGTAATCCGGAGTCTGAGGCGACCGCGACGGATTCTGATCAACAGGATGTTTCCGTGGATCTGCCGGATGATCTGGACTTCGATATTCTGGAAATCTTTATCGATGAAGCCGGCGAATTGCTTAATGAATTGGAAAACGCCGTTGAAGAATGGCGGGCCGATTCAAGCAATGAGGCGCATGCCGATGAAATGAAGCGTGTCTTGCACACCCTGAAAGGGGGCGCAAGGCTGGCCAGATTGAAAGAGCTGGGCGATCAAAGCCATGACTTTGAAACCTTCGTTATTCGTGCCCAACAGAACAAGTTGCCGTTGGATGAACAGTTTTTTGCCGACATTCTTGCGCGCCAGGATCGGTTGGTCAGCAATATTGAAGAGCTGCAGAAAATCCTTGAGCAGCATGGTAATGAAGGCGGCGGTTTTGGTCCCAGTGTTATCCAAATGGTGTCTGACCTCGATGAATCTGAAATCGAACAGATGTCCAGCGAACGTCAATCTGAAACCCCAAAGCTGGAGGTAGTTCCGAAGCCCGAGGTAACGGCGCAAGAGGAACAACCGACTAACAAGGTGGTTCCATTTAAAGCCAAAACCTCACAAGTCGATAGCCGTAACGATAGCAGCGGCGGTGCTCAAGCTCGACGCGCACAGCCACAGGAAACCGTGAAGGTCAGTGCAAACTTACTTGAGGGGCTGGTTAACCTGGCTGGTGAAACTTCCATTTCACGTGCCCGATTGGAGCAGGAAGTCAGTGACTTCGGGTTCACGCTGGGCGATATGGATCAAACCATTGATCGCTTGCGTGACCATGTACGTCGATTGGATATGGAAACCGAAGCGCAGATTATTTTCCGGCAGGAACGGGCAGAAGAAACAAACTACGAAGATTTCGACCCGCTGGAAATGGACCGTTATTCGCAAATCCAGCAATTGTCCCGTTCATTGATGGAGGCGACTTACGACTTACAGGACATCAAGTCGACGTTGTCGGACAAAACACGGGACGCGGAAACCATTTTGCTTCAGCAAAGCCGCATTAACACCGAATTACAGGAAGGTCTGATGCGTACCCGAATGGTACCGTTTAACCGACTGTTACCCCGACTGCGTCGTATTGTGCGACAAGTTTCCGGTGAATTAGGTAAGCAGGTTGACTTTATTGTCGGTAATGCTGAAGGTGAAGTTGACCGTACCGTATTGGAACGGATGATTTCTCCTTTAGAGCATTTACTACGTAACGCAGTAGACCATGGTATTGAAATGCCCGAAGGCCGGCAGGCGGCCGGTAAGAATGCCAAAGGGACTATTGAGCTGGATTTGTCCCGGGAAGGCGGTGACATCGTTTTGCGTTTGCAGGACGACGGTAAGGGTATTGATGTAGATAAGATCAAAGACAAGGCCATTGAGCGTGGGTTAATGAAACCTGACGCAGACCTCAATGAAACTGAAATTATGCAGTTTATTCTGGAGGCTGGTTTCAGTACGGCAGAAAAAGTCACTCAGATTTCTGGTCGCGGTGTGGGTATGGACGTCGTGAACTCCGAAGTGAAGCAGCTCGGAGGCAACATCTATATCGATTCTCAACTGGGTCAGGGTACCGTATTTACGATTCGACTGCCGTTTACTGTGTCAGTTAACCGCGCCCTGATGGTTAACACATTGGATGACCTGTACGCTCTGCCATTGACGTCAATCGAGGGTATTGTCCGCGTTACGCCAAAGCAGCTGGCAGAGTATTACCAGCCCAATGCACCCCTGTTTGAATATGGTGGTCGCCGATATCGTCTTGAATACATGGGTGCGTTGTTACATACCGGGGCGCGTCCTGCAATGTCGTCTATTGAAACGTCGGTACCGTTGGTGTTGGTTCGCGGTAGCGATGATCGTCATTCCATGGCCTTGCATGTCGATCGCTTGATGGGTTCGCGCGAAATCGTGGTAAAAACCTTGGGTGCGCAGTTCAGTAAGGTACCCGGAGTTTCGGGTGCGACGATTCTCGGTGATGGTTCCGTGGTGGTCATTCTGGACCTGTCTGCATTGATTCGGTCCGAGTTGGTGGTCGAACATCAGAATGCCGCCATGTTGGGGCACTCTCAGCCAGAAAACGAGCCGCGTAAGAAGGAAGGTCCTTCAAAAGTCATGGTGTGTGATGACTCGGTGACAGTTCGTAAGGTAACCAGTCGTCTGCTTGAGCGGAATGGTATGGACGTCATGTTGGCAAAACACGGTGCCGATGCTATAGCTCAGATGATTGATGAAATACCTGACCTGATTTTGCTCGATATCGAGATGCCACATATGGATGGTTTCGAAGTGGCATCACGCGTGCGTCACGATGAACGTCTGAAGCACATCCCCATCATCATGATCACGTCTCGTACCGGAAGCAAACACCGAGAGCGCGCGTTATCGATTGGGGTCAATGAATACATGGGTAAACCTTTCCAGGAAGGTCCGCTGTTAGCCATGATCGAACGTCTGTTAAACGAGTCGTAATTCTGATGAATGGCAAACATAATCGTGTCGGTATCATCGCGACGACTCCGTTGGTCCAGCATCAGATGCAGTCTGTGATCACGGAGGCCGGTTATGAAGTGGCGGTTAATACCTCCCCTGAGCGCTTGAATAAAGCGTTCCTTGCCAATGAAACCATCCGTTTGTGGGTGGTGGAATTGGAAGAGGAAGAGCAGTGGACTGACTTTGTTCAGGAAATTCTGGAACTGACAGAAGCGCCGATCCTCTTTGGTGATGGCAATATCCCGGGTAAAAACGACGAAGATTATGTTCGCTGGTGCAGACGTATCCATGAAAAACTGGAGTCTTTTGCGCCACCCGTTGAAGACAAGAGCAACGCAGCACCTCAGATAAACCTCGACACACTGATGGCTAAATCGGAACAGCCTGTATTTGAGCTGCCAGAGTCATTGAAAAACGCGCCCAGCCCTCAGTTGGGTCCCGTTTGGGTTCTTTGTGCCTCCCTGGGAGGTCCTCAAGCCGTGAAGGAGTTTCTTGATCTGTTGCCCGCAGAAATACCCGCAACCTTCTTATACGCTCAGCATATCGATGCCGGTTGTCTGGATGCGTTGGTGCATTCGGTGGGTCGCCATACGGCGTTATCTGTCATTAACGGCGAGCATGGGGTGCAAATGGCCAATGGGCAAGTGTGTGTAATTCCGGTCGATAACGAAGTGAACTTTACGGAAAACCACGGCATTTTGTGGCAGGCAAACCCGTGGAGTGGTCCTTACGGACCCAGTCACGATCACTTGTTGGAAAACGTCACCGAACATTTCGGTTCCAAATGCAACACCATCATTTTCAGTGGCATGGGTAGCGATGGGGCTTTGGGTTCCGCATTGGTGAAACAAAATGAAGGCACGGTCTGGGCGCAGTCAGCTGAAAGTTGCGTGCAAAGCTCCATGCCGGACTCTGCTTTTGAAGCTGGTACGGTCGATTGGCGGGGAACACCGACTGAGATGGCTGAGAAATTGATACGTTGGCTAGCTGAACATCAAGAGCAGGCCGCCTGAAGCGTTAAGGAAGTATGAGATGAAAAATCCGACCAGAATGAAAATCAGCACTAACCAGAATGTTGTGGCCAGTTTGTTGGTGCCGGTGCAAAACAAGAGTTTGTTGGTACCTAACGTCGTTATTGCCGAAGTAGTACCGCTTCCGCAAATTGAATCCTATGAAGGTGCACCTTCCTGGTCTGTCGGATTTGTGCAATGGCGCGGCGAGCATATTCCGGTCATCAGTTATGAAATTGCCAATAGCCAGGTTCACGGTCGGGATTCCGACAATGCCCGTCTAGCGGTATTCAATGCCACGACGGGGCAATCTCGATATCGTTTTTTTGGGGTGTTGGTCCAAGGTATTCCGCGCATGATCAAACTGACCGAAGCTGAAGTGCGAGAAGACAAACAAACGTCGACCGGAATCGCTGAAAAGATGGCGGTCATTACGCAACTCGGTAAGGCTGTTATCCCCGATCTGGATTACCTGGAGTCGTTGTTAACCAAGCTTGGCTAATGTTCTGAGTCAGAAGTTCGCATGAATTCATCGTGCCATTCAAGTTCTATGGCGAGGTGTGTCTCGCAGTCAATAGTTGTTCCATTGACAAGAGACGGAACAACGCTAGAGAGCTTGAATGTCGCGCCCGAAGGG
>JBNKNI010000067.1:0-14541 GCA_050293765.1 Reinekea sp.
CGTCTCACAGGTTGTTCAAGCAGGGATGCTTGAACAAGTGAGCCGGCCAGGGAAGGCCGTCGCGAACGACCTGTCGAAGACGAAATTGAGAAGTGTGATTAGTCGTTTGTGGCGGCGGCTGGGATTGTTAAGGGCCGAGCTGTTGCGGCCCTTGACGGCGAAAGTTTCCCAGTGAAACCAAGTCACTGAATGATGCAAACGCTGAAGATAAAAACTAAATACGCTTAAGTAAGTGCCATTCCGGCACCCTGTTGGAAAAAATCAAACCTCACCGCAACTTCAACTAAAAAACGAAACCGGCCAGTTTCAACTGGCCATACCATTCCGTATCAGTTCGGCCATGCAGTGGTGCCATCGACCGCCAACGCGGGCTGCGCCATCGACAAACAATAATCACTGCTGTTAGCCGGGGCATAGAAGGTGCGGCTGACCTGCGTGAGCGTTGCTGCAGCAACCTGGTTCGCGGCGACAGAGGAAACCGTCAGTCCGTACATATTGAAGTAATCGCGAAAATCCAGTTGCAGTGCGCTGGCCAACGCCAACAGCAGGAAGTCGTTGTTGTTATTGGTGATGTCTTTGGCTTCGCTAAAAGATATTGCCGACATACCCAACTGATCACGCGCGGCCAACCAGGCGGTTTCATTGCTGCGTGAGCTATCGAACGCGCGCGAGAACAGATGCAACCGTGGCAATGTGAGCCATCCGTCGGTCAGCGTGCCTTGTTGCTGCGCAATCATAAAAAACTGAATCATGATTAACGCGCCATCGCTCCAACCGTTGATGTCTGCACTGTTCATGTACGCAAAGGCGTCAGCGGAGTTTTGCGCGGCCTGCAAAAGGTTAAAGTGATTCTCAAACGGCAAGCCCTGGCACTGAGGTGCGCGACCGGTGCGTTGGTAGTACTGGCTCTTACTGTAATACGAATAAAAATTCGTGGTCGCGTGCCCATCCCGCCCTTGCGGTTTAAAGCGGCCATTCTCCAGGCCATGACCAAATTCGTGAATATCGCCGTGACTGATCGGGTTAAACGCCCAGTAGGCATCGTAAGGATTACCGGAACAGCCATAGCCGCAGGTGGCTTGATCGGCGGTCATGTGTTTCACCACATCAACGGTGGGTACTGTCATTCCAATGGCATTTGCGTAGGTGAAAATTTCTGCTTCCTGTTTTACGAATGGGCCTGTAAAACCGGCTAACACGTGTGCCTGGTTGTACAAGTTTTCCATGGCTTCGCTGGCCACCACACTCGGTGTTGAGAAATTCACATCAGACAGCGTCTCCAACATTTTGCTGCGCGACGAATGCACTTCGAAACGTTCGGCGGCAATTTCCGCCCAATCGTATTCGTCTTTCGCCAATGCTGCTAAAAAGTCTGCGTCGTTCAAGCCGGTCGTCCAGTACGGATGCAAACCGATGCCACTGAATTGCAGTTCGCTGTCGATGCCAGAGGCCGAAAACGCCAACTGAATCGGACCACCGTAAGCGCTGGTAAACCGCAAGGTTTGCCCAGGCGCGATATTCACTCTGGCGGTCTGTAAAAACTTGGGACGGTTATAACCATTGGTTTCAAATTCGTGTGTCGCGGCGGAACGCTGCGTATTCACAAACACACGGATGTTCAAGTCCGTTGCCGAATCAGTGCGTGTCACAGTCACAGTTTGGCCGGGTAACGCATACACACCGGCAGCGCGGAAATTCGTTTGGCTGCTCATAGCCACGGTTTTAGTCGTGGGCGTAATGTGCGAGAAATCGGTGCGGCTGAAGTTGCCTAAATCGTTTGGTACCGGGTTGTAATCGCGCAGGTTATAAATGGCGTAATCGGCAAACAGTGCTTTAGTGAAGGCGTTTACATCGGTGGTGGTTTTATCCATTGGGTAGTCCACTTGCTGGCGATACAAATCCCCCAGCAACACCAATCGTTTCAGAATACCGTAACCCTCTTGCTGAAAAATATTAATGCCGTTTTTTTCCAGCTCGCTCAATTTGTTTTTTAATGCGTTGGCCGCGCTCTTGAACTGATCGTTAAACGCCGTCACGTTGCCGCATGAACCGGTATCGCAACCGGCAAGATCGTAACTGAAATTGTTTTGCGCCAAACGCTCGGCTAAATCCACAAACTGTTGCAGTTCGGTATCGCTCACCATGTTTTGGTAGTGCGTGTAAGTGGCGCTGTCCTGACTGAAATAGTTACCTGGACCTCCCGGACCCTGCATAGAAAAACCTAACGGCGCAAGTACATCGTCGGTCAATTCAGTCGCATTCCAGGCATGCACATGCACATAGAGCGTTGGAATTTTTAGCGCAGCGGCGCGCGCCATGAATGCCTGCACCTCACTCTCGGTCGCTGTCGAAGAAGACCCCACCACCAGCAAATGAACGTCGCTGGTTAAACAGGTTTGCGCGTCAGCTGGGGCGCAATTCACTGTAACCGTATTACCAAAATGCGCCGCTAGCCAAGCGTTGCTTTTATTCACCGTGTCAGTTGCCAGCATGGCTGTCACCACATTGACCGGTGCCGGTGTGCCGCCCACCAGCCAATCCACAATGTTTTCCATCGGGCTTTGGTATTCAACCAAGCTACCATTTTGCAGTTCAACCAGAATATTGGTACCGAAGCCAACCGTACGGAAGCCGTTCTGCTCTCGTGCAGTAGCCAGAGAACCGCCCTTTACACCGGTCAACAGCGAATAGCTATCGGACAAGGTGGTGGCGTTAACGAATTGCGAATGACGCGACGGCACGTAGTTGATCGCGTTTTCACCGTAGATAGCGGCCAAAAATTCATTTTGCCCATCAATGCTGCTTTGGATGGACTGCGCGACTTCCGCTTCCACTTCGGCCAACGGTGCGTCAATGGCATCGGCGTTGCCGCTTTGCAGGGCCTCACTGACTCCGCTGGGTAACGGTGACTCGGTGTTGGCAGAGTCGGTGATGTCTTCGCTGTTATCCACCACGTTATTAAAGTCCGGACGATCACCGTTCAGGCTCGATAAATCACAGCCAGTCACCAGAACAACCGTCAATACAGCGACAAGCCAAGGGGTAGATTTGAGCATAAAGGGGAATCTCCGCGACAACTTAAAATTTGGGAACAGTGATGGTAATTAAACGGGCTGCGGCTCACTACGACAAAACGGTTCACAAAAACGACGCGCGATGCCATTCGTTTCCCGGTAGGTTTCGGCCGAGTTGAGCGGCGGGGATTGTAAAAAAAATCGGCAGTCAGCGCTGCGACCTGCTGCACAAACATCGGCTTTCTTTTCGGTTGTGACTGTCAATCTTTCTTTCCTGTGCTGGGTTATTTCATCGTGTGGTGAAGAGTGTCTTCACGCACGTCGTTCGATACGATCCGCGTCAGTTTGCTACACTGCCATTATGGTCAGCCTCAACGTGCGCCTCGCGCGTACTTAAGGTCAGCCAAAACCGCCCTGAAAGTCACCCGTTAACCGTTTGTGGAGCGTCATGATTCGTTCGTTAGTCCCCCTCACTGCCCTGCTCATTTCCGATGCACTCATGTTGCTGGGGCATGGTCTTTTATTAACCCTATTGCCGGTGACCGCCAGCAATATCGGGTTTTCTGCTGTACAGATCGGCCTGACCGGTACCGGTTACTTCATCGGTTTTGTTCTTGGCTGCTTGGTCACGCCCTATGTGCTCAAACGAGTGGGGCATATTCGCAGCTTCGCCGTCATGGCATCGCTGTACACCTCGGTGGTACTGCTGTTTGCCTGGAGTCAGAGTTTTCTCGGCTGGATGCTGTTGCGCTTTATGATCGGGATCATGATCGCCGGGCTCTATATGATTATCGAAAGCTGGTTGAACGAACGCGCAGAATCCACCAAGCGCGGCTCTATTCTGGCGTTTTATTCCATGCTGAATTTGGTGATGATTACGCTGGCACAACAGCTGTTGAACCTGGGCAGTGTCAGCTCTGTACAGTTATTTGCTTTAGCGGGCACGTTGCTGGCGTTATCGATTGTGCCGGTGTCGGTCACGCTCTCGCTTGCGCCGACGCCCATCAGTAAAGTCTCGGTGGATCTCGCCAAGGTCTGGCGACATTCGCACATTGGTTTAATCGGCGCGGCCATTTCTGGCTTGGTCACGGGCGCCTTTTGGGCATTAGCGCCGGTCTATGCCAACGACGGTGGCTTTAATAACCTGCAACTGGCCAGCTTCATGTCTGCGGCCGTTTTGGGGGGTGCAATTTTCCAGATACCGCTGGGGCGTTTATCGGATCGCTATGATCGGCGGATTATTTTAATAGGCATCGCTGTTGCCGGTGTTGTCTGCTCGCTCGCCATATTTCTGGTATCGTTCTCGGCGGTGTATGCCGGTGTCATGAGTACCGTTTCCGCCTTTCTTTGGGGCGCGGTGGCCATGACCATGTACGCCATTTGCCTCGCGCATGCCAACGACGGCGCAGACAGCGCCGACTTCGTGGACATCGGCAGTGCAATGCTCATCACCTATGGCGTCAGTTCCGCCGTGGGTGCACCGTTGGCTTCACTGCTTATGGAAGTATTCAGTTACCACTACTTTTTCATTTACATGACCGCTATGTTTGCCCTGTTCACCGGCTTATTGATTATGCGCCGTCAAGCCCACGTCTTGCCCGTGGTCGCTGAAGATCACGATACCTTCCAAGCCGTTGCCGGGCTCACAACGCCCATGGCGTATAACATGGACCCGCGTGGCGACGACATTACCGAACCCACCACCGAAGCCGAATACGAACGCGAATACGCGGATGTGGATGTTGATTACCACGAGTTCATCGACGACGCCCAAAACACAGAAACAGAAACAGAAACAGAAACAGAAACAGAAAACGGAATCCGAACCGGATTCAAAATCCGATTCCGACAAACCCAAACAGGAATAAAAGCGGAATCCTTTTTTTATCCATATTCGGTGCACACTCTCTTTGCACACTGCGCAGCACTAACCCACAACGCAAAGAGAGTAACCCGATGAATCGTAAATCCACTTTTTTAACTTTTATCGCCATCAGTTTAGTGACCGCCTTCAGTGTGACACAAGCAGCGGGCAACCCACCGTTAAAACGCAACGACCCGAATCGACCTGTCGACAAAATTGCCGCCGATCTCAACATCGAAGAAGACGAATTCATAGAATGCTTTTGGAACGTCAACCCAGCACCCGGCGGCACCCAGCCCAGCAAAGAACGCGAAGAAGCCAACAAAGCCATCTTGCTGCCCTGCCTGCAGGCTGCCAACCCAGACATTACCAACGATTATCTTGATGAAGTGATGGGGCGGTATCGTCCTTAACATTTCATTTTCAAGCGGTTGATCGGTTTGGTAGCGATTGGCCGTTTATTGGTTTTTTCTTTCCAAGAGAGCTTCCAGAATGGTACTTACTTTAGCTGAACTTGTTTATGTCTTCGGCATTTGCTTCATGCAGTGACATGGCTTTACTTTGAATTTTTCTTTCCAAGGGGGCTGCCCCCTTGATCCGGCCTTCACCAGAGGTGAAGTCGTTAAAATCGAATCGAAGCCCATTGGGGCTTCGCTTTTAATCGATTTTAACCCCCCTTTTGTCGCCCGCTTTGGTGCTCTTCCTTCATTGCCACTTTCTTCGAACGGTCGCTTGAGCGTGCGTCCCTGCACGCGCGGCGCTTACAAGGGCATCCATGCCCTTGAACCCGTTGCGACGTGCCAATTCAGTCAGCCAAAGCAGATGCGACGAAACCGTTATTTACGCCAGTCCTTGGCATATAGAATTTAGAGGTTGGTTTTATCTATCGAGAAAGTAGCTCTTGCCGCGGTTTTCTCCGCCTTTCAAACGACCAAGTGAAGCAATTTGCGTCTCACAGGTTGTTCAAGCAGGGATGCTTGAACAAGTGTGCCGGCCAGGGAAGGCCGTCGCGAACGACCTGTCGAAGACGAAATTGAGAAGTGTGATCAGTCGTTTGTGGCGGCGGCTGGGATTGTTAAGGGCCGAGCTGCTGCGGCCCTTGACGGCGAAAAACGCCCAACGAAACCAGGTCACTGCATGATGCAAACGCTGAAGATAAAAACTAAATACGTTTAAGTAAGTGCCATCCGGGGCTGCCCTCTTGGAAAGAGAAATCCGATCAAAAACCAAACTCAAATCAATAAACAAAACTATTCCACCAAAACCATATTACGACCCGCATCTTTCGCGCGATACAACAAAATATCAGCTCGCTTCATTAAGCTTTCGACATTATCCGCGGGCGCCTGCACCAACCCTCCGCTGAAGGTGTAACCGACATCGCCCGCCGCAGTATCGGCAAAATCCTGTGCTATCTGCGCGCGCAGTGCGTCCAGTAACTGAAAAGCTTTTTCCTGTTTCAAGCCCGGCATGACAATACAAAATTCTTCGCCGCCGGTACGCGCAAATAAAAACCGACCAAAACGATCCGATAACGCAGTGGCAAAGTGTTGCAGAACTTCGTCACCGACGTCATGGCCATAATCGTCGTTAATCAGTTTGAAATGATCGATATCCACCATCGCCAAACTCATAGGGGTACCATGATCCATGGCCTGATCCAGATACCGGCGCGCTTTTTCGATAAAAAACCGTCGGTTGCCGATGCCCGTCAGTGCGTCGGTATACGCCATTTCGCGCATGGTTTCCAATCGTTCCATCGATTCCACCGCTTGCATAATCCGACAGAAAAATTCTTCGTGCGAAAAGGGTTTGTAGAGAAAATCGTTAGCACCGTTTTTGATGAATTTCGCAGACAGGTATTTATCGCCCGCGGAAGACAAACCGATGATGACCAGATCGACCTTGTCCTCCTTGTGTCGAAGTTCATGGATCAGTTCAAAGCCATCCATCGAGGGCATGTTGTAATCGGTTAACAACAGTTTAATGCTGTTGTCTTTACGCAAAGCCTCCAGAGCTTTACGCCCGTCATCCACCTGTACCACCTGAAACAGATGCCGCGATAACAGCTCGACAATAAAATTGCGGGTGACGGTGGAGTCTTCCGCCACCAGCACTTTGATGTGTTTATTGCGGTTCAACCGATTCACCAGATTCACCGCATATTGATAACTGTAACGCCCTTCCTTCAGGACGTAATCGACAATGCCCCGGCGCGTCAGTGCATCGCGTTTATCGTCGTCAACACTGCCGGTTAACACAATGGTCGGGATACCCATGCCCAACACGTCATCAACCAGTTCACCATGAGGCGCATCGGGCAGGTTCAAATCAATAATAGCGGCCAGCCAATCGTTGCGCTCCGCCAACTTAGCCATGGCCTCCTTCCGGCTGCTGGCGTAAACCAGATTGAAGGCCAGACTGCGTCCGGCGATATGCTTTAAGATTTTCTGAACAACACTTGAATCTTCGACGATCAACACAGACGGCACAGCGCAACTCCACATCGGCACACAATGCTTTCAGTCTAGCAGTCATTTTCAGGCAAGCAGAAAATGCGTCGAGAGGTAAAATTCAAGCGGGGGGAGATACGCTCAAACCGCCATTGGTTTGAGCGTTTAAGAGCAAAATTACCGTGTTGGTTAGAACAGCATTTTAAACAGGTTTTGCGTCAGACGGATGCCAAAGCCGGTAATGTCGGTCGACACATGCGCCAAGCCGCCTTTGTGTACCGCCGATGCCAGATCGACATGTACCCAGGGCACATTCGGCTCAATGAACCGGCTCAAAAAGCGTGCGGCATCGATGTGGTCCGACGACTTACCCGGATTGCACTGTTGGATATCGGCAATGTTGCTTTTGATGTTCTCATCGTAATCGGCATCGATCGGAAACGGCCAAATGCGTTCACCACTTTGTTTGCCTGCTTCGATCAGCGGTAAAAACCACGGTTCATGGTTGGTAAAGACGCCAGAATAACGAGTGGACAGTGCCGCGATGCAGGCACCAGTCAGGGTCGCATAGTCGATGACCGCCTTGGGGTGCTCACGCGAGGCCAATGTCAGAGTGTCGGCCAAAATCATGCGACCTTCGGCGTCGGTGTCGACCACTTCAATGGTCGTGCCGTTGAGCGCCCTGACCCATTCGTTAGCATGATAAGCGCCAGAACCAATGTGGTTATCGGTTAACGCCAACCAACCGGTCATATTCACTTTTTCGCCACGCCGGGTTGCGGCCAGCATGTTGCCCAGCACAACAGCGCTGCCATTCATATCGCCGTTCATGCCAAACATGGAACCGCCGGTTTTCAGGTTGTAGCCACCGGTATCCATGGTCACACCTTTGCCCACCAGCGCAATGGTGTCCACCGAGTCTGGGTTACCTTTGTAGTGTACCCGGACGATGGAAGCTTCTTTGTTCATGGAACCTCGCGCCACGGCCAAAAAGGCACCGGCACCCATTTTTTCAAGTTCTTTATAACGGTAAACCTTACATTCCCAGCCTTCTGTTTCCGCCAGTTCTTCAATGAGTTCGCGATATGACCAGGGGTTTAACTCATTGGCGGGCAACGCCGTCAAATAACGCGTGTAGGCATTACCTTCAGCTTCCGCCTGGCGCAGCGAGATGGTCTCGGCATCGATAGGTCCAAGCAGACTGATGGTTAATTCACGTTTTGCCGGTTGGTTCTTTTTAAAGGTTGGCAGCTCGTACTGCGCGGCCAAGGCGGCGCTGAGCAACGCCTGCATTTGGTCGGCATCGTCGGCGATCAGCACCAGGTGGCGATCGTCTTTGCGCATGGCACCCAACACCATGGCACGCGCCAAGGTTAAACGCTCAAATTCCGAAACCGTCTTTGGCGCTTTGCCAAAGGACCACAGCACACCGTTGGGCAATAACTGGCGCAAACGTCGTTCGCCGTTCAGATGCTGGTTGATCAGTGCATGTTCGGATGTTTCCCGCCATTCAATACAACAGTCGGCGTCTGCGGGCAGTGTCGTCACCTGTTGCAGCTGTAGTTGCGGGTAATCAAATGTTTTCATGAATATCCTTGTGGTAACCGGTTAACGATAAACTGAAGCTTCGCCTTCAGGTCGTGTCTTAAAACGTTTATGCAGCCAGAGATACTGTTCGGGGTGACGGCGAATGCGTGACTCCAGCCATTCATTAATCCATCGCGCATCGGCAACGTCGTCTCCACTCGGTATAGCAACCGGTGCTTCGATATTCAACACAAAGCCCCGATGATCGTCTGCCCGATAGGCACTGACGGGTAATACGATCGCATCGCCCATTTTGGCCAGTTTACTGGTCATGGTGATGGTGGCAGTGGGGATATTAAAAAACGGCACAAACACCGAAGCTTTCCGACCATAGTCCTGATCGGGGGCATACCAGATTGCCCCACCCTGCTTCAGCTCACGAAGTAAGCCTTTCATGTCTTTACGCGCCAGGGTTTTCTTGCTGTAGCGCTCGCGGGCTCGGGTCATGAAGTAATTAAACAGCGCATTATCGTGTTTGCGGTAGACAACCGAAAACTCACAGATCCCGATCAACAGCGCGCCGAGAATATCGATGGGCCCGAAATGACCGCTGAGCACCAAAATGCCGCGACCGGAGGCAACTGCGTCTTTGTAATGCTGCAGCCCTTCGATGTGAAATGGCACCGATGTCACCGGCCGACACCAGGCGTGGGCGGTTTCAAAAAAGTTCAGCGTATTGGAGAAAAAGGTCTGTTTAACCAGTCGATGCTGTTCGGCAGCGCTCAATTCGGGAAAGCACAGTCGGATGTTGGTTTGCGCCACTTTGCGCCGGCTGGGCACCAAACGGTACAACAACCCGGCAATTAACCGCGACAAACCCAACCGCACAGGAATAGGCAACCAAGCCATCAGATAGATACCGCCGATACCAAACCAGGCGGGCCAATAACGGGGAGACAGGAAATCGCGATAACGTTGAACCTCCGTCACCCGCGAGTCTTTCTGGTTCCGCTTGAGTGGCGGACGGTGTTTTGCTTGACCCATTCAGGAATAACTCATTTAATAACGTTCGACAAAGGATGTGCCGATGAAACCCAAGGAACGTGAGAGTATGCCGCAAATACCGGCGGCGTTAAACCAACAACCAAAGAGTTATCATGGCCAAACCACTTCCGAAAATTTTGACCAATCGTAAAGCGGCTCATTTACTGATCGCCAAACTGCAGAACCTGCAAATTCGCTTTGAGGGCTGGAAAGACGCTCGCGCCGCACGCAAAGCACGGGCACGAAAGCCTTAATACCGAGGGCTGATCAGCCCAGTTCTACGATACCGTCCATTTCCACTGCTGCGCCCTTGGGCAATTGAGCCACGCCGATGGCGGCACGGGCCGGATATGGCTGTTCGAAATATTGAGCCATTACTTCGTTAACCAACGCGAAATGGCTTAAATCCGTTAAAAAAATGTTCAGTTTGACGATATCCTGCAAGCTGCCACCAGCAGCTTCGCAAACAGCGCTCAAATTTTTGAACACCTGGTGAATCTGCGCCGCCATATCCGTGTCGACCAGCGTCATGGTGGCCGGATCCAACGGGATTTGACCCGACAGATAGACAGTCGAACCGACTTTTACCGCCTGCGAATAGGTGCCAATGGCGGCAGGTGCATTGTCGGTCGCAATTATTATTTTGCTCATTATGATTTCTCCTTGTAAAAAGTGTTTTCAACCTGCTTAAATAGCGCCCCTTTTACAAACCCGGAGTAAGGGTCTGTACTAAGGTAAACCGTTTTTTCACGCAAAGGTTACTTTGGAAGTGTGCCCATTACCACTGTCTGGCAATGGAAGACACACCGGCGAACGAGGGTTCGTAGCCAAAGTCCGTTAACGGAGTTTCTGCTATGGTCTGGACTGTGAGCGACGCGATTGAGCTGTACAACATTAATCGCTGGTCAGAAGGTTATTTTACCGTCAATGAAAATGGCGATACGGTGGTAAATGCCAACCAAAAAACCTCGCTTAAGGATATTGTTCTGGCCGCCAGAACCCGTGGACTGCAATTGCCATTATTGGTGCGTTTTCCGCACATTCTGCACGACCGCGTCGCGCAGATCACCAGCGCCTTTAAAGCCGCGATTGAAAACGAGCATTACCGCAATATCTACCAGCCCCTGTATCCCATCAAGGTGAATCAGCAGCGCCGGGTGGTCGAAGAGATCATTAAAGGTCAGCAACTGGCGGGTGCCGCCCGCATTGGTCTGGAAGCAGGCAGTAAGCCGGAGTTGATGGCGGTCTTGGCCGAAGCATCCCGTGGTGCCACCACAATTGTCTGTAACGGCTATAAAGATGAAGAATACATTCGCCTGGCATTGTCGGCGGAAAAACTCGGTCACCACGTTTATCTGGTGGTTGAAAAATCCAGTGAAGTCGATTGGATTCTCGACATTTCCAATGAGCTGAAAGTGCTGCCACGTATCGGTGTGCGCGCCCGACTGGCCAGCATCGGCAAGGGCAAGTGGGAAAACTCCGGCGGTGAAAAATCCAAATTTGGCTTAACCGCTTCCGAAATTCTGGCGGTCACTGAACGGTTACGCGAACACGACCGGTTAGATTGCTTTCAGCTGTTGCACTTTCATCTGGGGTCACAGATCGCCAACATCCGCGACATTCAGTTGGGTTTGCGCGAGTGTGCTCGCTTCTATGTTGAACTGCGCCATCTGGATGTGCCGATCAACATTGTCGACGTGGGCGGCGGTTTGGGCGTCGATTACGAAGGCACCCGCTCGCGCGAATCCTGTTCCATGAACTATTCAACGCAGGAATACGCCAACAACGTTGTTTATGCGTTTCGAGAGGCCTGTGAAAACGAAGGCCTGCCCCACCCGATGATTTTCAGTGAATCCGGACGTGCCGTAACAGCTCATCATGCTGTACTGATCGCCGACGTGGCCGAAGAAGAAGCGCCCGATGTCGTCGTGCCGGAGTGCCCGGCTGAAGACTCGCCGAGCATCCTAAAAGAACTCTGGTATTGTTATCAATGCACCAAGATTCACGAGCGCCCGTACGCGGAGCTCTACCACGATGCGACCTACTTCCTGAAGGATGTACACGACGCCTACAACCAGGGCTTTCTGACATTACAGCAGCGCGCGCACGCTGAAGATATGTCGCGCGCCATTAACCAGATCATCAGTGAGCGGTTAAATCCGGCCAAACGCGCCCATCGTGACATGTTGGATGACCTCAATGAAAAAATGGCCACCAAACTGTTCGTTAACTTCTCCATGTTCCAGTCGTTGCCGGACGTTTGGGGGATCGATCAGATCTTCCCGATTCTGCCACTGACCGGACTCGACCGGGAACCAGCCATTCGGGGTGTATTGCAAGACATTACCTGCGACTCAGACGGCAAGATCGATTACTACGTCGATGGTGAAGGTGTGGAATCCACCATTCCCCTGCCGGAATGGCAACGCGGTGAGCGTCCTTGGCTGGGCTTCTTCATGGTCGGTGCCTATCAGGAAATTCTCGGCGATTTGCACAATCTGTTTGGCGACACCAACAGCCTGGACGCTGTTTTCGACGAAGATGGTTCGCTGGTGCTGCAAAATGCCAAGAAAGGAGACACCATTGAACAGGTGCTTAACTACGTTGATTTCCCGGAGCACATGCTGGTCGCCGCCTATCAGCGGCAGCTCGAAGAAAGCTCCATGCCGTTGAGTGAACGACAGCTCTTTCTGGATCAGTACCGCAAAGGCCTGAAACAGATCACCTACCTGGAACCAAGGCAAAAGGCAGAGGAGTAATGCGCTGCGCCTTTTGCGGCAAACTCTATACCGGCCCCTACCCGAGAAAAACGGCAGGGGTCCATACCGTGATTTGTGAGCATTGCCATCGCGCATTTATCATTCACGTCGTTAAACGCTGGTGGGGTTATCAACGCTCTGCGCATGTGCGATAGCGTCCTTCTCAAAACACACAACAATGCTCAGTCATCGATCTGAACGACCGAGAGGGCGAGGCTAAAACAGCAAATTTCTGCATTCACTGAAGTAGACGGCAATTATTCAGAGTTGCCTTGGCTTTTGGCGTGGACGACTGATGTTCACTGCCTTTATGATGCACTTCCGTGATGGCAGCCCAAACTGAGAACCGCCTTGCTCAACCCAACAACAAACAAAGCCGAACTCTACCGTTTTTTAAGTCAATCACCTGAACTGCAACTCTATGCTATCGGCGACCTGGAAGATTATTTCTGGAGCCGCTGTCGCTACTTCGCGCACTGGGAAAACGGCCAAATCGTGGCGGTGATTGTGGTTTACCAAACCCCAGATCTGCCCATTGTATTGGCACTGGGAGACCGAACGGATTTGCTGTCATCCATGTTAGTTGAACTGCTGCCAACCCTGGGCGAACGGGTTTATGCGCACGTCAGTGACGGCTGTGTACCGGCGGTTCAATCGGTTATGCGCACAACCTATCATGAACGGCAACGTCGAATGATCCTACGCCAGCATCCGCAACCTGCTGCACACCCTGAAGCCATCACAACTTTTGGTCCAGCAGACGCTGAACGGCTGAGCAACTTTTATCAACTCAGCTACCCAAACAACTGGTTTGATCCGGACATGCTCAGCCAGCACACCTTTACCGGGTATGTGCACCATCATCAGTTAGTCAGTGTGGCGGGGATTCATGTTTACTCGCCGACCTATCAGGTCGCGGCGTTGGGCAACATCGCAACACACCCGGATTTCCGCGGGCAGGGCTTTGCCGGTCAGTGTATAGCTGCTCTGTGCGAACAATTGCTCACCACGGTTGAACTGATTGGCCTGAATGTTCACAGTGAAAACACGTCGGCCATTCAATGCTATGAAAAGATCGGTTTTGAAACGTTTGCAGATTTTTCGGAAATGATGCTCGAGCGCGTTGGCTAAACAGCACGAAATAGCGCACAGAAAAGTATTCTGCGCGCGGGTAATGAAGCCTACTTTGAATCACCGTTAAGAATGTCGTTCAGCACCACACGTGGTACACCCATGGCACGCAGTACGCTGGTAACCACGGCATTGATCGATGCCTCCAGATTAAATTGCGGTCCCTGTGGCGTGTCGTCATACACAGGCTGGTGTGCATCGATTAACGCAATCCGATCCGAGCCCAACTTGGTTTTCATGAAATCCACACTCGGTTGCACGTTCTCAATGTAAAACTGAAACCGTTTGTGCAGGCTTTCTTTGTCATCATCGGCACGGCCCCGGGCTTGCGCACGAGACATCATTTCCTGACGGCTGATACTCAAGTGCAGTACTTTCAGAACCGGAATATCCATGGACGCCAGAAAGTCGAGTAAGTGTTCGGCGGCGCGCTCGGTACGGGGGTAACCATCGAGAATAAAGGTTTCTTCACGCGTGGAGCGGGCCTGTTCGATATGAGCGGCAACAAAATTCTCGGTCCAACGGTTCGGCACCAGCAAGCCGTTCATGGTACAGAACTCCAGCCATTCCAGCTGAGAGGTAAACAGGTCCATGCCGGTTTTCTGAAAGTATTTCTCTAAAGAGGACTGGTAAGAGCGCACTTTGGCACTCAGCGACTCAGTCGTGTCAACGCAATCGAAAATATTGGTTTGCGCGCTGAGTTCATATTTGGTGGCTAGGAGCTCGGCAAAGTCAGGGTCTTCTTTGGC
>JBNKNI010000068.1:0-14489 GCA_050293765.1 Reinekea sp.
TATGGTCTACGAGAACGAACACATCTAGGGTGTTCTTGCTGCCGTCAATACCGACGTTTCTTTCAGGACTATTACTATAACCATCAATAGTTGTAACCGTGACTCACCCTTGCTACATTCAGGTTCGAACCGCTCGCGGACCAGCCTACGTTGTTCGAGTTAAAACTGAAATTCTTCTCAGTGATCATGCTTGTTAACGGGCTAGCGAAAGCTGCATTAATGTTGCAATGATCTACTGATCTGAAAATCTGGTGAGTAGGTTTTGGCTTTACCTTATCGAATGTATGTGAATAGCTAATATATGCCACCATCAAATATTTTCGACCGACCTCAGATAGGCTGAATTAAGCGGAAAATTAACATTACTGCCGTGAATTCTGTGATTTCCGATTTGAGTTTCCTATGCACCTGTTGTAAAGTTCGCGCGTCCTTAAGGGAGTAGTCTTCTCTGATTGAGAGAACCGGTCAACATACTTGAGCCCTCATGGCTTATGGTCGGTTCGTACCCCGTTTGGTATTGGCAAGACTTAAGGCAAATAACAGTTCCTATGGTGGGAGGCTGTTGTTTGCCTTTTGTATGATCAATCCCACCGGAGCCCTTTTATGGAACCTCTCTACATTTCCCTGTTCACCGTGGCATTGGCCGAAATTGGTGATAAAACCCAACTGCTTTCTCTGTTTCTGGCGGCAAAATTCCGCAACAAATGGGCTATTGTGGCTGGCATATTGGTGGCGACTCTGCTTAACCATGCTGCATCCGCTTGGTTGGGTGGTTGGCTCGCCCAATACCTGCAAAGCGAGTTAGGCCAGTGGCTGCTCGGCGGCAGTTTTATTGCTTTAGGGCTATGGCTGTTGGTGCCGGATAAAGACGACAGTGAAGATTCTGCATTTCAAAAATACGGTGCTTTTGCCGCGTCGACGCTGTTGTTTTTCCTGGCGGAAATCGGCGATAAAACGCAAATTGCCACCGTGTTGCTTGGCGCGCAATTTCATTCGGTTGTGTTGGTGACACTCGGCACAACACTGGGAATGCTGCTGGCAAATGTTCCGGTTGTTTTTGCGGGCGAATACATTATGAAACGAATTCCGTTGAAAGCCGCGCACCTTGTTGCCGCGCTGGTGTTCATTCTGGTTGGGGTGTTCCAGATTATCGGGTAATGCGCTTAACAACTGGGGTTGAGCATGACAACACCGCCGCTCTGCTGTACGTTACACTCTCTGGTTTTTCAGATGAACAAACGAAACGAGAGCGGCCTTTGCACTGTATTATTTTTGATATCGACGGCATCTTAACGCAATCGACGGGTTTTGATGCCGCTTGTTTTAAAGAAGCGGTTCTGGAACACATGGACGTCTCCTTTAAAGACGATTGGGGCGAATACGTCCATGTAACGGACTCCGGTATTTTAAATGAAATTGTCGTGTCACATGGTTTGCAACAGCACGAGGCGGAATTAACACGGCGGGTAAAAGCGTCTTTTATTGCCAGGATAGAAGCGCATTTGCAGAAAAACCCGGTACGGGAAGTGCCCGGCGCCAATGCGTTCATCACTCACCTGCGTGATTATGAACATGTCTGCCTGGGCATTGCGACCGGTGGCTGGGGTGAAACCGCGATTGCCAAATTGAATTCCGCTGGTATCGCAACTAAAGGTTTACCGCTTGTCTCAGCAAACGATGCCCTTTCTCGAGTCGATATTATGAACATTGCACTGGCTCGTGTTAAACAGGGCAACACGGTGTTAGAACCGATCAGCAATAATGTGTCGATCACGTATTTTGGTGATGCCTCTTGGGACAAAAAAGCCTGCGCGGAATTGAATTGGAATTTGGTGGTCGTGGGCGATCGGACAGAACACCATCAACGGATAAACGATTACTATCAAGTTGCTGCGCTGAATGAGTATTTGGAATTCATGCGCCTGCAGTTTGGTTAGAATTTAAAAGAGTCTATGAATCAGAACCCCAATGTATTAAACCTTGAAGCGAAGCCAGTGAAGCCGGATCACGCAGACTGCATTGCGTTGGTGCAGGAACTTAATTTAGCACTGACGAAGATCACGAATGACTCCGGTGCAAGTTCGTATTCGGCAGAAGCATTTGATGAAACTCAGGATGGATGCGTAGTAATTTATGCAGATGCGACGGAACGGTTATTTACGCCAATGTCCGCAAAGGCTTTCAATAGATTAGTTTGAACTGTTTATGAATAGGAATCTTAGAAAACCCTGTCCATCAGGATCGATCTGTCGAAGACGAAATTGAGAAGTGTGAAGTCATATGTGGAAGCTGGAACTGTTAAGTGCCATGTCCGAATCCTCGAACAAGCCACTTAAGAAAGAACCCTAAAACCGAAAAGGATAGAACCCACATTGCATGAAGCTTTGGTGCTTGCTAACTATTGTTTTAAACTGAGTTCTAACCTGACACTGGTTAAATTCTAAAAAGGAACGCTCTTGTTACCCACACTTAAAACAAGCCGATTAACACTGCGACCGTACCAACTGTCAGATGCTAAGAGTGTTCAGCGTTTGGCGGGTGAAAAAATTATTGCAGACATGACCGCAAATATTCCTCACCCTTATCGCGAGGGTATGGCGGAAGAATGGATATCCAATCACCAAGGTTGGTTTGAAAGCGGTAAAGCCATTGCACTGGCGATTGAATTGAACAGCACCGGCGAGCACTTAGGTACGATCAGTCTCACACAAATTGAAGATGCAAGTGGCAATTTGGGTTACTGGGTTGGGGTTCCGTTCTGGGGTAAGGGGTACTGTACTGAAGCGGCAACCGCGTTGATTCAGTATGGGTTTGATCAGTTTGGCCTGACGCTTATTTATGCTCGTCATCTGCCGGAGAACCCCGCGTCGGGTCGTGTAATGATCAAGAATGGCTTTGTCTATCGGGGTGACGTTAGCGTTGGTGAGCGGCAGTTAAAGCACTATGAGCTTCACAAGGTGGATTGGACAAGTTGAGACAAAAGCGATTGGCTCTAGCGCCGCCACGAGCAGTTACCACGTTTGTTACAGTCCCTCACCGCTGAAAAAGTATTTTGAAATAAACATAGACAGCCACCCACTAACTCTATACTGTGGGTCGCAGCTAGAAATTAAGTCTCCTATTTACATCCTACATTTCGTTGTTTTATTCGTAACACCACGTCCTGCAGTTTTTAAGTTCCAGTCTCTGTTTTTACGCATTCAAGCCTTTTGAAGGCACATTTATTTTTTAAATTTCAGGATTATTATTATGTCTAATACAACAACAGGTACCGTTAAGTGGTTCAACGAAGCGAAAGGTTTTGGGTTTCTTGAGCAGAAATCTGGTCCAGACGTTTTTGCACACTTCAGTGCTATCGTCAGTTCAGGTTTTAAAACACTGACTGAAGGTCAGTCGGTTGAATTTACGGTGACAGCAGGCCCTAAAGGCCCACAAGCGGAAAACATCGTCGCTGTGTAATTGCTAAACCGTTTTAAAAAAGGGCAGGGTCGTTAAGACTCTGCTCTTTTTTTGTTTTGGGCTGTTAAAAGTCAATCTGCAACGTATCGCGCTTGTGTCATAATTCTGCGTTCTGAACTCATCAACTTTGTTTTGGAATTGCTATGGCCGAGACCACCAATATCATTGCTTTCCAGGGGCTGGAAGGTGCCTACTCTCATTTATCCTGCCACCATGTTTTTCCGAACATGCGGGCCATTGCCTGCGAAACCTTTGCAGAAGCCATGTTTATGGTGGAACGTGGCGACGCTAAACTGGCGATGATTCCATTGGAGAATTCAACCGCTGGGCGGGTTGAAGAAATGTATCGGTTAATGCCTTCCACGCACCTGCACATTATTGGTGAACACTTTGAACCGATTAATCATTGTTTATTGGCGTTAAAAGGGGCTCAGCTGAGTGATATCAAAACAGTCACATCGCACCCTCAAGCCTTAGCTCAGTGTGACCAGCACATTCATGAACTGGGGCTGGAACCCATCGCAGGGTACGACACCGCCGGTTTGGCTTGTGAAATTGCGCAAGGTAGCGATAAAAGCCGGGCAGCGATCGCGTCCAGCTTGGCGGCCGAACTGTATGACCTGACCATTCTGCGGGAAAATTTTCAGGACGTAACCGGCAATACCACACGGTTTCTTATTTTGTCGAAAGACGCCGGTCTGCCAGACTTCGATGCGTCGGTACCGTTCATCACCTCGTTAATGTTTACTGTACGCAATATTCCAGCGGCGTTGTATAAAGCGCTGGGCGGTTTTGCGACCAATGGCATTAACATGGTAAAGCTGGAAAGTTACATGGGCAGCGGTGTGCCGAATGGCAGTAGTTTTCACTTGGATGTGGAAGGCCACCCTTCTGAGCAACTCATGCAATATGCCCTAAAAGAATTGGCTTTTTTTACCCAGGAAATGCGCATCATGGGCACTTACGTAGCGCACCCGTTTCGGTTGACGAATCAACGGGTGCTGGAGCAATAAAGGGTCACGCTGAACGGTTATTGCTTACGCGTATTTGCATCGTCTCCTGGCTTAGTTTCACTGGGCGATTTTTCGCCGTCAAGGACCAAACCAGTCTGACGAAACGGGCTTGGTTCTTAACAATCCCAGCTGCCACAATCGACTGATCAATCTTCTCAACTTCATCTTTGAAAGGTCGTTTGAACGGCGAAGAACCAACCGCATGAGTCGGCTTCTTGATAACCATTTCAAACCAGCAAATGCTGATAAGCCCGATCAGGTGTAAATAACTCGATCGTCGCATCTGCTTTGGCTGACATGACAGACACATCGCAACGGATTTAAGGGCATGGATGCCCTTGTAAGCGCCGCGCGTGCAGGGACGCACGCTCAAGCGACCGTTCGAAGAAAGTGTCTGGCAGGGCAGAATACCAAAGCGGGCGACAGAAGGGGGTGCAAGGGGATCTCCCCTTGAAAAAAGAAATCCTCCAAGAAATCTATTGGTTACAAATAGAACCTTAGTCTTCAGAATTGATTCATTATTTGTAGTAAAAACTCCCAACGAAACCAGGTCACTGCATGATGCAAACGCTGAAGATAAAAACTCAATACGCCTAAGTAAGCGCCATTCGAGTGCCGCTAGTCGGCACTTACGGTGGGCAACTGTTTTGTCTCCCGCCACCACCATTGGGTCAATTCCATTGGTGTTGTCGGCGTCGGCGTATAACCCGGTAACGATTCATACCACGCCGCCAATGTGTCTAAAATGGGTTGCGGAGCGTGCAATTTGGGTTTGGATGGCGTGATCTCTTCTTCTTTTTCCCATTGCTCAATCAGGTCCACACTGCTGTGAAACGCTCGGCGAAAATCCTGTGTTTGTTGCAGTGATTGCTCCAGCAGTGCTCGGCCAAAGTAAGTGAAATCTGCGTCATCGCTGCAACCAAACGAGGTTTTGTCTTTCGCCGCTGAGGTCATCACCAGCGTGGTGTCATCTTTCAACGCATCGATAAAGCCGCCGGAATAGCAGGCAGAAATCATCACGACCTTTGCGCGTACCGGGAAGTTCCGCAGCAGTTGCGCGAGGTAGTCGGCAGATAAATCCACTAACCCCATACCTGGCTGATTCAAATAGAGTTGATGGTCGGCACTGCCATGGCTGGTTAAGTAGAGCAGCAGAATATCTTTTTCCGGGTTCATTTTACCGGCCAAGACCTGCAAGGTTTTTTCGATGGACGTGACCGTTGCCACGGGATACGCCGCCGCTGTTTCTTTGCTGTTGATCAAAACCACACTGCGGTCTTTGGTCGCAAAACGGGTGTCGAACAATTGCTGCGCATACAACACTTCGCGGCGAAACACTTCCTGGTTGCCATCTCCACCGACGGCGAGCAGGTAGGCGTTGGTTTGTTCAGGGTTGCTGTCGAGCAAGGCATCAAACTGGGTTTGCAGCAGATCGTTCTGGTTGTACAGCACCTGTTCCGCCAGGTTGCCCAAGTGCTCGATGCGTTCGTCATCGTGAATACGCGCAACCAACTTACCCGCTTGCCAGAGGCCTTTTACCAGAGTGTCGTCGCTATGGATATACCGGCTACCAGTGCCCTGATACAGGTTATTAACGACATTGCCTTCGTACCAGTCGCCGTTGGGGTAGTCGATACGAGCGGCTCCGTTGAGGTAACCCCAGTCGAAGACCCCGGTTCGGATTTCGCCGTCTGGCAGCGTTTGCTTACCGTCGCCGGAATATTCACCGTATTCAAATACGCCGACATACGTTTCGCCAGATGGCAGTGTTAATTCACCGTGACCCTGGTATTGACCATACTGAAATTGCCCAACGTAATGTGTGCCATCCGGTAAGGTCAGTTCGCCGTCGCCGTGGTAGCTCCATCGTGCGAAGCCGCCATCGTAACGGACGCCCGCTTCATTTTCGTAATGCCCTTTTCCGCTTATCACGCCATTTTTGAATTGACCGGACCAGGTGCCTTGCTGTGGAAAGGTCGCTTGACCTTCACCGGATAATTGCCAATTCGCGAACTGGCCCGTCAGCGTCGATCCATCTTTGTGCACAACGGTGCCCTGTTGAAATTTCCCTTGCTCAAATTCTCCGGTCCAGACCGAGCCGTTTGTATCGGCATACTCGCCCGGACCATGGAAATATCCCTGCAAAAAATTTCCGCTGTAATGGCCACCGAGTGCAAAGGTCAATTCGCCAGCGCCGGCCATTTGACCTTCGGAAAATTCTCCCACATAGACGTCGCCATTAGGCCATTTCAAGGTGCCTTCGCCGTGCAGGCGGTCATTGACCTGAGGGCCTTCGTACTCGCTGCCATCTGGCAGCGTTAAGGTCTCCGCTTGCAGCGAAGCGGTGGTCAGCAGAAATATGGCACTGAAAAAAATAGTCCGAACGAGCATGGTTTGTAGATCCCTTTTAACAGGTGTAACACCTTGTTACGAATAGAGTTAGTTAACGAACGGTAATGGGTTTCGAGTTGGCTTCGGTGACTTCGCCAATTTTCCACACATCACCTTGCGCCAGAAGCGCCTCGGCCGTAGCGGGCGGCACCGAAATTAACAGGCCTCCCTGAGTTTGGGGGTCGAGCAGGCAATTCACTAAAGCTGTGTTATCGCACTCGACTTTGCAACGCAACAGCAGCGGCGTCAGTTGTGGCAAGAGTGTGGAGTGCACACCTTGTTCACTTAAGGTCAGGGCGTCGCGCATCAGCGGCACGGCGTCGGCATCCAGCGCAATACTGCAGCCGCTGCCATCGGTCATTTCCAAAAGGTGACCGATCAAACCAAAGCCGGTTACGTCGGTCGCGGCATGCACGGTGTGTGTTTGCAACTGCTGGAAAAATGCCCGATTCGAACGCAGCAATTGCGCCCACAACGCTTCGATCGCCAACGCGTGTGCTTTGCCCTGCATGTCGGCTGCCAGCAAAATGCCCGAACCAATGGGTTTGTTCAGCAGCAACCAGTCGCCCGCTTGGATGTTGCTTTTGTGCCACTGCGCGGTGCCTTCACCGTTCACCACCAAGGCGACGTGTGTTTCTAAACCTTCGGTGCTGTGGCCGCCAATTAGTTCAGTATCGTGCTCGGCCAATGCGCTTTGAATGCCAGACATCAGCAGTTTAAAGTCGCGACGGGCAATCCGTGGGTGACTGAATGCGAGGTTCGCCCACACCTGCGCACTGCTGGGTGCAATGCCCATGGCGTAACTGTCATTCACCGCATGGTGCGTCACCACCTGACCCAGGCGATACAAGTCATCTGTGAAGCTGCGAAAACCGTCGATGCTTTGCCACAGTTGGTGGCCTCCGCTGTTAAACGCCAAGGCCGCGTCTTCGGCCTGATGGTGCTTACCTTGATGCAGCTCCGCCAACGTTTCGCTGAGCAGTTCCGGGCCTAACTTGCTGCCACAACCGGCGCAGTGCATGGTGTTATCGCTCATGCTGTCACTGGCTTGCATTTGCGGTAACGCGGTGGAAAACAACGCCATAAATTGCCGGTCGATCCGATCTTTCCAACGCCACACCCAACGCCCGGCAAACGAAAAACCGTTGCGCATGCCGACGGCTCGTTGGTCGCCCAACGCCAGTAACGACAGAAAATCTTTTTGCAGTCGCACTGGCCGCATGTGTTGGTCGGTGAACGCGGCGGTGAGGTTATGGCGCAAAAACGGCGCTGAACGAACCGCAAAAACACCGGCCTTCGGTCTTGGCGTTAGGGTCATGGCGCTGACATCGCCCACCGCAAACACGTCCGGATGACTGGTGCTTTGCAGGTATTGGTTAACGGTAATAAAGCCGTTGTGGTCAACATCCAGACCGGCGTCCTGTGGCCATTGTGGTGCCGTGGCTGGTGTACACCAGATGGATTTATCCAGATGCAGTTCGAGATTGTTGGCACTGATCAGGCGGTCTTTGCGTACTTCGGCGACGGAAAAATTCGCCACCCGTTCAACACCGGCTTTTGCCAATGCGTCGGACACAACACGTCGGATGCGCGGTGTGTAGTTGGGCAAAATATCCGCACTGGAGTACACCAGTGACAGGCGGATCGGCTTTTGCAGCAGGGCAAACCGGTGCGCAATGGCCAGGATTACTTCCACACCGGCAGCACCGGCACCCACCACCGCCCAATGCGGGGTTTTGCCGTGGTAGTCGGCTTCCAACAATCGTTGCCACATGGCGGTCAGCTGGCTGACCGGTTTCACACCCACGGCAAATTCAGCGGCACCGGGAATGGTCAGGTTCGGTGTTGAGCCGGTATTGATCGATACGCGGTCGTAGCGCAAGTCGCCATGGTTCGCCAGGCGAATGGTTTTGTGCTGCGCATCCAGCCCGATGACACGGTCGTGAATCAGCCGTACACCGGCCGCGCGGCAGAGCTTATTCAGGTCGATATGGGTGTCGTCCAACGAGTAGTGTCCGGCCATATACCCGGGCAGCATACCGGAATAGGGCGTGAGCAGCGTGTCGGTAACTAAGGTCAGGCGAACGCCGGTTAACGGCTTCATGGCCAGCATCCGCAACACCAGGGCGTGGCTGTGACCACCGCCGATAAAAACTAAATCACGTTCAAACACAGCGGCTACCTTGAGGGTTGCGAGACGCCCCAGAGGACGGCTCTGCTGATTTGATAGCCGCTCCATAAGGTGCCTACGGGAATAATTATGCTCTTGAACAACATGCCCACAATCAGCGTGACCACAGATGCGGAAATACGGCTGCCGATGTCTTCGTTTTGCAATACCGGGTCGTTGTTGCCAAAGATCAGTTTGCCGAGGTCGATACTCGTCAGCGATTCGCGAATGTTCTGCACCACTTGAGTGGTGGCCTCGAGTACCGACAAAGCCTCGGCGCCGGTGGCATTGAAATAGAGCCAGTCAAACAACCAGACCAGCCCGACTTCCAGCGTCAGCAGGAAACGCAACAACAAAACGGCAATGCCGATGCGCACCCAAACCGGTGCTTGTTGTTCAACGCGCCAGACGACGAGCAACAGAACAACGGCAAAACTGCTGAACGCAATTTTCAGTGCCAGCGAGGTGGTGAACAGCAGAATGACTTGCTGAATACCGAGTGCGGTTAAGGTCACCAGCAGCAGACCGGAAAAGCGTTCAATCAGGTCATTGACCGGGTCAAAAATTTCGCCCAACCCCACACTGGCAACCCCGATGCTGACTTCCGAAGACTGCACCACCGAAATGACCCCGTTCAGAGTTCGAACCACGCCAAACACAATGGCATTACTGCTGATGGTGTCGGTCAGGTACGTTTGCGCTTTTGCGTCGATCATCGGCAGCCAGTTGATGACCACCGCCAATACGATACACGCCGTCAGTGCCGTTTTAACCCGCGTGCTCAAGCCTGTTGTTGCTCGCTCAACCATTGCAGTATCTCCGTTTGGTTGCCCTTGAACACGACATTTTGGGCTTTTTTGCCGAATTGGTAAGTGTACATTGGGTCGTAGTAGTCCTGCAGCAGACAGGCAACGATGTCATCGAACCCCTGCCAGCTTTGCTGGTTCTGTAAAGCGACCAAGCTGTCATCGAGCATGGTGGATAACTGCGCAAAACGGTCGCCGCCCAAGCGTTTGCGAATACGGGTTAAGGCCGAGCGGACAAAGTCATCCAGATACGCGATTGCTGCTTCTTCACCGTGAGTTTGTTTATGCGCGAACATGCGTTCGGCGTAGTCGCGGCGAATGCGTTCTATGCGTTCCTCAACGGAAGCTTGCAACAACACGACATTGGATCGTTTGCTCAGTTCCAGGAATTCCGGTAACACGGCGATGCGGCCAATCAACCGAGATTCATCCTCCATTAACACAGGCGCAGAATGGCGCTGCGTGCGTTTCATCCAGGCAATGGACCAAGCGTTCTCGAAGTCGATTTGCGCCGGTTGTTCGGTTTCGGTGCGGCCAAAAGCACTGCCACGGTGATTTGCCAAACCTTCAAGATCGACCGAATGAGGCCATTGCTCGATCAGTTCGGTTTTACCGCTGCCGGTGGGACCCGACAGAATCTGCACATTGCCTGCGCCGATGCGCTCATGTAATTCGTTCAACAGGTAACCCCGCATGGCCTTGTAGCCACCGGTGATGTATGGGATCTCCAGCCCGGCTTCGGCTAACCATTGCTGGGTAATGCGCGAACGCAGTCCGCCGCGAAAACAATAGAGCACACCGTCCGGGTGCCGTTTGAAGAAGTCCTGCCATTGCGCCTGCCGATCCGCTTTAATCGCTTCGGTGGCCAGTTCGTTACCGAGCTCTATGGCGGAATCCTGCCCCTGTTCTTTGTAACGAGTGCCAATGCGTTCACGCTGTTCGTCGTCCAACAGCGGGCAGTTTTCGCTGTGGGGAAACGCCCCTTTGCTGTATTCGATGGGCGCACGGACATCCATCATCGGGACGTCCTGTAAAAACAATCGTTGGTAATCGGTAATCGCGTGCAAAATGTTGCCTACCTGGTGTCGCTGTTGAAAGAAGAAGCCGATGTTTTCAGCCACAGGGCGGATGCCAGACTCAATGCTAACATCAGAATCAGCATGACGGGAAAACCAAACCACTCGGCAATGCCGCCCATGATTAACGCGCCAATGGCCGGACCCACTAGCGCAATGGTCAGCCACAGGCTCATGACCCGGCCGCGTTTGCTGTCGTCACTGGTCAGTTGCAGTACGATCTGCGAACCGGTGCCGAGGACGGTCATGAACAGGCTGACGCCGCCGACCAATACCGCCATCGGCCAAACTGGCAAGGAAAACAGCATAGGCACCAGCAGCAGTGCGGTGATGAACATGGCAATGGCGAGTAAGTTAATTAATGTCGATACCGCACCACGTTGACGGGAGATATACCAGCCACCGACAATACTGCCAGCACCGGCGCAGCCGGTGAGTGTGGCAAGATCCGCTGCGGTGCCGGTGGTCAGCGTACCGGAAAGCGCTGGCAGCAGTTCCATGAGCGAACGGGCAACCTGCGAGTTGGTCAGTGTCAGGATAAACAGCACCCGGATCATCGGAGATGCCCAACAGTACTGAATGCCCGCGATAAAATCCTGCCAGCCACTGGTGCTGGATTTTTTCACCACCCCCTGCACATTGGGTAACCCAGCATTGATGATCCCCGCGCAGATAAATGCCAGTGTACACAGAATAAAGACCCACTGCGGTGGAAACAGGGTTAAGCACCAGGCCGCTATTGCTGGGGCGACAATACGCGATGTATTGAACAGCATGGCCCCCCAGCCGACGGCATTGGGCAACTCGGCGGCATTCACCAGTTTCGGGATCAGCGTTAACCGTAAGGGAGAACCGGCAGCCGCTACGCAGCCGAACAGAAAGGTCATCAGCAGTAGCAGGGGCAGTGATTGACCGACAAACTCAAACACCAGCAGAGTCACCAGAGTGACCAGCGCTTGGCTGGCGAGCCAGGCGATGACGCCTAATTTAAGGTTGATGCGGTCGGAGATCACCCCAAAGATCGGTGTGATCAATAAAGACGGGAACAGGATGCTGGCGCTGGCAACGCCAACCCATAAAAACGATTCGGTGGTTTCCCAGATCAGCCACCCGAACATGAAGCGGGTCATCCACACCGCTAAGGTAGCGAAGCTGGAAGCGATAAAATACCGGCGATAGTCTGGGTTAGCGAGCGCAGAACGTTGGGACATGCAAAACATCGGTCACAATGGAGCGCCAGTTTATCATAGGGTGCTCAAATTGGCGTGTTTGCGGGCAAATATGGCGGTTTTTTAACGCGAAAGGTTGAATCATCCGTCAGCTGCCCCATACTTGTTTCCTTGGATAGCTGTTCACAGCGCCGAACTGTTCACCGCGCGTTTGCGATTATTGCCTGTCATTGGTCTCGTTTAAGCCCGCCAAACCTTTCCAACCAAGGAAACCATCATGATTGAAGAAAACAAAGTTGTCTCCCTGAACTACACCGTTAAAGACGAGCATGGCGAGGTTATTGATACCTCTGAAGGCGGAGATCCGTTAACGTATTTGCACGGTGCCAATAACATTATCTCTGGTCTGGAAGCTGCGTTAGTCGGCAAAGCCGCGGGTGACAGTTTCGACACAGTCGTCGCCCCTGCAGACGGCTACGGCGAATACAACGAAGAGATGGTACAGGTAGTACCGCGCAGCGCGTTTGAAGGCGTTGAATCTATCGAGCCTGGCATGGTGTTTACCGCTCAGACTCAAGGCGGCCCGGTCCAGTTGATGGTCACCGGTGTGGAAGAAGACGACATCACTGTCGACCCGAACCACCCGCTGGCTGGTAAGACACTGCATTTCACCGGTTCTGTGGTTGAAGTGCGCGATGCGACGGAAGAAGAACTGGCGCACGGCCACGTGCATGGCCCTGGTGGTCACCACCACTAAGTAAGGCCGCTACCGTCGGTTGTGACAATGGCAGGCGATTAACTCGCCTGCCATAGCATACGGTATTCATCGAACGGCAACTCTGAGTTGCCGCGTTCCTCGACTATTTCAAAATCCTGAGCGTGATAAAAACGTTGCGCCTGGTAGTTATCCACAAAACAGCACAACTCAAGACGCGGATGGCGCTCTTTTACGTGATTGAGTAAATCGCTGCCGATCCCTTCCCGCTGATGATCAGCTTTCACGAACAGGCCGTTAATGTGATCGTCCGTCAACGAGACAAACCCCAGAATCTCACCCTGCACCTCATAGACGAAGCTTTCGTTTAAGGGCAGATATTCATCGCGGACCCGCAGCCGGTCACCAGCAATAAATTCCGGGTCGATAAAGGGATGCGCAATTAAACTGGCGTCGTGATAAATGTCCGCCAGTTCCGGAAAGTCCGTGTTGGTCGCTTGTCGGATCATCGGGTTTCTCCTGTGCCGGGTTTGGGTTGAGAGATCGGACCAGTGTTGCCTGCCCATGCGCGGTTTGCGTTGACGCAGATCAGCGCATGGAACTGCCGTTAGCCATCTTGATTGATCTGAGCAATCAGCTCGTTCAGCACCTCATCGGCTTTGTCGTTGTCCACCTGACAGGTGCCCGCCGCCTGATGACCGCCGCCGCCATACTTCAAACACAATTCACCCACGTTGGTGTTCGACGAGCGATCCAGAATGGATTTACCGATGGCAAAAACCGTGTTCTGTTGCTTCAACCCCCACAGCCGGTGGATGGAAATATTGCATTGCGGGAACAGCGCGTAAATGATGAACCGGTTGGTCGCCCAGATCTCTTCTTCGTTCTGCAAATCGAGCACCACCAAGTTGCCATGGACCGTGGCGCAACGCAGAATCTGCTCATTCGCCTTGGGTTGATGCTCCAGGTACAGCTCCACGCGTTCCTGAACGTCCGGTAATTTCAATATATCGTCTATGGGCATTTCACGGCATTTGTCGATCAAATCCATCATCAACTGATAATTGGAAATTCGGAAATCCCGGAAGCGGCCCAACCCGGTGCGCGCATCCATCAGGAAATTCATTAGATCCCAGCCGCGCGGGTCGAGAATTTCCTGCTTGTTAAACTGCGCGGAATCGCCTTTATCCACCGCCACCATCATATCGTCACTGACGTGCGGGAACTTGTCTGCACCCCCGTAATAGTCGAACACCACCCGGGCTGCCGACGGCGCGTTTGGGTCAATAATGTGGTTGTCTGCTTTTTCGTTACGCAGTGTTTCCGACAGATGGTGGTCGAAAGCCAGATACGCTGCCGGAACATAGGGCAGGTTGGTGGTAATGTCCCGATCGGTAATCTCGACTTTGCCGTCCTGCATATCCTTAGGGTGCACAAACAGAATGTCATCGATCATGTCTAATTCTTTCAGCAGCGCAGCACAAACCAGGCCGTCGAAATCGCTGCGGGTGACCAGGCGGTATTTGGTAGCAGACATAGAGAAGGGTTCCCATTTAACAGTTCGAGACTGAGTATAGGCGGTTTTTTTGGGGTTGCATGGGGAGGGCATCCGCTCTCCGGGTCTTTCAGATCGATGACTGAGCTTTGTTGTGTGTTTTGAAAAGGACTCGCCATTCCCTGCAACACACGC
>JBNKNI010000069.1:0-13053 GCA_050293765.1 Reinekea sp.
GGATGCCAGGCGGTACATCGAACGGGAACGACAGTACATTGGTGGGTTTGTCTTTGCCTCGATATTGCGCATTGAGTGATTGGCTTTCCATTTCATCGACAATGCGTATGCTGAGTTCTGCGTTTTCACGGAAATTTTTCAGTGCGCGCTTAACCCACACGGCAAACAAGTCGGCTTGAGGAATGTCCGGGTGCTGACTTACCTGTTGTAAATCGATATCGATGCTCGTCATTATTCGTTTGCTTCGTAAGCGTCCACAATTCGTTGCACTAGCGGATGTCGGACAACGTCGCCCGACTGAAAATGCGTAAAGCTAATACCGGGTACCTGTTCCAGGACTTCCAGGGCATGTCTGAGGCCAGAAGCTTGTCCTTTCGGCAGGTCTATCTGAGTAGGGTCGCCGGTAATGACAGCGGTGGAGCCAAAGCCGATACGGGTTAAGAACATTTTCATCTGCTCTCGGGTAGTATTCTGGCTTTCGTCAAGAATAATGTAGCTATGACTGAGCGTACGACCGCGCATATAAGCCAAAGGAGCCACTTCGATGATATTTCGCTCAATCATTCGATCGACCTTTTCGAAGCCCAGCATGTCATAAAGTGCATCGTACAACGGTCGCAAATAGGGGTCGACTTTCTGACTCAAATCGCCCGGCAGGAAACCCAGTTTCTCACCTGCTTCGACGGCGGGGCGCACCAATAGAATGCGTTTCACCTGATCTTGCTGAAGTGCCTGTACGGCGCAGGCAACCGCGAGGTACGTTTTACCGGTCCCTGCTGGCCCAATACCGAAATTGATATCGTGATTCAGTACATTGTGTACGTAACGCTTTTGGTTGGTGCCGCGTGGCCGAACAACCAATTTTGGCGTGTGGACGACGTACAATTTATCTTCGTGCAACTTACCTTCTTCCCGCGACTGTTGAACGCGCGAAACTTCGGCAGGCTGCAGAAACAGGTGCACTGTGTCGGGTGCCAGATCTTTGCCACCTTTTGTCTCTCGATAGAGCCGCTTGATGATGTCTTCCGCAGTAACAATTTGTTCTGCTTCACCTTCCAGTTGGAATTGATTGCCACGATTCCGGATACGGATATCCAACCGGCTTTCTATCTGCTTTAAATTATCGTTGGCCAGACCGCATAATGAGGCGAGTCGTTGAGGGTGATCAGGTTCGAGAGTGAACAGACGGGTTGGTGTATCGGCAACGGGCCTGTCTTCAACAGATGGGTTGTTCAAAGTCGTGCAATTCCTCAGAAGCTGTTAGGTCAAGCATACCCAGCATCAACGTCATGTCAAAAAGACTTTCGTTTAATCCGCTGGGATTTTATATCAGATGGTTATATTAACCGAGTTTTTAGGTTAATAAGCGAGGTCCGCATTGATGACTTCTCCCCGCAAACTGTTCGCATAGGCTTCGGTAATGCGGACCTGAACGAACTTGCCGATGAGGCTGTGGTCATCGCAAATGAAGTAGGTGTTGCGGTTATTTTCAGTGCGACCGCAGAGATCTTCTGGGTCTCGGCTGGAGGTGCCCGTGACCAGAACAATCTGTGTGGTCCCGACCATGCGCCGGCTGATCTGCGCAGCTTGCTGAATAATGCGTTGTTGCAGTATCTGTAAACGTTCCTTCTTTACCGCTTCTGGCGTGTCATCCGCAAGGTCAGAAGCGGGTGTGCCTGGCCGGGCGCTGTAGATAAAGCTGAAAGAATGATCAAAACCAATGCGTTGAATAAGATTCATGGTGTCTTCAAAGTCCTGGGCTGTTTCACCCGGGAAACCAATAATAAAATCTGACGAGAAACTGATATCGGGGCGATTGGCTCGGATACGCTCCATTTTTTCAACATATTCCTCAACCAGATGGCCGCGTTTCATGGCCATTAAAATGTTGTTTGAACCGCTTTGCACCGGCAAGTGAAGGTGGCTGACCAATTCTGGAACGTCGTTGTAGACATCAATCAGGCTGTCGGAAAACTCGACCGGGTGGCTGGTGGTAAATCGTATGCGGTCGATGCCTTCAATTTGAGCTGTCAGGGTAATCAGTTCCGCTAAATCTGCTTCACCCCCGTCATGTCTCGGTCCTCGATAGGCGTTCACATTTTGACCAAGAAAGTTGATTTCCCGCACACCCTGACCGGCCAGGTGGGCGACTTCCGCGATGACATCATCAAACGGTCGGCTCACTTCCTCGCCTCGGGTGTAAGGCACTACACAGAAGGTACAATATTTTGAACAGCCTTCCATAATGGAAACGAACGCTGACACGCCGTCGCTTTTCGGTGCCGGCAGGTGATCGAATTTTTCTATTTCCGGAAATGTAATGTCAACCAGAGCAATATGGTTTTCAGCTTGTTTTGCCGCGGCATCGGTTGCGTCAATCATGGTGGGCAGGCGATGCAGAGTTTGAGGTCCGAAAATCATATCGACATGCGGGGCACGTTTTGAGATCGCTTCACCTTCCTGGGAGGCTACGCACCCTCCAACGCCAATTTTCAACCCCGGTTTTTTGTCTTTCAGTGTTTTCCAGCGGCCCAGCTGGTGAAAAACCTTTTCCTGCGCTTTTTCACGAATCGAACAGGTGTTGAGCAGAATTACATCGGCTTCATTTTCATCATCTGTCATTTCATAACCATGGCTCTCGCCCAGCAAGTCTGCCATGCGGTCTGAGTCATATTCATTCATTTGACAGCCGTGTGTTTTGATAAAAAGCTTCTTGGTCATTACTACTCTGAAGGTTGAAATTTCTGGGCGCGGAATTATACCTGTGGTTGAGTGATTTCCCAACAATCTATGTAAAAACGAAAGGTAAAGGGTAGACTACCCACCTTGCAGGAACGTATCAGAGGCTTATGAACAAGGTTAAATCTGTATATCGCGTGAAATTTGTGAATCAGGACAAACTGTATGAGGTGTATTGCAGTCAGATTTATCAAAGTGACATGTTTGGTTTTTTGGAAATTGAAGAGCTGATTTTCGGAGAAAGAAGTCAGTTGTTGGTTGATCCTGGTGAAGAGCGATTACAGAAAGAGTTTAGTGGTGTTAAGCGCTCTTACATCCCTATGCATTCGATCGTTCGAATCGACGAAGTCGAGAAGGAGGGGACACCCAAAATCAGTGATTCAAAGGGTGGTGCGACCGTCACCAGTTTCCCTACTGCTATCCCCACCCGAACGTCGGATTAATTTTTAAGCAGCGCTGAGTATCCGCGCTGCTGATGCTATTAGTCTCATAAAGTGTAATTTTTTGTTACCCGTGCTTTTTCCGGATTAAATTCTGGTAAGGTGCCCGCCGTTTTGACGAGGACAGCATCGATAGTCCCGCCAGACTTGAAGTCTGTGATTTGACACGCGACAGGTCGCGCTCCGTCTCGTCTGTTGTTATAAACGAGGAACTTCCGATGAACGCATGGCGTAAACAATTAAACTGGTTTTTTCCAACCTTGACGGTGCTGGTTTTAACATTGAAATTGGTATTAGTTTTTTCACACCATTGAAGAAAGTGGTTATTTTCGACTTTAAGGCTATACTTTTTTGTAAAGCTAATTGTTATTGTTGGTTTCAGCCTAATAATGACATTAAAGCTTCATAGCTAAGAGAGGTCGTCTATGGTTATCGTCACAGTTGCCGTTTTATGTGTTGCCATGATTGTTTTGAGCCAGTCAAAGCCAACGTTACAGCCTATTCGTATTCGTTCTGAACGTTCAGACAAACGCCGTAGGTAAGAAAATGCACCTTCCTCAACGGATTGAGCAAGGATAACTAACCGCGCGATTGGTTGATTATTGATCATTGGTGTTTATAATCGCGCGCCTTACATGAACCCAGGGAAGGTGGCCATCTTTTGTCTCTGAAACCCCTTTTATCATACCTGCTGATTTGCCTTAGTTTTGTTGCGTACAGTTCTGCGGCGGATCTTCCGGCGCTGTCTGCTCAATTTTCGATTGAATCTGCGGTATTGCCCGAAATGGCCGCCATTTCAGATGTCCGAGAAAAGAAGCAAACCTTTTTTGAGTTTCTCTACCCTATCGTCGCCAACATGAATCAAAAGGTTCAGGCCGAACGTGCCTGGTTGAAGTTGATGGAAGCTGAAATTCGGCGCGACACCACATTAAGCTTGTGGCAACAGTCGCTGTTAAGTGAGCTGGCCGACTACTATAAAGTGGATGAAGAGCTGGGCTCTGCTGAGTTTTTCCGAGAGATGTATTTACGAGTGGATGTCATACCGGCTTCGCTGGTGTTGGCCCAAGCAGCCAACGAGAGCGCCTGGGGTACCAGCCGATTCGCGGTTGAAGGTAACAACCTCTTTGGCCAATGGTGTTTCACCAAAGGATGCGGCCTTGTACCCAGTGGGCGAGATTCAGATGCGAAACATGAAGTTAAAGTGTTCGAATCCGTGTCGGATTCTGTGGCCAGCTACTTTCGCAACCTTAACACGCATCATCAGTACAGCATGTTAAGAACCATCCGCGCGGAAATCCGCTTGCTGAAATTACCCGTCGACAGCACTTATCTTGCTTGGGGTCTGGAAGGCTACAGTATTCGTGGAGAGCACTATATCCGTGAATTAATAGATATGATTTCGCACAATAAGCTGCAGGACTATGATACCCCTGCGTTTTATGTGAAAGGTGATGTGCAGGTCGCACTGGACTAGCCTGCAAACTCTCGGCTGTATCCAGGATCTATGGCATCAAAAACTGATGTGGCCGCAGTTCAAAGGCGGTTTGTTGTCGTCTTTCCTTGATTATTGTTGCCCGGATGAAGTAAAACACAGTTTTGCTTTCATAGGGTCGTCAACATGTTCTCGGGTATCGTACAAAACAAAACTCCCATCTCTATCGAGCGTTCGCTCGACCAATTAAAAACCTTTTCTATTGAATTAACGCAACGGCAGCAGACCGATTTGCAAATCGGGGCGAGCATTGCCCTGAATGGCGTTTGTTTGACGGTGACGCAGATCGTCGGCGGCCGAGCCTATTTCGACGTTATGATGGAAACGCTGCGCGTCACCAATTTAGGAGCGCTTCAACAGGGCGATATGGTCAACGTTGAGCGTGCTGCTCGATTTGGTGATGACATTGGTGGGCACAGTATGTCTGGTCACGTGTCGGCCTGTGTCGCGGTGTCGAAAATTGAATATCCCGAAAATAACCGGATCATTTGGTTCAGCGTGGATGCCCAACAGCGTAAGTACCTTTTTCCGAAAGGTTTTGTTGGTCTGAATGGCTGCAGTTTAACGATCGGAGAGGTTACTCAGGATCAGTTCAATGTGTATCTGATTCCTGAAACACTGTCTGTCACCACCTTTGGTGAGCTCTCAGAGGGCGATCAAGTAAATATTGAGTACGATGCGCAAACGCAGGCTATTGTCGATACATTGGAGCGCATGAAAGAGGACGGTCGATTGTGATGGACTATCGTCAAACGTCTGACTCGCTTGTGATTCGTTGCCTGCCATTTGAGCAACTGGATACCAACTCGCTATATGATCTGCTGAGTTTACGCATGTCGGTTTTTTGTGTTGAGCAGAACTGCCCCTATCAGGATGCGGATGGCAAAGATCAGAATGCCTGGCATGTTTTGGCTTATCGTCAAGGAGAGCTGGTGGGCACTGCCAGAGTGCTGATGCCCGGTGTTTCCTACGCCGATGCCTGTTCGATTGGGCGAGTGGCCAATCGCATTGATCAACGCGGTCGGAAAGTAGGTCAACAGGTGATGCAAAGGGCAGTGCGAGAGTGTGAAACCTTATTTCCGGATTTCCCAATTCGCATCGGTGCTCAACGCTATCTGACGAATTTTTACCGGCAGTTTGGTTTTGAAGTGTCTTCTTCGGCGTTTCTTGAAGATGGCATTGTACATGTGTCTATGGAGAAGCCTGCGTTGTCAGCGGTCCGCTAAGATGCGGTCGACGAACGCCATATGCTCTTGGGCAAGGGTTCTGGCTTTTTCCGGTTTTCGGTAATAAATACTCTCGAACAAGGCCGTGTGTTGCTTCATCAGCCGTAACCGTGTCTCTGGGCGCCGCGACAACGTACCGATGTTTTGAGTCACGTTCGCTCTTAGCAGCGAGAACAGACTTTTCAGGCTTTGGGCGAGTATTCGGTTGCCACTGGCTTCGGCAATCGCCAGATGAAAACGGGCGTCAGCCAATCCTTCTGCTTTTAGATCCTGAGTGATATGAGTGTGTTTCAGATGTCGATGCGCACGCTCTATTGCTCTGAGGTGTGTTTGTGTTGCTCGGCTGGCAGCAAGATAAGCACACTGCGATTCTATTGCCAGACGGTATTCTCGCAATTCACCATGACTGAGTTCTACATTGTTCCAAACAAAAAATTCTGCCTGAGTGTTGGTTTCAGAGGATTGGATATAGTGCCCGGATCCTTGCAGTGAACGAATCAACCCCCGTTGTCTTAGCGTAGTAATGGCTTCGCGAACCGTGGCCCGACTGGCGTTAAATGCCGTTGCTAACTCACGCTCTGAAGGCAGCTTGGTATCGACAGGCCAGATATGCTGTTCAATATTCAGCAGCATTTGGTCCAATAGTAGGTTTAGCTTCGTCATATTGGTCAGACCAGTTGATGGATATTCTTGTTATAGTGCCAGCAGGGTACTTGAAACAAGTCTGTTGGCGACCAAATCCGACTAAAGTAGGGCTCGGTGGCGACGGAGGCGCCTTGGAAGGTGGTTACAATTTGTGGTGACGGGTCTGGTGCATTACATTCCATAGCGGCATGTCGAACATCGACAGGCAGAGTCGCTGTGTAAGCAAAGGTTTGAGGTTCATGGTTACGACGAACTATCGCCTTTAATGCCATTGAGAATAATAACAACGGGAGCAAAGCCTTTGTTTGAGTCTTATCTGCGAGAGTTGCATATCCATATACCCACTGAGCGGATCATCACCGACGAGTTCCGGAGATTTGCCTACAGTACGGACGCCAGTTTTTACCGGTTGCTGCCTGCTGCGATTGTTCTGGCTGATAACGAACAGGAAATCGTCACACTCATTCATCTGGCGCAGCGGCATAACGTGCCATTAACTTTTCGCGCGGCAGGCACCAGCCTCTCTGGACAAGCCGTGACGGACAGTGTGTTGATTATGCTGACAGACGAATGGCAGAAACTGCGTATTGAGCCATTGGGTGATGTGATTCACCTGCAGCCGGGCGTTATTGGGGCAAAAGCAAACCGCGCCCTGCAACCTTTCGGGCGTAAAATAGGTCCAGATCCAGCTTCAATCAACGCCTGTAAAATAGGCGGTATCGTTGCCAACAACGCCAGCGGTATGTGCTGTGGTACCAAACACAACAGTTATCACACGTTGCGCAACCTGCGGGTTATTCTGGCTGATGGAACCATGTTGGACACTCGGGATGCTAAAAATGTAGTTCGTTTTCGAGAAACGCATCGGGAATTGTTGGCCGGACTATCGGGTATCCGGGAAGAACTCCTCGATAACCCGTCACTCGCCGAGAAAGTTCGTCACAAATACCGGTTGAAAAATACGACCGGTTATGGTCTCAACGCGTTTCTCGATTACGAGGACCCGGTTGATATTCTTTGCCATTTGCTGGTCGGTTCTGAGGGTACGCTGGGGTTTATCAGTGAGGTGACCCTATCCACTGTTGAAGATTTGCAGTGGCGAGCTTCCGCCATGGTGGCGTTTACTGACTTGTCTGATTGCGCGGAGACCGTGTCGCGACTGCGATCAACTCCGGTCGATGCGGTGGAGTTGCTGGATGCAAGGTCTCTGGCGTCTGTTGCACATATGCCGGGTTTACCGGCTTTCGCAAAAAATTTCCCACCGAGCGGTGGCGTCTTGCTGATCGATGTTCGTGGTGCAGATTCAGCCTTATTGAACAGCAATATTGAGCAGGTTCAGTCGGTGCTGACTGATGGAACCCTATTGGACAGTACCGGCTTTACAACCGATGTAACGACAATTGAAGGCTACTGGAACATTCGTAAGGGAACATTCCCGGCCGTTGGCGCTGTGCGCGAAGCGGGTACCACCGTGATCATCGAAGATGTGGCGTTTCCAATAGAACAATTAGCAGAAGGTGTTTCTCGGTTACAACAGTTGTTTGATCGGTTTGATTACCGAGAGGCGATCATCTTCGGTCATGCACTGGAAGGAAATTTACACTTTGTGTTTACTCAGTCTTTTGAAGATGATCGGGAAGTGGCGCGTTATCAGCAGTTTATGGACGCCGTTTCGCAATTGGTGGCCGTGGAGTTTGGAGGCTCTCTGAAGGCTGAACATGGTACCGGCCGAAATATGGCGCCTTTTGTTGAGCTCGAATGGGGCGCAGACGCTTACCAGCTCATGCAACGTTTAAAGGGTTTGTTCGATCCTGAGTGTATTCTCAATCCTGGTGTCATTTTGAATTCCGATCAACAAGTCCACTTAAAAAACCTGAAGTCCATGACCAAGTCTGACGAGACGATTGATCGTTGTATCGAGTGTGGATTTTGTGAAGACATCTGCCCGAGTAAGAACCTGAGCTTAACGCCCAGGCAACGTATCGCGACATACCGTGAAACCCAGCGCAGGCAGCTTAAAAAGGAGGCAATTCCGAGCCAATGGGACCGAGATTTCAACCGCTTGGCCATTGATACCTGTGCGGCCACCGGTCTGTGTGAAATGAAATGTCCGGTTGGCATTAACACCGGCAATCTGATTTTGAAACTGCGTTCCCGTGAAAATCACCCCTACAAGACTCTTGCCTCGGGAATGTCGCGTCATTTTGCGGCCCTTGCCAGTTGGGCAAGATTAGGCTTGGCCATGAGCTATCTTTGCCAAATCCTATTGGGTGCCGAGCGGCTCGAGCGGTGGAGTTGGGGGCTACGCAAGATGACCAAACAAAGAACCCCGGTATGGTTGGCCACCACACCCGGCCGCACTAAGCCGATCTATGCACGCAATGAGCGTATCGATCCGATAGCCCAGGATACGGTTGTTTACTGGTCGTCCTGTGTCAGCCAATCGATGGGTAAGTCTACCCAAGATGACCGGGTCAGCATCCCCAAAGCGGTGCAAAGCGTATTGGCCAAAGCGCAGCTGAAAGTTGTGTATCCGCAGCCGACTCGCGGCTTGTGCTGCGGTCAGCCGTTCCGTTCTAAAGGGCATCAACAGGTTGCCGACCGGATGATGAACGAGGTACTGGATGCCCTCTGGGAGGTTTCCAGTGGTGGTCGATACCCTATTTTGTCGGATACCAGTCCCTGCGCGTTGCAATTGAAGGAATCTGCTCGTAAGCGTGGCCTGCATTTATATGATTCCAGTGAATTTATTGATCGGTTTTTATTGAATCGCTTAACGGTACAGCCAGAATCCGCAAAAGTGGCGGTGCATTTGACTTGCAGTACTCAAAAGCAGGGCATTGAAGCCAGCGTGATTCGGGTTTTGAACAAGTTGGCGCCGAATTGGGTGCGGCCCGAGGACATCGGTTGTTGTGGCTTTGCTGGTGATAAAGGCTTCACACAACCGGAACTGAATGTTTCCGCGCTTAGTGGATTGGCGGTGAAAGTGAAGGACTGTGACTATGGAATTTCAACCAGTCGAACCTGCGAAATTGGCCTCAGCCGACAAAGCGGGCTTGTTTACTATTCGTTATTTGAAGTGCTAGACCGGCATTCACAGACCTTTCCAAATTTGGATATTTCGGATGATTAAGTCGATTTCAGCTCAGGATCTGAACTCATGGCTTGAATTGCGCCAGCAGTTGTGGGGACATTGTTCAACTGAGCAGCACTTGTCGGAGATGAAGCAGCTTCTAGACCAGCCTGAACGCTTTTAACAGTGGATGTCCACAAATGAACGAGGTATCGCAGAAGGGTTTCTGGAGGGTTCGGTGCGAACGGAGTATGTCAATGGTACGCAATCGTCACCGGTTGGTTATTTAGAAGGTATCTTCGTAACAAAGGTGGCCAGACGATGCGGTATTGCCAAGTTGCTCGTCGACGAGGCGTTGGGGTGGTTCAGTCTTATGGGGTGTGAGGAAGTAGCTTCTGACACTGAAATAGACAACGAAGTGAGCCAGGTGGTGCACAAATCACTGGGCTTCGAGGAAACAGAGCGAGTCGTATACTTCCGTAAACGACTCGCCAAAAATAACTAAGGCTTCAGAAAGGGATTTACTATCCAGCCCAATGGGCCGGTAATTTTAACGGGAGCCTCCACGATGGACAGCAACCAGCAGTCACCATCTGCGTCAGCCTGAGGTGAGTGAAAATGTTCCTTCGACAAGTGAATGAAATCACCCGGACCATAAGAGCCCATTTCGTCCGAAAACCCCCCTTCAATGACCACGCTGATCTCATTGCCACGATGCGTGTGATGAGGCACACGACCACCTGAGGTCATGTGATGTAAGCCTAGGATCATCCCCGTCTCATCTTTCAGAAGCCTGCTGACTCGCAGATTTTTCATCGGCTTTTGCCAGGTCAAAGATTCGGTGTCTCGTTTTATCAGCTTTTCAATCACCGGCGGGAAGCGCGTCGGCGATTTCGCCACGCGTTCCTGAACAGCGGGCACCTGAGGTGCCTGTTTGATCTTCGCCATCAGGCTATCGAAGCTGCCTGCAGACAGAGACAACGCTTGTTGCTGTTCAAAGACGACTGCCGCTGTACTTTCAATTTCATTCACATGATGTCGGCAATCTGCACAGAAATACAGGTGTGTCGAAATCGCAATACTGAGCGCAGTAGATCCGGAACCGCTGGAATATTCAATCAGTTGATCGCTGCTTGGGTGCCAGTTGCTCATAATTCGGTTGCTCCCAAGTGTACTTTAAGTTTTTGCATGGCCAGTCGTACTCGGCTTTTTACAGTCCCTAACGGAAGGTTAAGTTCGTCAGCCACCTCCTGATGGCTTTTGTCTTCAAGAAAAACCTTGGCGACAATCTGTTTTTGCTCAATGGGCAGTTTATTTAATTCTTGCTGCACGTGATTCTGAATTCGGCTTTCTCTGATCTCACCAAAGAGGTTGGTGTCGCCTTCCAGATCCCAAACGTCATCTGCGTCTATATCGTTTTGGTATTTGCTGAGTTTTCTCAGCATATCAATGCGTTGGTTACGGGCTATCGTGAAAATCCATGTCGAGGGCGCCGCTTTTCGACGATCAAAGAGCGCCGCCTTTCGCCAAATAGACAGCATGACTTCCTGCACAAGCTCTTCAGGAAGATGATCGCCTTGATAGTGCAAGCCAGAGGACACCCCAAAGGCTTTAATCAGAGGACCAAAGTGTTCGAATATTGCCTGAAAAGCTTTGGTATCCTGACGAGTGGCTACCAATTCCAGCAGGTCGGCGTAATGTTCACGCTCCTGCAGCTGCTGTTCGGTCATTGCTTTACCTTTACGGGTATTGCGAGGGTCGATGTAAGCCAACGCTGCCATTGATAAATCTGCCTGTCATTGAAACGTACCCATTCTACGACGGCAGTCATTTTCCAGATCACTGAGCGAGTTGATTTCTTACCCACTGCAGTAATTTTTTACTGTTTTTACCGCCGCTGATGGGCGCATCTGCGTCCTGTGGCTGTTCTTTCCGCGCTGCCCGGACCAGCGCCCGGAAAGGCTGTCTATCTGTGTCTGGGTATAAGTCAAACCATTCACCTTCGGCGGCCGCGTCACGAATCAGCTTTTCGCGCCAGGATTCCGCCTGGTTCTGCACTCGCAAGTACAGATCTGATGAGGGGTCCAGCCTGTCGAGACATTGCTGAATCGCGTCGATATCTTCGCCACGCATGATTTTGCCAATATATTGCAGGTGACGACGCGAGGCCTCGTGGCTCTTGATTCGTTTGCTTTCGTCAATGGCAGAGCGCATTTCATCCGACAAGGGAAATTCTTTTAACTGGCTTGCTTTTACTTTTAGCAGTCGTTCACCTAACGCTTGCAGCTTGTGCATTTCACGTTTCATTTCGGACTTGCTGACCCATTCAATATCGTCGTCATCAAATGTGTCGTCAAAATCGCTCATTTGTAGTGCCTTACAGTAGAAATAGAGTTGCTAACCCTAAGAAAGTTAAAAAGCCAAAGACATCGGTCAAGGTTGTCAATATGACACTGCCCGATAAAGCTGGATCAATGCGAGCTGATTTTAAGAGAAAGGGTAGCAATGTGCCAGAGAGGACTGCTAAACAGATATTTACCAGAATCGCGGTGGCAATCACGAACGCCAGAGAAAACTGTTGGTACCACAGTACTGTGATTCCGCCAATGACCAGCGCCCAAAGAGATCCATTGATGAGCCCGACACCTAACTCCCGCAGTATCATCCAACTCAGGTTGGCTCGCGTGATGTGGCCGGTTGCCATGCCACGTATCATCAACGTCAACGTTTGACTGCCTGCAATGCCGCCCATGCTGGCGACGACGGGGCTGAGTACAGCCAGTGCCACAATCTGTGCGATTGAGGCCTCAAATTGACTCATCACTGCCGCAGCGATGAACGCGGTCGCCATATTAATGCCCAGCCAGACGGCGCGGTCCTGGCTGCTCTTTACTACCGGAGCAAAGGCATCGTCTTCTTCATCAAGGCCAGCCATACTCATCATGTTATGGTCTGCGTTGTCGATAATGACATCGACCACGTCGTCAATCGTGATTCGACCAATCAGCAGGCCATCGTCATTTATAACCGGCGCTGACACGAGATCGTGTCGTTCAAATATCTGTGCGACACGTTCTTCGCTTTCGGTGGCCAAAATGCCGTCTATTCGTTGATCCATCACCGAGGAGACCAAAGCACTCGGTTTTGATTTCAGTAACTGCGTGATGGCGAGTGAACCAAGATAGCGCTGTTCACGGTCGACGACCCAGAGGACATCGAGTGGATCAGGCAGGTCTATTTTACGCAGATAACGCAGAACGGTTTCAATCGCAACATCCGCTCGGACGGTCACCATGTCCGTGTTCATCAGGCCACCGGCGGTATCTTCCGGAAAAGCCAACAGGCCCTCTACTTCAATGCGATTGTCCGAAGGCATCAATTGCAGAACGCGGCTGGAAACGTCAGCTGGCATTTGCTGCAGAATATCAGCCAGATCAT
>JBNKNI010000070.1:0-12745 GCA_050293765.1 Reinekea sp.
AAAAAACTCAGCGAAACCAAGTCACACATTGATGCAAATACCATTGAACAAGCTTAAGTAAGTACCATTCGGGATCTCCCCTTGGAAAGAAAAACCCTCTAAGAGATCTTCTGAATAAAAATGGAACCTTAGACTTCGGAGCAGGTTTAGTACTTGAAGTAAACAATCTCTGCGAAACCGAGTCACTGCATGAAGCTAATGCCGAAGATGTAAGCAAAAAAGCTCAAGTAAGTACCAAGCCGGAATTATCAAACCGACTTGGTACTTGGCGCAAAGATTCAGTGAAAACAAGCCACCGGCCAAGGCAAATGCCACAGTTGCAAAACATGAACATTTACACCTGAACCTATCGACCTGTCATTTCACCTCGTATTCAAAATAGTGAAAATCCGCGCTGCGCTGTTGGCCTGACAAGTCCTGACAGGCGATGCCGACAAATGCTCCGGTGAAATTACAATGCTCACCCTGCCCGGCTTCGTCGGATAACAGGCTGGCGTCTAACCGAATGTCAATACGATGCCAGTCAACGCCATCCGCAGACCATGAAAAGTACAACGAACGGTAATTAACGTCTGCCCGCAAATACAACGCGCCTTGTTGTGGAATCTCAATGTTCTTGAGCGCGTCAAACGCTGGGAAATCACTGTCCCAGCTGTGTTTACCAAGGCAGCTCATGATGGCCAAGTGACGCTTGCCCTTTTCTTCATCGTAACTGATGTAGAAATAGTGGTGTTTATGCGTGTTGTAGTAACAGGTTAGACCGGCTTGCTGCAGGTAGTCCGTTGGGTCGAAGTCGACCTTCGTGGTCGCCTGATATTGGAAAGATGTTTGCCTCTGAGCAACCAATGAACTGCGATACAACGAGCCCAACGATTCAAACCCTTTGAGGCGCAACACACCTGGACGGGATTTCAGGTCGATAAATTCTTCTGCATAGGGGTTGCGTAACCACTGTAAACGAATGTCCAGCTCCGGTGCGTCAAAGGTGATACGTGCCGGGAGCGGATCGAAGGGTTGCTCAACTTCAATCGGTAACGTTACCGTTTCCAGCGGCAGAACGTTTCCATGCGACAACATCGGCCAACCCTGTTGCCAACTCAAATTCTGAATGGCGGTCTCCCGTCCCATTGGTGAACGGCCTTCCGCTCGCATAGGCCTGCTGCACAGGTGCACGAAAATGCCGTGACCGTCTGGCGTGTCGCAGTAAGAACCATGACCACTGCGTTGCAAAACATGTTGCGGGTGATCTTTCGCGGTGACCAGGTGTTTGCCGGGCATGATTTCGTAGGGACCGGTCAGCGATTCTGACCGGGCAATGGTTTCAACATGGTCGAAACCCGTGCCGCCTTCGGCGGTAAACAGATAATAATAACCATCGCGTTTGTACAGGTGCGGACCTTCCACCAGACCGTGATCGCTGCCTTGGAAAATGTTCGTAATTGGTCCAACCAGTTGCTTGGTTGTGGGGTCAAATTCCTGCAACAGAATGCCACCGAACGGATGATGCCCCGGCCGGTAATCCCAGATCATGTTCAGGAACCATTTGCGACCATCGTCGTCGTGAAAAAGGGACGGGTCGAAACCACTGCTGTTCAAATACACCGGGTCAGACCAGCGACCGTCAATCGTGTCACAGGTAACCAGGTAATTGTGCGCGTCTTTAAAGTCGCCCTGGAATCGTTTTACGTCGGTGAAAATCAACCAAAACTGCCCATCGGAATAGGTCAGGCATGGCGCCCAGACACCGCAACTGTCAGGATTGCCCAACATGTTCAATTGCTCCGGGCGGTTCAGCGGACGCGACACGACGCGCCAGTTTTTTAAGTCGCGTGAATGCGATATCTGCACACCGGGAAACCATTCGAAGGTTGACGTTGCAATGTAATAGTCTTCCCCGACCCGACAAATGGATGGATCAGGATTAAAGCCCGGTAAAATAGGATTGGTAACGGTAACTGTCATTGTTTTAACCTTTAACTGCGCCTTGCCCAAGCCCGGCGACGATGTATCGCTGAGCCAGTAAAAAGAAAATGATGGCGGGAATAATGGTGACGGTGATGTAGCCCAGAACCAGGTTCCATTCCACATTGTATTGCCCACGGAACTGCATTAACCCCAAAGTCCAGGGGTAGTTGTCGGGTGAATTCAATAAGATCAGCGGCATCAGGTAACTGTTCCAGCTGCCCACCAGCAAAAACACACCAACGGTGGCCAGGATCGGCGTCGACAGGGGTAACACGATGGTAAAAAAGAATCGTGTATAACCGCAGCCATCGACCATAGCGGCTTCAAATATTTCTTTCGGTAATTGCTCAAAGAACGATTTGAAAAATAGTACCGACATTGCCAACCCGAAGGCGATCTGCGGTAACACGACACCGGCGGTGGAGTCCAGTAAGCCGAAGTCCCGGATTTTAATAAACAACGATAAAATAGCGACCGCGGCCGGAAACATCATGCCGGTGATCAGGTACGAATAGGCGTACTTCTTTCCGAAAAAATGGATATGTGAAAAGGTAAACGCCACCATGCTGGCGATGAGCATGGTAAAAATAATCGTCAGCCCAGAGTAAACCAGCGAGTTCCCCAACATGGTCCACAAAGTTGGATCCGACAGAATCTGTTTGTAGTACGTCAGGTCCCAATGTTCCGGCAACGCGAACGGTTGCGTACGCAATTCACCGGTGGTTTTAAAACCGCCCATGACCGTGGCGTAAAAAGGAATCAACACAAACGCAGACGAGGCAAACAGGAAAGCCAAGCGAACGGTATTGGCCAGGCTCAGCGGTGAGCGTTGTTTGCGTTTGCTGTTTTGCACGACAGAAGTGTGGCTCGTTTCAGTTAGTACAGTCATGGCTTCAATCCCGGTTCATCGCGTATTTTTGATACATAAAGGCAAACAACACGCAGGTCACAAACAACATGACACCCACACTGCTGCCGAAGCCCACTTTCATGCGCACAATGCCGTACTGGTACAGATACGTCACAATGGTGTGCGTTGCGTTAGACGGTCCGCCGTTGGTGAGCGGCAAAATCATTTCAAAGAATTGCAGCGCACCAATAATGGAAAAGAAAACCGAAAGTTGAATTGCGTGCTTGATCAACGGTAACTTGACTCGCAGAATCATCTGCCACCAGTTCGCGCCGTCGAGTTTGGCTGCTTCAAGCAAATCTTTGGGTATACCCTGTAACCCGGCGATGTAAATCATCATGTGATACCCGGTGTACTTCCAGATAACGACCAGAAGAATGGCATTAAAGGCCATATCTCTGTCTGCCAGGGGGTAATAACCTTCGCTGCCGAAGAAGCGCGAGATCTGCCCGACCAGACCGTAGTCACCGTCGTAGACATAACGCCAGATCAAACCGGCCACCACGTCTGCCAGAATAAACGGCAGAAAATACACCAGACGGAACAGCGAGTTCATGCGACTCTGCTCTGCCACCATCAAGGCGATGGCCATGGCGATAGGCAGTTGCACCACGAGTGAAATAACAATTAATTTTACGGTATTCAGCACCGCTGTATGGAAGACCGAATGACCCAATACCTGACTGTAATTTTTCAGCCCGACAAAGGTGCCGGATTCTGAAATGGCCGACAGCCCTTTCCACTTAAAGAAGCTGTAGTAAAACGCTTCAGATACGGGCAGAAAAACAAATAAGGTGAACAGCACCAAAGCGGGCGGTAGAAAAAACATCAACGTCGTTAAACGCCCACCGACATTTTTTCTGTACAGCCAACCCTGAAAGGCTGCCCATGGCGAAGTGACTTGCTCTGACATAGACACAGGCATTTCCCGATGAGTAAATGAAGAAAGATCGATTCAATTGCACCGCCGGATGCGGTATTCAAAGCATCCGGCGGTCAATTCTTTTAACGTAGGTCCCAAGCTTCCTGCAGCATGTCGACCGCTTCTTCCGGCGTGGTATCACCGGTGGCCAACAGTGCGGAGAAATCGTTGATGGTGCCACCAACATCGCTGCCCAGCGCTTGATCCCAGAACACCTGGTGCCAGCTGGCGGCCGCAATATTGGACGCTATACGTTTACGGAACGCGTCTTTCACACCATCTTCCGCGCCCTTAGCCACGGGAATGATGACACCGGCTTCGGCCAGTCTGCGTTGCTGTGGTGCATCCAGGAAGTACGCCATCCATTTCACGGCGGCATCGGTACCACCGTCTTTTGCAAAGGCGAAACCATTCACGCCACCCAAGGTGTCTGAACCATTGCCCTTACCACCTTTAACGCTTGGGAAACTCATGAAACCCATCTGGTCCAGAGGAACACCTTGCTTGTTGGCAGAGTTGTCTTTCTGCACGGTCATTTCCCAGTCGCCCATCAGGTGCATGGCCGCAACCTGATCGCCAAACCGACCAGAAGCGTCACCGTAGGTAGCTGCTGCGTAACCGGGTTGGAACGGATCCAGCGCCACCAGCTCAGCAAACAGTTCGCCCGCGCGGACGTAGTCGGGGTTGTTCCAATCCACATCGCCTGCCAGCGCAGCGTTAAAGGTTTCCATACCACCGGTACGCATGGCCAGGTATGTCCAGTAGAAATGAACTGGCCACTTGTCGGCTGCGCCCAACGTAATAGGGGTGATACCGGCGGCTTTCAGTTTCTTAACCGCGGTGAGGAAATCGGACCAGGTTTTGATTTTCTCACCATCGACACCGGCTTTGGCAAACAGCGCTTTGTTGTACCAGAAGCCGACTTGCGCCAGCGTATAGGGTACGCCATAGATTTTGCCTTCGTAACTGAACGACGACACCGCACCAGGGCTCAGAATTCGTTTCAGTTGATCGCTTTTGGCAGTGATGTCATCCAACACGCCGTTTTCAGCGCGAGCCGCAAAGTTGCCACCGCCCCAGCTGTAGAAAATATTCGGACGGCTGTCAGATTGCAGCAAGGTCGGCAGCTTGGCTTTAAACTGTTCGTTTTCCATATACTGCATGTCGATTTTAATGCCTGGGTTGGCTGCTTCGAACTCCGCGGCGAAGGTATCCCACAGGGCTTGTTGTTCTGGTTTGTTTTCTTCGTGCAGCATGGTAACCGTTTCAGCGGACGCCCAGCCTGACAGCGCCATGGCGGTAGCCAGCGTAGCGCCTGCGACTTTATTGATAAACCTCATATGATTCTCCTGTTATTGTTTTTGTTGTTTCCCAGAGCGCGGCTGAAATGCGTACAGCAACGCTGCTAAGTCGGTTCAGAATAGGAGCATTCAAAGTTAAGATATATTGCAAAAAGTAGCAGTCGCTTTATGAAATATCGCAATCAGCGGTCACAATGTATACAATCCGCTCGAAACCGTTTGCGGCGCCCGCTAAACAGGAGATTTCATGAGCAACAACGAAAGTCAGGTGCTGGTGTTATTCAATATTAAGCACCCGTACGATCGCAAAATTGTGGACGGCATTCTGGACGCCATGCACAACTCAAACCGCAACCTGCAACTGACTTTTATGACGCACGACGAAGCCTTGCTGGTAGCACACGACCGGGTTTGGGATGCGGTTATCGCAGACTTTGACCGGCAGCCGAACATCGAGTTATGCGCGACGCTGAACGCACCTGTTGTCGCGTTGGTGTCTAATCAACACAACATCCCTGACCTGCATTTACCGCAATTGAGTTTTCTGGCGTTGGATACCGAAAAACTGTGCACATTGGCGCGCGATCATCTGATTGCCTGCGGAGTGGTTCGCTTTGGATTTTTCGCGGGGATGGCCGATGAGATCGGGTTCTGGGCAGCGGAGCGGCGGGACATTTTTAAACGGCTGGTGTTGGACGCGGGCTACGAATGGCTGGGCGACTTTGTCACGCAAAATATTCGTCCTTTCCTGGCGGCCGGTTTACCCAGCAAAACGGGGTTTCTCGGGGCCAGTGACACGCAAGCTCGACAATTGATTACGCTGGCGTTGAACCTGGGCATCAATGTACCGGGTACCACCGCCATTATCGGGATTGATAACGATGACATTGAAAACCAGCTGTCTCCGGTACCCATCAGCACCGTCACCATTGACCCACATGTGTTGGGCGAGCGTGCATTTAAAGCACTGCTGACATTGAATAACAGCACTTACATGGAGGTACAGCTGATTGAACCCGGCGCCGTGATTAACCGGCTATCGGCGTATCTGGATATCAGTAACGATCCGTTGGTGACCAACGCTCTAAAGTACATTTATCGCCACTACCACCGACCCATTAAAGCCGAGCAAGTGATTGCGGAGTGCCAAACATCGCGCAACACATTGGAAAGTCATTTCAAAAAAGCACTCGGAAAAACTATTCACCAGGCCCTGCATGATATCCGCATGGAAAAAGCCAAAGATTTGCTCATCAACAGCAACAAATCGATCGAAGATGTTGCCCTGCACTGCGGTTTATCGAGTGCGCAGTATTTGTATTATCTGTTCCGCAAAGAAGAAGGGGTCACGCCCAAACAATTCCGAGAATCACGCTGATGTAAAAAAGGCCATACAGGGTATGGCCAATACGACTCCAGCACATTTTGCTTACTGAATAACTCAGCGCAACCGGTTAACGGTGCACAATTCGATTTATCACGTTTTCCAGATATTCTTGCTTTCCGGATACCGGTTTCGGATCAATATTCTGATCCACCGCCCAGGCGCTCAAGTCCGCCAACGACGTTTGGCCGGTGAGAATTTTCTCACCCAAGTCGCTGTTCCAACCGGCATAGCGTTGATCAACAAACGATTGCAGTTCACCAGACTCATACAACTCGGCTGCTTTCATGAATGCCAGCGCGATGGTGTCCATACCGCCAATGTGACCGTGAAACATGTCTTCCGCATCGATAGATTCGCGACGCAGTTTGGTGTCGAAGTTAAACCCTCCGGTGGTGAATCCTCCGGCACGGATAATTTCATACACCGCAGGCACCAGATCCGCTACGTTGTTGGGGAACTGATCCGTATCCCAACCGTTCTGATGATCACCACGGTTGGCGTCGACGGAGCCTAAAATGCCCAACGAGGCGGCCGTGGCCACTTCGTGTTCAAAACTGTGGCCGGCCAAAGTGGCGTGATTCACTTCAATGTTCACCTTGATTTCTTTTTCCAAACCAAAGCGCTGTAAAAAGCCAAACACGGTGGCGGAATCGTAATCGTACTGATGCTTGGTCGGTTCCTGAGGCTTAGGCTCAATCAAGATAGTGCCTTTAAAACCGATTTTGTGTTTGTGTTCAACCACCATCTGCAGGAAACGCCCCATCTGTTCGCTTTCCCGTTTCAGGTCGGTATTCAGCAAATTCTGGTAGCCTTCCCGACCGCCCCACAATACGTAGTTTGAACCACCCAACCGCATGGTGGCGTCCATCGCGTTTTGCACTTGCGACGCGGCGTAGGCAAACACTTCCGGATTCGGGTTCGTTGAAGCCCCACACATATAACGCGGGTTTGAGAATGCATTCGCCGTTCCCCACAATAACCGGATGCCGGTTTGCGCAAGTTTCTGTTCGGCGTAGTCAACCATCGCGGCAAAGTTTTCACGCGACTCTTTTATGGTTGCCCCTTCCGGTGCAATGTCATAATCGTGCCAGCACCAGAACGGTACGCCCAACTTCGACATGAATGCAAAGGCTGCATCCATTTTTTCTTTTGCCAGCACCATTGGATCGGCTCCCGCACGCTGCCAGGGTCGGTCAAAGGTACCGGTGCCCATACCGAATACGTCTTTGCCGTCCCAACAGAAATTGTGCCAATGGCACACGGCAAACCTCAAGTGGTCTTCCAGACGCTTCCCCATAACCACTTTATTTTTGTCGTAATGACGAAACGCCAATGGGTTGGTTGAATTAACGCCTTCAAATTTTATGTCGTCGATATGGTCAAAATAGCCTGCGCTCATGGCAGTTCTCCTAAGGTTAAGAATTAAGGCAACTCTGAATAATTCAAATCTCCTCAGTCCTATCAGATCGTAGGATGAGCAAGGCGTGTGTTGCAGGGAATGGCGAGCCCTTTTCAAAACACACAACAAAGCTCAGTCATCGATCTGATGGACCCGCAGGGCGGGTCTGAAATGGCAAATGTCTTTGTTAAGTCCTTTGCCAAGATACTGAATATTGCCTGCAGAACTTGCCTCGAAATTTGCGAATTTCTGCAACCGCTGAGGTAGATGGTAATTACTCAGAGGTGCCTTAACGATTTAACATTCGTGTCTGCTGGTACAGCACGCGATACCGGTCCAGCTTTTTCTGATAGTAAGTTTGCGCTGCGAGCTGAGGTTTGTGCACCTGAACCACGGGCGGTGGCGGGCAGATAGCGGCCACCTTGGCATTGAACGCATCAGCATCCAGATGCTGAAATTCGCTGAGGTGGGCTAATCTGGCAGCCCCTAAACCGGGACCCACTTCGCCACCGTCACGAAAGGTCAACTCGCGCTGCAGAACATCGGTAATGATTTGCCGCCAGCGCGGCGATCGGGCACCCCCACCAATAAGCGTGATGTCGTTTATAGGCGACTGTGCCGCGGCCAATGCGCGCATACCATCGGCAAAGGAAAAGGCCACGCCTTCGAGCACGGCCAAGGTCATGTCTGCCCGTGTGGTGGAATTTTTTAAACCGAAAAAGACACCCGAGGCGTGCGCGTCGTTGTGCGGTGTTCGCTCGCCGGACAAATAAGGTAAAAACAAAACATCGGTTTGCGTCAGCCGTTGCGTATCTAATTCGGCTAATAGGTCGGCCACGGGCATACCCACGATATTTGCCAACCAGCTCAACGAGTTCGCTGCCGACAACGACACGCTCATCTGATGCCAGCGATGCGGTAGACAATGGCAAAACGCATGCACGGTGTTTTCCGGGCTGGCGCAATGACCGTCACTCACCACAAAAACCACCCCGGATGTGCCCAGCGAGATAAAGGCATCGCCGGGCTCGGTTACTCCGACGCCAATAGCGCCACAGGCGTTATCCCCCCCGCCGATCACCACTGGAATGCTCGGCAAACCCAGCGCAGCGGCAGCACTTTCTGTCAACGACCCTGCGATGCCGGTGCCTTCCAACAGCTCTGGCATGTAAGAACGATCAATACCGGTGGCGTGCAACAAGGCATCATCCCAGTCGCGCTCGGCTGGGTTCAGCCAAAGGGTGCCGGCCGCATCGGACATATCCGAGCAAAAATGACCGGTAAGCCGGTAACTCAAATAATCTTTGGGTAATACTATTTTGCGGGTACGGGCAAACACATCGGGTTCGTGTTGCGCCACCCACAGCACTTTAGGCGCGGTAAAACCGGGCATCGCCAGGTTGCCCGAGCGTTCGCGGAAGTCCGGCAAGGCGGTTTCTAACTGCAGGCATTGCTCAGCGCTGCGACCGTCATTCCATAAAATGCACGGGCGGAGCACGTTGCCCTGATCATCCAGAAACGTGGCGCCATGCATTTGGCCGGCCAAACCAATTGCCTTGATCTGTGCAGACCGTTCACCCAATTGCGCACGGACACCGGCAACGGCGCGGATACAGGCCGTCCACCAATCGTCAGGTTGTTGTTCTGACCAACGGGGATGAGGGTTGGCGACATTAATTTCAGCATTGGCTATGGCGACCAGATTACCCAAGGCATCTATCACGACGGCTTTGATACCCGACGTTCCGAGATCGAGTCCTAGATACACAGGAATTCCTCTTATTGTTGTTTTATGGCGGCCTGTACGATGCTGGAAAGACCCCCTTAGCACCGCGCTCGGCTTTATTAAATTTGCGAATCAAATTAATTGTGTGCGAGAATTAACCATATTGTCAATAAATATTTAAAATTCACCGAAAGACAAGAAATATAACGACCTGAAAACCAATAAGAACAACAACTTAATTTTTACACTAAAAATAAAAAAGCCCGGTGCGCACCACTGAGCCTCTTCCGTTCAACAGACCAGTCACAATCAGCACCTTAGGAGCCGCAATGACAACACAATTAGAACAACTCAAAAAAATCACCACCGTGGTCGCCGATACCGGCGACATTGACGCCATTCAGACTTACCAACCGGAAGACGCCACCACCAACCCTTCACTCATCTACGTCGCCGCGCAAATGCCGGAATACAGGCACCTGGTTGACGAAGCGATTGCTTACGGCAAGCAATTTGGCGGGCGTTGGCTGGACGAGGCTATGGACAAGTTGGCGGTCAATTTTGGAACAGAACTGACCAGAAAAGTGTCGGGTCGGGTGTCGACAGAAGTGGATGCACGCCTGTCATTCGATACCGAGGCAACGGTGAGCAAGGCTAAAAAGCTCATTCAGATGTATGAACAGTCCGGCATTGGACGCGATCGGATTCTGATTAAAATTGCCGCGACCTGGGAAGGCATTCAGGCGACAAAACAGTTAGAGCAGGAAGGCATTCAATGTAACGTAACATTGGTTTTTAACCTGACACAGGCGGTTGCCTGTGCGGAAGCGGGTGCTTTTCTTATTTCCCCCTTTGTTGGTCGTATTCTGGACTGGTACAAAGCCAATACATCGGACACTTTCACCGCACAGACAGACCCCGGCTGCCAATCCGTCTCTGCGATTTATCACTACCTGAAGCATTTCAACTACGCCACCATTGTGATGGGGGCGAGTTTCCGCAGTACTGAGCAGGTATTGCAGTTAGCGGGGTGCGATCGCCTGACAATCGCCCCGGCATTACTGCAGACACTCAACACCACACTCGCACCGGTGACACAACAACTCAACGCGGCAGACTCAAAAAAGCACACCATTGAAAAGATCGCCGTCGACGAAGCCAACTTCCGCTGGCAAATGAACGACGATGCCATGGCGAGCGAAAAACTCGCCGAAGGGATTCGAAAATTCAATGAAGACACTCTGAAATTGCGCGCCTTTTTAACGCAACGAGCGCAATAGCTAGCAACCAATCACAGTGGTTCGCGCCCAAAAAAGCGAACCACTGCCTATGCAAAACCAGACAAGCGCTCGTCCTCCCGCAGGGTGAGCACCTCATAACCGGTCGCTGTCACAGCGATGGTATGTTCCCATTGGGCAGACAGTTTTTTATCGCTGGTGACCACTGTCCACCCGTCCTTTTTCACCTTCACCTTGGCTTTACCCTGATTAATCATCGGTTCGATGGTGAAGGTCATCCCTTCGCGTAGAACCATCCCCTGCCCTCGCTGACCCACATGCAACACATTGGGTTCTTCATGCATATTGCGGCCAATACCATGACCACAATACTCCTGCACTACGGTGTAACCCTGCTTGGCCGCGAAACTTTGAATGGCATAGCCAACATCGCCCAGCGTAGCGCCCGGCTTAACTGCGTTAATGCCCTGCCACATGGCCAGATAGGTTTGCTCCACCAGCCGCTTGGCGTTAGGGTGCACCACACCGACCATATACATTTTGCTGGAGTCAGCAATAAAGCCGTTCTTTTCCAACGTGATATCCACGTTCACGATATCGCCGGATTTTAAGGTCTGTGCTTCAGACGGAATACCGTGGCACACCACGTGATTCACCGAAGTATTCAACACGAATTCATAACCATACTGACCCTTACTGGCGGGTCGGGCATTCAGATGATCGACAATATAGCGCTCCACCCAGTTATTGATCTGCATGGTGCTGACGCCAGCTTTCACCAGTGGGTCCAGATAGTCAAATACAGAGGCCAGCAGTTTTCCCGATTGGTGCATCAGCTCAATTTCGTCTGCGTTTTTCAGAATAACCCTAGCCACTGACCACCTCTTTTATCTGCACATCGGCCTGCTTCATCTGCTCGTTGATAAGCTGCGAAAACGTCAACCCGGGGTTCGCTTCGGCCAACATGCCCATACGAATCCAGTATTCTGCCTGCGCATTAATGGAGCGGACCATGACCGAACTGGCTTTGCGGATTTCTTCGTGCAAATCATCACTGATTTTTACAATACCCATAATATTTCCTAATATACACTTTATATATGAATCATATACGAAGCATATATCCCCAAAACCAAGAAGGCAAGTAAACGCAGCCCGCCTCTGCCAAAGCGCGGGTCAGTCTAATAAGCATTTAAGGGGTTTTCCGGATGATTGGAGGCGGACTGGAGGCGGTGGTCGTGGTTTACTGAGGGTCGATATTCGTCCGTAAAATGAGGTTGATTTGCCCGAATTCATCGACGCCATTGTCTTTGAATCCAAAACCGACGTACAACCGATGCGCCACAACATTTTCCGGAGTGACGCAAATGTGAATGGACTCGGGCCGCATGTGAATAGCAATGTGCTGAAGCGCCAGCGAGAATGCGCGCTTGCCATAACCTTTGTTCTGATAATCCGCCCCAATCATGAACCGCAAAATTTCGACTTCATTGGGTTTCCCCTGCTCTTCCAACGACTCAACCATCAAAAAGCCAACCGCTACGTTTGCACAATAAATACCTTGGATCGATGAACTCGGGCAATAAAATGATTCAGCGATGGAGTAGCTATTGTCAAACAGGAAATCCTTCTGCGCATCGTCAGTTTTTAACAGCGCAATTTCTTGCCAGTTAGATTTATCGATTGGCCTTAATGTCAGATTCATCATGCCGGAACTGTGTTGAAAATTTCTTCATCGCGAATAACCACAAACGCTGTTTTCCCCAAATGCGCACGACCACCGCGTTCTTCAAACCATTGATTGATACGTGCGACATGCGCTTCATCACTGCGCACATTTTTTTCGATGCGCTGGTAATCTTCTTTGGAATCGTATTCCCAGATGGCGAATATCTCC
>JBNKNI010000071.1:0-12027 GCA_050293765.1 Reinekea sp.
GACATTTACAACAGCTTCCTGGATGTTGAAGAAGTCTCCCCTGAAACCATGAATCAAGGCGACGTTGTCATCAAAAAAGATGGCAAGCTGTTACGTCCTAAGCGCCTGCCCTCTGGTCTGTTCCAGTTCCGTAAAGACACCGGCGAAGACCGCTGTGTATTCGACTGCATCGAATCCTTGAAAGCCGGCGCTGACCTATTGTGGATTGAGACCGAAAAACCACACGTGGGTCAAATCGGTGGCATGGTAGATCGCATCCGCGCGGTAATGCCGAATGCCAAATTGGTTTACAACAACTCACCTTCATTCAACTGGACGCTGAACTTCCGCCAGCAGGTATTCGATGCCTGGACTGAAGAAGGTCGTGATCTGTCCGCGTACGACCGCGCCAGCCTGATGAGCGCAGACTACGATACGACTGAACTGGGTGTTGAAGCCGATCGCCGTATCCAGAACTTCCAGGCAGACGCTGCGAAACATGCGGGCATCTTCCATCACCTGATTACCTTGCCGACTTACCATACTGCCGCATTGTCTACCGATAATCTGGCCAAAGAGTACTTCGGTGATGCAGGAATGCTGGGCTATGTGGAAGGTGTTCAACGCAAAGAGATCCGTCAGGGTATCGCCTGTGTTCGCCACCAAAACATGTCTGGTTCTGACATCGGTGACGATCACAAAGAATACTTCTCTGGTGACAATGCGTTAAAAGCCGCCGGTGAAGACAACACAATGAATCAGTTTGCCTGATTCTCGTTGAGTCCTTCTTAACTTTCAGCACTCCCCCAAAGAGTCTTCAGGCGATCCTCGGATCGCCTTTTTTTGTTCGTTCAAACCTCATTCGCAATTCGTTACGTTTCAAAACACAACGCTACAAATGTCATCTGGATCTCCTCTATGCTGAAACAAAAGCCTCAGTGTTTGCAGTTAACAGAGGACAACCATGACAACAAAAACAACATCCACCCCGGCACTGTTACTGTTGGTATTCGGGGTGCTCATGACCCTTTTGGTGTACCAACTAAAACCCACCGTCACTGTTGTCACGGAGCGCGCCGTCTATAACCAACCTCCAAGATCCACTTCCAGCCCAGATATAAGTTTACCGTCGGTTTCTGTCAGAACGACAGAGGAAGCACCAAACACGACGCCAGAGTCGGAATACCTGGCACTGGATCTCAAGGTTGCATCAACCCTGAATGAATTACTCCTTGATTATTTTACGACCCCATTTGGTGTGAACATGCAGGATAAATGGCAAGACCGGTTGGTCAACGGAGCCCCTTACCTGGCTGAACTGGCGAGCTATTTAAAACTGGATAAACTTTATGGTTTAACACTGTATACAGAAGAATCACAGTTCCAAACGAATCTGTTTTTAGAGCAGCGAATGCAGCAAACCGGTAAAAAAGTAAGTTCGTCGGAAAATAGCTTTATTCACCTCAGTCTGTTTTCGTTCATCGATAAAGTCGGCCATCATTTCTGGCCGATGACTCTGGTTGTATCCGCCGAGTCCTTCAGTTTTACACCCAAAATCCTGCTGAATAATTACGATCGCGATTTCGTGTTGAAAATTGAGCGCCAACATTTGGCTAAAAAACTCGCCCCACTGACGACAGGAATCGAACGGCTGCTTCGTTACCACTTATCCGAATCGGTCAGCAACAGTGCTGGGTTACAGACCTACCTGAGAACCAAAAACATCGACGAAGTTGAACGGGAATTTTTACAGGAAGCGCCAGAAATTGCCGAATTATTCAGCATTTATAATCTGTTTATAAAACGGGAATGGCACAAAGCAGCATTATTTTTGCAAAGCAGTGAACATTTAAATCGGGAATCTTATCGTTTCCTGTATGACATTCTGGCCATCAACGCTCCTGAGGCATTACTGACGACGGTCAATTTTGAACAATACCTCACCTATACCGAATGGTGGGATCGCTTCTTCAGCTATGAGTTATGCATTGGCCCTCGTCAGACTTATCGAACCGACATTAACCAGCGTTTGTCGTTGGCACTGCCCTGCACTTCTCAGAATTCAATATCATTAGCGCCGGTGATTCCAAACGATGATAGTGATGAGCTCATTGAGTTATTCTGGGGACAGATTCTGAATGGCCACCAAGTCACCCGCAAATCTATCGAAGCTCATTTGTTGTCTGTTTCGCCCCAGCAAAGCTACCAATACCAATCGATAAACAGCCATACCGTAATGGATTTTCTGGCCCGGAAGGACCGGATTAAAGTTTTACGCAACGCTTATTTGCTGCAACGCATCGAGACGAATTATCAACTCTGGAAACAAACCATGGGCATTGCGGATGGCGACTCCTTTTATCAGTTCAGCGCATTGCACCACTGGTTTGGTAATTCACGACCACAACTGCAACAAATGGCCTACGACGACATGCCTCGTTTAATCCCACAGACCTCACCGGCCATCCAAAAACAAATCGCGCGGGAACTGGTTGATCTGATCGAGCTCGGCGTGATTACGCGCGAAAATTGGTCATTGTATCAGTCACTGGTCAGTGAACTATCCGTGAATGAACAATATTTGATCAACCAGTTCACCAAAGCAGCTCACTGGCCGTTGTCGAAGCCTAATTTTAATGACGGCGACATCGACGCTCAGACTCGGCAACGCCTGACCGAAATGGCTTACGATCTGCTATTCAGCAACGAAGCCTACACCGTCGTCGATGCCGCATACGACTTTGACGACTTTATCAACACGATCGCCAGTCGTATGCGAACCTTCTCCAGCCGATACCCCAATGCACCGGTGGCGAACGATATAAATCTGGCCTTCACCGACGCAGGCGAATTGTCGAACCACGCCATGCGTAACCTTAGCCGCACCTGGTTTAAAGCGCACCCAGAACTCACACCCTGAAACAGCTCCAGCCATTTTATGCGCACTCCCATTTCGCTCACTTGCTGGAGCATCGCACTGCATCCAGCTAATGACACTGATTCACAAATCTGACACATTTTTGTCATAATATGGCCACTTTAATCTAAGGACGTAGAAGCATGTTAAAGGTGGGTATAAACGGTTTCGGTCGCATGGGCCGATTGACAGCCAGAGTTTTATTGCAGAAAGACGATGTGCATATCGTGATGATCAATGACCCTGCGGGCGACGCGCATACTCTGTCACACCTGTACAATTTTGACTCAATACATGGCAAAGCCGAACACTTTGCCAACGTCATCGATGAGCGTCAGCTGTCTATCAAAGGGTTTTCGACCCAAGTATTCAACCACACAGTCCTTTCCGATACGCCATGGGAAGATTGCGACATTGTGATTGAAGCCAGCGGTGTGTTTAAAACCGATGAAGCATTGCAGCCCTATCGAGACAAAAACACCAAAGTCGTCGTTACAGCTCCAGTGCAGTCCGACTCGATCCCGAATATTGTCATGGGTATCAATCATCACTTAGTTACGGCCGACAAACAAATTATTACCGCCGCATCGTGCACCACTAACTGCTTGGCACCCGTTGTTAAGGTAATCCACGAAACGTTCGGTATTAAACACGGCACCATGACGACGTTACACGATCTGACCAACACTCAAACCATTGTTGATGCACCACATAAGGATCTGCGCCGGGCTCGGGCCTGTGGCATGAGTCTGATTCCAACCACCACCGGCTCTGCTAAAGCGATTACCACCATTTTCCCGGAGTTAAAGGGGCGTTTAAATGGACACGCAGTGCGCATTCCACTGTTGAATGCATCATTAACCGATTGCGTATTTGAATTACAACAGGCAGTTACAGAAGCTCAGGTCAACCAGGCTTTGCAACAAGCCGCCGAGGGTGCATTGGAAGGCATTCTAGGATACGAAGAACGCCCGTTGGTTAGTATCGATTATCGAACCGATTCGAGAAGCGCGATTATCGATGCTCTGTCTACCATGGTGATCAACGACACCCAATTAAAACTCTATGTTTGGTATGACAACGAATGGGGGTACGTGAACCGAACCGCAGAACTGACGCGTTTACTGGCCAGTCTGTAATGAACACAAACCCAAGCATCCGCCAGTACGGCCTGATTACGTTAAATTATTGGTCGTTCACACTGACCGACGGTGCGTTACGGATGCTTATCGTGCTGTATTTTCATCAATTGGGTTATGACGCGCTATCCATTGCGTTCCTCTTCCTGTTTTATGAAATATTCGGCGTCGTAACGAACCTGGTCGGCGGCTGGTTAGGTGCCCGCTTTGGGCTAAATAAAACCATGAATCTGGGCTTAGGTTTACAAGCCATAGCTCTGGGCGCTTTATTGGTGCCCAGTGCCTGGCTTACCGTCCCTTGGGTAATGGCAGCACAGGCGTTGAGCGGAATTGCCAAAGACCTGAACAAAATGAGCGCAAAATCCGGCATTAAAATGCTGGTGCCTGCCGATGCGCAAGGGCAACTGTTTAAATGGGTCGCGGCGCTGACGGGTTCCAAAAACACACTTAAGGGTGTCGGTTTTTTTCTCGGTGGTTTCCTGCTTTGGTTGTGTGGCTTCTGGTGGGCGATTGTTACATTACTCTCAATGATTGTTGTCACCGGGGTGTGCAGCATCCTGTTGCTAAGAAGTGATCTGGGTCGTTCCAAAAACAAAGCGAAGTTCAGCCAACTTTTTTCAAACAGCCCTGCGATTAACTGGCTTAGCCTGGCGCGTTTATTTCTGTTCGCATCTCGCGATGCTTGGTTTGTAGTCGCGCTACCCATTACGTTGAGTGAAAAATTCTCCTGGTCACATTTTCAGGTGGGTGGTTTTTTTGCCTTTTGGATTATAGCGTATGGGATCGTACAGGGGCTCACGCCACAACTCACTCAACGATGGCAGACGATAAACGGTGGCCAACTGGCGCTGCTCGCAGCAATACCGCTCACCGTACTTACTGGGATCATTTGGTTGCTGGATCGCTTTTACGATTTGAATGCGGCATCAACCGCACTCTTGCTGCTGGGGTTTGGCTTTCTTTTTGCCATTAACAGCGCTGTTCACAGCTACCTGATAGTGAACTGGGCCCGTCATGACGGTGTGTCGCTCGATGTGGGCTTCTACTACATGAGTAATGCACTGGGTCGTTTGTTGGGCACCCTGTTGTCCGGTTGGCTGTTTGTTTTGGCCGGCTTAAACATGACACTACTGGCAGCAACCATTCTTTTAGGCTGCACTGTATTGGTCTCATTGCGCCTGAAGAAATATTAAGAAGTCAGTGAGACTTAGGTCGCTGCCTCTGTTTCTGCGGCAAACATGACGAAGTGATCCAAGTCGAGCCGGATGCCAATCCTCTGCCCGACACCATGGTTATGGTGACTCGACGCAATGCACAGTAACTTTCTGCCGTTCGTCAGAGTCACCTGATATTGGAAAAAGGTGCCCTTAAACTGTTTGCTGGTAATGATCCCCATGAAGTCGCTGTTATCGTCATGCAATACGTCGTCTGGGCGGACTAATAAATCGACTTGTGTTTCGGCGGCAAGAGGGGTCGGGTGAATCAACTCAAGCACACCCAAATCCGTGTTGATTTGCCGGTCATTCAAAACCGTTGCCGGAATGAAGTATCCCTGCCCGATAAAGTCCGCGACGAACCGGGTTTGCGGCTGGTGGTAGATGGTATACGGCGTGTCAAACTGTTCAATTTGCCCCCGGTTCATCAAGGCAACTTTGTCCGCAATGGTGAACGCTTCCAACTGGTCATGCGTGACCACCAGCGCAGTGATATTTTCCTTTAGCAGAATATTTCGAACTTCCGGAACCAGGGTTTCTTTCAAGGTAGCATCCAACCCAGAAAACGGTTCGTCCATTAACAAAATCTTGGGCTTCGGCGCCATTGCCCGAGCCAATGCAACACGCTGTTGTTGACCGCCAGAGAGTGAGTTCGGGTACCGCTTTTCCATTCCACTGAGGCCAATCAAATCCAACAACTGGGTAACACGGCTGTGACGTTCGCCAGCAGATTGCTTTTGCAGACCGAAGGCAATGTTTTGTTCAATCGTCAAATGCGGAAATAAAGCGATATCCTGAAAAACCATGCCGATGCCACGCTTTTCCGCTGCGACAGTCATCTGTGCATCTGACAAGCATTCCTCCCCCATATGGATGCTGCCATTGGTGAGGTTTTCAAAACCAGCAATCGCCCGCAATAGGGTGGATTTCCCGCAACCACTGGGTCCCAGCAAACAGCCTATCTCCCCTTCATGCAGTTGCAAATTAACGTCCGACACGGCAACCACATCGCCGTAACGAACCTCAACATGTTGAACCAACAAATGATTTGGTTTAGACAAAGATGGATTCATCAGTTAACTCTTTGTAATAGAACGGTTCAGCAAAAACACGGGAATCAAACCGACCAGAACAATCATCAAGGACGCGGGCGCCGCATCGATCAAGCGCTCGTCGGAAGCCAATTCGTAAGCTCGCACCGCCAGGGTATTGAAGTTGAATGGCCGCAGAATAATGGTTCCCGGTAATTCTTTTAACACATCAACAAACACGATTAAGAACGCCGTCAGTACCGTGCCGCGCAACAAAGGAACATGAATTTCCCTCAGTACCTGTAAAGGTTTACGCCCGAGTAAACGGGCCGACGAATCCAGGCTGGGTTTAATGGCATTCAGCCCACTCTGAACCGAACCCAACGATACCGCTAAGAACCGTATGGTGTAGGCAAACAAAAGCGCCACCAAAGTTCCGGAAAACAATAATCCAAGATTCACACTGAACAGCTTTTCAAAGACAGGCACAATGGTATGGTCGAGCCACGCAAAAGCAATGATGACGCCAATCGCAATAATAGTGCCGGGTAACGCATAGCCAAGTGATGTCAGCTGAACCGAAAATCGAGTCAGCTTAAACGGTTGCAACCGCACCGCATACGCGAGAATAAGCGCTAATAGAACAGAAATAAAGGCAGCCGTTGCCGCTAACGATAACGAATTTACAGCAATGTCGACAAAAGACGATTGCTGCCACTCGTTAGACAGCAACGACCAACGGATCAGCACACCTGCCGGCAATAAAAAACCAAAAAGCACAGGAATCATGCACGCAAAGGTACTTACATAAGCGCGTAAGCCGGTCAACGACATACGTTTTGATACGGGATTGAACTCTGCGTTAGAAAAATATGAAATACGGCGCCGGGAGTACTTTTCCAAGGCCACCAGTAAAAACACAAACCCCAGTAACACCGCAGACAATTGCGCGGCAGCCGCCGCGTCACCGAATCCATAGAAAGTGCGGAAAATACCGGTTGTGAATGTTGAAACACCAAAATATTGAACGGTGCCATAATCGGCCAGCGTTTCCATTAAAGCCAAGGATAATCCCGCAACAATAGCCGGCCTGGCCATGGGCAAGGCAACTTTAAAGAACCCCAGGATAGGCGGCAAACCCAACGAACGGCTGACATCCAACACATGCGCCGACTGCGACAAAAAAGCGGCGCGAGCCATTAAATACACATACGGGTACAACACCAACGACAACATCAACATGGCACCCGTTAGCGAATGTATTTCGGGGAACCAATATTGCCCGTAACGCAACCCGGTCCAATCCCGAATCGCCGTCTGTACCGGCCCTGCGAAATCCAATAGTCCGGTGTAGGTATAAGCAATAATGTAAGCGGGCATCGCCATTGGCATCAGCAACAACAAGGTTAACGGCTTACGAAGTGGAAAGTCACAACAGCTGGTCAACCAGGCGGAACCCACACCAAGCATCAATACGCCGATTCCAACACCAACCATTAACGCCAGTGAGTTCTTAACATAATCCTGCAATACCGTTTGCCAGAGATGAACCCAAACATCGGTAGCGCCTGTGAACAAAAAACCAGCGATCACCAAAATGGGCACACTCAGCACCAAGGCGGTAGTGATGGCCAAATACGACAGACGACCTAAACGATGAATTTGCAAGAAAACCTCAAAACACAAACAACAACGACAAAAACACCCCGCAGGGTGTTTTATTCAGAGGTAATTAATATCACTTCCAGCCAGCGCGGTCCATCAACTCAACGGCCTTGCGATTATTCTCACCTAAAACCGTGAGGTTCAACGCATCTGCCTTGAATGTACCCCAGCTAGCAAGTGTGTCAGACGGTTTAACCGTCGCCACGACCGGGTATTCATTATTGACTTCGGAATACCAGGTTTGCGATTCGTCCATGAGCATAAATTCGATCAATGCCGTGGCGTCATCAATATTCTTGGAAGCCGCTGTCAGACCCACGCCGCTGACATTGATATGCGTGCCACGATCGTTCTGGTTTGGCCAAAACACCGCCAGTTTTTCGGCCACTTCGCGATCAGCTGCCTTGTCTGAATTCGCAAGACGTCCAAAATAATAGGTATTGGCAATCGCAATATCACACAAACCAGCAGCAGCTGCCTTAAGCTGGTCGGTATCCCCACCGGCTGGTGGTCGAGCAAGGTTTGCTACCAAGCCCTTGGCAAACGCTTCAGCCTTGGCTTCACCTTCTGCTTCAATCATAGACGCGATTAAGGATTGGTTATAAATGTTGCTTGATGACCGGATGCAGATACGACCGGCAAACGCTGAATCCGTCAAAGCTTCATAGGTCGACAAGTTCGCAGGATCAACCTGCCCTTTCACATAAAAAATCGGTCGCGCACGCATGGTCAACCCAGCCCAATAGCCGTCTGTGTCGCGCATATTCTGTGGCACTCGTTCATTCACGACAGCGCTGTCGAGCACCTGCAATACACCGGCTTCTTTTGCGCGATGCAAGCGACCCGCATCCGCGGTAATCAACAAATCCGCCGGTGACTTCGACCCTTCAGTTTCCAGTCGTGTAATCAACGCGTCGTCACCACCGGTAATCAGATTAACTTTGGTACCGGTTTGCTCCGTAAACTTATCCAGCAATGGCTTGATTAGCGCTTCCTGGCGAGACGAATAAACATTGACCTCAGCGTTGGCCATTTGCAGCGCAAATACACCTGTTGCAGCAACACCCAAAATAACTCGAGACAGGGAACGTAATTTCACTCTGACAAACCTCTTCAATGAATAATGGCTGGCGATTTTAAGGACTACCCGACCTAAATGCAAATAATTATCATTTGTATTAAATTGATTTACATCAACTATTCGATCTATCACGGTTGACTGGCTCAGACTAGACCTTGACCAGATTCCGCCACTTCAAATCAACGCCCCTTTGGTAATCTTGTGTTAATAACCGTTATTTGAAGGAACGCATCATGAACAGAGCCCTGCTTATATTGTCGTTTTGGCTAGCAGCTTTGCCAGCATTAGCTGCCCAATGGTCACAGGGACATTGGCAAGCCAGTGTCGATGGCGACATCATTGATATTCAGATCGTGACGACGTCTTCGTCGGCCATTCAGGTCATATTGGACAACCTTTCTCAAGACGACGATGATCTGTCGGCACAGACATTCCGCTTTACCGACGATTCGCAAACCATTGCGCGAACTGACGGATCCCCTTATATGCAAATCAGACGCACCACTTTTGGCGAATTCATTTTCCAGCGTATTGATGATACTCAGAAAGACAACAACGCACTGGCGTTTCTGAAACCGGTGAAATCCGGTATTACAACCCTTGAAGACTACCCGACCGAACAAGCCATTGCAGACCTGCCAGAGGAGTCGGTGTGGCTCGATTATGCCAACCAAGATTTGTGGAAATTCTGGGGAACAGACACAGCGTTGCAATTCAGCAGCTCACGCTGTAACGATGGACAGCTGCCGGATATCACCGACCTTTGTCGCGAGTTGCGCGCTCCCTGGATTGCCGAAGGTTTACCGAATAACTACACCCGCATGTTATCCCGGCAAGTTTATGCCTATGGTGTGCTGTTCAACATGACGGGAAACAAACAGGCCTATACCGCCATGCAAAAAGGATTGACCGAACTGCTGTCTCGTTTTGAAGATACCGGCTCTGTGGCTACCATCCTCCGCGAAGGTAAGGCGGTATACCGTCCGGCGCAAAGAACATCACAAGACCTTGCTTATGCGCAAGTCGGCTTAGCCATGGCATATTACCTAACCGGTGACCCGGCACTGCTCGACAAAATAGAACTGTTAAAAAATCACATCATGGCGCAATACGTAAACAAAGAAAAAAACATGTTGGCTTGGACTCTGGAAGATCAGATGCCCGGCGATGCCAAGAATCAAGAATTGGTCGCACAATTGGATCAACTCAACGCTTACATGTTACTGGTGTATTCTCACCTGCCAGATGCCATGCAAAAAGAATGGGCAGCGGATATCCGTTTTATCGTCGAGGCGATGTTGGATAAATTTCATATCGAAGACCGTAACCGCTTTGCCGGGCAACTCGTCAACGGTAAGTTTAATGACCCTGGCGAGCGCCACAACGATTTCGGCCACAGTGTGAAAACCTATTGGATGATTTACATTGCCGGACAGTTGTTGGGCGACGAGCGTTACCAGGGAATCGGTACCGACGGTATCGACAAAATTATTCAACAAGCGATCCGCTTTCGTGAGCATCCTCAAGGTTTCAGTCAATGGGGCAATCAGATCCAAAGCAACAGCAGCAGCTGGTGGGAGTTTGCTGAACTAACCCAAGCGACAGCGACACTGGCATTGGACAATCCAGACTACAGTCGGTATTTACCTGACGTTTATCAGATGTGGTTGAACAATTTTGTCGATAAAAAATACGGCGGCGTCTGGATGAACGCCAACGGCGGTGCGAAACAGCATTTGTGGAAGAATGGTTATCACGAAACGGAATTTGGTTTGGTAGCATTAATTGCATCGCAACGATTAAAACAACAACCTATTCATCTCTATTTCGCTCGTACCGATGGGCACTTTCAACCCTATCTGTTTAATCTGCAACCGAGCCGTATCGACATCCAGAATGATTTAACCGTGGTAACGTTCTGATCATCTGACTTGGGCGTCTTTGCTTCACAGGCGCCCGGTTTATTTGCACAGGTAGCAAACTTTCGCAGGCAAAGCTCGCCCGGACCCTAGTGCGCATCTTCTAAAAACTAGCGTAGAGATCATTACTCAAAAACGTTTCAGGAATCTTTGTAAACATCCGGCCTGAATAGCTCCATAAAGATCTCCGGGCGCCCGAGTTCGGTAAAGCCGAACTTCCGATACAACTCATGCTTATCGGATGTTGCCAGCGTAAACCGACGCAAACCGATTAAATCCGGGTGCGTCACCACGGCCTCGAGCAACATTCGAGCAATACCCTGCCCGCGCCGATCCGGGATTACAAATACGTCCACCAGATTCCCAAAGGTGGCATAGTCCGTTACCACCCGGGCAAAACCAACCTGAACATTGTCATCGTAGACCCCAAAACAAAGACTGTTGTTTAGGGATTTTTCAACCACTGCGCGCGGAATCCCCAAACACCAGCGAGCTTCAGTGCTTAAGAATTGGTAAATGAAATCAATATCGAGTTTGGCTGGGTCGGTTGAAACAGAAAGGGCTGCCATTTAAGTTCCGTCGAAATAAGGATGATATGGAATGGTGCAGTATAGAGAACAACCTTGGAAAAATCGTTGCTGAGTTTAACGCTGCTGAGATCGATTCATTCAACTTAAGTGGCTTAGCAATTTCAACAGCCACCGCAAACGACTGATCACACGTCTCAATATCGTTTTCAACAGATCCTTCGTGACGTACACCGAAACGTCGGAACGCCATTTCCAGCCCACTTGTGCAAGCATCCATGCTTGAACAACACACAAATTGCTTACTGTGGTCGTTTGAAAGGCGAGAAAAAAACAGCACCATTCGTTGCATTTCCGATTTAAAAACCGAATCGCAAAATTCGATTTCAGCGGTGTTGGCGTAAATAACTGAATCGTCGCATCTGCTGTGGCTGACATGACGGACACGCCACAACGGATTCAAGGGCATGGATGCCCTTGAAAGCGCCGCGCGTGCAGGGATGCACGCTCAAGCGACCGTTCGAAGAAAGTGGCAGGCAGGGCTGAAAACCAAAG
>JBNKNI010000072.1:0-12021 GCA_050293765.1 Reinekea sp.
ACCGGCGAGCGACGCCCTTCAGCTGCTCGGTGACACCGAAAATCTCCTGCAGAATAATGACCCCACCTTTGGCTTCACCGGTGGCAGGTTCAATCCATACGTTCAGTTCATGTCCATCACGACTCTTCAATTGCGTTTGCATAACATGGGTTCCTAGTGTCCTGAGTCAGAAGTTCAAAGGTTCAACGCGCAACAGACGTCAAACAGAATAATGGTCTTTTTGGTGTGCATTCGGCGGGTATTTATACACGATCACTCGCAGCAAACCAGCTTTTTGACAGGCCTCTGGCTGGAAATTTCAGGGTTTCCGGCTATTCTGCTGTCAGCAGTAGCCGTAGGACGCCGTATGCCGAGTTCCCGAATCCATTTCAGCATTGACCCCGATCGCAATCTTATTACCGCTGTCAGCGAACCCACTCTCGATTATGTCGACTTCAATCTCCATCTGAAAGAGCTGGCTCAAGACCCGCTTTTTGATGGCAATCAGGACGGTTTATATGATTTTTCGGCGGTGGAAAAAATTTCCGGTGACCCGGGTTTTTGGGAACAAACCGCCGACGCTATTAATAATCTTAAAGATGTATCCCGTGAACCCAAGGTGGCCATCGTGACCGGCGGTAAACGCCGGTTGGAAGGTGCGTTCGATGGCTGGAAAGTGATGATGAGTTTAAGCCACGTGCGCTACGAAACGTTCATTGATGTTGAACAGGCAAACGCCTGGTTGGTTAGCGAATGAACCCGCCCCATTCAACCGGTATCTTTGGTCAATTCTTCAAACAATAACATTAATATCAGATAACCCGAGGCACTCAACGCGGGCTCGGTTTCCGTTGACACAAAAACCCAGTCTGACGACTGCATAAACCGCTTCAATGAAGCGAGAACTTTATTACCGGGTAACGGCGCATTCGGGTCTTTTCGTCTATCCAAATACCCGACAACCGCGTCGCCCTCAAACAAAACCCAATCGGTTGAGGAGGGTCCTAACAGCAAATCCAATTTGCTTTCAGTGGTGTTTCGCAAATAAAAGGTGCGAGCGGAACGGGCATCGGTGACGGTCATCACATCGCGTCCAAACGGGTTCATGGCTTTGACCAGGGACAGTCGAGCGTAGGTATACAACGGTACCTTTTTAACATCGGACAAGGTCCACTCAGACGGCATTATTTTGCGGTTCGGTGCTAGCGTCGCAACATCACCGAAGTCGTTTTGAACGGTAATCGCATCGTGAGACACGTAGCCAAACACATCACTATGAGCGAGCATTTTTTGTGTGGCTTCATCGGTCACCTGATAACTGCGTTTATAAACCTTCTGCTTGGCAAGTTCCATGTTATATGCACTGGACAGTCGATATTCCATCTTGGTGAACCTCATGACGTTGTTGATGACCGTTTGTGTCGAAACACAGGCGACGTCATCGCTTGACTGTTCTCAAGGTAAATCGGTTTGCATTGCGCTGCAATAGTGACTTTTCAATACAAGGGAAGCGCCATCATGCAAACGCACGTTCATGATATTTTAACTGTGCTGGCTAACCATCCGGGACCACACAGCCGCGAGTCGCTGGTGCAGACGATCATAGGGACGTTCGGGGAAGAAATGCGTTTTCATTCCTGCGCCAATGAGGGTATGACCGCCGGTGAAGCGGTCCAGTTTTTAATTCAACGTGGCAAGTTTACACCACAGGAAACACCCGACGATCAGCAAACAAATTTATAACCACGATTGCGTAACGTGAACAGATGCTTGGCCACCGGCACATCGCCGATTTTTTTACGCAACCAGGCCACGTGCACATCCACCGTTCGGGTACTGACGTCGGATTCGATACCCCAAACTTCGTTGAGCAGTTCGTCGCGACTGAAAACACGATCCGGGTGGTGCACAAAGAAAGACAGCAAGCGGTACTCCTGCGCGTTCAGGCTCACCACCTGCTCTCCGCGGGTCAGCTCTCCGGTGGTATCGTTCAGAATAAAGTCACCAAAATGGTGTTGCTCAGGTGCGGTGTTTTTACTGATTGAGTGTTCACCCGCTCTGCGCAGCAAGGCTTCCATACGAGCGAGCAGGATCTGCATGTCAAAGGGTTTGGTCAGGTAATCATCCGCTCCCAGTTTCAGACCCATGATGGTATCAATATTGGTGGTGCGCGCGGTCAGCATCAGAATGGGCGACCTTACTTTCGCTTCTCGCAGCGACTGGCAAATTTGAAAACCGTCTTTGCCGGGTAACATCACGTCGAGCAGGATAATATCGAATGCGCCTTCGCGCGCGGTTTTCTCACCTTGCAGCCCATCCGCACAATGCGTTACCCGACATCCTTCGGCCAGCAGACGGTCCTGCACCATAAAGGCGATCCCCTCGTCATCTTCAATGAACAGAACATCAGCGTTCATCAACAATCTCCAACGGCAGTTCCACGGTAAAACAGCAACCTTGTTCGGTTGGCCCGGTATCGCTTTGATAAGGGCTCTGCAAGGTGACAGAGCCATTCAGTATGGCAGCGGTTCGCTGCACCAGACTCAAACCCAGCCCGGTACCCGGCAATTGCTCTTGTTCGCTGCGCGCACCGCGCACAAACGGCGCAAACACCTTGCGCTGTTCTTTTTTGGCAATACCGGGTCCGTTATCGGCGACACGCAGTCGCAACGTATCTGACGACGGCACATCGACCTGAATCCAAACATGTGCCGGTCCGGTTTTCGGTTTGGCGTGAATCAGCGCATTCATCAGCAGGTTCTGGGCAATAACCCGAACCGCATCGACATCGATATTCATAGGGAAGTCGACGTGTTGCATGGCCAGATGACAGGTCACGTTCTGCTCGATGGCCAATTGCACGAGCGGCGAAAACAACTCCTCAAAAAACGCTCTGCCCTCGACCGTTTCCAATTGCTGGCTGTCTCGGCCGGGCAATCCGGAAAAGGTTAAGGTGGTGTCGATCATGCGCGACAGGCGCTTACTCTGCTTGCTGATCTCCAGGCCGTAGCGAGTAATGCTTTCGGCTGAGGTGACCATGCCGTCTTTTAAATTGTCGGCGGCAGAGCGGATCACCGTAAGCGGCGTACGCAATTCATGGCTGATGGTCGCAATAAAATCCCGCTCCCGTTGTTGCTGTGCGCGCATGCGACGGGTCATACCGACCAGAAGCAGAACCGTGACAGTCAACAGCCCCAATACCAAAATCGAAAACACACTGTTCCGCCATTTCTGAAACGCTATTTGTTCGGTCAGCGCACCTTTTGGTGAGTAAACCGTGAGCGCGATGTCGGTATCGGCGATGGTCGTTTCAGTTTGCTGAATGGCATTGAGGATTCCGTCAAACAACCAAGCGAAATCACGGTCGAATTGCGAACGTGGATTCGCGTTGTCGTCGTTACCGGGTCGTTGCCGTCGTTCTGCCACCGGTATTTGCATAAGTCGGGTTAAGGGTAAGGTCAATTCCGGCGCTTGAGTATCGGGAATAATTCCGACCTGCAGCAACACGGTGTTGCCATAGGCAATACGGTAATCGTAATTCAACAGCGTTTCGGCCAGAGCCGGTTGCAACAGTGTTTTGGTCAGCTTGGTCAGGTCCAGCGTCACTATTCGGATTTCCAGGTTCACGCTGTCAGCCTCACTGCGATGACCACTGATCAGCAGAAACTGATTGGCGGTGCGCTGCCTGGCGAAGAGTCGTTCCAGATCAAAGGGACCACTGCGGTCCGGGGTGACGGCCTTAAAGGTCTCCACCCAAGTGTGGCGGGCATCGGTTGTTGGATACTCCGGCCATTGTTTCGACACCGGAATCAGCAACACCTCTTCAACAAGATCACTTTGGGTCTGTCCAGCTTCTATATCCCGATAAACGGCTTGCAGTTCATTACGGATGGTGTCGATGCCTTGGGTGAGGGTCAGCGCCAACTCTTTCTGACCAGACAACAACGCACTGGCTGAGGCTTGGTTCAACCAGTTGATCTGTTGCCGCACCAACAACGCCAGCACCAGTAACACGACGGATACCAGCAGCAGGAACCAACCATTGGCGGATGTCAGACGAGGCGCGATATGTTTCATCAAAGTCGATTTCGTTTTCATGCCTTCAGTGTAGCCTGCTTCGCCACGTGCCCAGAGTCCCTTTGCATCACTTTTTACAAATTTAACATAGCGTTTACCCCGGCTTAACCCAGCGCAATAACCGCGCGGATATAGTGGTGTCATGCATATGCTGACCATTTTCCGAACGAAACAGGACAACCCACTATGACTGCCATTGTGAATACCGACAATGTCAAACCGGCGCGCAGCGCCGGGGCGAAAAAGCAAAGCCAGCTGGCCATGACCGTGATTGCGGCACTCGCCATTGCGGGCGGGGCTGCTTATTACACGCTGATTCCCCGTGATACAGGCTACGTGCTGGCCGACTACGACACCGCCGTTGTGACCTTAACGGACCTGGTGCAAACCGAACAGGCCAGTGGCACCACGCAGATTCCTCGCCAGATGGTGCTAACCAACCCCCAGGAAAGCTACGCCGACCAGTTGTTGGTTGCGGTCGGTGACACGGTGAGCAAAGGCGATGTACTGGCCGAACTGACCGTACCGGATCTGGATGAAACCATTGAAGACCTGCGCGCCAGCTTGGACAGCGCAAAACTATCGCTGCAGCGCTTAACGCTGACGCAGGTAATCGAAAACGAAAATCAGGCCGATCAGATTGTGCAGCTGAAATCAGACATTGAAACACTGAGCAAAACCGTGACCAAGTACGAGCAACTGGTTGCACTGAACAGTTTGCCGGTGACCGATCTGGAAACCAAACAGGAAGAACTGGCCGACAAGCAACGTGAACTGGCCGAAACGTTGCGCAGCAACGAGCGAAACCAGCAATTACAGGCATACGATCTCGCTGCCAGTGAAGCCAATATCGACACCATTGAACTGAAATTAACGCGCGCGCTGGCCGACAAAGAGGCCACCCGCATTAAGAGCCCTATGGCTGGCGAAGTTCTGAGTATCGCCAGTGAACTGTCGGTGCCCGGCAGCGCGATTGAGATGAATGCAGAACTGTTCACCATCGCCGACCCGAGCAGTGTGGTCTTCAATCTGGCATTGGCCGAAGAGTATTCCTCGTTAATTTCGATGCAGGACCCGGTTGAAATCAACGTCGGTTCCAGTTGGACCACCGGTACTATCAGTGCGATTGGTAAGGTGGCTCAAACCTCATCGGACGGTCTCGGTGCCACCATCGATGTCGACGTGACGCCTAACGACAGCAGCGCGAGTTATCTGTTGGGCAGCACCGCGGTGGGCGTCTTCACGCTTGGCACACAGCCGGATGTACTGACCTTGCCACGAGGCTCCTACCTGACCACCGGTGGACAAAAATACGTGTACCGCGTCATTGGTAATCGCGCTGAAAAAGTCAGTGTGAAAATCGGCAGTATCGAAGGTAACACCGTCCAGATCCTGTCTGGTCTGAGTGCGGGCGACACCGTCATCACCTCTGGGTATCAAAACTTTATTAATGAAACCAACATCACTTTAGCTGGGGAATAATCATGATCCGCTTAGAAAACATTGCCAAAAAATACGACCTGGGCGGCACCAATGTCAGCGCTCTGGATGACATTTCCTTCACCATTGAACAGGGTGAGTTTGTTGCCATCATGGGACCATCCGGTTCCGGCAAATCGACCCTGATGAATATTCTGGGCATTCTGGATAATGCCAGCAGTGGCGCTTATTTTCTGGAAGGGCACAACATCACCAGCCTGCCCGACAAAGAACAGGCGCGCATTCGCAACCGGCACTTTGGTTTTATCTTTCAGAGTTTCAACCTGTTCCCGGAATTATCGTCGATCGAAAATGTGATGCTGCCTATGAGCTACGCCGGTATCGGTTTTGCCGAACGCAAACAGCGCGCGGCAGAGTTACTTGATCGCGTTGGGCTGTCGCACCGGATGACACATTTACCGACCATGCTTTCTGGTGGTGAACAGCAACGTGTGGCCATTGCTCGTGCACTCAGTAACCAACCCAACCTGATACTGGCCGACGAACCAACGGGCAACTTACCAACCGACAAGGGTCAGGAAATTCTCGACATTCTGACCGAATTGCACCGCAGCGGCACCACCATCGTGATGGTCACGCACAACGACGCGCAGGGCGACATGGCCCAGCGTGTCATCAATATTCAGGATGGTTTACTGCACAGTGAGGTCCGCCGATGAAAACACGTGAAGACTGGACGCTCAGTCTGCGCATGCTGTGGGCGCACCCGTTAGAGTCTCTGTTACTGGTACTCGGTTTGGCCATTGCCATTGGTGCAACGACCTCTGGATTGGCCATGGTCGAGAAAGCGCGTGTCGACGGTGACGCTTTGTTGCAGTTGCCGGAGTACCGCGAAATTGTGGTCTCCAGCCGCGAATCGTCCGATCAGATGACCACACCGGTGGTATTAACGCAGGATGAGACCGTAACGTTATCGATTGATGACCTTGAGGCGGCGCAATTGTCTCCAGACATTGAATTCGCCTACCTGGCCGAACGCACCCGTTTGCGCTTTAACACCAGCGATTTCAATTTCGCACCACCGGACGCACCACCAGAGACGAGCGATACAAACAGTAATCCGAACTCAGCGGCACCTGACATCAACACCGAAGACACGGCGACTAATGAACGTCCACCAATGGAGTTTGCGAGCGTGGAAGGCCCTCAGCCACAGCTCGATGAAGTGTCCGGTTATTCAGTCACCACCGACTATTTTTCAGCGATGAACCTGACCATTGCTGACGGCAGTTTGTTCACGGAAGCCGACTTGCTACAGGGCAACAAAGTGGTTGTGCTGGGTGCTGAACTGGCAAAAACCTTATTTGCCGATGGCGAAAATCTGAATCGGCAACTGGCGTCCTTTACCAACATTTACACCATCATTGGAACGTTACAACCCACGGGCACGACCCTGGACGCCATGGTGTTTATGCCATCACGATTGGCACAAGACAACACTGGGGCTCTGGCTTTCCGAGGACCCGGTGGAGGGAACAATACAACGTTGCATTTTGCTGTAAGTGATGCGAGCAAACTCAACGCCGCGGCCGAGCAGTTAAGCAGCTGGTTCGATACGTCATACGGCGTGGGCAATACCGCCACCAGCGTACCTCGCTCGGCAGTTGAACAGGCGATCGATCGCAAAGAAAAAACCGCATTGATGACACTGATTCTGGCCTTAGCCGGTTTGCTAATCGCCAATGTGAATGTCTCCAACATTTTGTATTCGCGAGCCATTCGTCGACGCAAGCAGGTTGGTATTTTAATGGCGCTGGGAGCATCGCGGCGGCATATCTTCAATTTATTTTTGGGTGAAAGCGGTGTCGTGGTCAGCCTGGGGGCACTTGCGGGTATGGCAATTGCGTTCGGTTTTTCTGCGTTACTGATGCAGTCCGGCAGCGATGGCGCGTTACCTGTGTACGCAATCGTACTCGGCATGTTGGCCGCTGCGGGCATTGCCCTGTTATTTACCCTGGTACCGGCCGTTTACGCGGCGCGCATTCCACCCGCTGTTGCAATCCGAGTGGAATAGGAGCTGAACCATGAATGTTTTTTTTGAAACCCTCGAAAACTTGCGGAACAATCCGCTTAAATCGCTCATTACTTTTTTATCACTCGGCATTGGCGTGGGTATTCTGATTTTCGCGCTGAGTATCTCCACTCTGTTTACCCAGTTATTGGACACCAAAGTGAACGCCGAAGGTGTGGTCTATACCGTCAGCAATACCGAGCTGCAAGCCGACGGCACATACGAACGCGTCCGCCCGGCCGAACTCGATATGCAGGCTTCCAACCTGGTGACCGCGGGCGTTTCAGGCGCCACAGAAGCAGCGGTACTGATGCCGACGCCGTTTAATCAGGTCACCACGCACGGTCAGAAATATCAACTGCGCACCGTGGTGGGCACGAGCGAAGCGTATCTGGACGTGATGGACCTGGACTTGCTTTCTGGACTGCCGATGACGGAATCGGACGTCGACAACGGCAGCAAAAAAATGTGGTTGTCTGAGAGTACCGCCATTCTGTTGTTTGGCTCTGCCGACAGCGCCATCGATCAACAGGTACAAACTCCTGCCCGTACCTTTGGTCCGCGTAACAACAATGCAACGCAGGCACCCACACTTTATACCATCGCCGGTGTATACGAAGACGCCGATGAACTTAAGCGTACAGCCTATGGTATTGCCGATATTATCGTGCCTTATACGGCTGCTTTTCAGGGGGGTGACGGTAACGTTAGCCGCATGCTGGAATTTATCGCCAGTACCTTCGTCGTAAAGGTGGCTGACAACGATAACGCAGACGCACAGATCCGCGATGTATTAACTCTGGAATACGGTGACGATATTTCCCTGAACATATGGGAAGGCACTATGCAATCCCCCTCCACCACACTTCAGGAAACCCGAGATAGCGTTCAGAGTTTTACTTTGGTGATTAACCTGCTCGGGTTCATTTTGCTGGTGTCCGGCGCGATCGGAATTCTCAGCATTATGTTGGTGGAGATACTCGGTAAACGACGCGCCATTTCTCTCGAGCGTGCCCTCGGGGCATCAATACCCGCAATCGTTCAGAAATTCTTTATGCAATCGCTCGTCCTCAGCGGCATCAGTGCAATGATCGGTATCGCCCTGGCTTACTTCTTTGCTGCCCCATTGACCGACATGGTTGCGGCGGTTTTCAACGGGCTGGAAGCCAGCGAGTTGGGTGATTCTCTGATTCAACCGATCGCAATCGGGGTCGGCGTTTGCTCCGCGTTGTTGTTTGGCGGTGTCTTTGGGGTGCTGCCTTTAATAAGCTTGGCAAAACGTCCCATCGCGGAGGGTTTGCGAGATGCGTAATGTCGTAACTCTACTTTCCGCGACCCTATTGTTTTGTGTTGGATCTGCTTTTGCCGTTGATCTGGACCGACTGCCGATATCAGAGATTCAGCAACAGGCGGTAACCAACAGCCTGACACTCAAGACCGATGACTGGACATTGTCACAGCGAGCGGACGCGCTGCAAAGTGATTTGTTGGACCGTGCCAGCATCAGCACCAGCGCGCTGACACAGAAAAATCTGCAACAGGATTTGCCGGCCACCACCGTGGTCACTGTAAAAGGGGATGTGGCGTTGACGTCAACCTTATCCCTCAGTGCGCAAATCGACAGTAATAAACAATCGTCTGTCTCATTCAGTTTCAGCCCGTTTGCGGATGACTTGGTCAGTGCCAGTGACCGTGAACAATTGCAACAGGCAAAACTAACACTGGCCTATGACCAACTCACTTTGGTTAACAATGTTGAGCAAGCGGTGTTAGCGGTCATCAAAGCCGAACAAACGCTAAACCTGACAGAACAGGATGCGACATTAACCGCCGCGCAGGAGCAGTCCAAACGCAGTTTACTGCAACAGGGTATGGCCAGTGCCAGCGATGTTGCCGAGGCTACCCAGCAACGCGTCAGCGCACAACAGGCGGTATACGCCGCGCAGCTCTCCCTGTTGGATTCTCAACAAGCGTTGCAGGTACTCGTCGGTACTGACGTGGTGGTCCCGGACATTAACGTTGAAACGCTCACCAAACTGATTTCTCAGCGCTCGAAGCAATTAGCGACACTATCCGTGGAAACAATTCAGTCTAAAAATATCGAGCAACTTTTGCTGCAACAGCAAACGTTAACGAGTGATATGGCAGATATTCATGTCTATAACCCAGACGTGCGTCTTACCGGCGAATATGACATTGATGACAACGCCGTAAAACTGGGTGTCAGTCTGAGCTTCAGCCGCAGCCAATTCGGTGCCGATGCCCTGACCGACCTCGATCAGGAACTGGCGTTAAAAACAATGGAGCTTGCCCAACAGCGCAACCAATTGCAGCAACGTTACCAGCTGTTAACACAGAAACTTGCCCTAAGTGAAGGCGCACTTGCCGCCCGGCAATTGGAAGCTGCGCTTGCCGAGCAGGATTGGCAGGAAATGGTCTTATTGCAACAGCAGGGAGACCGCACACTTCTGCAAGTTGAGCAACAGAACTACTTAAAAAACCAGGCAGACCAGTGGGTGTTCGAGGCATTGATAGAGGTGTACTTAGCACAGAATAATTTGGCGATGTTATGGCGGTAACTTTTTCATCAGTAGTTCAGCAAAGGGACTGACCGGAATAGCGCAGTTCGATCTCATCTTCGATGGGCAAACCCTGTTCACTCAGCAAAGGAATGCTGGGTTTAATCTTCCGGGCCAATGCCACCGCTCCGTGATGAACACGATGCAAACGAAACCCCCTTTTCATATAGAAATTCAATGCATTGAGGTTATCGTTAGTCGTAAACAGAACAATCGGATTTGAGTGAGGCAAGAGTTGGGACAAGCATTGATTAAGAAGCGCAGTGCCAATTCCCTCGCCCGGCACAACAGCATCAAGCGAAACGATCTCGCAATGCTCTGGCGTGACCGTAAAAGTCACCAAACCAACCAACTGCCGGTCTTCCTCTGCCACAATGGCTGACAACTCACTCAACTGACGTACCTTGCCCTGTGTAACCATGAACGTATCACCCCAATGCTCGGCAAAGAAAGAACTTATTTCAGGCGTATCGGCTTTGGGTAAAAAACGAAAATTCATTGTCTTAGCGTTTCATTGAGTGTAGATCGCACTATAAACCAATCGCAACATAGAAAGGAATCTCAAAAATCACACAAGACTCAGCCGTTTTAATGTGGCTAGCCCGAATGGTAATTACTTAAGCAGCAAAAGTTTTATCTTCGGCATTTGCTTCACACAGTGACAAGGTTTCACTGTGGACTTTTCGCCTTCAAGGGTCGTACCAGTCCGACGATTCGGGCTTCGACCGGCTCACCTGCTCATCCATCCCTGTTTGAACAACCTATGAGACATAATTTGCTTCGCGTGGTCGTTTGAAATGTAGGAAAACAGAGAGTTGAGTAGCTTTCTCAACAAATAGAACCAACCTCCAAATCCCAAAAACCTAGGGCTGGCGTGAATCACGCAACCGTCGCATCTGCTTTGGCTGACGTAATTGCCACGTCGCAACGGATTCAAGGGGGTCGCCTCTTGGAAGGAAAACCTCCAAGTAATATATCTGTTAGAAAACGAAACGGAATCGATGGATCAGGTTGCATTTTTAATCACCAGAATCGCCCACTAAGAAAAAAATGCAAATCATGATTCAATTTGTGCTCAAATTCGCCAACAATAGAGAGTCTTCAAATAACGGCATACACTCTATTCTCAAACCGACGAATCTTTCACAAAGGAATGAACATGAACTTCTTGTTTCCAAAAAGTCTAAATACACCTCACATACCCCTCGGAATTTCCATTAACGAAGGTCTAACCTTGCTTAAATCCTTAGGTGAACCTCAGCGTGAAGATGACAACGACACACCCTGCTATCGCGTTGACGCACCTGATTTTAGCGTTGCTATCTATGAAAAAAACGACATAGTCGAATCGGTCTGGTACGACGATCCTTTAGGCCGTATCTGGAATATTGGAAAACGGAGAAAGATTAAGCTTTATCTTGAACGGTTCGGAAACGTCCGAGACTGGGAAGAACGGATGGACAATGGATGGATGAAATACTTTTTTAACCCTAAATCCAAGTCGGCCATGGTATATGGTCGTCATATGGATGTGATTCGGTTTAATCGCTGGGAGGAATAATCGACAACGGTCCGGCCGAATGGAGCATACAAAAACTTATTTTTTGCATCCGTTATTTTCGCAACATGCATTGACTTGGTTTCATTAGGCTTTATTAGCCGTCAAGGGTCGTACCAGCCTGACGATTCGGGCTTCGACCGGCTCACCTGCTCATCCATCCCTGTTTGAACAACCTATGAGACATAAATTGCTTCGCGTGGTCGTTTGAAAGGCGGGAACACATCTAGCGCTACCTTCTCGAAAACAAGTACGAACCAGCAAACTCTATTTAGCCTGATCAGGTGTAAATAACCCTACCGTCGCATCCGTTTTGG
>JBNKNI010000073.1:0-11979 GCA_050293765.1 Reinekea sp.
AATTGAATTTACAGCGGTCACCTGAATAGGTGTGCTGGATTCCGTTGGGCTGCCGCCTGTTCCTAACTGGCCGTTGGCATTTTCACCCCAGGCGTATACATCGCCATTGGTTTTTAACGCCATGCCGGTTTGGTAACCGCCCTTCACTTTCGCCACGCCGGTTAAGCTGGAAACAGTCGGCAACAGGCGGTTGGTGTTGTCACCCAAGCCTAACTGCAAGTTGGTGTTGCCACCCCACGCGTACAGGGTGCCGTCTGCGGCCACGGCGTAACTGGTGTTGTCTGCGGCATCAATCGCGATGATGTTTGCCAAGGTACCCGTGCCCGCCGTGTCTTTCACTTGAGTGGCGGTTTCGTATTGGTCGGACGATGTGTTTTGACCGATCTGCCCAGAGAAGTTATCTCCCCAAGCGTATACGCTACCGTCCGATTTCAGTGCAAGTGCATGGTTAGCTCCGGCCGAAATTGCAATGATGCCACTCAGCCCAGCAACCTGCGTCGGTGTGGGGTTGTAGTATTCGAAGCCATCGCCATCCACATCGCCAAAGCCGAAATACGGGCCATAGCTGTTTTCCAAGGTGGCGTCCGATGCGGTGCCCGCGGTATGGCCAAGTTCACCATTTTCGTTACGGCCCCATGCCCAAACGGTGCCGTCTGACTTCAACGCGACGATGAATCGGTAACCGGCATCAATGGAAACCACGTCCGTCAGCGAACTGATGGTGGTCGGCGTGGAGTTGTAGTAAATCGCATTGGTGGTGTCATCAACGTCGCCATTGGTACCTGGCGTATGCCCCATGGTGCCAAAGGTATTACTGCCCCAGGTTTTCACGGAACCATCTTTCTGCAACAACACAGTCATCGCACCACCGGCAACGGCTTGCACGGTAAAGTCGGAGTCGGTTCCGAAGGTATACACACGCGTTTGTGTGGATTCAACATTACCCGCGGCATCCACCGAGAAATATTTAATGGTGGTTGTTTCTGTGAGGGTAATCGGCGCTGAGTACACATACGTGTTGCTTGAGGTACTGGTATTGTCCGCAGAGGCGGTTGGTACCACCGGTGTGGAACCGTCCAGCGTGTAGTAAATGACACAGTCACTCACTGCGTCTTCACAGGTCAGTGTAACAGTCTGGCCACTGGCGTAAGTGCCCGCTGCAAGGCTGGACGTTGTCGTCGCCGCAGCGTTATCCAGGGTGTATTCAAATGTTTTAACGGTTTCTGTGTTGCCGTTTTTATCCACCGAATACACTTTTACCGTTGTGGATGCGCTGGCATTCAACGAGACGTTACCGCTGGTGTAAGTCTGGGTGGTGCCATTACCAGCGCTGGGTGTGCTGCCATCCAAGGTGTAGTAAGTGTTCGCACACCCCTGGCTGTTGGTGCCTTCGTCTGTACAGGTAAAAGTAATGGATGTTGGCAGATCCGCACTCTTGAACGTGCCTGCTGTCGCGCTTGGCTGGGTAACTGGGGCGATGTCATCTAAGCCTGGGTTTGGTTCCAGTGCAAAGACGGACACCGCGCCAGATTTTGCAACAGAACCGTTGACGGAAATGGTTTTGCTTTGCTCAACCGTTTTACCGTTGCCGTTTTCATGTGGCGAACTGACCGCAATGGTTTTGCTGTCAATAATGGCCACCGTGCTGCCAAAGTTTTGATTGGCTGCGCTGGTTGGGCCTTTAAAATACGCTTTTTGTGTCCAGGTACTGTTCTCCCGCGTGAACAGATACGCGGCACCGGCCGCCGAGGCGTTGTTGTCGTTTGCGGCCACGCCATCACCGTTTTTGGTGACGTTTACGGAAGAGTCTTCCCAAGGCGCGCCCACCACGATGGTGTCGCCTGAAATAGCGACCGAGGCACCGAAGCCATCATTTGGCCCGATATTAGTGGCCTTCAAATAGGCCTGCATCTGCCATTCATTGTTGGTTTTCTGAACCACCATGGCCGCACCAGAGCCGATGTAAGCCAACGCATGACCGCCCTGCCCGTTTAAGGTTGATGCATTCAATACAGCGTTGTAGTTCAGGTAATCGTAGGTGCCACCGGCAACAATGGTGTCGCCGTCGATCGCCACCGAGGTACCCAATAATCCCGATGCAGGGTCGTAGGAACTGGGCTGGGTAATTTGCGTAGAGACGAGCGCTTCAAACGCCCAGGCAGTGCCCGTACGTTGAAAAATTTCTATACCGCCGATGTCGGAATCGAGACCTTCGGTAATGCCCGTTATTGCGTTGGCAATGGCTTCGTCGGTGGTGAATGTTCCGGCGTCGGTAATACCCAGCTGTGGAATACCCACGACCAGGGTGTCACCATCCAGCGCGACAGAGGAACCAAACGCGGCGCCAACCTGATTCGCCTTAGACTTAATATAGGCCTGCTGAGACCAAACATTGGACGCCTTGGTAAACACATACACCGCACCAGAGGAGACTGCGCTGTCATCGTTGCTGGCATTTGTAGTGATGGTGCTTTGGTTGCTGTCATCACAGGCATGACCCACCGCAATGGTGGTGCCAGACACAGCTAACCCAGCGCCGAAACAACCGGTTCCGGTGGTGTCGTTTTGTGCGACCAACGTGGCGGTATGTGCCCAGGTGCTGGAGGTTTGTTCGAACACGTAGACTTTGTCTTGTGAGTTACTGCTGGCCACGCCACTGATGGCCACAACCGTACCGGACACAGCAACATTTGAACCAAAGGAAGTGGTGGCTTCCGGCGCTTTTAAATAGGCTTCCTGAACCCAACCGGATGTAGATTTGCGATAAAGATATGCCGCACCCGCGTCGGTACTCGAATCGTCTTCTGACGCTGTTGTACCGTTGGTGACGGTCAATTGATTGCTGTCTTCGCCTTTGGCGGCAACCACCATTAGCTCACCATCGGTTGCCATGGCACCACCGAAGGCGTCTTCGGCGCCAGCGTTCGCAGCTTTAATGTAGGTATTATGTACCCATATATCGTCCAAGGTTGTATCTTCGGTTTCGGATGACGTTTTGTCGCCATCACACCCCATTAAAACAGCGACAGCCAACAAACTTGCGGCAGCGCTTTTAAACGCAAATGTGGTCATTCACTTTCTCTCTCTGGTTTTTGAGTTCCGCGCGGGAATCTGTTTTTAGGTGAACAAAAAACAACCGCGCAATTTTATGGACCAGAATTTGAAACTGCTAACGAACGCACAGAAATTTGTAAAAATTGATTAATTCCCATGAATAAAAGCGAAAAAAAATAACAGAAATGTTGGAACGCTGACGCTTTCATAAATGTGAAATCGTCTTTGTCAAAAAAATGACCGACGGTCGAAAATAACCTGAATTTTTATGAGGTTTTTTTGATGAATTAAATTTTAAAAAAATAAAAATGAACGACAAGAACTAGAAACAGAATTAACAGCGAAGGGAAAAGCCTGCTCTCGAACGGAGCAGGCTGTTTGGTGTTATTGCTTGGTAAAACCTAAGCGCTCTAACTCCAACCCAGGTTTAACGAACTCCAGGCTCAGCTCATAAAGCCCTTTGCTGAGCTTCACTTGCAGACCATCGACCTTGTGCAGTTCCCCGTCGGTGCCGTGCACAGAAAAGGTCATACTGAATACCTGATTTAGGCTCAAACTGCAGGTCGACTGCGCTTGGGAATCACGGTCGTATTTAATAAAACCGTAGCATTGGTAAATGCCATCTTCCGGCACGTCGATCACCAATGTCTGATTCTTTTTCGCGGTCAACGTCAGCTCATTGGCAATACTGATTGCGCCTTCCGTCGCGAGCTTGCGGTTGGGTGCAAATGCCTTGATGGGTTCAAACGCTTTCAGCGGTCGGCTCATCACGGGGGCGTTAATAATGAAGCGACAGATGTTCATGGCACAGCGCTGCAACTCGCCAATCGTCAACGTGCCTTCGGCCAACGCGGCCATGGTGTTGTCGCCCATGGCGTTACGTTCGGCACCGTCGTGTTCTACCACCATGTACAGGTCGTTCTGCGCACGCGCCATAAAAGAGGTGTAGGTTTTATCTTCTTTACCGGCGTCTGCGCAGTCGTTCATTTTTGCCCACCAGTCGGTCATGACAATACCGGTGTAACCCCATTCGCCACGTAAAACGGTGGTGTTAAGGTCGTAGTTTGACGCGGTCCAATGGCCGTTGATCGGGTTGTAGGCGGTCATAATCGACGACGCCTGTCCTTCTTTCACAGCCATTTCAAATGGCTTCAAATGAATTTCCCGTAACGCACGTTGTGAGACAACGCTGTCCACCAGCGTGCGAGCGGTTTCCTGATCGTTCGCGGCAAAATGCTTGATGGTGCCGGACACGCCCGCTTCTTTTAACCCTAAGGTTTGCGCGGCGGCCATCACGCCGGTCATCAACGGGTCTTCTGAAAAATATTCAAAGTTACGACCGTTCAGCGGATGCCGATGAATGTTAATGCCAGGGCCTAACAAAGTGTCGATCTGGTTCGCGTGTAACTCTTCACCGATCAGGTTAAACAGTTTCTGATTCAGCGGTGCGTTCCAGGTGCAGGCCAGCAATGTACCGATAGGAACCTGGGTGGCTTTGTGCCCACTGTCCATACGAATACCGGATGGTCCGTCCGCCGCAGCGGCTACCGGAATGCCCAGTTTAAACAAACTGTCCGTCACGCCACCAAAGGCCGATGCCGTGCCCGGTGTTACTTTCGGGCTGCACATGCCCTCGCCCCGCACGATGGTGGCTAGTTGTTCAGCGCTCATCTGTGCGACAAAGGCTTCCAACGACGCGCGACCTTCTTTAACGTCGGCCAGTTTAATGTTCGTATCGCCGGTTATGGGTAATTCTGCTGGCAGGTTTTCCTGAATACGTTGCGCCAACGAAACCTGTCGTAGCGGCACGGCTTCGTAGGCTTTTTCATACAAGCCTTCGGCGGTTTGTGCGCCGGGCTTCAGGCGGTTGAATGCTTGTACGGGCGCCAAGGCTTCGCTCAGCGTTTCCACCACAATCAGTTCGTCCAGCAATACCGCTGCGTTGGTTAAGGTTGCCTGCCTAACGCTGCCGCCCACGTACACATGGTATTGCCCGGCTTCCAAAACGTAGCTGTTGAGGTGACCGGTTACGCCGGAATCGTCAAACGAGGCTAAGGTTTTCAGGGCAATGGAAATGCGCAGCGTTTCGCTGTCACCCGGCTCCAGGCAATCGGTTTTGGCGAACCCCGCTAACACGCGGCTGGGTTTACCTAACACGCCCTGTGGCGCTTCCACATACACCTGAACCACTTCTTTGCCGTTGTAGGTATCACCGGTGTTGGTCACTTTCACGTCCAGGTGCAGCACCTGGTTAACGCCTGCACCTTCGATAACGTGATGCTCTAATGTGCGCTCGAAGCGGGTGTAAGACAGCCCTGCACCAAATTCGTATTGCACGGCTTGTGGGTGAAACGTTTCGAAATACCGGTAACCCACGTAAATGTCTTCGGTGTAAAAATTGCGGTCTTTGCGGCCAAAGTCGGCAGCCGATGGGTAATCCGATAATTGATAGGCAATGGTATCGGTTAAGCGCCCACTTGGGGTCACCTGGCCAGACAACACATCCGCCAGCGCGTGGCCACCTTCCATTCCCGCCGCCCAACTGTAGAGCACCGCTTTGATCGCGTCGCGCCCGGCTAGTGTGTTCAGCCAGGACATATCAATAATGTTGGTCACGTTCAGCACAACGATAACGTCGGAGAATCCGGCGCAAACCTGCTCAAGCATCGCAACTTCGGCATCGGTCAGCCGATAGCTGCCTGCCGCGTCGGCATTGTCCTGGTCTTCACCGGCGGTACGACCAATGAACACGATAGCCAGTGACGATTCGTCAGCGGCCTGTTTTACCAGATCGTCCGTTAAGGGCATTTCTGTTTGGAACCAGGGCTCGGCTGCCCAGCCGCCACCGCCGTCATCGAAGGGGTGTTCGCCAATCCAGTTTTCGTAAACAGACACCAGAGTTTCGTTCACGTCGATGGCGGCGTTTTCCCGCAATCCCTGTAACGCGTTTACCGCATAAGGGACATTCACAGCACCACCCGAACCGGTTCCGCTGCGATACGTGTCTATCTGGCAGCGGCCGAAGAGTGATACTTTTGCACCGGCTTGCAACGGCAGTATCTGCGCTTTGTTTTCAAGTAAGACAATACCCTCGCCAGCGGCCTGGCGGCTGATGGATACAAGATTCTGCTGGGCCATGAGAGTAACTTCTGTTTGCATGATTCTATGCCTACCCTGATTGTTTTCGCTGAATAGCTTAGTTAAAAAATTCAAATGTAACCGGTCACCGGTCGAAATTAGTCCACCCACGCGTTATAAGGGGTGGCTTTCCCAGAAATGAAACCGGTTACAGGAAATGGGAGCATAGTATAAGTTGCGACGGCTATAAGTGGTGAGTTTTTGCCAAGTTCTGATACTTTCAGGTCAATCGAGCACTGAAATTTGAACACAGAGCGTTCTGTTGATGGTTACAGGTGCCTGGTAAGGGGGTTAGTCGACCTCTTGTAACGCTAACGCGATGATGCCGAGGCCGGTCATATCATTGTTCCAGGGCACCGCCTCTAAGGACGTTTCACAGATGAGTTCAGAGACCAGCGCGCTGCTCAGCCCTTGCCGTATGCCCGCCTCCAAATGCCGGAACGCGCGGATACCAGGTCCTGAAAAAACGATGGTTTCCGGGCTCATCAGCGCAATGTAATTTGCGACACCATAACCGAGTACCCGGCCGGCTCGTTCAAACAGGTCGAGCACGGCGGCATCGTTTTTATCCGCCAACTCGACCAGTTGCATCATACGGTCTTCGTTGGGGTGCAGATGATCGTCCTGCGGCAAACGAACCACCGCAGCCGCGTCTCGGTATAAAGCGTAATCGCCGACATAGGCTTCTATGCAGCCGCGTTTGCCGCACAGACACTGCGCGCCGTCTGGGCTGTATTTGGTGTGGCCGAATTCTGCCGCAGCACCGTGATGACCGGCATAGAGTTCACCGCGCACCACCATGCCCATACCCACGCCGTACCCCAACATGACCACAGCAAAGTCGGTGAGCTGTTGGAATTTCGGCTGTTGACGAACGGCCATGGCCAGACAGTTGGCGTCGTTAGCAACAAGAACCGGTATATTAAACTCATGCTGAATGGGGGCTTTCAGCACAATGTGCTTATCGGCCAGTGCCGGGCTCCAAACCACCTCACCCAGATGCCCGTTCACCACACCCTGCACGGCTAAACCAATGGCTTTTGGCTTTTGGCTCGCTGGCAGTTTCGCAATAAACATGCGTAATGCGCTGCACAGTGCTTCGGTTAGGCCCTCCCGACTGAGCGCCAATGTTTGCAGCTCGATGACTTCCGTTTTAACGATGCTGCCTTTTTGATTGCCGAGCATTAACCGGATTTCATTGATGGAGAGTTTGACCCCGATGACGAATTGAGTATCGACCGCCAGATCGATCAGTACCCGTGGGCGACCACGACTGACGACGTTGTCACTCGGCGCGGGCACCTCCACCAACAGGCCGTCTTTCTGCAGATCTGAGGTAATGGACGTTACCGTTGCCGGACTCAGTTTAAGAACAGGGCCCATATCCACACGAGCCACCGGGCCGTGCACCCGCAGGTAATCGACCACCAGTTTTCGGTTGGCCAGTCGAATCTGTTCGGTATCGGAAGTTTTCAACGAAGATCCTTTCTCTGTGGTTCTGTTTACGGCGCCCAGCCTATAGAACGCAGTTAAATTTGCTGCGCGCAGTATAAAGAAGATTTCCGAAGGGACATAGCTTGGGCAAGTCCTGAGTTAGAAGTTCGCATGAATTCGGCGTGCCATTCAAGTTCTATGGCCCGGCGCATATCTCAGTCAATGGTTATTCCATTGGCAAGAGACAGAACGACGCGAGGGAGCTTGAATGCCTGTTTCAAGAAACACACAACCGAGCGGATTCTTGTTGTAATTGATAATGATTATCATTAACATGCGTATCAAATTCTCACTTGGACATAAACATGACACAAAAGCTCTTCCTTTTCGTTGCCTCCTTTTTCTTCAGCACGTTAGCTCTGGCAAGCACTTCCGTTAACGATGAAATGGGCGTGTTCACCATCGATTCGGTACCCGATCGCGTTGTGGTTTTGGAATTCTCCTTCGTCGATGCGCTTGCCAACATTGGTGTTTCACCGGTGGGTGTGGCTGACGACGGCGACGCCAACAACCTGATCGACGCTATTTCCAGCAAAGTAAACCCGTGGACTTCTGTTGGCAGCCGGTATCAGCCCAGCCTGGAAGTGATCGCCTCGTTAAAGCCGGACCTGATCATTGCCGACCCGGATCGCAACGCCAGCATTTACGAAGATTTGAAAAAAATCGCGCCGACGGTTGTGTTAAAAAGCCGCGGTGAAACGTACCAGGACAATCTCGACACGTTCGTGAAAATCGGCACGATTATGGGTCAGGAAGCCGCCGTGAAAGCCCGCTTAGAGGAACACCACCAGCGTATGGATAAACTGGCCGGGCAGATTTCCAGCAACTTCCGTTTTCAGTTTGCTGTCGCTAACGAGCGCGGGTTATGGATGCACGGTCCGAAATCTTATGCGGGTAGTGTGATGGAACGTTTAGGTTTGCGGGTAGCGACCGCAGAAGAAAGAGAAACAGCTTATATCGCCACGACGCTGGAGCAATTGCTGAATGCCAATCCCGATGTTTTGTTGTTAGGGGAATATGGCGAAACCACGATTGTCGATACCTGGAAAACCAACCCTTTGTGGTCGCTGATGAGTGCAACAAAAAGCGACCGGTTCTACGAAGCGGACCCACGTCTTTGGTCTTTGAACCGAGGCATGATCGCCGCAGAACTGATGGCAGAAGAACTGGTTGAACTCATCAATAAACCATGACAACGCATTCCGCTGAGCGCAGTTACGGGGCGAGTGTCGACGACCAGTCGACTCGTCCCAACGGGTCGATAACCGCCGCAACCATCGCCACTCGCTTTGGTATTCTGTTGTGCTTATTGTTTGTTGGCGCGGTGTTTAACCTGGTCAGTTTTTCCAGTTTCTCGCTGTCGCTCAGTGACGCGTGGCAGGCGTTGGTTCACTTCGACAGCAACCAGCTTTCGCAGCAGGTGATTCGAACGTTGCGATTGCCACGCCTGCTCACAGCCATGACCGCAGGCGCAGGCTTAGCGGTTGCGGGTGTGCTAATGCAGGGCTTAACCCGCAACCCATTAGCCTCCCCTTCCCTTTTTGGTATTGGCTACGGTGCGGCCTTGGCGTTTACGCTGTCTGCTACCGGATTCATCCCTTTACTGAGTGTCATACCCGTGAGTGTCGTGTGTTTTTTTGGCGCATTAATCACGGGTTTGATCATGTTTTTTCTTGCGGGTTTACACCTGTCCAGAATGAACCCGATCCGCATGGTGTTGGCCGGTGTTGCCATGAATTTTTTATTGGTTTCGGTGGTTCGGGGCTTGGTGATATTCGCAGACGACCATGCCTTTGGCGTGTATTACTGGTTGATAGGCAATATATCCAATGCCACCTTTCCGGATATCTGGATGGCCATTCCACCGATCTTTCTTGGTCTTGTCATCGCCGTGTTCATCAGCCACCCGTTAAATCTGTTAAGCCTGGGCGAAGAGCGCATGCAATCACTCGGCGGCTCGTTAACACCCTTGCGCTTGCTCAGTGGCTTGGCCATTACGCTGTTAACCGGGGCCAGCGTCAGCATTGCAGGACCGATTGGATTCGTGGGATTAATGGTACCGCACATCGGGCGGCGAATCGTCGGGCATGACCATCGGATACTGATTCCATTCAGTGCACTTTTAGGTGCCATCCTATTGGTGTATTCCGATATTCTCGCGCGGGCGATTAATTTTCCCATTGATACGCCTATCGGCATTGTCACCGCTTTGCTCGGCGCGCCGTTCTTTTTTTATCTCGCTAGTCTGAAAACCCGAGGGCGATAACCGATGCGATTAATGTCTGTCAGCGTTTTTTTGCTCTTAACGTGGGCGCTGTTGGTTGCGCTTTCACTCACACAAGGCGCCGTCGTTCTGTCGTTATCGGATATCTGGTCGGTTTGGCAACAAGGCACGTTAACGGAGCATTTTGTACTCTGGAATCATCGTCTGCCGCGGATGATCATTGCCACGCTAGTGGGTATGTCCCTGGCCCTTTCCGGTTGCATGGTGCAATCGGTCGTGCGTAACCCTTTGGCGTCTCCCGACATTCTCGGCGTAACCTCCGCCGCTGCACTCGCAGTGGTGGGTTTACTTATCTATTGGCCAGACGCCAACGTACACTGGATACCCTTCGCCGCATTAATCGGTGGGTTTTCAGCGGCCGGACTCTTGCTGTTATTAACTACGAAACGTTTAGCGGAACCCAGCCATCTTGCACTCGTCGGTTTGGCGTTAGGCGCATTGTTCTCGGCGATTGTTGACTACCTCCTCAGTAAATACCCACTGGAAATTAACGGTGCGATGTTGTGGATGACAGGCAGTGTTTGGGGACGAAACTGGAGCCACTTGCCGTTGATTTTACCTTGGCTGTTGATATTGGTTCCCAGCGCCATTTACCTTTGCTACCGGCTGGACGTTTTGAGCCTGGGTCAGGAAAAAGCCGCCAGCTTAGGGCTGAAAGTGACGACCTTACAGGTTGTCACGTTGTTAATGGCGATTGCGCTGGCCAGTGTCAGCGTGAGCGTGTGCGGTGCTATTGCCTTTGTGGGTTTGGTGGCACCGCATATCGCCCGTTTTTTGATGGGGGGACGTCACTTTCCGGTTATTATTATCGCGATGTTACTGGGTGCCATTATTTTATTGGCGGCAGATACTTTTGCGCGCGCCATTGCACCACCTTTGGAATTCCCGGCCGGTATATTCGTTGCCATGATCGGCGCGCCCTATTTTATTTTCCTTATCACCCGCTACAAACATTGGTAACTTTCTGATGCACGTTAACGTAACGGATTTAAGCGTTTCCTACAGAACAACGCTCATTTTGGATAAACTGAACCTGAGTTTGCCAGAAGGAAAACTCATCGCCCTGGTTGGACCCAACGGTTGTGGTAAGTCCACTTTGTTGAAAAGCATTGCGCGACTGTTAGCGCCGCGTAATGGACAGATTTTTTTGGAAGGGCAATCCATTCACGCGATGTCAGCCAAAGACGTGGCTCGCAAACTCGCTTTGTTAACACAGACGCCCATCACACCGGATGGCATAACCGTCAGAGATTTGGTCGCTTACGGTCGCGCACCTTACCTGAACGCTTTCGGGCACCTCTCGTCGGACGATAAAAAACTGATACAACGATCGATGATGTTGATGGGCGTTGAAGACCTGGCGGAAAACAGCCTGACACAACTTTCCGGTGGTCAACGCCAACGCGTTTGGATTGCCATGGCGCTGGCACAACAAACCAATACGCTGTTATTGGACGAACCCACAACCTACTTAGACATGGCTCACCAGGTTGAATTAATGAATCATCTGCAGTTGCTGAATAAGAACGGCAAAAGCATTATTGTTGTGTTGCACGACCTAAACCAAGCGTGTCGCTACGCTGATATACTGGTCGTATTGAAGCAAGGCCGTGTTGTGGCCACAGGCACCCCGGAGCAGGTGATGAGCGAAGCGTTACTGCAAGACGTATTCGAGTTGAATGCCAAGATTTTCAGTGATCCGATCGCGGGTACGCCTATGTGCATTGCCACCCATTAACGCTTACGGTAATGAAAAATGAGCGGTGTTTTTTTTCTTGGGCTTCGCTTAGCCGGTTAATTTTAGTTTCGCAAGTACCAACGACTTGGTTTGACGGTGTGTCCCTCGCCGTGAAGAACCTCTTAGAGCTGACGATTCGTTTATAGATTTTTTTGGAGGATTTTTCTTTCCAAGGGGAGATCCCCTTGATCCGACCTTCACCAGAGGTGAAGTCGTTAAAATCGAATCGAAGCCCATTGGGGCTTAGCTTTTAATCGATTTTAACCCCCCC
>JBNKNI010000074.1:0-11920 GCA_050293765.1 Reinekea sp.
TTTGAAAAGGACTCGTCATTCCCTGCAGTGTTTGCCTTGTTTTGCACGTTGTTAGCACACGCGCAGAGATCGACGGACTTTTTAGAGATACCCTTAATGGGCTTGTGCGTCAGTCTTCGGCGACCAGGCGTTCTACCCTTCATGCCGTGAATGCAGAGTAAAAGTAACGACACATGACAGCAAAGAAAGACATCAGCTTCGAAGCCCTTAAACTGCTCCCTGGACAAGCGTTACAACTCGAATTCGACGGCTACGATGCCACTCGGGACCGTTGCACGCTGGTTGGTTATCACCGTGGTCGCAATATTATTGTGTCGACACCCACGAAACAGGGGGTGCCGATGTCGGTGAAACCCAAGAATAAGGTGAAAGTCCGCCTGTTCGTGAACCAGATCAACGGTGCCTGTGCGTTTGAGGCGATGGTGGTTCACGTCAGCATTATCCCGTTTCCCCATTTGCACTTGTCCTGGCCTGAGAAACTGGTGGTGGGCGAAGTGCGAAAGTCTATCCGTGCGACGGTGCATGTTGTCAGCTCGGTAATGTTCAGCCTGGAGGGTAAGCGACATACGATGTCGGCGGTGATCGATGACCTGTCAACGCACGGGGCGCGTATCCACGGCGCCGATATGAAGGTAAAAGAAGATCAGGAGATGGACCTGGTGTTTAAAATTGAGGTCAGCGAGATCGAACGAATTCTGCATATTAAATCCATCGTGCGCTCTGTTCAGTTTAATGAGGCCAAGGGCGCTCACTTTTACGGCCTTCAGTTCGTGAATGTTGAGGAATCCGACAAAATCGCTCTGCACGCCTTCGTGTTGACTCAGTTGCACACCAGCTGACGAACCGGTATCGGCCCAGTCAGCTCGGCAAGTAAACCTAAAGCCGCGCAGGACTGATTGCGCCCGTCTTTTACCGACTTAGATCATCAAATTGGTGATTACCCTTTAAAATCGCAATACCTCAGCTAAAGTTCAGAAGAACTGTTCCGATACAGTCCACCTAAGTAATCGGATCGTATGAAGGATTCCAACGACACATTTTCGCGGCAAATAGGATCAAATTATGCTCACTCGCTTTAACGCCATGCCTTTAGCCAGACAAATCATCCTCATTTTGCTGGTCGTTAATTTACTGGTATTCACCACCATGATTGCGTATATCTCGATCTCGTCCACCAAGAGTGCCGTGGAAAACGCGCGAACGGCGATATCTCATGAGGTTGAACTGATCGATCAACAGTTCACGCAATTCAGTACCACGTTGGAAAAGGAGATCACCAACTACGCGGCCATTATCAAAAAGCTGTTTCCCGGCAAGCTGGCTCTGGTGCCGGGTCAAACGCTGAAAACGGGTGACTACACGGCACCGGCCATTGCCTTGAACGGTGAAGTACTCAATAACGACTTTACCCGGATTGACGAATTCACGGCGCTGACCAATGTTGTGGCCACGCTGTTTGTGAAAACCGGTGACGATTTCCTGCGGGTGACCACCAGTTTGAAAAAAGCCGATGGCAGCCGCGCGATGGGTACGTTTTTAGGTAAAACCCACCCTGGCTACCAAAACTTCATCAATGGGCAGCCCTATATCGGCCGTGCGACACTGTTCGGCCGTGAGTACATGACACGATACGACCCGGTCATGGATCAATCCGGAAAGGTGATCGGTATTTTGTTTGTCGGTCAGGACTTTACGGAAGCGCTGTCTGAACTGTCCGACATTATTGCCCAGTTACGCATTGGGGACAGTGGTTATGTATTCGCCGTCAATGCACAGGCAGGCAGCGAGCAAGGTCGCGTGTTAATTCACCCAAGTTTAAAAGGAAAGCGCTTGGCGGAGCTTACGGAAGCCGACGGTATGTTGGTCGACGCGGATATGCTCACCGAAGATCAGGGCAGCTACCTGTTCAGCCGGGAGGAAAAAGGCCAAACGCAACAGAAACTCTTGGCGTTTAATCACTTTGACCAATGGGATTGGGTGATCGGCGGTGTGGGTTATGTCGATGAGTTTACCCAAGAAGCGCTGGCGCTGAGAAACAATCTGATCATCATGTCCATCGTCTCCGTGATTGCGCTGCTCGCCATTTCCTTTTTGTCTGTGCGCAGCAAGCTCGCACCATTGCAGGACGTAACTGACGCCTTGATGAAAATCGGTTCTGGCGACCTGACCAGCAACCAAAGTGAAACAGGGCTGGGTCAACGTGACTCCAAAAATGAAATTCATCAGGTCTTACGACAACTGGAATCGACTCGTCTGTCGTTTTCGGAGTTGATCACTGCGCTATTGCTGCAGATTAAACATTTGTCTGAGGCCAGTGACGCGTTGCGCCATGTTTCGGTTGAAAACAAACAGGTCGTTGCCCAACAAAACGAAGAGGCCGACCAAATCGCCACGGCGATTACAGAAATGGCGGCCAGCATCCGCGAAGTGGCTCAAAACGCCAGCACAACGTCCGAGCAAACCAACAAAACCGCGGAGGCCGTGACCGAAGGTTCTACCCTGATGCAGAACTCGCAGGACATTACCCATCAGGCAGCTGAAGAGTTGAAAACGGCGATTCAAATTATTCAGGCCTTAGCGAAAGAGTCGGAAAACGTTGGTTCTGTACTGGAAGTGATTGGCAGCATTGCTGAACAGACCAATCTGCTCGCACTGAATGCCGCTATTGAAGCAGCACGTGCCGGTGAGCAGGGTCGCGGCTTTGCTGTGGTGGCCGATGAAGTGAGAAATCTGGCGCAGCGCACACAGGAATCCACCTCGGAGATTAAAGGTATTATCGACGGTCTGCAGAAGAGTTCTCAATCGGCGGTGGCCTCGGTCACGACGGCGGGGGATTATTCATCACGGTCGGTGGATTACTCGGAAAAAGTGATGGCCGCGCTAACCACCATTGCCCAGTACACGCGTGAAATTAACGACATGACCATGCAAACGGCGACCGCCTCTGAAGAACAAAGTTCGGTCAGCGAAGAAATCAGCAACAGTTCAGTGTCGTTAAACGACTCGGCGAAGCGCTCGTCTGAGCTGGCGCAACAGACGTCCGAGTCGGCTGAACAGTTGAATGAAATGGCCGAAACCCTGAGTCAGCAGGTCGCGGCCTTTAAGATCGGTTAATCCCGATCAGGCAATTCGAAACCATAGCGACTCGCCAAAAACTGAGCCACACCATGCTCGTTGTTGGTCCCGATGGTCGCAGTCGCTATGGCCTTGAGCTCATCCAGGCCCTGCCCCATGGCGTAACATTCATCAGCCAGCTTAAACATGGAAATGTCGTTGTCTGAGTCGCCAAAACAGATCATCTTTTTTGCGCCCAGTTGCTGTTGAATGAGCTTCGCGGCGTCGCCTTTGGTGCCTCCGGCGTGGTGGATGTCCATCCAATAGTTGCCTGGGTTATACATGTCGTGTCCGGCAAACACAGCGACACCGGTCACGTCGGCCAGTTCCTCGGCCATGTCCATTACGGCGGCGTTATCGGTGGCGGCAAAAATATTCAGAATGTGTACTTCAATATCGGAGTAATCGGAACGTTCCTGCACAACAATGCCTTCATGGTTCAGAAAGTCGGCCCATTCTTGTTCGCGAGGCGTTGAAATACCGGTAATGACAGCGCCGATATTATCTTCGTGATCGATAGTGTTCAGCCACGGGTTAATGCCGCGTTTTCGCAGACGCTTGCAGACTTCAATGACTTCAACGCGATCCATCGGCATTTTGCTGATGACTTTGTCTTCGTTTAAGTCCCACATCAATACGCCGTTTTTGTACACCTGAGGGTGCTTGAAATGAATGCCGGGCAAGGCTTCACGGCCGCCGTGCGGCATACGACCGGTGGCAATCGTCCAGTTGACCCCCAGGCGATCGAGTTCCGACAACGCATGCCGGGTGACATCGGAAAGTTTTTCCCGGCTGTTAAGCAAGGTTCCGTCTAAATCAAATACCAGTAATTCGTCCAAAATTGATCCTATTGCTGTGGGTAGCGAACGCGTTTCACGTCCGCTGGGGAATTGAGTGCTGCCGGTCAAACGTGAGGTTATTTTACCAACGCAAGCTCAGCGCGCATGTTACGAATTTGTTCGGCGTAATCGTCTGCATTGAAAATAGCAGACCCGGCGACAAAGGTATCGGCACCGGCTTCGGCAATTTCCCGAATGTTATCGACTTTAACGCCACCGTCGACTTCCAGACGAATGTGACGGCCGCTCGCCTCAATGCGCTGGCGCGCTTCACGCAACTTATCCAGCGCGGACGGGATAAACGACTGGCCACCAAAGCCTGGGTTCACCGACATGATCAGAATCATGTCGATTTTATCCATGACATAATCCAGATGATGCAGTGGCGTGGCGGGGTTAAACACCAGGCCAGCCTGTAAACCGGCATTTTTGATCAATTGCAGGGAGCGGTCTATATGCTCACTGCCTTCCGGATGAAAGGTAATCATACTGGCGCCGGCCTCAATAAAATCGCCAATCAGCCGATCTACTGGAGAGACCATCAGATGAACGTCAATCGGTGCGGTGACGCCGTGATTGCGCAACGCTTTACAAACCATCGGACCAATCGTGAGATTCGGGACATAATGGTTGTCCATGACATCAAAGTGGACCCAGTCCGCACCAGCGGCAAGTACGTTATCGACTTCTTCTCCCAAACGGGCGAAATCGGCAGACAGGATAGAAGGCGCAATGAGAAAATCAGACATCGAATGGAAACCTTGGTTAGTCGGGAGCGGACATTCTAGGGGTTATAAATGCTAGGTCAATTTCGAATCCGTCAATTTGTTGGTTTGATCGCCGTTTTGATCGTCCCTCTTGGGCTGGTAAGCCTTGCTGCACCTGTGCCAACACCGCACTTGTCCCGCAGTCTCGACTTACAACGCCAATACCAAAGTTCGCTCCGAGCAGAACAGGTGTTGGAGTTAGCAACCGACCAGGAACGATTTATCGCCCTGCAACTGGAACAGGAGACCGCATCACCCGAAGGTGGTGTGTTGATCTTGCACGATGCCGGGCAAACCCCGGATTGGCCATACCTGTTGAGGCAAGTACGTGAGTACTTACCTGCGGTGGGTTGGACCACCTTATCGATTGACCTCCCAACACCGCTGCGCGATGCCATTGGCGTACTGCCGCTGAATGAGAATGCTTCGGCTCCGAGCCCTGTCAGTGACGAAGACCGGCAAAACCGGGTTTTAGCGCGAGTCGCGTCGGGCATTAAGCAATTGAATGGTGATGGCATTTTCAATATTGCGGTCATCGGCTATGGCGATGGCGCCTATTGGGCCAGCCGTTACTTAAGTGAGCGGATCAGCGAAGATGAAGTGGAAGGCTATGCGCTGATCTTGATTGATGCGTCGCTGAATTACCCGGAACTGCCCGACTATTTAGGGCAACTGACTGTCCCGGTGCTGGACCTGTATATGAACGACAGTGATTACTCACATCAACAGGCTCGGAAGCGCAAAGCCGCCGCCGTTCGGGCCGAACACCCCGATTATCTGCAGATCCACGATGCGCTGCGCCACGGTTTTTACGGTTCCCCGGCCATTGACCGCACCACACGACGTGTGTGGGGTTGGTTGCGTAACCACGCTGCCGGGTATGAAGCCAACCTGACAAATAAACCAACGTTCTAAACTCGCGCGCACCACAATGCCGACTATAATCTTATTTACCATTTTGAACGGTTAGAGCCGTTTGAAGACAGCGGACATTGTTATGAATAGCAACGTCGAGTTTGAAGTACACGTGCAAGCCCCCGTCGTTTACGGGATTCCCCGAACCGCATTCACCGCGGAGGTGGCAGAGCAGTACTTCCAGACAATCAGGGATGCCGCTCGCGAACTGGGGCAATGGATTTTATTTGAACACCCACAAAGCACCGTCACCCTGGCGAACATAGATACCGACCTGGTGATTCAGCACTACAGCCAACTGGCGCAACAGGGTTGTGCTGGCATCGCGGTACTGGTGAATCAGGCTATCGTCGGCGCCGTGCGCAAACCGCAGGCCCTGTCGCACTTACCCATTCCGTTTCAGGCGTCACGCAATCCAATTGAACTCAGCCATTTTGTGGAATCGTTGATAGCGCAATTCCAGGACAGTTCTGAGCGCCAGAATCTGGCTTGAATGGGTCGGCGATTCTGGCACTCAACGGGGACAAAGCATTATCCATTGTAATGGTATTCATTGCTTCGATAGTTGAAGCTCTACCGAAGATACAAGTATCATAATGCCTTTTCATACAGCGACTTGTATTCAGGACGAATATATTGCTTTACATCTTCCACGGTATGAATACTGTCAAAAAAGTTTAAGATCGTCCTTTTAATGGACTCTGATGCATTAATGCCAGACTTTTCAAATGATTGGCTGCTATAAATCGTTTTGTTTGGCGTTTCATCAATTTGATTCAGTGCCACGGTTTGCGACGCAACTCTGGACACATTTTCTGGATGTACTATCTCTTCCATATCCAATAGATTTTTATGCCAACTCGTTACATAGATATAGGCGAAAACACAATCAACTAGTAACTCAAAATCAACTATGTCAATCAGGTCACCCCTCATTCGCCATAAACGATCGCCACTATCTTGAAAAGGTATTCGGCTATTTTTGAGTAAATGTTTAAGTCCATCAAGATGTACCGTCAGGTTGTTTTCCTGAATATTAAAGTAGTAAACAACTATATTTCGAATAAGACTTCTTAGCTTATTTTCTTGCCCTTGGCAAAGCTCTTCAGACCACCAATAAGAATTTTTCAATGGACATACCGGAGAGAGCTCGTAGAAAGTGTTTTCCGCTAAGGCTTCAAAATATATTACGTATTCCTTTGAAGAGGACCGGCTTTTCCTTAACCCTATTGTCTGCAATTTCCCGTCAACAGTTCTTTTATAGATTGAGGCTCCCCGTTTATTTCTTTCAAAACCATATATTCCAAGCTCTTCATCTAAAACTCTTTGAAGTAACGATCCATTCATTTTCATTCACCAAGAATAAGAATTGGTTGCTGTTGTATATAAATCCGTTGGCGTTTTAGTGAAACTCGCATTAAGATTTTTAAAGCTCTTCTTCAAATATGCCTGGATTGTATTTTCTCCATATTGCCATGGCAATATCTTCATCTATATCCGAATTCTCGCTAGTCCAAGAAAAATGTTGGACACACTCTATACAAGTTTTGAGCATACTTTCTACGGAGTGATAGTAAAGTTCTGTACCCTGAAACACGCATACAACTGGTTGACTATAAACAGATGACCACTTACTAGTGCTCGCTGGAATCACAAACCAACCGCCATTAAACGCAGCGAAAGGAAAACAATCTTTCAATCGAACGCCGTCCTCTTCAAAAGAACTGTGCAGCCCATACGACTCCATCATAGATTTATATTCGGTTTCTGCTTGATCAAGGCTGATAAAACTCATATCACGCAACCAGAACGGAAATGCTTCTTCCCAAGCGTTTTTTTCTTGACCCCCTTTCCATTCATAGAGCTCAATAATTGAACTCGGAACTTTTTCAGGAAACCAACTCTTACACTTTTCTCTAATTTCATCTTCTGTTAGGGGTTCGAGCAAAGATGAAGTGACGCTATGATCCTTTTCTTCAAAAGCAAGACGTAATTCTTCTAAAAGGCTGTGCATATCCTCCTTAACATGCTTACTGTTAGTCAGAGACACTCCGGGGAGTTTGGTACGTAGGTTCTGACCTTTCCTTGTGTCACCTCGCGTAGGACTTAATTCTGGGTATTTATCAGTCAATTGATCAATCAGCTTTGTTCCACCGTGAAATGCAAGGATCCCCCAGACACTTGTTAATAAGTTACTAGCTCTTTCTCTGGCTGCCACGGATTCAGCGGAAAGTGCATAGTCCCCTATGCAGACAGCTAAACTGGGCCAGACCGCAGGACTTTCAACAAACTCAAGAAACCCTGTAATTGCTGAGCTGAATTTATCTTCCGTTTGAAAACCTCCTTTTCTGTACTCAAGTACGGCTTCCGCCCAATCAATAAATGGCAGACCATGGTCTGGTAGTTCCTCTGCATTCAGCAGTTTCAATACTATCTCACCTTTCTCGACTTCGCCTAGACGAGCTTCCGCCAGTGCGAGATCAAGAATAAACGTCGGACTTTTTGTAGATTTAAAAAAGGCTTCACGCATTAAATCAACATACTTATCGCTTTCACCATTCAACAGATAAACACTTGCGATTCGAGACTCGAACATGCCTGGCGACAAACTTTCTAGTGTATCTCGCCAGCTTTCCAGCTTAGCGATTTCGCTTTCAAGGATTCCCTGACTTGCATAAACAACGGCCAGTCTGATATCCAAATCAAAAGCCATCTCAGGTTGCGTCATATGCTTTTTAAGATATTTGACTAACGTTTCAATGTCTTCGATTTGACCCATGGCATACGCCCTGAGCAGTTTGTCATAAGCTCCAACAATCCTGTAATTCCATAATGAGAGCAGTGGCATCGATAGGCTGACAACAAGACCAAAAATAACCAAATACAGGTTTGAGATGTACACCCCCCATATAAACAGGCAAAGTCCAACCAGGATGGGAAGTTTATTCAATCTGAATACTTCCAGTAAAAAGGTTGTTAATCTCGGTTTGGCTCTTACTGCTACTTCGAATCTGGCTATTTTTTCTATTTCACCATCCGTTAAATCATCGAGATCGAAACGATCTAACGCAATTGAAATATCATCGTGGAAACGAATTTTGGAATAACCTTGCTTGGTAAGCAAATCGATAGCGTCCCTATTGTTTTCCGCTTCGACATAGCCATTAACTTCTTTTCCGCGAACGTCTGTCGCGGTGTATAAGACTTTTTTCAAAACGCTCCCTCTTGTCACTGATTTTCTGATTGTCTACCGGTCGAACCATATCAAAGATAACACTATATATCACGTATGCGGAGATATCGCTCTTTGACCGCTACAGATGACTACCGAGAGTTTGCCGTACTGGCTCATAGTTTTTTCCTCGCCCCCCAAAGCGTCTGACCGCTCTTTAATACGGATCTTTCAAGTGAATGGGGTCAGCAAGGATTAAACACCAAGAGATCCGTCAATGACCTCAAGTGTGAAATACTTCATTAAGCGCTGATATTTTGGAACAAGGCGCTTGGGTTAAGACATTCACCAAATAATTGTTTCGACGAAATAGCATGCCCTGCGCAGATGGCCCCAAATTCCATGCATTGAGGAATGGGATATTGCTGGCAATAACCGAACATAAACCCACTCATAAACGCGTCACCAGCCCCATTAGTGTCAATCCGATCAAAATGTTCCAGAATATCCTGTTCATACCAATCCAGAGAATTGGTTAAACAACTGGCCCCTAATTTTCCATGCGTGCATACCACGATAGTTTTCCCTTGCTCTATTTGTTGCACCATAAAACTTCGATAGCCTGTCATTTGTTCAGAACTGATGAAGAGAAAATCAGCGGCTTCAATGAAGTCTTGGTGATAGGTGTTAGTGCCATCATAGTCATGGATATCCACCCAGATAGGCTTGTTCAACTGTTTCAGACCCGGAAGATAATTTCGGCAGTAGTTCATAATGTTAACCACGAGCTGATCTGACTCTCGTGCTGCTGACAGGACAGGGGCTAATTCGATGTCGGGCTCGAAGGTCAGGTAGTCCGTATAAATACTGATACGTTTACCTTCGTCATCCATTAAGTTGGTATGACATTCGGTACTGGCATCGTCGATTTCTATAATGGTGTGAATAGGATGTTGTGCAAAGTATTCCCTGATCTTTTGTCCAGCGTCATCCGACCCTATACGAAATTGAAAGCTGACGTCAAATCCCAGTTTACTCAGATTCATGGCCTTTCCCGTGCCCGTACCGCCCACCATGTAATAGCCTTCTTTAGCGAATAACGCCTCATTCACCCCACAAGGCAGTTCACCAATGTGAATAATATGGTCGTAACTGACGCCTCCGACGACTAAGACTTTCATGCGCCCTCTCCAAAGGTTAATAATTACCAGCAGTTATACCAGTGAAGGACGGTGGATTCGAAGATTGAAGTAAGCCAAGGAAGGAAACAGCGATCAGAAAAAGATGGAATAATTTGCCTCAGCCACCGACAGCGAATAGTCATTGTCGTTTAGCGGCAGTTTGCTCCGGATCAGACTTTTATATCACTGCCTCGAATATGTTCTGTTCCGGAAGTTTCATCAGCAATAAACAAACTACCCGACAAAAGGGTGGCAAGGATTCCCAGAATAAATCGCGTGTCGTTCAAGTGCCTGTTTGATATTCAGTATTCAATATCAGCACTCAGGCCTTTGGCGGAATCAATAATCATTTCCATATCACGTTCGCCGATACTTGCTTTGTATATTTTTCTTTCTTGATTGAGTCGCTTTACAGTTATGTAGAGGTTTTTATGATCTGCGGTAGCGATTTTCTCAGCGGTATCATAGCCAGACTCCAACAACACGTATGCAAACGTATGATTCACCCATCGAATTCTGGATAGGTCCGCTAGCTTAGTAAGAGTTAAAATAACGCTCTCATGGATCCCTGTTGTTTTTGAAAGCGCACGTCGCTTCGATTGAGTCTTTACTTTTTCATACAATTGAAGCGAATTCTTTATGCCAATCTCGTCAAGACGTTTAACAACATCCTCATCTATGCACGAAAAATCTCTAATCCTATTCGGCTTCTGTCTATACCCGTTAACCACTCGCTTAAGAACCGACAAATACGCTTCAGACAGACCTGTTATTTTTGACATCCCCTGAATTTTTTCTTTATCTTTCAATGCAATCAACAGTTCATCAAGGTTTCTGACATTATTCGCTTTCAATAAATTGAGGTTCGCATCAATATCTTTTTCCAGAACCTTCCAGCTTGGGATTAACGTGGTTGATTTTAAGATATTTTTGTACTCGTCAATGCTAATTTCCTTTAGGTCAATATAGTATCCCATTTGCTTTCCCCTATGCACAAATGCCCGCCGAATTGTAACGGGATTTCAAGTCGTTTTATTGATTTTTTTGATGATTTCATATTCGCAAAACACCTGGCTTTCTTTTTTAACAATCGTTCCTATTCCAATACCTGGTGGGCGGGTGATAGCCGAAGATGGAAATCGGGTCCTTATTACAGTTTTCAATGTTCTCCTAAGATTCAATAAATATTCGTCAAAAACAAAGGCTTTCGCAGACACCGCTCAAAAGACAATCTGCGGCATAAACCGACCCCTTAAACTCAACAATTATTTTAGTGCGGGGTATAGTTACTCACTACCCTGATCAATCAACAAACATGCAAACCTACTTAAACTGAGTTACGCAGTGCAGTACATTCACGGCAAATGGTTTCGCAGAGTTTTGAAAATGTGCTCATGTAAGCCTTAGAAATAGATCTGAGCTATTAGCCTACTCGTCGCATCTTCTTTGGCTGACAAGATGGACAGTTCGCAACGGATTCAAGGGTATGGATGCCCTTAAAAGCGTCTCGTGCGCAGGTACGCACGCTCAAGCGACCGTTCGAAGAAAGTACCAGGAATGGCTGAAAACCAAAGTAGGCGACAAAAGGGGGGTAAAATCGTTTCAAAGCGAAGCCCCTATGGGCTTCGATTCGATTTTAACGACTTCACCTCTGGTGAAGGTCGGATTAAAGGAGTCTCCCATTGAAAAGAAAATCCTCGAATAAATCCATTGGTTAAGAAACTAACCTTTATCGCCGGGTCGGATTGGTTCTTCTAAACAACGAACACCTCTCAATCAACAATATCAGGTAATCGAGGGGTAATGAAACAACCAGCATTAAGACTCCAACGAAAGCCCTTGTCCATTGCGGATATCGATATCAAAGGTCAACGGCTCCAGCTCATCCACACAAGCGGCATTAAAGCCGATTTTGTCCTGCATGGTACGTGG
>JBNKNI010000075.1:0-11691 GCA_050293765.1 Reinekea sp.
TTCTTAACGCTGAGTCGCGGAAACGATGACGTTATCGAATTACACCACCGGTTATATACCCAGTTCTTTCCTAACTCGTATGACCCAGCCTATACGTTTTTCCCGCATTTGACGGTTGGCCGGATGAACAGTCGTGTTGATATGCTAAACGCTATCCACCGTATAAGTTCCGTAAGCTATGAAGACATCGAATTGCATACCGTGGCACTCGTCGAAATCTGCGCCGATGGAGAACGGAAAATACTGCGTCGATTTAAACTCGGTCATTCCTGAATGGCAGCCTTCAACTCAACCCCATTTTCTGCGCCTGTATCGCGGCTTCTGCCCGGCTGGAAACATTCAACTTCCGGTAAATGGCTTTGACATGGCTGGCGGCGGTATTGGCGCTGATGCCCAGGTAGTTGGCGACTTCAGTCCGGCTAAACCCTTTGGCAACCAGACTGAGCACCTCTGCTTCACGCTCGGTTAAGCGTTCGGTTTCTGCGGCGACCGGTGCGGGGCTCGCTGCGGGTGCACTCAAGGTACTCGACTCTTTGAAATGGCGTAAGATTTTCCGGGCAATGGAGGCGGAAAGTGGCGGTTGCCCCAACTTGATATTCGACAGCGCGGAAAGAATACGATCCTGCCGTTCTTCTTTAAGAATGTAGCCGTGTGCGCCCGCTTGCAGAGCTTGGTACACATGTTTGTCGTCATCGTAAATAGTCGCGACCACCAAGTAGGCATCCGGCTGCTCAGCGGCCATTTTCTCGATCAAGTCATTGCCGCTGCCGTCGGGTAAGTTCAAGTCAATCATCGCCAATGTATACGACTTTTTCGCAATCGCGTCATAGGCCTGTGAAAGATTCGCTGCTTCGTCGACTTCGCTATCCGTAAAAGCAATTTTAACCACTTCGACCAGCCATTCGCGGGTCGGCTGATGGTCTTCCAACACTAAAATTCGTTCCATGATGTGGGTCTCCTGTTTGTCATGCGATCGTTTATAACGGGACCGGGAAACGCAGATTAATATCCACGCCCTGCCCTTCGCGATCATCAAAGGTGATGGTGCCTGCCAATTCGTTCATGCGTCGGAACATGTTTAACATGCCATTATTCGCCTGCCAGTTTTGCACGGGTACAGCGGGCCCGTCGTGCTCCAGGTGCATGTCGATTTCAAATGCGTCGGTGAGCGACATGGTAATCCAAAGGTTTTTAGGTTGACTGTGCTTCAAACTGTTCGTCATGCATTCTCGAATCACACGGCTTAGGTTAATCTGCACATGCGCGGTCACTTTGCAGTTGCCCGTGGCAGGCACTTGCCAATGCAGCTCACAATTTGCCGCTTCGCACCGGTCAATACATTCTTCACGCAGGCTCGCCATAAATTCATCGAGCGGGCGGTCATTGTCGTTACCCAAGCTGAAAATAGTTTCCCGTAATGTGGTTAGGGCGGAACGCGCCATGTCGGCGTATGGGTCGGGTACACGGTGAATTAAGGTTAACAGCTTTGCGCCGACGTCGTCGTGCAGGTCCCGCATAATGCGTTCACGTTCCCGGTTGGTGGCATCTTCACGTAACTGATATTGGTGCTCTCCGAAACGAATCAGGTCGTAACATTGTTGCAGCACGCTGATGTCGCTGTGACTGAATAAACGGCGGCCTCCATCGCAACCAGCCAGCTCCAGCGAAAATTGCCCATCGATACTGGGTGCGCGTAACACCATGCCATCGTCTTCAATCGCAAACTGCTCAGAGGGCTGTTTGTCTATTTCCTGTTGAATGGGCCGTATGGCCTGATCCAACAACGAGTGCCAAAAATCTTCAGCTTTTTCTCGCGTGTGAGGGGTCAGCATGAACGACAGAATTTTTGGCAGAAGTTCTTTTAAGGGTTGAGATTGACGGCCCATAAACCGGCGCAATACACGTTGGCGCAATGGGAAATAGAGCCAACCGACAATTAAAATCGTTAACGTCAATGAGCTGAGCACGCCAATATCCAATAAGGTGATTAACGCAATATCGACAATAAACACCAGCATACCGCTGAGAAACCATAACCAAACGGCCAACCACCAGCGTTCCAGATCAAAGATCCGATAGCGACTGATGCCAACGGCAATGCCCAGGAATACACACAGCACAATGTACGAGGCAACAACAAGATCGAGTTGCAACGTACTGGTTAAAACAATGGGCAACACATACAGCAGCCAGATTAAACTGAAGCTGATTAAAAAACTGAGCAACAACCAACGCAGCGCAGCCCGCTCCAGTGGCTGGTCTTTTGAGCGCCGCCATTGCAGGATGCCATTTACAAACGACAGCGTCGTGCAGATAAAAAACAGATCAAAATAGGAATGAAACGGCGTGTCGAGCCACTGCAGGGTTTCATTCGTCCAGGCCAGCAACGCCACCACAAAGGTCACACGACCAAAAGGAAATTTGCCTAATTGACTGGGGTAGTGCCAGAGCAGTGCTGACCCGCCATAAGTCAGCAACACCATACCTAAACGATTCCCGGCGTGGGCTATCCGAAAGGCCAGTTCGCTGATGGCCAGTTCACGGGTGGAGTAATAAGCGAGTGTGGAACACAACAGAGCAAAACCGACACCGCTGATTAAAAAGATTCGTGCAGACAACAACTGAGGTTTGTAACTCCACACACCGGCGGTGATCATCAACCCTAAAAAACCCGCAATAATCTGCAACCAAAAATCGATGGGTAAATCGCTGAGGTGTCGGTTGCGCAGCGGTACGTTCACTTCATCGCCATTCGTCAGAACAAGCGTTAGAACAGGCGCTTTAAGAACATTCGCCAGCTGCTGTTGACGTGCCATAAATTCTTGCACCATGGCGAATTTTGGCAGCACATCGGGTTCGGGGATGAGATCGTCTGGGGTGATGTTGAAGTATCCATTGCTCGATGCAACGGTCATAACGTGGGCGTTTGTCAGTTCGGCAGCGTCGGCTAGCTGACCAGACACGGTAACGGTGTTTTCATCGACCAGCCAATCCAGACCGGTAACCCGCTCGTTGGAAACGGCGAGTACAATACCGACAATGGCGGCCAGAAACAGGGCCGCCACGGTCGATAACAATGAAGAAGGGGAGAAACGCACCATGATCATCCTTTGATTAAACGCCGGTTTCGGTCGTCGATCATAGAGCATCCCTGCCAGCTTGTCCTCCCCTTGCATAACGCGCCCTTATTCAACCCATTCAATGTGACTGACAGTGAAAACACTGGTGTCCAGCTCATCTACACGCACGGCGGCATTGGTGCCCGTGTTGACCAGATACAGTTCGTTGTAGTCATCGGTTTGGTCTGCAACATAGGCGATAGCGGAATTGTCCGGTGACCACTGCGCACCAGCAACGTGCACAAACTCAGCGTTTTTCTCAGAAGGGTTAATCACCACCGCGTCGCCACCTTCTGGAGAGGCCAACACCAGGTTCGTAGCGGTATTGACCATGGTCACCCGGGCAAAGACCTGCTCACTGTCCGGCCGGATGTCGTAGTCTTCCAATTGCGCCTGAGCCCCCACACCGACGAGGGTGTTGTAGATGGTGTCGTTACTCATGTCGACCTGAAACAGAGTGTCTTTCTCGTCAATGTATTGGTCCGCGTGGTAAATCACGTACTCGCCGTTGGGCGCCACAATAAAACCACCCACATCCATGTCTGCATTTTCAAACTCACCCACAGGGTCGGAAATTTTTCGGCGATTGGTGCCGTTCACATTAGCCGCGTATAACTCCATACGTTCGTCAACGTCACCATCGGCAATAAACACCACCGGCCCGGCATCGGTGACCCAATCGAAACTTTTAACGTCGCCATTTTCAACCAACGCATTGTTCAAACGCGTACGGTTACCGCCGTCTATTTGCGCGACAAACATTTCTGTCACACCGTCGATGAGCACATCTCCCATGAAAGCAACATGTGTCCCGGACTCGTTAAGTTTCCAACTCAACACCGAACCGCCACTGACCAGATCGTCATTAATGCGAACCAAGCTGCTGCCATCTACCTGAGCCTGGTAGAGGTTGAATTGGTTATCAACAATGTCATCGGCCTTGAACAAAACACCACTGCTGTCTGGCAACCATTGATAACTGCTGTAGGCATCTCCGTTTTCAACCAGATCTGAGTTCAGCTTACGAAAATCGCTGCCGTCTCGGCTGGCGTAGTACAGGTTGTATTCGCCATCGATGGCGGCATCGGCCCGATACACCACACCCAGACCGTTCGGCGACCAGCTCGGGGAATAGACATCGCCGCCGGCGGTCAGGGTTTGATTCAGTTTGGTACGGATGCCCGTGGCGAAGTCCGTCACATACAGTTCAAGCACACCATCGAGTTCGGCATCGGCGGTGAACAGCACAGCGTCATCGGTCGGAGCAATCTGGTAAATACCGGCGTAGCCTCCTTCCACCAAAGTGCCCGACAATTTCTGTTGTGCAAGGTCTGCCAGGGTGACGCGGTACAGTTGGTACTGACCATCCACCTGATTGTCGGCACGGTACACAATTGCGGAGCCGTCGTGTGTCCACTCGAAGCTCACCACATCACTGCCGTCGGTTTCTAACGGTGCGTTTATTTTGCTGAGTTCTCCGCCGTCCATGGCGACAATATACAACTCCGATTTATTGTCATCGTCCAGGTTGGCGCGCAGGGCAACCGTTTCACCATCGGGCGATGCAGCAAAGCTGTAGATACGTGTATTTTCCGTACCGGGTAACGTCAGCGCGGTAGAAGTACCGGTTTCGGCGTCCAACACATACAGGCGTTCGGCACCTGTTTCGGTGTGTTCGCTGACAAATAAGAGATGATCGTCGGATTTCACCGTCACCGAATGGACCGTCTCTGCGGTACGGCCGTCGGCGGCTTTCACAGACACTTTAAAGGTCAACGTTTCTTCGGTGCCAATTGGCAATTCCGGTAATGAAAGTGAGACCATTCCATGGTCATCCTGACTCCATCCGTAGTCGGTTCCCGAGGTTTGCGTCCAGCTGATCGTCGTAAACTGGTCCGCGTTACCCGGGGCAAATGTATAGGTTCGATTCTCGTGTAATACCGTTTCCGTCGGTAGGGCAATGCTCAGCGGGTCTTTCTGACCGTTATTATCCCCCGTTTGATCAGAGGGGTTACAGGCCGCTAATACAGCCGCTGACAGCAAGCAAAGTTTGTAGTTCATCGTCACGTTCCTGGTGGTTACTTTGGAGACGCTAGCATGCGGTCAAACCGGAACGCTGAACATGCCCCACCCGGAGGACACCCAAGGTGAGATGGGTATCACCCGTTTGGGGGAGAGGTGGTGAAGTCTTTAAACTGGTTGGGTTGAATCTGGGGCTTTTGCATTATTCGGTGATAGAGTTTCGATGAAAGATTTTTATTTCAAATAATCAGTCTGGTTCGATGACTATGGTTCCATTTTTAACCAAAAGATCTCTTGGAGGATTTTTCTTTCCAAGGGGCGATCCCCTTGACCCCCCCTTTTGTCGCCCGCTTTGGTGTTCTTCCTTAATGGCCACTTCTTCGAACGGTCGCTTGAGCGTGCTTCCCTGCACGCGCGGCGCTTGCAAGGGCATCCCTGCCCTTGAATCCGTTGCGACGTGTCAATTAAGTCAGCCAAAACGGATGCGACGGGGCAGCTATCTACGCCATAGTCGGCGGTGGCTGTGATTGTAAAGGGCCGAGCCCGAATCGCCGGAACGGTGCAACCCCGCAATCGATAAAATCTCAAATGAAGCCATGTCAATGAGTGTTTCAAGGGCAGCAGCTATAAACTCAATCGACTTAAGTTCGTGGTGAACTCTGTGAGCCACCCGCTAATTAACGTGCCCCATCTGAAACTTATTCAGCTCTTTTCAACCATCGCGCTTCGGTTAGGTAAAATTGCCAAAGGCGTTGCGCACCCGCAAACTGAGCAACGTCCGGCGCCTGCCAGAGAATGCTTGCTCGGCCTGTCATGCTCAGCACATCGCCATTTTCAAAATCGATAAACAACAATCCGGCTTTTCCGGTTTGATGAATATTGCCCAGCGTACTGAACATCTGATTTCCCCGATAATCCGGAATCGTCAGCTGTTGTTCGTTGTCGATGCGCACAAACCCCGGGTTACCACCCCGGTGAGAGACGTCCGCGCCGTTACTTTTGTTGGCGGGTTGTTCGTCGTCTTCATAATAACTGGCCACGAAAAACGTATCGGCGTGACGAATCAGCGCCTGCATGTCCGCATCGAACGTGTGCTGTGGTGGCAGCGACTCATCTTGCGCAACAGCTGTCTCGCTTAAGGGTAACCCCGGACGCGGGTGAATGTACTGAGGGCAATTACCAAAGGTTTGTTCAATGGCCAGCGTCATGCCCGCCGATGAATGTTCTGCCAGGGTCGCGGTGAGTCGGTTACGCCGTTTGGTGCTTATATCGATGCCCAGTACGCCCACTTTTTGCCCGGTTTGAATGCGAGCCAACGGGTCTGCGTTGAGTGGTTTGGCGGCAATGGTGAGGTGTATTTCATCGTTCACGATGATCAAACCTTTCGGCGTTGCCAATACCGACGCCCAAGGCTGACCCGCCTCGTCCACATGACCCACAAACACATAAGGAAGCTCGCGATAAAAGGCTTGATGTTGCTCCGGCAGGTAATCACGTATAAACCGAGGGCCAATCGATGCCATTTTTTCCCGCACACCGACCCGAGTTTGCACCCACTGTTCGCCCCGGTGAAAAGGCGATGCATGGGCAGACTTGGAATTAGCATCAGACATAGCGACCTCGATTCAGGCGTGTCTGGCCAACAGACCAACCGGCGTTTGCTGCATGGCGACAAAACCCGGCAACTGTTCAATACGCGACAACCATGCACGCACATTGGGGTAGTCATCTAACGCTACATCGCCTTCCGGTGCGTGCGCTATGTAGGTGTACATGGCGACATCGGCGATGGTCGGGTGCACGCTAACCAACCATGGTGCTGCGGCCAATTGCGGCTCCAGAAAGCGCAGTAAGCCATGAGCAAGCTCTTGTGCTTTGGCTTTGTCCGCTTGAGCGCCAAACACATTGATGACCCGCGCCGCAGCAGCGCCAAAAGCCAGTTTACCGGCCGCTAACGACAGAAAACCCTGAATACGGGACTGCAGCAAAACGTCGGTCGGGTACCAGGTTCGCGCAGCGTCATAAACACTTGATAAATACACCAGAATCGCGTTCGAGTCGGCCAGGGTAACCTCACCGTCCTCGATCACCGGCACCTGCCCCGCCGGATTTTTAGCCAGAAACGCCGCTGTTTTATGCTCGCCCGCGGCCAAATTAATGTTGATCAGCTCCGCCTCTAACCCTAACAACGACAACATGAGTTGCACGCGGTGCGAGTGGCCCGATAACGCAAATCGATACAGTTTAATGGTGTTCATACGCAGTCCTTTTCCTGAGAGTGTTGGGTTGTTCGACTGAACTGCCATTATCCGTGTTGACAATAGCCGGATAAATCGCCCTAATGTTGTTTAATTGTCAACATAATGCGAACAATATATGGATACACTGGACGGATTAAAAACCGTTATCGCGGTGGTCGAAACGGGCAGTTTTACGGCGGCAAGCGAGCGACTGAACAGCTCGAAAGCGTTGGTCAGCAAATACATCGGTGAAGTGGAAGAGACTCTCGGCATCCGTTTGTTTAACCGCACCACGCGCAAAATATCGCTCACGGAAGCCGGAAACCGCTATTACCTGCAAGCGCAGCAGTTGCTCGAAAATTATCAGGCCATGGTCGATGACGTGGTCGGTGAGCAGGTAAACCCACGCGGTGTGTTGCGCATCAGCGCACCGGTGTCTTTTGGCGACCGACAACTGGCGAGCATCGTGCCGGAGTTCTGCCAACGCTACCCCGATTTGCACATAGAACTGGTGCTGAACAACCGGGCCGTAGACATGATTGAAGAAGGCATCGACGTGCGCATCAAAATCGGTTCCGTACCGGACACCACCTTAATTGCCCGCCACATTTACGATATTCCTCTTGTCGTTTGCGCCTCACCCGAGTACCTGCAGAAACAGGGCAAACCCGAAACACCCGCGGATTTAAGCCGACACCTCTGTATTGTCGACCGGAACTTTAAGCTCGGCCGTGTCTGGCCGTTACGCGATTCCCAAGGCGAAACACATAGCATCGACATTCAATCCCACGTCAGCGCGGACAGCCCCGTGGCCATTGCCAACATGGTTAAATCGGGTGGCGGCATTGGGCTGATCACGCAGCATGTTGTGGCCGATGATCTGCGTTCCGGAGAACTCATCGCCCTGTTGCCTGACTACAGCACACTGACGTTTGGCCTTTACTTGATGTACCCGCATCGCAAACACCTGTCGACAAAGGTAAAGTGTTTTGTCGAATTCATGCAGGAAAAATTCGGGCACACAACGTTCAACAACTAACCTCTTTACTGAACAAGGCAACCCATGCAGTACAACCAAAAACACCACATAGACGTTACCGCCCGTGCCGCCGGCGCGGTTATTTACAACGACGCGGGAGAATTACTCTTGGTACAGGAACGGCAAGGTTCCAAAAAAGGGCTGTGGCACATTCCATCGGGCTCCATGGAAAACGGGGAGTTTCCAGCCGACACGGCCACGCGCGAAATCAAAGAAGAAACGGGGCTGACGATCCACCTGACGCACTACCTGAACACCTATGTGGGCTGTTTTGACGATGGCGACTTGGTGCTGCGTCATGTCTGGTTGGAAAAGTACCCAGCCGACCAACCATTAGCGCCGCAATTAACCGACGAAATTGCGAACCTCCGGTTTTTCAGCAAAGCCGACATCGCCGAACTTTACGCAACCAACCAATTGCGCATGTACCACACCAAACTCATGACCGATGATGCCTTCCGGGTACTGGAACGCTGACGACATACGCTGAGATTAGAGCCTGGTCGGGCTGGGCTTAGGCTGGGCGGCTACCGGGGTTAAATCACTCGATGGTCATCTGGTAGGTTTGCCAATGGGTTTTATCGGCTATTTTGTCGTACACGGCGCGTGCCCGGTAATTGTTTTCAGCGGTAATCCAGCGGACCAAAGGCCACCCCTCATCTGCGGCAAATGATTTCAACGCGTTAAACAGCGCATCGACAACACCCTGCCCCCGCGCCTGTGACAACACAAACAGGTCATCCAGAAAACCGACCATTTTACCGCGCAAAGGCGACGGCATCGCCCGACAATGCATCAAGCCCAAGCAATGACCGGCCTCGTCTTTCGCCACCAACGCATAAAATGGCTGCTGCGCATCGAAGATCCACGACCACACCGTGTTTAAAATGTCCTCGTTCATCGGCACCTGATAAAACTCCGCATAGCCACGGTATAACGCAGCCCATTGTTCGCGATCTTCCACCGACAACTCAGTCACCGTGACGGCCATAAATACCTCCGAGTATGTAGCAACAAAAAGCTGAGACTACCGATTATGAAAAGCGTCATCCAATTGGGCAATCAACAATCGTCTCATTTTCAACATTGCCTGCATCGCCCGCTCTGCACCGGCTCGATCTGGGTTGCCCAAATAGTGAAACAACGCGCGCGGAACAATCTGCCAGGATAAACCGAACTTATCTTTCAACCAACCGCACTGACTTTCCTCACCACCATCGGCAATCAGCGCGTACCAGTACTTATCGGTTTCCGCCTGATCATCGGTATACAACACAATCGACACCGCCTCATTGAACTTAAATTGCGGCCCACCGTTCAACACCTGGTACGGCACCCCGTCTAACTCAAAATCCACCGTCAACGGCTGTTCTGTTTGCACGTCACCGATGATTCTGGAATTGGGAATCAACCCCGTATAAAAACGCGCCGCCTCTAACCCATTACCGTCAAACCACAGACAGGTTTTTATGTTGCCAGCCATCGCGATGCCTCACTTTCGTATTGTTGAGATTCCGGCAGTGTAGACTAAAACCCGCCTGTAAACAGCAGTGTGCGATGTGAGTGGTACGGCATCCCGATGTGAGATGTTGTTTAAGTTTTTTGTATGAGCGAACAACCGAGGCACGAGGGCGGTCGTGATATTTTTTTGGAAGTTGTTTTGGGTGTTTGTGCTGGGAAATAGTTCAGTTTTTTCTTTCCAAGAGGACAGGTCCGAATGTCACGTACTTAAGCGTGTTCAATGGAATTTGCATCAATGCTGCGTGACGTAGTTTCACTGAGATTTTTTAACTTCAGGTAATAAATCCTTTCCGAAGATTATGGTTCCATTTTTCACCAAAACTTCTCTTGGAGGAATTTCTTTTCCAAGGGGAGATCCCCTTGATCCGGCCTTCACCAGAGGTGAAGTCGTTAAAATCGAATCGAAGCCCATTGGGGCTTCGCTTTTAATCGATTTTAACCCCCCCTTTGTCGCCCGCTTTGGTATTCTGCCTTAATTGCCACTTCGTTCGAACGGCCGCTTGAGCGTGCGTCCCTGCACGCGCGGCGCTTACAAGGGCATCCATGTCCTTATATCCGTTGCGACGTGCCAATTAATTCAGCCAAAGCAGATGCGACGGAACGGTTATTTACGCCGATATTGAAAACGGCTATTTATTCATTTTGTATAAGCCAACAACCGAGGCACGAGGGCGGTCGCGATATCTTTTTTGGACCTTGTTTTTGGTGTTTGTGCTGGTAAACAATTCAGTTTTTTCTTTCCAAGGGGCGATCCCCTTGAACCCCCTTATGTCGCCCGCTTTGGAATTCTGCCTTAATTGTCACTTCATTCGAACGGTCGCTTGAGCGTGCGTCCATGCACGCACGGCGCTTACAAGGGCATCCATGCCCTTGTATCAGTTGCGACGTTCCAATAAAGTCAGCCAAAGCAGATGCGACGAAGCGGTTATTTACGCCGATGTCGGCAATGGCTTTCGAATGGTTAGTCAAAAGATTCTGTGACAGAAATCGATTTTAGAAATATCCAATAAGATGGCGACTCATGCGGTTGTTTCACCGCCTTTCAAACGACCGCGCGGAGCAATTCTCGTCTCACAGGTTGTTCCCAATCTGAGCGGCCACATATCGTGAAAGTAGAGCCTACAATTCCGACTGCCAGAAACTCTGAAAGATTCAACGATGCGCAGACGCTGATCCGCGCATGGATGCGCGGGCAAGTGAGGGCATACAGGGCGGTCCGACGTCTCGGGGTATGCTACGAACGGCGTCTCGAAGTACGTTGGATATGAAGGTAAGTTTCTGGGTCGGTGGCAGGGGGTTTGGGGGTTTTGTTCGGTGCGACGACTCGCTTGAAACCCCCAAGGCAGAAAAAAATCGGACTTAGCCATGCCTTGTTGCTCACAAAGGATAAATGCAGACCACCAGTTCTTACTACAGAGCAGCCCAAGGCCATCACCCTGATGTAAAAAAAATCCCACCTCCTTATTGAACAAATCAAATTTTTTAGACATCCATCACAATAACCTCACCTCACACAAAAAATAAATTGTGTTCAATCCTCACCCAGTGTTTTATACAGTTTGGTTTTTAAGAATATTCAGGAGGCAAATAACGGAAAGAAAGTAGCGTAAAACTAAGCGCTACCCAAGAGTGTCCTACCACTCAAGGGCAGCTAACCACAACCGATAGAATGAGTATCAATTATGGCTAAGTTCAATGGTAAGCTAGAGCACCGCTCGTTCCAAGAAAAAATCTCCCCGCAAGGGAAACT
>JBNKNI010000076.1:0-11622 GCA_050293765.1 Reinekea sp.
TGTCAAACACTTGTGTGACCGAAATTGAGAAGTGCGTTAGTTTACAAATAGGGCGCGATGGAATGGCCGTAAAGTATATAGCCGGCGGCACCCAGTTCGGATTCCTGACGTTCGACACGCATTAAGCCATTGACATAAATCGGCTCATAGGTATTGTCCAGTTCGATGCTTTCCTCCAGTTCGACATACACGATTTGATTGGGTGGTGGTGGCGGTGTATGAATGCAAGCACCAAAATAGGGAACCAGCAAGAAACTGAAAATTTTCTCGTCTTCAAAATCCAGCGGGACAACAAAGCCAGGGATTTTGACCTGAATACCGTCATATTCGTGCGTGACCGGTGCTTTGTCTTGTAAGGCCTGCAATTTTGCAATCAGCGTTTGCGCTTCAGGACTATCGTCCTCAAGTGTCTCCAAGTCGTAGCGGCTAATCACTTCGTTTTCCAACGCTTCAAAGTCGTAATCTGCCGGAATTAACTGATTCCAGCTGACAGGAACGTAATCCGTTTTCTTCTTCTCGGCGATAACTGACGTGGCCATGAAAATCATAACCAAAGCCAAGGGGATTACGCTGAGTCGGTGTGATATTTTCATCTGTCGTTTCCTTAAAAATAGGGAAGTAGAGCAACTCTGATTCATTCAGATTTCATAGTTAAATCTTTTTGCCAGGTTAAAGACGTTTGTCTTCAGAACTTACCTCGATCTTTGTCAACTTCTGATTCATTACACTAGACATTCGCGCTGAGTCCATCACTCAACGATTGGCGGTAGGCACGGTAGCCTGGCAACAATCCAAGAATGACCGTGGTGACCAGAAAACTCGATAAGATCACCATCATCGATTCATTGGGCCAACCGATGGTGAGATCGATTCCGTAACGGTTTTGCACGTGGGAATTGGCTATGCCCATCAGGAGAACATGCAAGCCATAGCCAGTCACAAGTCCCGCTAAACCGTAAAAGCCCGATTCCACCATTAACAAGCCGAGGAGCGTATTTCGTTTGGCACCTAAAGCTCGGAATATCGCGATTTCACGTCGACGCTCATTCAAGCTGGAAATAATCACCGTGACCATGCCGATTAACCCGGTAACAATAACCATAACCGACACGGCCATTAACGCATTTTCGGCAATGCCAATCAGTTGCCAGAGTTCCTGCAGCGCTGCACCGGGAATCACCGCCATAAGGGGTTCTTTACGAAACTCGTTGACCTGTCTCTGGAAACCAAAGGCTTTGAGCCTGGAATTCATACCGACCAAAAACGCGGTAATTGAATCCGGCGTTAAATCCAGGCTCAAGGTATCGTCCACGCTGGTTGTCTTACCCTGACGTTTCACACCTGATTGCCAATCGACGTGCAGTGCGGTGATGCCTTCGAGTGGAATATGCAGCGACTTATCGACCGGTGTGCCCGTTGCAGCCAGAATACCGACTACCTTGAAAGGGCGATCGTCATGTTGCTCGAATGACGTGCTTCCCGTGCCGTGCGCGATAACAACAGCATCACCAAGTTGGTAGTTGAGTTGTCTTGCAACCTCTGCTCCCAAGACCACTTCAAACACGTCGGCGAACCAAACGCCCTGTTGTAATTCGAGCCCGTGCTGTCGACCATATTGGTAGTGCTGCAAATAACTTTCGTTGGTTCCAACCACCCGGTACCCTTTATGTGAGTCACCCAGTGAAATAGGAATCGTCCACTTCACATCTTTATGATTCTTCAGTTCTTGGTAGCTCTGCCAGCTGATGTTGTTGGTGGCGTTGCCAATTCGGAACACCGAATGCAAGAGCAGGTTCAAGCTCCCCGTACGGCTACCAATGAGTAAATCGGTACCCGATAAGGTATTTGCAAAACTGCTGCGGGTATCGGTGCGAATTCGATCAACACTCAGCAATAAGCAAACACTGACAGAAACCATCAGTAACGTTAACAGTGCCGTGACCCGGCGATTCCACAAACTTTTCAGCGCCAAATGTATCCAGTTCATTCGTGCTCTCCCGGGGTCGAAGGGTGCAGGTCATAGGTCGCATCAAAAAAACCGGCCAATTGCATGTCATGACTGACAAACAAAAGAGAACTGCCAATGGAGCGGCATTGCTGCGTCAGAACCGTCATGAAGTTATCGATATTCTGTTGGTCTAACGCCGAGGTGGGTTCGTCCGCGATGATGATTTCCGGTGAGCCTATCAGTGCCCTGGCGGCAGCAACTCGCTGCTGTTGACCCACACTTAAGCGTGATACCGGTTGACTGAACACACTCCGAGGCACTTGCAGCTGCGCCAGCCAGTGTTCTGCTTCTTCTGTGAGCGCTCTGGCATGTTGCGCCTTACCTTGCCTGCGTTGGGTTGATATTTTCGTGGGCAAGGTGACGTTATCCAGGACCGACAAGTACGGTAGCAGATTGAATTGCTGAAAGATGTAGCCGATATGATCCGCACGCAGTTTGTCCCGTTTCGCGGCACGCAGTGACGAAAATTCCTGACCAAGCAACTGAATGGTGCCGTGTTGGACAGACAGTACGCCACTGAGAAGATTCAACAAGGTGCTCTTACCGCTGCCGCTGGGGCCGTGGATGAATAAAGAACGGCCCATGGGGACATCCAGGTTTTTTATGTTCAGAATATCGGCGGTCCGTGTGTCCCACGAGAAGCGCAGATCTCTGACTTTTAGTGCGTCGTCTGAAGTCATGTTTTGCATCGGGGAGACCTGCTCCCCGCCTCGTGTTATTTAAAAAAAATGGACGTTACTCTTGGGTTCAGTTCAGCTGCGCCTTGACCGGTATCCATCAAATAGTCGACATCCAGATCGGTCAGGTTGGCAAAGAGCGAAAACAATTTAATATCGATTTTGCTTAACTGAGAGGGGTGCTCGCAGGTAGCGGTCCAGGCGACCTGAACATTTGAGTGCTCGGATTCATGTTCGTCAGATTCATCATGCTCTTCGTGTTCTTCATGCTTCTCATCAAGAAGACTGGAATGGATGTCCGTGGCACGCAACGAGCATTTTGCAGCCTCTGGAAACAAAAATATTTCGTGACCCCGTTGAAATTGCGCGACGGAAGCCGCTACCCGGTCTTTGTCGGTTTGGTTGCTGGGTTTGTGTTCAAAACCGAAAATATTGAATGCTGGTGAGTTTAGTTCCAGCAGAACCGTATTTTGATCCTGAGCAATCGCCAGTGCCGCAGCGCCATGTTCATGGGCGGTGTGTTGCCGGTCTTCATCGGCAAACAGTGGTGTTGCCATCGAAAAAACGAGGCAGATTAAACAGATGTTCTTCATGGTTTAAGCCTGATCAATGGTTATTCACGAAGTAACCGTTGGCATTGCCAAACGCGTCTTCGTCGTCACCTGAATTTAATGATGAAAGGTACGCAAGGTACCCGGTTTCCTGTGGATCAGGCGATGGAAGGTGGTGCGCGGATTTGTTTAGAGGAGGGTTCGAATACGGAGATCCAAACCCATTCAACAGATGAATTGATGCTGCGAAAGCTAAGCGCGGGAGCAGAGTTGGCGCAGGCACTGATGACCGCAATACTCGCTGCTGCGTGATAGATATCACAACTGGCGAGTTCGGTTTCATGATGTTCCTGGATATGGCTCAGTGCATGCACCGGCACCATGATGTTGTTGGCCAGATACAGGCTGAACACCATCAGGAAGATCGCTGTCCGATTGGTTACCGTCATTCAAAAAAGCTGCGCTGAAAAAGAAGGGTTACTCTACTACGGGGGATCAGAAATGCAAATGCGCATCAGAGGAAGAGCCGTCACAGGAAACACCGGTTGTCATGTATAAATGGAACGCTGACAAAAAATTCAACGACGATGAACACAACCGTAAAGTCTCTGAAGTTTGCTCGCTTATCTAAGATCACCAGAATGAACGGCGGCGCTGTCACCGCTTCCTGGTAACACAGTTGTCCGATATCAGTCACGCAGAGCCCGAAAGGGTTACCCAAGTCGTCTGTTGATAACCTATCGCAAGGGTTAACAACGGCTTCATTCTGACAATTTGTTATCGATAACAAATTGGGGTAAAGTGACCCTGAAATTCGGATCCAACAACAATAATTCGGAGCGAATCCATGGCAAATCACCCCCTGCAGATCACTGTTTTCAAGGTTTTGCGACAATTTTTAAGTCATTATGATGTCCTGTTGCGAGAGGCCTTTGAGCCCTGTGGCGAGGTTTTGCCCTGTTCTTGTGACAGTGTGCGTTGTTTCCAGGTTTGGCAGCCAACACATGCGCACCGGGCCACGTCAGCCGCTGACCAGCAAGCAGGCTGAGCCATGGGACGGATACTGTTCAACTTTCATGATGTCATTCTCTGGATGACCGCAATGCAGTGCCTGTTCTTTGCCCTGATCTTGGCCACGACGAACGGCAGTCGGAGCAAAGGGATATACCTGCTCAGTGGGTTCTTGCTGATGCACGCCATTATTCCCCTTCACGAACTGATTTTGTGGGGCGGAGAGTTTAAGTTTCTGGTGCGAGAGCAATGGCCGGAATTGTATTTTGTCGGAGCAACGGCCTATTTTCTGGATGGTGCGTTACTGCTGTTGTGCGTACGTGCGGTGTTGTTTGAGGATTTCACTTTTCAACAGCGGCAATGGTGGCATCTGCTGCCGGCCTGCGCCTTTCTGATTTTTTTGATTGTGGCGTTCTATCAACTGCCGCACGCCGTTCGTATGTTTTTAATTAAGAGCGAACGTTTTGTCTATGACGACGGTTACGTCTACGCCGATGCTGCGGCCAAATGTTTGCGCGTGTTATACGCGGTGTGTTGCCTTTGGATGATGGTGCAGTACCAGCGCGCGCGCCGGAATACGTTTTCGGCATTATCCCGGCAGGACTTTTTTTGGTTACTGGCGTTAATTGCTGGCTTCCTGGTCGTTGGGGTATTGGAACTTTCTTTGAGCTTGGCGAAAGTTGTTCATCTTTACCGTGTGGTGGAGTTCGATGTTTTTGTCCGGATGGGATTAACCGGTTATTACCTGACGTTCCTGTTGATCAGTCATTGGGTTTTTACCGGCCTTCGTTTTTTCAATCAATTTGAAACCGTGACACGGGAAATGGTGCTGGAACCCGAACCGGTTGACGTGCCGGATTCGCCGGTCGATCCTGTCTTGGTGCAGGCTATCGACGATGGTATGCAACGCCTCAAGCCCCACCGGGATGCCGACTTGAAACTCGACCAGCTTGCTGAACTGTTAGGCTTCGGACCGAAAGAACTCTCGGTGATCATCAATCGTCACTTTGGCATGAACTTTTATGAGTTTGTTAACCTGTACCGTATTCAAGATGCCACTGATCTGCTTAGCAATCCAGATGGTGTGCAGCGGACAATTACCGAGATCTATCTTGCCTCGGGTTTTAACAGTAAATCTGTGTTCAACACGTTTTTCAAAAAGAAAATGGGGATGACACCCAGCCAGTTTCGTCGCCAGGGTCAGAGTGTCTCCACCGTAGTGGCTGCCTGAATTTTTAATCGTGTTCAGGTTTCTGTTCTCAGCTCAGTTCGTCGCGCCTGAATTGTGCGTCCAATAAAAGATGAATGTGACCTGCATCGATTTTCCTGTATTTAAAAGTTCGGCTGCCGGAATGCGAACGACGACCAACCGAATTACCGAAACACTGTCTCTGTTCAGAGGAGTTCCTCTGTTGCTCGTTATTCAAATTGAGGTTTACCACCATGAGACAGTTAAACAGTCAGAAAGCCCGCCGCCTATTTGCGATCGGGTTTGCCGTGTTGTTCAGTGCGCTGGCATTGAACAGTTGTAAAGACGAACCAAACCCCACCCCTGAACCACCCGATGTGGAAGAACCGGCGCAGGCCCTCCCTGCGTTGCACACCCGAAATACCGAATGGGTTGATGAAAACAATAACCCCGTTTTGTTAAAAGGCACCAACCTGGGTAACTGGTTGTTGCAGGAATTTTGGATGATGGGGCAAAGTACTGACGCCGTGAATGATCAGTGCACGCTCGAAGCCATATTCGACGAACGGTTTGGTTTTGATGAACGCGAACGCTTGATGGATGTGTTTCGGGATAACTGGATCACCGAGCGCGATTGGGATTTGTTGGCCAGCTTTAACTTGAATGTCATACGGTTACCATTCATCTGGAATCTGATCGAGGATGAACGTAACCCCATGACGTTACGTGCAGATGCCTGGCAATACCTGGATGACGCAATTGATCAGGCGGAAACCCGAGGTATGTACGTTATTCTGGATTTGCACGGTGCCGTCGGCGCGCAAGGTGAAGAGCACCACAGTGGCTGTGCCGGACTCAATGAGTACTGGGACAACGAAGACTATCAGGCTCGCACGCGGTGGTTGTGGCAACAGATTGCCGCCCGTTATAAAGATCGTAACGCTGTAGCAGCCTATGGTCTGCTCAATGAGCCGTGGGGCACCACGCCGGAAAATCTTGCAGCAGAATCGGTTGAGTTGTACCACGCCGTCCGCGCCGTCGACGACAAAAAAATCATCGTACTTCCGGGCCATTCTGCCGGAATCGATGCCTATGAATCGCCCGCCGACATGGGCTTAACCAACGTGGCGTTTGAAATGCATTTTTACCCTGGCATCTTTGGCTGGGGAGAGATCGGCTATGCCGTGCACCGGGATTGGTTCAGTTGCGGTGTCGATGGCCAGTCCGGCGTGTGTGATTGGCAAGCCAAACTGGCCGATAAAAATGCGCCGTTCCTGGTGGGTGAGTTTCAACCCTGGACGGGTCTTGGTCCTGAGTTGGGAGCGGATATTGCGCGCGCGACCTACGACCGTTATGGCGACATGGGGTGGGCATCCACCAGTTGGGCCTACAAGGTTCTGACCAACGGCGGCGGTGAAGGGCAGGGTACCTGGGGAATGGTCACCAATGAAGAGGTCCTTGGTCTGTTGGCAAAGGCGGACACCTGGGCGTGTGCCGGTTGGGACAGTTCGTTGACCGAGGGTTGCAGTGCCGGACGCGACACGTTCAAAACGGATCGTCACGGCGAACACACCTATTATCTGGTCATTAAATTCGGCAGTTGCTGTGATGGCACTCTGGACGTGAGTCTCGATGAGTTGAGCATTAAAAACGTTACAACCGACGAGGAAATGGTAGTAAACGGGCAGTTCAATTCTTCAGCAGGCTGGACCGAGTATTTTCAAAATGCGCTACCCACACTGGAATTTAACGTGACTGATGCGGCGTTGGCGCCAACCAACCATCAAGGCGGATTTTTGCATTTAACCGGCGCAGCTGACATCAATGGTGGAGTCTATCAAGCCATTACACTGGACTCGGATGCCACCTACGCACTGTCTGGTGTGTTTAAAGACAATGGCAGCACCAATGCCTGGGCCGAAATTTATTTGGTCAGTTCGCAGCCGCAAAACGGAGTCGATGTGCTCGCGGAAGGTCCGCTCGCACCCGTCGATTTTCACACAGCCAGTAAGGAAGATATCGAAGCGCTTTTCACCACGTTCGGCAGTATTCCCTACGACATCCACGAAACGTTACAGGCCGCGTTAGCCTCTCCGTCGCGTTCATCGCTATTCAACTTACCGTTGGCTCCGGCAAACCTGACTCTGATCGAAGGCGTTGATGCTGTGACACTGCAATGGGACGCCAGTGCCAGCGATAATGTCATCGGATACAACGTGTATCGGTCCACCATGCTGGCTTCCGGGTATGAACGGATTGCCGAAAATCTGGATGCTTTGACGCTGACCGATACCGATACGAACCCGGCACTGACTTATTACTATCAAGTACACGCAGTGACAGAGCGTGATGAAAGTGTGCGCAGTAATCGTGTCTGGACAGAGTTGAAATCCATCGCGGTCCCTGGGCGGGTTGAAGCAGAAGATATGTCTGACATGTCTGGCATTCAGATAGAAACTACGAGTGATGTGGGGGGCGGCAGCAACGTCGGTTACATGGATCCGGGTGACTTTATGGAGTACTACATCAACGTGGCCAGTACCGGTACGGTAGCAATCGATTACCGGGTCGCCAGCAGCGGTGGCAGTGACGGTTTTGAATTGCTGTTGGATGGTGTGGTTATCGATACGCAAACCATCCCAGATACTGCGGGTTGGCAGAATTGGCAAACCGTGTCCGGCACGGTGTCGTTGACTGAAGGTTTGCATACGTTGCGGGTCGATGTCATCGGCGGAGGCTGGAACTTTAACTGGATGGAGTTTAAGGAACCCTGATAGAAAAGGTTCGGCTGCGGGAAACGAACGATCTTACCGCAGACTCATGCCAACCTGACACGGTCTCTGAATTTTAAGGGTACTTACCCGCTGTGTTCTCAGAGATAACCTGAAAGGCATCCGTCGTTGTGGATGCCTTGTCACAAAAACAAAAATCAAAAAGGTTTAGCGATGAACAACCAACACAAACTTAAATTTGCTTTAGCCTGTGCACTGCTCGGTGCGCCAATTGCCGGCTGGTCCGCTCAAGTGTTTGAGGCGGAATCGGCGCAATACAATTTTGGAATGCAATTTGAAAATACCACGGATGTGGGCGGTGGTCAGAACGCCGGCTGGATCGATGCTGGTGATTTTCTGAATTTTTCGGTTAATGCGCCTACCGCTGGCGTTTATCAGGTGAATTACCGCGTGGCGTCTCCTAACGCAAACGCGGTGTTGGTCATGGGCGAAGGTGGCACAGACTTGTCGGATAACCTGACGGTACCGAACACCGGTGGCTGGCAGAATTGGACGACCGTATCGAACAGCATTTATCTTTCCGCCGGTGCGCATACCCTGACGTTGTATGCGGTAACCGGTGGCTGGAATGTGAATTGGATTTCACTCGAAGAGCCAACCGTGACCACACCACCGAGCGGCAGTTTGCCGATGATTCGTGCGCAGGGTAAACACTGGGTAGCCAATGGTGAACCCGTGCGTTTACGAGGTTTGAATCTGGGTAACTGGTTGCAAATGGAATTTTGGATGATGGGCGGTGCCATTCGAAACGATAACGGTGCTATCGATGATCAGTGCACGCTGGAGGCAACGCTCGACAGCCGTTTTGGTTACGCCGAACGCGAACGGCTGCTGGACATCTTTCGCAACAACTGGATGACCGACCGGGATTGGGACAACATTGCCAGCCTGGGTTTCAACGTGGTTCGTTTACCGTTCCCACATAACCTGATTGAAGATGAAAACAATCCCTATACGCTGCGCCCAGATGCGTGGGAATTTATCGACAAAGCCATAGCCAAAGCCGCCGAACGCGGCATGTATACTATTTTGGATTTACACGGCGCGGCCGGCAGTCAGGGGTGGGAACATCACTCGGGTTGCACAAACCGAAACTGGTATTGGGATGGCGGCAATGGACAACCGGCCAGCTATTATCAGGACCGGACGCATTGGCTGTGGGACATGATCGCGCAACGTTACAACGGCAACTCGAATGTGGCCGCCTACGGTCTGTTGAATGAGCCATGGGGAACCGACGCCGTGACGCTCGGTAACAACCTTGCAGCACTGTATAACACTGTTCGCGCGAAAGACGCTGAGCACGTCATCATCATGCATGGGCATACGTCGGGTATCAGCAGTTTCCCGCAGCCGGGTAATGATGTCGCGTATGAAATGCATTTCTACCCTGGTTTCTGGGGCTGGCGTGAAGGCGACAATGCCAGTGATGTCCATGCGGACTGGCTGTTCTGTTCTGCACCGAGCGGCAGCTCAACCTGTGAGTGGGATGCGCAAATCAACGCACGTCAGGCGCCATTCCTGGTCGGTGAGTTTCAACCCTGGACATTGCTCGGCCAAGACGCCGGTGAAATTACCCGCAAAACTTTTGACGTGTATAACGCGCTGGGTTGGGCCGCGACCGCCTGGGCCTATAAAACGACATCGCCAACGGCACACAGTGGTTCCAGTGATGGCAGTTGGCCTTGGGGACTGTTCACCAACACCAGCCGTTATGGTTCCATCAACATGAGTACCGCTTCATTGGGCGCGATAGAGAATTGGTTTGCGCAGTTTGCAACCCAAAGTATTGCCGGTCATGGTGATGTGGATTATTGGCTGCATTATCAACCAACAGCAGGCGCCGGTACCATCGAAGCGGAGCATTTCCGAGAGCATTCGGGAGCCAACATCGAAGTCACGACAGATCCAGTGGGCGGCGATTTCAATGCCAGCTATCTCGATACCGGCGATTGGATGGTGTATCGTGTGGACGTACCAACATCCGGCAATTATCAATTGCAGTATCGCTTGGCATCGCCAGCTGGTGGTGTCGTGAATGCCAGCGTGCACAATGGCCGAAACTTTGGTGACACAACCGTTCCGGCCACAGGCGGGTGGCAGAATTGGCAAACGGTTAGTGGTCCGACTGTCTATCTGGATGCCGGCATGCAGGACCTGAGTCTGTACGTTGCCCAAGGTGGGTGGAATATCAATTGGTGGCGATTGGTCGCACAATAAAAATAGCCAATATCACGAAAGGCGCGTTTAAACGCGCCTTTTTCATGACTTTGTTTTATTCGCCACGGATGTGTCTTTAATAAAAAGTTCATCCCAATTTCCTTAATACATTGTTCTCCATTTCACCTGATATCCGTTAATACTGAACCGGGGTCGTGCTTAATTCGAGAGTACGTGTGTGGCACTCGAATTGTTCCAATATGGAATTTATGGAGGTGTATAGGCTGTTTTGTTATTGCTTTTAAGGCTAATTGACTGCCTGGTGAAAGGGGTTGGTTAGTTTAGTTTGGAATATTTTTTCTTTTAATTGTTGGAAAAAGCTCCGAATTTTGTGAGGCCGTTCATAGTTCGAGTCATTCTCCAAAGCAAATGAGAACCGGTTCCGATTTCGCGTTAAAACTTTGCGGTAAGGTTCGACCCAATTAAAAAATTATAAACAAAACCGGTCGAGAGAGACTGCCGTTTTTTGATGCGGATCATCAACGTTATCGTTGCAGATCGTGTTGTCGTCTTCAGAAACCCAACTCTTTGTTAAGGAATATTTTCGGTTCATTTCGATGAACTGAACGGGCACGCTTGTGTCAGGAAATTCCATGACTCGAAAAAAATCCCGACCGACCGTTTCTGCACAAGGAATCCAAAACCATGTTGGTGAAAGACAGCATAAAACTATGCGTGATCCTGTTCACAACCTTCGTGTTAAGTGCGTGTGATTTAAACACTTACGAAAACGAATCCAATATCTTTGCCGAAAACCAAGGCAAACGACTTTATGAAGGGCGGTGCGCGAGTTGTCACGGCATCAATGGTCAGGGCAAAGGCACGCCACTGACACCGGCCATTGACCCAAGCCGATCCTCGTACAACCAGTTATCGTTGGAAGCCTACATTGAACAAAATATGCAGCGCGGTGGTGTTTGTCTCGATGATTGTGCGCAGAAAGTCGCCGAATATGTGCGGACATTTTCGGTGCCTGAAAAAAATGAAGAGCCGACCCCACCAGATGATACGCGAGATCCTGAAACCCTAACCGGCGATGCGGGCACCGGTGCAACACTGTATGCATCGCTGCAGTGTATCGACTGTCATGGTGCTGATGGACACGGACTTTTTGCGTTGAATCCAGCAAAAGAAAGATTTACCCACTCGACGAATATCAATGAATCGTTACCGT
>JBNKNI010000077.1:0-11462 GCA_050293765.1 Reinekea sp.
GCAGCTTAGTTCAACGTGCGCATGAGGATCATCTGGTGGCTGCGCCCAGGTTGCCCACTCAGGACGAACCTCAAAGGGAGACTGAAGCGCGGCGAACAAAGATTCAAACGGCTTAAAATCCCCTTGGTGAGCAGCTTCGATCACCGCTTGCAGGTGATGCGTGCGCGCAACAGTAACCGGGTTTGTCTGTTGCATTTGGTGTTGGCGCGCCGTGTCGTCCTGAATCACTCGCGAGCTAACAGCCTCACACCAGGTCCAGAAGCGCGCCCGATCAACAAACTCATCGCCCAAGGCAACCCACTCTGACAATGGCCTGTCCGCCAACGCTCGGAAAAACAAATGAAAATCTTTCTGTTCCGCCGCCAACAGAGAAATCCATTCATCCAACAGTGCGCTGTCCAATGGAGCCTCGTTGGAGCCTCCTAAACGTCGATTCAGCAATCCATGGTACGCGTCGCGTTGCAAATCAGCGTACTCCCGTAAGGGTGCTGCCAAGGCGTGTGGATCCGTCAGTACCGACAGCGCTTGCGCCAACCGCTGCAAATTCCACAGCCCGACAGCCGGCTGCTGGTTGAACGCGTAACGGCCTGTTTCGTCCGTGTGATTGAACACAGCGTTCATTTTCGTGGCGTCCATAAAGGCATAAGGACCATAGTCGAAGGTTTCACCCAGGATGCTCATGTTGTCGGTGTTCATCACCCCATGGATAAACCCATAGGCCTGCCAGCCGGCAATCAGAACAGCGGTGTTCGCCACGACCTGCTCCAGCAACGCAACAACCGGATCGTCGGCGTCAGCGCACTGCGGATAATGGTGACGGATGACATAGTCGACCAAAATCTGTAGCTGGTCCGGCTGATTGGAAAACGCCAGCCACTCAAAGTGACCGAAGCGCACATGACTGTGGGTCAGGCGCAACAGAGTAGCCCCTGGTTCCACTGTCTCCCGATAAACCCGTTCGCTGCTGCCGACCAAAGCAAGCGCCCGCGTGGTAGCGATACCCAACGCGTGCATTGCCTCTGAACCGAGAAACTCCCGAATCGAACTGCGCAACACAGCCCGACCGTCCCCAAAGCGGCTGTAGGGCGTTTTGCCCGCGCCTTTCAAATGCATCTCCCACACCTGTCGATTCGGGTCGGTCCATTCTCCCAACAGCAACCCGCGCCCATCGCCAAGGCCAGGGTTCCAGCCACCAAACTGATGACCGGCGTATTTTTGCGCAATCGGTTCATGGCCCTGGAATAACCCAGCGCCAGACAATACCGACTTCAGCGCATCGTCCGGCTCTACCGGCAAGCCCAGCTGCTCTGCTAGCCGATCATTCCAGCCCACCCAATAGGTATCGGCCAATGGCGTCGGCATGACTTTGCTGTACAGACCGGGCAGTTCTTTTACATAACGCGTCGTAAACACGAATCACTCTCGATAACGATTTAATCAAGAGTATACGCAGTCATCACTGGAAAAGCTCAGCCCGGTTTGCCGTCGAACCCTTCGCATGCGCGAATGCGATCGCTATACTCGTGTGTTCAACCCAGCGAAGACGATTCATGCAACACAAACCGCTCATACTGTTCTTGTTTACAGCCAGCCTTATACAACCCGCGTTCGCGTTCAATCGAGAATCGGCCATTGCCTTTTCAGTGGGTAGCTTGCTGGTGTGGAACCCCATGAAGCTGGATGGCATCGGGCTAGACTATGGTGTTGATGAAGACTTTGAGCGAACCCGCATGTTATGGCTTTGGCGAATCGCAGAACCCATTGGGCAATGGGGACCGGTGACACTGCAAGGGCACTATGAATTTGCGTTCGGCCAAACGCAGCCCAGCCCGCAGGATGTCTCGTTCGGACTGACGCCCGTTTTGGAATGGCAATTGCCCCTCGGTCAATGGGCGCCATTGATCGAAACCGGGCTTGGCGCTCACTACCTGACCCGCACCGAAAACCAAGGCAGACAATTGTCGACTCATTGGCAATTCAGTGAAATTCTGGGTGTCGGTATTCGGGTGAGGGATGTCCAAGCTGGGTTGCGGTTTCAACACGTCAGTAATGGCGATATCGTAAAACCAAATAATGGTTATAACTTTTACGGGCTCGTGGTTAAGTACTGGTACTGAAAGCCATTTTTTAACCAGCTCAGGTAGACACAGTTATTGTGAGCGATAGAGTGAAATTTCGCCGCTCGTGTCCTGAGTCGGAAATTCGCATGAATTCAGCGTGCCATTCAAGCTTTATAGCTAGGCCTGTCTCGCAGTTAATGGTTGTTCCATTGACAAGAGACAGAACGAGGCTAGAGAGCTTAAATGTCGCGCCCGAAGGCAAGGCGGAAAAGTGAAGGCATGGTGGTGCTCTGTCAAACTTTTCCAACGCAGGCGTCGGTAAGATGGTGAAGCGATTTGCCACCTTATTTTCCGCATGGCCCACTAGACCATAAGGTTGGAGACGACGGTCAAAATTTCTGCCTCACGTGGGTCCAGGTTACCGTCGCTGATGGCCAGCTCACGTAACATCGCCAGAACGTGTGGGTCAGATTTTAACGCCGGGACAATCCCTTCCAGATATTCCGCCAGATGATTCTCTTTCAACGCACGCAAACTCTTCGCCACCATTTCCCGGTGATAAGCTTCTTTGGAAATGTAATGGTTGTCCCATGGCAACTCATCAATCAAACGCTGAAACAGATCCTGCTCTTCCATTTTCACTTTGCCATCGGCCTGATACAGCAGTGTGGTTAAGGAAATAATGGCTTCCGATTTAGCCTGGTCGACGACTTCTTTCAGTTCCAACAACTCAAGCAGACGACTGAACATGTGCGTATCCTTTCCTATTAATTTGCCATTAATTTTTACAGCTTATTCGCCAACTTGCCAGATGGATACGTCACCGCGAAACAGAAACCGTTCCAGTGGTTGATTAAAACAATCACCAAATTGCGCCCGCAATTCCGTCTTGATGCTGCCGAGATCTCGGTTGCCACATTCAACCTGACCGATCACGTTTGATTGCGAACACAGGTAATCCACCAATTGCGCCACATTCCATTCCACCCAAAACTCAAAAGGCTCTGTTGTGCCTGCCAAACCGACATTGCCAGCGTCAGCTTGGGTGGGGTGTTTATTGCTGCGCGCAGGCGTTGGAAACTGACTGGTGTAGTTCGCGTGCGCCTGTTGATATTGGTCATTCCCTGCCATGACGCCAGGAAAATAACTGTTATAAACCACCAGCGCGCCATTGGGCGTTAACAAGCGTTTGGCCTCAGCTAAAAAGCGTGGCTGATCAAACCAATGGTAGGCCATACAAACGGTAATCAGATCAAAACTCGCATCTGGAAATGGCAAACGTTCTGCCGGGGCTTGCTGAAAAGAAATGGCAGGATGGCGCGTAGCTTGCGCAATCATTGCGTTGGATAAATCGGTCCCGACAATCGTATTCGCAATGTTCAACAAGGCCATCGTCGAATGGCCGGTGCCACAGGCAACATCCAGCGCGGCGTCGACTTTCGCTTGAAACGGCAAGCGGCTGCGGATCATTTCAATGACATCCGGCTGGAAGTAGGGTCGTGCCTGGTCATAACGTTGTGCCGCGGTTTCGAAGTCAAAAAAATTCATCCTGCGTCCTCTGAACACTTTCGAACAGTGAAACACAATCCACACCGCAAAACCAAGCGCCCGATATTAGCCGCTACCTATCAATCACGTTAACATGCGGGTGCAACATCATTGGAGCCACCATGATAAACACCGTTAAACGAAATCAACAACAATCGTTAGATCACCTCGACGATGTCTGGCTCTTCGGCTATGGCTCGTTGATCTTCAAAGTGGATTTCCCGTATCTGGAGCAAAGACCGGCCAGCATCACGGGATGGGCGCGTCGGTTCTGGCAGGGGTCACATGACCACCGCGGCACACCGGACAAACCGGGTCGTGTGGTAACCCTGATCGAACAGGCCGGTTGCCAATGCCAAGGCATGGCGTATCGCGTCACACCAGATACCTTTGCTCATCTCGATCATCGGGAAAAGAACGGTTACCTGCGCTTTTTTGCGCCGCTTACCTTCACTGACGCACCAGACCATGCTCCCGCCGAAGCGTTAGTTTACGTGGCCGGACCCGATAACGCGGCGTTTCTGGGACCTGCGCCCATCGAGGTTATGGCGCGACAAATTGCGACCCGCGAAGGCCCCAGTGGACGCAATAGCGACTATCTTTTGAACCTGGATAACGCATTAAAAAAAATGGGCGCCGAAGACACCCATGTTTCTGAATTGGCGAACGCCGTTAAAGCATTGCTGTAGGCGCAAGGCGCTTGGCATCAGGCAGCGACGGACTCCTTGCCGAGTTTTGCGGCAACAACGCGGCGTATTTTTTCGGCCACGGCGTCATCCAACATACCGACCCGCAATCGACGGTTCAGGACATCTTCTGCGGTACAGGCGCCTTCAAACTGAATAATCCAATCCAATTCGGCTTCGATATAGGGCTCATCAGCAACCAACCGGGCTTCGCTACCACAGGCCAATACCTGAGGTGCACGGTCGCCATAGGCTTGCCACAGATGATCACGAATATCCTGCGGCAAATGCGCGATAGCGTGTTTTGCGGCTAACGAATCGCCACGAGCACCCACTAAGTGAATGTCATATGTGTCACATTTACCGGCTTTAATGCCTTTCACTTTCAGCACATGGTCTACGCAGTCTTCGGCCATTCGGCGCCAAGTGGTCCATTTACCACCGGTTAGGCTGGTCAGGCCGTTGTCGTCGAGCACCACATGATCCCGGGTTAAAGAGGCCGTCGTTTGCGCGTCTGGATCAGCGACCAATGGACGCAAACCCGACCAACTGGCGGACACTTCATCGCGCAGAATCGGACGATCCAACCAGCTGTTGCAGGTACGCAGAATATAGTCAATTTCATCATTGGATACGCCTGGCTCTTCGGACAATTCCGCAGGGTCATCAGTGGTACCCACCAGCGTTTTGCCTAACCATGGCAACATAAACAGAACGCGGCCATCTTCGGTTTCTGGAATCAGAATGCCGCGACCTTCAGGCAACAGATTACGATTAATCAGCAAATGCACACCGCTGGAGACCGTCATCATAGGTTTGAAGTCCGGGTTAGCCATGGCGCGGATCTTATCTGTCCACGGGCCCGTGCAGTTGATGACCGCTTTGGCCGTTATCTTGAACGACATACCCGACAGTAAATCGGTACATTGCGCCCCGGTGACCTGCCCCTCAGTTTTCAACAAATCATTCACTTCGGTGTAGTTCAACGCATGGCCACCCATTTCCAAACCGGTACGAACCATCGACACACCAAAACGCGCATCGTCAAACTGGCCGTCGAAGTAACTCACGCCGCCGGTCAGTTGCTTAACGTTAATGTCCGGGCAGATCTGCTTCAGTGTGCGCTTGCTTTCGATTTTCGAATCGCCAATCTGCTGTGAGCCGGACAGAAAATCATAGACGCCCAGACCAATCCGAAAATAAGGCAACCCGATCACGCTTTTCACGGGTGTCACCAGATTCAATGGCCAAGCCAGGTGCGGTGCCATTTCCAGCATGCGACGACGTTCGGCCAACGCCTCTTTCACCAATTGATACTTGTCCAGGTCCAACTGTTTCACGGCTTGTTCCAAATAGCGAACCCCTCCATGCACCAGCTTGGTCGAGCGACTTGAGGTACCGGCCGTGAAATCCTGTTTTTCGATCAGAGCGCAGGACAGACCGCGACTCAGCGCATCCAGAAAGACACCGGCACCCGACGCACCGCCGCCTATTACCAGCACATCGACCGACTGATCGGCAATATGGTTAAGTTGTTCTGCCCGGGACCAGGCTTGTGTAGAAGATAAAGTGGCCATGACCAGCTCCTTGAAATCGTTTTCCAATAGTTTGGTCGCCGTGTTCGTTATTAGCAATATGTTTTCGTTTAATGTTCGTTTAGTTTAAAAACGAACATTAAGATAAACGCCAAAAATGCCTCTATCGACCGTGCCGAATCGAGAAACATTCTTTGTTTTGAAGGCAAGTGATCAGGCCCGCTGGGCAGCGTTTGTCACGGTATGGAATAATGTGGCATCGAAACCCGGTAGTCCGGGTTTCAACGCGTTGTGTTGAAGGTAAACTCAGAATTGAACGTCTGGTTGTGGCCGTTTACGCATTACAACAATGCCTGCTATCCCAATGAGGAACAATGCAAAAGTTGCAGGCTCAGGCACATCAGCTATCTGTGACAATGTAAATTCAAAATCATCCAAGACCCACTGATAGCCGGTACTAAAAATATGCAACGAGTCGATATTGTTCCAGTTTAAGGCGACTGAAGTCGCGGCGGAGTCATTAAGCGAATAGGTTTGCGAGGAAAAAATATTGGTGCCATCGCGATACCCTTCAAACCAAATGGACTGAGTCGAAAATGCAGAGGTCCAATTGCCTCCCAGGAAATCGAACTGGGTCCCCGATGTAAGCCAATCAATCACTACATGTTGGTCACCATAACGGTTATAGGCGACACGGGTACCCGAGGTCGCACCAGCAAGGTAGCCACCATAAGTTCCTATGGTGGTTCCAATTCCGTGACCGGACACATTCCACTCGAATCCGGCGTAGCCCGGTTCGATAGGGTCTTGAAGGACATCTTCAAAATCAATCAGTGTCGCAAAACAAACGTTAAAACAACAAAAACTTACCAGAGCAACAACCAGCTTTTTTATCAGCATACTCTATTCCATTTCCTCTATTGAATGACTTTTCGACCGCGCAACGTCATGAGCAGCAGCATAAGAACAAGTATTAAAAACCCAAGACTACCACTCTTCTTATCTTCGGTATCACCTGAATCTGTGTCACCTGAATCTGTGTCACCTGAATCTGTGTCACCTGAATCTGTGTCACCTGAATCTGTGTCACCTGAATTCGGGTCTTCAACAGTGGCCGTAAATTGCCATGACAACGCGGATAGGTTTAACTGACCCGCCTGTGTGATAACGGTAAAGGTCGCCTCGGACGTTAAGGTTTGGGAAGCCGCAACGTTGTTAAAGACCAACGTGCTGTTATCCGCCAGAGATTGTGTACCCGCGCTTACATTAGGCTGCGCAGAAACCTGCCAATAGCTTTGATCGGTTACGTTCACTAATTGCGCATTGATCTGATATTCAACGTCACCGTTGGCAGCCATGGTTTGTGCACCAACAACATACTCACAGATTCTGAATTGAGCTTCGGCAATTTCATTGTCCCGCGTCGTCAATGGTTGCAACGGTATGGTCACAATATCAGCATAGGCGCTGGCATTTGACAGCACGGATGTAAACACAAGCCCATGTTCAGTGTCGCCATCCGCCTTGCAATCATCTTTACCACGAACGGAAATAGCCTGGGGTTCGGACCAATTTGCAGCCGTGAAGGTTAGCGTTCCGCTGGTGAAAAGATCATTAAAATTTCCCTGCCAGATAAAGGCTTCGCTGCTGTCATTCAATTCATAGTTCAGCGTTAAGGTTTCACCTTCTGCCAATGGCTGATCAAGCGCGATACTTAATGTCGCTGTGGTCTGCTGCGACTCGTCAAGTTCTGTCCCATCCCAGTCGAAACTGATGTTACCCGGAATAACCGGGGGAGCGATAACACCGGTGGCACCAATAACATCTAGGTTGGTTACTTCGTCGGTGACATTCGCAACTACGGTAAACTCGCCAAGCGGCAACATGGCTTTGTTCAGTGTCAATTGTGTTACGCCGGCATCTTCCGTGGTGGTTAATACCGGTATCGTCATACCGTTTTGATACACAATCTGGATTGTGACACTGGCATTACTGTCGGGGTCTGTCACCTCCCATTTCAGGGTAAACAGCTCTGATGTAATCACCTGTCCCGGTAGTGGCTCTAACCAATTGAACACAGGCGGTTGGTTCACGGTCGTTGGCAGCTTAACGTTAAACTCAGCCAGTGGCGTCCAGGCACTGCTGCTGCCCTGAGAGTCGGTTGCCCGAGCCCGCCAATAGTATGTCGCCGCATCGATCAAATTAACGGCTTCCGCCACCTGCACGCTGGCGGTATCGCTTTGCATAGCCGCAAGTCTGGCATCCGGCAAGGTGCTAAATTCGCTGTAAATTTCAAACTCATAAGTCACGTTATCACTTTCCGGGTCAGTCACAGCTGAGGTGACTAAAGTCGGCGTCAGTGTTTCCACAATCGCGCTGTCGATTGGGTTTAACAGCGTTGGAACGGACGGTGGTAGGTTTTCGAACGCCACACTGAACTGGCTGCCCACCCAAGCGGAATAGTCGATGCCATCGAAGGCACGTGCACGCCAATAGTATTGGGTAGAGTCGGCCAGAAACAACGCTGTCCAGCGCGTTGCGCCGTCAGCTCCCGCTGGAACCGAATTTACCCGTTTAACATTGTCGGAGGAGAAATCAGGCGTACTGTCTAATTGGAATTCGTACAGCAATTCTGCGTTGTCTACGTCTGTTGAGTTTTGAATAACCAGCTCAACGGTATCTGTCGTAACAACACTGTTCATAACCGGGGCAATCACTTGTGGTGTCGTCGGCAAATCGTTACGGACATTAATTGAAAACGCGCGCAATTCACTGGCCGTTTCCAAACCGTGCTCGTCGCGGGCGATGACCTGCCACAGATAGCGCAGGTTATCGTCCAATGTCGGTTGCCATTGGGTATTGCCGTTTGCAGACAAGGCCAGCCGTTCTGTGCTGGCCAGTGGCTCACTGGTGTCGTCGAAAGCATAGACGAACATATCCAGTTCCAAAGAGTCGCCATCGACGTCCTGTGGGTTATACACGAGCAAGGTCGGTGTTTGAGTGGTTAATACGGCATCGGCTTCCGGCGTCAGCAATACCAACCCTTGCGGCGCATCATTTTGGGTATTCACAAAGAAACTGCGATACACCCATTCGCTGTTGCCCTCATTGGCTACAGCACGGACCCGCCAGAAAAACCAACGGTTATCCGTTAGCGGTGTCAGTACCTGATCACTGGTGATGCCCGAGGCATCTTCCACCAAATTCTGGTTAGACCAAATCAGGTTGCTGTAGCTGGCATCGTCGAACAATTCCAGCTCATAAACGGTGGTCACCTCTGGCTGATGGCTGCTGTTGGTAAAACTGAACACCGGTGTTTGTGAGGTCAGTTCACTGCCATTAATGGGAGACAGCATTGTTGGTACCAGCGGTGCTTTGGTCTCAACTGTTGGGTCCATGTTGTTGATAAATTCGTCCAGGTCGCTGTAACCGTCACCGTCGAAGTCACCGGTACCATCTCTGTCCAGAGTACCGAAATGCATCATTTCCCAGGCATCATCCATACCGTCGCCATCTTTGTCGTTAGCAGGATGCACACGAATCTGCACAGTAAAGTCGTCACTGAGTTCACCGTCACTGGCGGTGAACTTTACCGGGTACAAGCCAGCCTGACCAACGCTCGGCGCCCATTGGAAAACGCCTTCGCCACTGCCTTCATCGCTGAAACTGGCACCGGTAGGCAGAGAATTAAGAGTTAAGGTAATGTCATCGTCGTTCACGTCGGACGCTTTCACCAGAAAACCGACTGAGCTGCCTTCGTAGGTGGTTTTATCAGGAATGAACTGCAACACCGGCGCTTGCGCCACACTGCCGATATCGACGAAGTAAAGGGTGTAGGCAGACGCTGTATTGTCATCAAACAGATTAATAAAATAGTCGAAGTTAATTTTGTCGGCGTTGCGTTCCTGAGAAATCCAGGCATTTTCCAGCGCTATTGAACCACCGTCATCCCGTGTGGCTGCCACCAGCACTTTGCTGCCCTGGTATGGGTCGACTACTCGAATATAACCAAACTGGTCTGCCGTGGCGCTGGCGGTCAATACCCGGACCTGATAACTGCCGCTTGTTGTTTCGGCGCTCAAGGTTCCACTCATTCGTTCAACCAACGCGCAGTTGTCACACACGGTGTCATTCAATCCGGTGGTTTCCGATTCATACACCCAAACGTAGTCGCCATTATCGTGAGCCAAAAAGTCCTTCACATTGTCGCGACCGGCGATGTCGACCTGCACATCTTTGATTAAAAAGTGAGTATTGGCAGAGTCGATTAACGAGGTCAGCTCGCCACCGAGTTCGTCAGCGTGGCTGACGGTGGCGGTAAATTCAGTAAACTTGCCCGACAAGGTGGTTTCCATGACCCAGCGCCCGGCGCGGGTTTCAGCGGGCTCAAAATCCCCGTAGTTCATTTTTAACGTTGGTTGAGCGGGATCGTTTCCGACATAGCTGTCGGTGATTTTAAAACCAATCGCCAGGCCCTGGTCATTCTCTACGATACGGGGCTGGGCCGATTCGATGGCGACATTGTTCGCCACACCTGAACCGGTATTCTGAATACGTAAACCCAGGGTATAAGGCACCGGTGGTTCAATCTCAGCGGTGAAGGCATCATCACCGATCACTTCTTGGGTGAGAAAATAGTCGAGCACTAATTTAGGTTGAGGTTTCACCGCAATGCTGTCTTGCGCAACGTTGACCACTTCAACTTTGCCACCGTAGCTGTACTCCAGACGCGCACCAACAAAATACAGCGTACCGCCCTGTTGGTTACCGGCCGCACCGGCCGTTGGAATAATTAACCAGCGCAGCTCGCCGGTGGTTTTCGGCGAAATCTGACCATTTAAAACGGCCCCGGCAGAACCTTCTGAAACGGCTGACAGATTTTTGGTTTCGTCCAGATTAATAAAAAACTTCGCGTCGCTACTGCTGCTGTCCGACGTGGCTAACACATCATTACCCGCCGCATCGCTGAATAGAATATCGATTTGAATATCCTCTAACGCATAGGTATCCAAGTCATTGTGAATGCGCATGGTTGCTTCAAACGCTTGACGTTCCAACGTCAACTCCTGAAGAATTTCTATTTTCACTTCTGCGCAAATCGGTTCAGCGGCGATGCCAAACCCAGACGCAGTGACGGCCAGAAAAACTCCGACCCTCTTTAAAAACTGAACAACCATAAACCCTTTCCTTGCTTAGAACGCCTCAATCGTGCTGATTGAAATTCGTTGACTGACTATTGTCGATATTCTTTATATTGCCGCTAATAACTTTGTTACTTTTTTTCTAACAAAAACTACAACCGATACTCTTAAGAACGCCGGTTTTTTTTCCTTTCACCTTTGTTAATTTTTACTTTCATTAAAAATTAACGCTATCTATTTTGTGCGCAGAGGAAAACCCAAAATCAAAGACTCTGACTCCTTTGATCTTTTTAGTTCCTTTAATTCCCTTTAGATACCAACTTTCCTAGAACAATTTTCCGATTGTAATGCTTCATATTTTTTAAATTAACCTCCAAAACACCATCAAGATAGCTAAGATCTCCATCAAGAATGGTCGTTCCAGGCAAGTTTACTAATTTAAGTCTTGGACTATTCTCAAGAAACTTAAGGCTCGCAACTTCACCGCAACCT
>JBNKNI010000078.1:0-10948 GCA_050293765.1 Reinekea sp.
AGTGATGGATCGGGTTTTTTTATGCCTGGGAAAAAGGCATACCAAAAACAGGCGACTGACCATCGTCAGGTCGGAGTGCCGCACCATCCCAAACCGAAACCCCGGTCCAGTGATGGATCGGGTTTTCTATGCCTGGGATAAAGGCATACCAATAACAGGCGCCTGACCATCGTCAGGTCGGGTTACCGCACCATCCCAAACCGAAAGCCCACAATGCTAAATTTAGTGCTAAAACACGTTAAGTTGAAAGGCGCAAACTGCTAAACTCTGCACTTCGTGATAGAGGTCGATTTGTGAATTTAACGCCGGAACAGAAATACAATTATATCGATGCTTTGGGGATTGAGCCCTGGTATCCGCGTGTGGTGTTGATAAATGCCAGACCAGTGCAGGTCCTGGGGTTGGAGCAGGTAGAACCTGAAGATACGTCTGTACCAGAAGTTCCCTTTTCGACCCTTCAATCGGTTTCTGTCGTGGAAGAGACTAGAGATACCGAGCAGCCTAAAACAACGGTAGCAGATTCAATTGCGCAAAACAGCGAAAAACCGATTCGTTTTGGTTTGGCTTTATATGTAATTGATGATTGGATTATCTGCAGCTCTTTGGTCAGTGACTACCAGCAATATAACGACGTCTCGGTTAAACTTATATATGCAATATTGAACGCCATATCCAACGGTACAGGGACATTGCATTACCATCATGTGATCTCCTGGCCATTTTTTTCGAATCGACAAGTATCGCAAGGAATTGAACCTGCACGACAATATGTAAATGGTGTGATTGAACATCTGGTCGAGCAGCATAAGGCATCAAAGCTATTGGTTTGCGGCGGTGTACTCGCAAAATTGAATCAATGGCAAGACGTGGAAGGCCAAGAATTCGGATTATCTCGGGTTAATATTCCCTCAGTTTATAAAATGCTCAGCGATCCCCGAGAGAAAGCAAAGGCTTGGCACCTTATTCAGAAATCTACTCTATTCAAAAATGAATCTTAGCGTACCAACCAGCTCCCAGCTTGATTACTTTAGCGAGATATCTGAACGCACCGTTGAATCGACGATGACATTCAGTCAACTAGTCAGCTACTTCAATAATAACGGTCTTTATAGCATAGAGGTTGATGGTCAATCCGTTGGCTATATCGCTTTTCGAATGGTTCTGGAAGAAGCCGAGTTGGATCAGATTATTATTGATGAGCAGTATCGGAATCAGAAACTGGGTTTTCGAAGTCTATTACTTTGGCATCAAGAATTAGTCAGTAACAGTATAAAAAAGGTATTTCTGGAGGTGCGGCTAGGCAATGAACCCGCCGTACGGTTATATCGAGCGTTAAACTACCAGCAAATAGGCATTCGAAAGAACTACTATCGATTGAAGGATCAGTTTCACGACGCATTGCTCATGGAGCTTAATCTCTACCCCAATTGATGTATTCAGATAGCACCAAATTCAATGAACGCCTGTGTATCACTCTTTCCATACCATCATTCGTAATTGGCAAAAAACATTTGATGATGCGTTGGCGCGCAAGATGCGTGTATTCGGCAAAGCTGCAGATTCAAAGCTTTCAGCAGAAGGGGTCATCTCGTGACTTCTAACCCTGTCACTGCAATCGCTTCAAGTTATAGAGTGGTGACTTCACGTAACTTATTTATCAAGTAGGTTGGCAAATGCAAACAGTAAAATACGAAGTGGTAAAGAATGGTTTGTCCTTTGGCTCGGCGTTAGCGATCGCCATGTCCTGGACCGCTAATAAGTCTATCCTGTGGGCAATTATCCACGGCTTCTTTAGCTGGTTCTACGTTATCTATTACGCCTTATTTAAATAGAATTTTATTCTGACGACTGCCTCCTGAAGATAATGCTAAATTGATATGGCAGAGTTGAATAGACTCTGCCATGAGCAAGCGGATAGAGAGCTGAACCTAAAGATGATAGCGCTTAAGTCGCTGGTTAGTCGGTTTGTCGGCAATAAGAATGGCTCTGATGGGTGCAGGGTGACCCTCAATTGTTTTTGATTGATCCGTTGGATCCAGATAATCAGTTAAGCTTTGACCGGGCTTCCACGTGGTGGCGCGCTGCTCCGCATCCGTCGTTACACTCAGATCCGCAATGCGTATATTCTCAAACCCCATTTTTTCCAACCATTGAGCCAGTGTCGCGGCGGAAGGCAGGAACCAGACATTATTCATTCTTGCGTAGCGGCCAATCGGTACCAGCGATTCTCCCGCGTTGCCGTCGATAACGATTGTTTCCAGAACCAGTTCGCCGCCAGGGCGTAACGCGCCCCTTAGTTCAAAGAGATGATCCAAGGGTGATCGTCGGTGGTACAAAACTCCCATTGAAAAAACGGTATCAAAGATCTCAAGATTAGGTGTCAGACTTTCAAGCGTAAAAGGCAATACGCAGTGGGTCGGGTCTTTTATGTAGTGATTAACGGCCAAATGCTGTACAACAGACAGCCAAGATGGATCAATACCGGCAACAGTGGCAGCACCTGCGGCTTTCATGCGCCAACCGTAGTAACCATTGCCGCTACCCACGTCTAAAATGTGTCGCCCTGATAAGTTACTGATGTGCGGAGAAACACGTTGCCACTTGAGATCGCATCGCCACTCAGAATCAATATGAGTATCAAAGAAGTTGAACGGTCCTTTTCGCCAGGGTTTCAGATTTTCTAAGCCCTGATTCAATGCATCAAGCTGGTCACCGGCTGAACCGCAAATGTCGATAACATCATTCAGCATTATGGAGTCTGCTGTCAGTTCTGGCAGTTTGCCTAACTCTGCTAACAACCTCGGCAAATTACCGTCATTGAGGCCCTGCCATAACTGTTTGAGTTGAGATTCAAGGGGCTCTACCCAAGGGCTCAGCCTAGTGTGAGTAATATGACTAATAAAGGCTTGGTAATCTATCATTTGATCGCGATAAAAGAGGCAAAGTTAAAAGATTGAAACCATTGGCTAACTTGACTGAAGCCAGCTTGGCGTAAACGTTCGATGTGCTGTTCAGCGGTTTCCGGTAGTAAAACGCGTTCTATTGCATGTCGTTTTTGGCTGATTTCCAGATCGCTGTAGCCATTTGCCCGTTTGAAATCATGATGATGTTGAGTAAGCAACGCGTCTTGCTGTCTGTCTTGGAAAGACAGTTTCTCAGAGAGGATTAAAGCGCCCCCGGGTAGCATACCGTCGAAGACATTTGTCAGAGTCTGCAACCTCTTGTCGAGCGGAATAAACTGAAGGGTGAAGTTTAAAACGGCAAAGCTGCAGTTGTGTAATGGTAATTCAGTGATGTCGCCACAAAGAGTTTCTACGGCGATGGGTGAGTCCTCGCTATCGAGATAATTAGCGCTGCGCTCTATCATCGCGGGCGAACTGTCTACCGCGATGATCTTGACCCCGGGTGAACGAACCCGGTGTCGCATAGCCACGGTAGCTGCACCGAGCGAGCAGCCCAGGTCATATATCCGACTGTTTGGTTGTGCGTATTGTGCTGCCAGAATACCGATCACACCGATAATGTGGCTATAGCCAGGCACGGATCGCTTAATCATGTCGGGGAAGACATTGGCGACCTGATCATCGAATTGAAAATCATTCAATGTTGAATGTGGCTGTGCATAGATGTTATCGGTTTCCTGACTCATAACGGTAACCCTACAAAAAAAGAGCGTTATTGTACCTGACCGATAAGGCAGCGCCAGCTTGCGAACGGTTAAATAGCGCCCTTGTTCGTGTTTTTAATGTCGATATTGGTACATAGCCCATGACTGGTCTTGTGTATTTTTGGTTTAGTGTAAGGGTTGCGCTCGAAAACACCGGTGGAACAGGTATAATGCGCGCCCTGTTTTTATTGAATACGAGTACATTCATGTCTGTATTGCTAGATGAAGTCGCTAAACGCCGAACGTTCGCGATCATTTCGCACCCTGACGCAGGTAAAACAACGATTACTGAAAAAGTGTTGTTGTTTGGACGTGCCATTCAGCAAGCGGGGACGGTTAAGGGTAAAAAATCTGGTCAGCATGCAAAGTCAGACTGGATGGATATGGAAAAAGAGCGTGGTATTTCAATCACTACCTCTGTCATGCAATTCCCTTATGCCGATAAGCTGGTCAATCTATTGGATACGCCAGGACATGAAGACTTTTCAGAAGATACCTATCGCACTTTAACAGCGGTAGATAGCTGTCTGATGGTTATTGATTCCGCAAAGGGTGTTGAGGATCGAACCATTAAATTGATGGACGTAGCCCGCATGCGGGAAACACCAATTATTACGTTCATGAATAAATTGGACCGCGATATTCGAGATCCTATTGAGCTAATGGATGAAGTTGAGAATATTCTCAAAATCAGTTGCGCGCCGATTACCTGGCCAATCGGCATGGGTAAGGAATTTAAGGGTGTATATCACCTGCTTAGGGATGAAGTAATCACTTACCAATCGGGGCAGGGGCATACAATTCAGGACAGCAAAGTCATCAAAGGGTTGGACAATCCTGAAGTAGACGTTGTTTTAGGACGATATGCTGACGAATTACGTGAACAGGTGGAACTGCTGGGTGCGGCGGCTAATCCTTTTGATCAGGAAGAGTTCTTAGCGGGACAGTTGACGCCGGTGTATTTTGGTACTGCGTTGGGGAATTTTGGGGTTGATCACATGCTGGATGGGCTCGTTGAATGGGCGCCAGCACCGCAGCCTCGTGAAGCCGGTGACACAAAAGTTAAGGCTGACGACGCTGAACTTTCTGGCTTTGTCTTTAAAATTCAGGCAAATATGGATCCGAATCATCGCGATCGGATAGCGTTCATGCGCATTGTGTCCGGTAAGTACGAAAAAGGCATGAAGATGAAACATGTCCGTATCGGTAAAGATGTCAGGATATCTGATGCATTGACCTTTCTGGCTGGTGATCGTTCTGCAGTTGAAGAAGCCTACCCGGGTGACATTATTGGCTTGCATAATCATGGAACGATTCAAATTGGCGACACCTTCACGCAAGGCAAGGATTTAAAGTTTTCAGGTATTCCAAATTTCGCACCTGAGCTGTTTCGGCGTATCCGACTGAAAGATCCGTTGAAAATCAAGCAGTTACAAAAAGGCTTGATGCAATTGTCTGAAGAAGGCGCGGTGCAAGTTTTCCGTCCCTTTAAGAATAACGACCTGATCGTCGGCGCTGTGGGTATGTTGCAGTTTGATGTAGTAGCGCATCGATTGAAGTCAGAATATAAGGTTGAAGCCGTTTATGAGGCGATCAGCGTCGCAACCGCACGTTGGGTGGATTGTGCGGACGCCAAAATTCTGCAGCAGTTCCGACAGAAGGCGAATGACAATTTGGCATTAGACGGCTCTGATAATCTCACCTATATTGCACCGACCATGGTTAATCTGCAGATGGCGCAAGAGCGCCATCCAGAGATTGTTTTTAGAAAAACCCGTGAGCATTAAGGGAAGCGTATGTTTTTGTATCTAACTGTCTTGGCCCTTATGGCTATAGGCGCGACTGGCTTGGCCTTTTCGGTCATTCAGCTTGCTATACAAGAGCAGAAATTTGGTCTTTATGATGCGCGTGGTTTCTATTTGGTCATTCTGGTATTCGTCACGTTTGTGTTGACCAGCTTGGCTTATTTCTGGGGCGAATCCCGATTTTCTCCAACTGATGAGCAGCTCAGCGAGCCATTGGTGGGAGTGTTATTCGCCCTTTGTTGTTGTCTGGCCGGTTTAGCCTTCGGCCTGACCCGCTTAAGGGTTGTTGATTCTGAATGAGGGCTTGCGTGTATCCTATAGTTTCTGTATGATCCGCGCCCTCAAATTGGATTAACTTCCCCTGAGCCCCCCACTTTTCTAGGCGGAGTTAAATGAAAACATTTGTAGCAAAACCAGCTGAAGTAAAGCGCGACTGGTACATCGTCGACGCAGAAGGGCAAACACTGGGTCGTCTAGCGACGGAAATCGCTCGACGTCTTCGTGGTAAGCATAAAGCGGAGTTCACTCCTCACGTAGATACTGGCGATTACATCGTTGTTATCAATGCTGAGAAGGTGCATGTCACTGGCCGTAAGGCGAAGGACAAGCAGTACTACCGTCATACTGGTTACCCAGGTGGCTTGAAGTCAATGAGCTTCGAGAAGCTGGTCGCCCATAAAGGCGAAAGCCCAATTGAACTGGCAGTTAAAGGTATGATTCCTCGTACCCCGCTTGGCCGTGCAATGTTGAAGAAGCTGAAAGTGTACGCAGGATCTGAACATCCTCATACTGCACAACAGCCCAAAGAACTTAAGATTTAATGGGGATAGATATGACAGCTATTCAACAAAACTACGGTACTGGTCGTCGTAAAACAGCTAAGGCACGTGTATTTTTGCGTCCTGGTAAAGGCGACATCGTTATCAACAAGCGTTCACTGGAAGAGTACTTCGGCCGTGAAACTTCTCGCATGATCGTTCGTCAGCCGCTTGAGCTGGTCGAGATGACTGAAAAGTTTGACCTGTACATCACTGTTGTAGGTGGTGGTTCAAATGGTCAAGCTGGTGCGATTCGTCACGGTATTACTCGTGCATTGATCGAATACGATGAAAATCTGCGTAAGTCTCTGCGTGAAGCTGGGTTTGTTACCCGCGATGCACGTATGGTTGAGCGTAAGAAGGTCGGTCTGCGCAAAGCACGTAAGAAGCCGCAATTCTCCAAGCGTTAATATTGCTTGCAGGTATTACACAAAACCCGGGTTTCCCGGGTTTTTTTTTACCTGTCGCCTGGCTGCTGCATCGTGTTGATAGATGTACGCCTGGTACTAATAAAATATTTATTCAGCGGGAAAATCTCATAGTGGGAGTCTCTTAAGGAAGGTTGGGGGTTTGCAGAATGTGATGCGAAATTTCCCTAAATAGTGGTTCTATCTTCGATTTTCGGATATCTACCTTAATTGGCGTACTTTCTGTCAGGACCAACAAAGCTTTCCTTGTCACAAACCGTGATTTTCTTTAGTATCTGCGGCAATTTTGAGATTACTGCAGCATAATTTCCTTTCGATTAGAGGATGACAATAATGACGCAAAACGGCGTAAATCAGGGTCGGCGCCGGTTTCTTTATATTGCAACAGGGGCCGTTGGGGCCGTTGGGGCAGTTGGAGTAGCCACACCGTTCGTAAAATCATGGTTTCCAAGTGAAAAAGCCAAGGCCGTTGGGGCTCCGGTTAAAGTGGATATTGGCAACTTAAAAATGGGTGAGATGGTCATTGCTGAATGGCGCGGAAAGCCAGTTTTTATTGTTCGTCGTACACAAGAAATGATTGATGTCTTGAAGAGCGATAGCTTAAAAGCCCGTCTGACAGACCCAGAGTCGAACGTAGAACAGCAGCCTGAGTTTGCGAAGAACGATACGCGAAGTTTGTCTGAAGAATTATTGGTCGTCGAAGGGGTATGTACTCACCTGGGTTGCTCACCAAAATTTATCCCGGAAGTTGAACCGCAAGCTTACGATGCCAACTGGCAGGGTGGCTTTTTCTGTCCGTGCCATGGTTCACGTTTTGATCTGTCAGGTCGTGTCTTTGCTGGTGTGCCTGCTCCGTCAAACCTGAAAGTGCCACCACATCGTGTTGATGGCAACATTCTAACGATTGGTGAGGTTGCCTGATTATGAGTAATAAAAACTTCAAGCCTGCTTGGTTAGACTGGATAGACCGACGACTGCCGGTTTCGAATGCTTATGAAAAGCATATGTCCAAATACTACGCACCAAAGAATTTTAACTGGTGGTATGTGTTTGGATTGTTAGCGATGATTGTTTTTGTTAACCAATTACTGACAGGTATTTGGCTGACTATGTCGTACGTTCCGAGCGCTGCAGAGGCGTTTAATTCAGTCGAATACATCATGCGTGATGTCGATATGGGATGGCTCTTGCGTTATATGCATTCAACGGGAGCTTCCTTCTTCTTTTTGACTGTCTATCTGCATATGTTCCGGGGTGTCATGTATGGTTCATATCAAAAACCTCGTGAATTGATCTGGGTATTTGGTATGTTCGTCTACCTCGTCATGATGGCCGAAGGCTTTATGGGTTACGTGTTGCCATGGGGTCAAACATCTTTCTGGGGTGCCCAAGTAATTATTTCTTTGTTTGGTGCTATTCCGGTCATTGGCGAAGGATTACAAGAGTGGATTCGAGGCGACTTCCTGATTTCAGGCATTACGCTGAACCGTTTCTTCGCTCTCCATGTTATTGCCTTGCCTCTAGTGTTGGCTCTGTTAGTCGTACTTCATGTGCTTGCATTGCATGAGGTGGGTTCAAATAACCCAGATGGTATCGATATTAAAAAGCATGTTGATGAAAAAGGTGTGCCTTTGGATGGTGTTCCGTTCCATCCCTATTTTACCGTCGGTAAATTGCCGCAGGTTGTCCTCTTCCTTTTTGTTTTCTGTGGTGTAATTTTCTTTATGCCAGAAGGTGGCGGTTACTTCCTGGAACACCCGAACTTTGAAATGGCCAATGCGCTGAAGACGCCAGAGCATATTGCGCCGACTTGGTACTATGGTGCTTTCTACTCGATCTTGCGGGCGATTGACTTCCCGATTTTCTTCATTGAAGCCAAGTTGGGTGGATTTATGGCAATGGGTGGTGCGATTGCCATTTTGTTTGTGTTGCCTTGGTTGGACCGCAGTCCTGTACGTTCATGGCGTTACAAAGGCTGGATGAGCAAGTTTGCAATTGTCATCTTTGCCATTGCTTTCGCAATGTTAACTTACCTGGGTGGTCAGCCGGTTACAGCGTTGAACGGTATTTTGGCTAAAATAGGCACCGTCATCTATTTCGCATTTTTCTTATTGATGCCGTGGTACACCAAAATCGAAAAGACAAAGCCAGTTCCGGAGAGGGTTCCAGAATGATCAAAAGAATTCTGACAGTTTTTACAGCATCGCTCTTGGCTTCAGTCGTCAGTGCGGCAGGAGGCGAAGTGCATCTCGACCATATGTCTCCTGATGCGCATGATAAGGTGTCTTTGCAAGAAGGGTTGCGTACCTATATGGACAATTGCGCAGGTTGTCATTCCTTAGGTTTTGCTCGATACAACCGTGTCGCTAAAGATCTCGATATCCCAGAAGAAATCTTCATGGAGAATATTGTTTTCAGTGAAGAGGCTCGATTTGGGGATCTGATGAAGTTCGCCATGTCTGAGCAGGACGGTAAGAAATGGTTTGGTGCTGCACCACCAGACTTGACAAACGTGACGCGTGTTCGCGGTGTAGACTGGGTTTATACTTATCTGCGCAGTTTCTATAAGGATGAAAGCCGTCCTTATGGTGTGAACAACGCAGTGTTCAAAGATGTTGGTATGCCGCATGTGTTGTTGGGGTTACAAGGCTTGTGTGCTGAAAAACCTCACGCCAGCGAAGGTGCTGAATATGATCCGTTAACCGGGCATGAAATTGCTGAAGAAGGTTGTACTTCGTATGCAGTGGAGGGCACTCAGTCTGCTGAGGAGTTTGATAAAACGGTTTATGATTTGGTTAATTTCCTGAACTACATGGGTGAGCCATATCAAAACGATCGAAAGCGATTGGGTTGGTTCGTGTTTGCCTTTTTGACAATTCTGCTGGTGCCTTCTGTCTTGCTGCAGCGTGAATTGCACAAGGATATTCACTAGTCCTCACCCATTTAAGGTGAAAATTTAAAGCGCAGCTTTGTCTGCGCTTGTTGTGTTTTTAATTTATCGTAAATTTTGGAGCGTACTCAATGGGCGTTGTTGCAAAACGATCTTCTATGACTTTTTATTCTGACCCGTCATGTCAGTACAGTCATCGGGTTCGAATAGTGTTAGCCGAGAAAGGTGTCACTGTTGATATTAAAGATCATGAGCCGGATTCAGTGCCTAAGGAAGTTTCTGACATCAATCCGTACAGCAGTTTACCAACGCTGGTAGATCGTGATTTGGTGTTATTTGAACACCATGTGATGATGGAATACTTGGATGAACGCTTTCCACATCCCCCGTTGTTGCCTGTTTATCCGGTAGCGCGTGGTGAATCCCGGCAGTTGATTTTTCGTATTGATCGTGACTGGAGTTCTCGTGTGGACACAATCGTTGCTGCTAAAAGCAAAGATAGTGTAACCCGAGCCCGCAAAGAATTGCGTGAAAGTCTGCTTGCTATCGCACCTGTATTCGATGACAAGCCGTATTTCATGAGTGAAGAGTTCACGCTGGTAGACTGTTGTGTTGCCCCGATTTTATGGCGTTTGCCTTCTTTGGGTATTGATTTCCCAGAGAAGCAAGCAAAAGCAATCGATAAATACATGGAGAGAATCTTCGAGCGGGAGTCTTTCCAGATCAGTCTTTCTGAAGTTGAACAAGAGATGCGTGACTGATGTCAGTTATGACCACTAATAAGCCTTACCTGATTCGTGCGTTGCATGAGTGGATTATCGACAATAACTGTACGCCATATATCGTATTTATGGCGGGCTATCCTGGGGTTGAAGTTCCCCAGGAGTTTGTTCGTGATGGTCAGATAACATTGAACATTGCGCTGTCTGCGGTGAAAGATCTTGAGCTGGCAAACGATACGATCTCATTTAATGCACGCTTTAGCGGAGTGCCAACCGATATTAGTGGTCCTGTTGATGCTGTTGTCGCTATCTTTGCAAAAGAAAATGGCCAGGGAATGGGCTTTGAAGTCGAAATGCCCCCTCAGCCGCCGGAAGGTGATCAGAGGAAAAAGCCCGAGTCGGCTGGTCGCGAAAATCGACCAACATTGAAAGTTGTAAAATAATTCAACATTAGTTATTGACTCCAAAAAATCCCTCCCTATAATGCGCCTCCGCTGCTTAGGGAAGACCTTTGAGAAGGTTCGAAGTAAGCAGCGGGTTAACTTGGTAACGAATTGATTCTTAAAGAAAAAATTCAAAAAAAGAGTTGACAGCAAGGTGAAGCGCTGTAGAATACGC
>JBNKNI010000079.1:0-10903 GCA_050293765.1 Reinekea sp.
CCCAACGAAACCAAGTCACTGCATGATGCAAACGCTGAAGATAAAAACTAAATACGCTTAAGTAAGTGCCATTCGGGAGATCCCCTTGATCCGGCCTTCACCAGAGGTGAAGCGACGGAACGAATATTGACGCCAACTCCGGCAATGTCTTTCTATTGATTAGTTTGGACTATTTATTAAACGGAGGCGGGGATGCTTGAAAAAGTGAGCCTGAAATGGCGGTCCGACATTTCGGTGGCTGTCGTGAACAACCTGTCGAAGACGAATTTCAAAAGTGTGATCAGTCGTTTGTGTCGACTGGAATTGATAAGGGCCGAGCCCGAATGGTCAGGTTGGTACGGCCCTTGACGGCGAAAACTGTCCAGTGAAACTATGTCACTGGATGATGCCAATGCCACAGACACAGACTGTGTTAAGACTGTTCCCTGCGGCACTACTGCCTCTATCAAAACACTACAATGCTTGGTCCAGCAACCAATACAGCAAGTTAAACCCTTTTTGGTAATCACTCACGGTATCGGTTTCGGATGCTTGCATCACCGCGCCCTGACCTTCCATCACGTTTTCCACAAAGTCTTCCAGCTCCAAACCCGCTTGCTGAATGTCACTGTTGTTGAACTCTATGATGGTGGTGCAGTGGCTTTCGTTCACATCACGGAACCGGGGCAGGTAATAACCAAAGTTATCGTAGGCGGCTAAACGCGACTTCAACTGTTCGGTATCCTGGTACCAGCGTTCATGGATGCGCGCTTCGCGCAATGCAGGATCAGCTTCGTCATAAATATCGTCATAGAAACGCTCATAAGAATAGGACGAGTAATTCATGTCTTCCCAGAAATGCGTTTGGCCCAAGCGATCGTTCGGATATTGCTCCGCCAATGCAGCGTAGAGCGTTCCGATATCATTGAGATCGAAATACGCCAGTTCAGATTGCAGGTAACCGAGTGGTCCATCGTCCAATCCCCATACATTCCGAATGGTGTTGTGCAACCGTAACGATGGGTAGTCAGTGTCGCTGCCGTTTACGGGTGCTGGGAAAATAGGACCGCTGTCGTTAATCAGGTAACTGCGTTGCGGTGCGAGATCCCGGCGCAAAGGGTGATAGTTAGCAATGCTGCCCGCGCCCCCGGCGCTGCATCCCGTTACCAGCATCTGCCCGCTGCGCTGCAGGTTATCACGCAGCCATGCGGTTGCAGCACGCAGGTTTTTTATGCCGTTGTGGTACCACACCAACGGATCGCCTTCCCCACTTGGGTCTTCATACAGGGCAACGCGGTCACCGGCGTATATGTCTCCGGTACAGTAAGGCAGGTAGACCATGTTCCATTCTTGCGATTTCGTGGCCGTCCAGGGGTGCAACCGAAACACAAACGGGCTTACCAGTGTTGCAGACGGGTTCATCAGGCTCATGTAATCGTCCGGTATGCCATCGGGATTTCGCGCACCGCGAATGCCGGTTTGACCGGTGCAGCTTTCGTAATCCCAACAGGCGCCACCCCCTTCCATGTACACCACCGTATTACTGGTGTGAGCCACGCGATTCACAAAAAATTTGTAAGGTGAACCGTTACCGCACAACGCGCCCGTACTGGGATGCATCTCGACCGTTTGCCATTCCAGATAGGCACCTGGCCGAAAGCCATCGTCGACCCATTCTGGGTTTGGGGTTAAAGGGTATTGCTGGGCCTGGCGTTCCGCGTCGGTGACGGGATGATCGGCGGTTCGGGGTGAAAACAGATTCCCCAAGGTCTGCCAAAAAGAATAGTCGCCCAATTCTGCCTGCGCAGGCAGTGAAACACTGAAGAGCCCGAGCAAGCCCAACAGCGTGTATACCGGTTTTTTTAACATAAAGGTCTCTCTCCAAGTATGAGACCCACTTCCTTCCGACCAGCATCCTATTTATTAACGGTGCCTTCCTGGCAGGCCGGTACCGCAGGTACGACAGCAGGTTAAACGCAGACTAGACGGCGCTGACCGGTACGCAAAAAACTCGGTTTACATCACCATTTTTGCGACGCTGTTCGCAAAGCACTGTGCAATTTCTGGAATCAATCTGCCTCATAAATGAGTGATTTTTAACCTTAAGTGGTTAGGTAGGTGTTGTTCGTCTGACAGGCTCTACCGAACATATGCACAACCGGTTGTTCTACGGCGGCTGTTACCCTCTAATCAGGTGAAACACCGATTAATTCTACGTTGAAATAAAAGATTGCATATGTGCTGCCGTCAGCCGAGCCAACTGGAAGGCTTAGCGCCAGATTGATTCAAGACCAAACGAACAATCAAAAACAAATGGCTGGATAAAAAGCTAGGAATACTGAAAGAGCCCCGTTTTCTTCCACAACAAAAATTGGTCAATTGCTAACTTCATATTTGGCAAAAGGTTGGGTAATTCGTCATAGCAGAAGAAATCCACCTCTAAAGATTCGTCTAAATCCGCCCGTGGCACTCCGTGCCAATTGGAAGCCCAGAACAGCATAGTATAGCAATGTACTTTATGCCCATTGGGATAGACGATGTGCTCAAGCTTTGATGCTGAGCTAAAACCACATGGAACCAACTCAATGGCATCCAAGCCGGTCTCTTCCTTCAACTCCCTTCTTGCGGCCTCTTCTATAGTTTCATCGGCTTCAACACTGCCGGCAGGCAAGCCCCAAATTTTGTAATCGGAACGATACTGTAATAAATACTCGTCACGATCATTCATAACGATAATTCGACAACCAGGAACTTTGATTTCCTGATTACCAACCTTTTCACGCAGACTTGAAATGTAGGAATCCATTCACTGACCTTTCCGCAACACAATCACCGACTAGTTTATTTAAGGTTAACGATTCTCTCGACCAGTAACACCCGTCGTCATGTCATCGAATACTTTTGAAGACTGACTTTCGGTTCCCTTATTAATAGCAGATTCCATTCTTTCTATCTTCTTGTTCAGTTGATGAAGTGACTGTTGTATCTCCATCAATACCGGGTTCGAACGAGCATGATTCCTTATTTCTTCTTCGCGAAAGCCAAACTTCGAATCTAAGTAACCCAACACTAAGGACGCAGCCAAAAACAAAACCAAGATGACAGGCACTGAAACAGCAGGAGAGTTGAACACAAAGTTCGTAACCGGGTTGTCCCCCAATGACCGGATAAACACAAAAATGATCAGCAAAAACTGGACATAGCCGATGTACATTTTTGATCGGTCAATATAGACCTTCCAACGTATCTGGTTTTCTTATCAAATGTTTTCAACCTTAACTCCTTGTGGATCCATTTTGTTCTTCATTGTCTCACACAGCGGCAATATTGCGCCTTGTGACGACTATGGCGTGTATTAGGCTAGAACCCTTTTATTCCTTTGGCCTTGCTTCCATGACCATTTCAAACTTAACTTCCGCGGCCGTACGCAAAACCATTTCTTCATCGTTAGCCATGGTAACAAATCGTGCTAAACTGCTCATGTCACCTGGTTTAGCAAGAAAGGCAATGGCACCCAATATCTGGTTACTCGGCTTCTGGACACTCATAAGCTTTTCCTGAACTTCTGTGTAGTTTACATCACCAAATTTTAACCGAAGCACATACTCCCTATCCTCCTCGTTAAAGGCGAACTGCCGTTTATCGATATGAGATGGAACTTTCACTGGCTTTCTCTTGCCTCCCTTATGAAAATTTGTGGATAGTCTCGTTGATTTTTTCCTGTAAACCCGATCTAGCCCAACTCAAAACATTGAGTTGCTGTTGTACTTAGCAACTTCAGCCACAAAACTTATCGGGTCATCGAAGAGTGACTTTAATAGATTCTTCAGTTCAACAATAGATTCATCGCCTATAATGTCACTAATTTGTTCCCTAATTCGTGGATTGGTGTGTGAAATATTCTGCCCAATGTACTCAATTCTCTCGTCTCTCGACATACGGTAGGCTTTATAGGCAAAAATCCAACCGTCGATCAATTCACTTTCCTGTTTCAAACGAATCATCTCAAGCTCAGCGTCACTAACACAGAAATCTCGATGACAGATCAGCTTATAAAGCGTTTCTGCAACAAGCGACTCACTATTTGCTACTAGCAACTTTCTCGTCACATTCATTTCTTATTTCCATAAAATTGTAAACATTATGCAGCGGTGGCTTTAGTCGATTCCATTTAAAAACCCTGAGCAAAAAAGGAAGAGCTTACCTACAGGCCATTAAAACGTACGCTGAACCAAGCGTACAAAAGCCTCATCCATTTTCTTTGATATAACTTCGAAGGGTGAACGGTGGTAACGCTTAGCGACCAAAACGACGGATATTAGCAATACAAATCCCATGACTACATTTTGCCAAGCGTTCAACGCCCATTGGTGTTGCCATGTAAGCGTATAAAGATCTGAAAATGGCTCTAAGTAGGGGATAGGCCATTGATAACCATCGGGTCCCCGCGAACCGACTAAATCGAACAATAAATGCAAATGGAACACTATGACGGCCGCGCAGGCAACCTTGAATTTATTCGCTTTTGCCAGAACGTAACTCGCAGCTGCTATTAGCAAACAGAAAGTCAATGAATGTAAAGAATGATGCCATTGCCCCCAATAATTTGATGTACCACCAAACGCCCGAATAATTGGGTCCAACAGTAAACCAATACCATCCACATCTGGCGCAATACCTGCAACAGTGATGATGGCCCGCTCTTTTTGGCCTACTTTAACCAAGTTAGACGAAAGCCAACTCATGAGTAAGTGACTACCGGGACTGATACTCAAACTCCTGATGTTTGCCCGTTAATGGGCATCGTTGGTTGGGCAATAGCCTTTGATTGTCAATCTAAAATTAAAAACTAGAATACTGACACGAAGACTAAAGGACCGGCTCATATTCAGTGTTAACTGCCCTACTGTCAATTATTCGAACAGAAAACATACACTGCTCGATTCCGAAGTTCGAACTCATCGAAATAAGCGTTTAAACGAAGGTAGAACAGGATTCCTTACCAAGGAGAATACAATCCAATACGAAAAATCCTTCCGTCAACAGCCTATTTTAACGGACAAACAGAGGTCACCCTGACCAGGACTGAAACGGGTTGGTTACACCAAAAAAATATTACATAGCGCAGACAGGAAATCCCTTTTTGGTATATAGCCAATTAATGGAGCTAGCAAGGCGGGCCATAAAACAATTCTTCTGAATGAATATCTATGGAAAAGTAACAGTAGTATGCCTTCTCCTTTTCATAGAATTCGCAAGAGAGCTTGTCATTGCGTTTTTCCCAATGATCCACTCCGCATTCATCCCATTCCGGCTCCGACTCAATTAAGTTATACAGATCCTCAGCAGTCTTACCCTCAAGCCTGAAGTACATATGAGTGTTATTTTTCTGGCCGTCAGGGGCATCTATTAGCACTTTACCGTCTATCCAATAAGCGCCTTCTAGCGACATCGCCTCTCCAGCGACATGAAATGGAAGTAGAAATAGCAGAGTCATGAGAAATCGATTCATTTAGCATCCTCAATGTTTAGGTTAGCGATCACTGCAATCCTCAAGCTCGCCATGCTATTAGAAAGTAGCAGGGTCAGTTTCAAAAACGTATTCTTAAGGTTCCACCTCAAGCCTTGTCAGGGATTACTTTTGAATTGAACGGCAGCGAGGCGATAGTACAATTACGGAGCAAGGTTTCTTGGCTCAAACAACAATTTCTTGTTATTGGGTCAATCACTGCCGCTTCCTGCGTCACCAGCATCCGAACCAAAATCCGCACCATTCCCTTCTGAAGCCCCATTCCAAGTCGAGTGCTCAAATGGGTGACTGGCGTCTATCAACAATGCAGAAAAATTGAAATCGCTTGCATCTGGAAACACCGTAGCACGTATAAGTTCTCTAGCCGCTGCGTAGTCCTCAACGCCAGAAGAGGTTGCCAAATACCTTATATACCCACTCTCAGAGCAATACATGGCATATGCATATGAATTCCTTGTAGAATCTGCTTTATATAACTTTGTAATTTTCAGAATTGCTTCAACTTCTTCCTCACTATAATTCTTCTTATTACCAAACTCAGCAGCCAATGCTTTGGGCATTTTCTTAGCGTACTTCTTAATTTTTCGCCTTAACAGAAAATTTCCTACTGCGCCCATATCCATTCCTTTTTTAATAACGCCAAATTTAGAAAGGCTCGGAGTGCTTGATAATACTCCGTCTTGTCATCATTATTTAACCTCGGCACGCTGCCGGTAAAAACTCTCTGGCCAGATCAGTTTTATTACTGCCAATAGCCTGCATACCATTGACTGGCTCGTCATACCCACAGAGCCAAGCAATAGGGCTTTTAGGGCTGCCAATCACAGTCGCCGGCCTAAATGACAGCACCTTACCCTGAAGCGGCGCGGAGGCTTTATTTCCCATTGTTACGTGGATTGCTCCAGATTCAACTACAACACCGGTTATTCTATTTCCGATTAGAAAATGCGCTTCAGGTACACCTGCGTCTTGATTGTCTACAGGAAATTCAAGTTCCTCTACATAGTAGTTCGTAATATTTTCCCGGATGGTACTAGCCATACTAAGAGCTTCGACAATTTCACTTCTCTGGATATATACCTGATAAGCAGGGAGAGCCACTGACGCGAGAATTCCTATGATTGCAACAACAACCATTAGTTCGATTAATGTGAATCCATTGAATCTATTCATAGTGTTCCCCCAAGAACGAATATCGGCGAATAAGCACTCGCCAAGAAAAAGAAGATTGCAGAAACGACCACAAGAGCTACCAAAACCGAAATGAATTTCATTTGTTGCTCACTCTTCTCAAGGAGGAATCGCATTTCAATGCGAAGCAATTCTCGCATCTCAACCGCAACAGGCATATTTGATGCTTCAATCCTTTTAAGGTGCGCTACCAGTTCAGACCTGGCGTTTCCATTGTCTTCGTCAGCGCGTGTGATCGGAAATTGTAAGATATCAATCACGTTCAAATAGGAAGCTCTGATACTCTTAAAGACCAAATATCTAAAAACGAAGCTATTTTCCACACCCTGATCAAATTTGAATAATTTTTTCAGATAATGCCCAATCGCTAGTGATGAAATGAGCAGTATTGAAACAGCGAGAACAAAGTAACCCCAGTAGTCTTGGTACCAGCCAAGGTTGCTTGGAATTGACATCTCAAAAGTCTCAAATGCGTCTAAAAAAGTTGGGGCTACCTTAAGTTGGTATATTCCTACTACAATATAGAACACAAACGTCACGTAACTTAAGTAAGCTACCACTCGTTTAAATCTCATCGGCTCTTCGAATTTTTCAGATAGGTTTAAACCTTTATAAATGCTCAGGGCAGAAAGAGCGCTATCTTTGTTATCGAAAGACCCAATCTGGTCCAGTATCTTTTTCGGGAGTGAAGCCCTACCTAACTGAGGGCCGTACAAAGAAGATGACTCGTCCTTATCCACTCTGGCAATACAACTGGATATTGATTCATTATCACCGACTCCAGCACTTACCTTTCGGCAAATATATCCAAACCTTTCCCAACTCATTTAATGAACACTCCTTGAAGTTATGTAAATATACTAATGTTTGGATTTGCGGTTAGTTGACGCTAAGCAAAAAAACCGCAACGCGTACGGACAACATTTTTTACTTTAACGCTCTGTAGTATTTCAAAAAATCATCCCTTTCAGCCAATGAGCCTATAGAAATGCGCACCTCAGAAGCCTTTGTAATTTGTTGCGTTAGAGCTACATTTTGGACCGGGTGATTATTGATATACAGTACTAATGTATAGTCATCGTCCAGTCTTCTTAATCCGTTAATGCGCTTTACACCATTTTCATTAAACCGAATAGAAACGTCATTCGCGCTATTCAAACAAGGACTGACACTTGCAATATCTTCTGGCCCAATAAAAACTTCGGAGCTCACGAATACTGGCCAGCTTTGATTTAATACAGTAACAGGCACTAGGCTCGGACCTATCTGGCTCCTACCAGTCCTAAAAGCAATGAAGTCGGCTTTTTTAGGCGGTTGCCTTTCATGGACTCTAATGGTTTTTAACTTTTCTCTTAGTTTGATCGGATTCATATAATGCAACGTACTGTTACTCAGGCAAAGTGCGCGAAGCGTGATTGATTCCAAAGCCGGGCGCTGCTATGTTTTGGCATGAGCGACCTTGGTTTGTAAGGCAAGCTTACCATATTGCTAGTACCTTTCTGCCTACTATTGGGCAAGGATCTCTCTTACCTTGCCACCATATTGTAATGCTAACTTCATAACCTGAATCAAATAGTGTATTTACAACTAAACTCCTATTTACGCCGCTTAACTTCGTCTCAGGCATCACTGTCAATAAAACCTTTCCAGAACTGATATCAGTAATTGATAAATGTGTATGACTATACGATTGTTTCTGAATTGTATTCGGGAACTGCAATGTAAATGAGCCTTGGACATCATTCTTCGAAACATTGATTAACTCATCAATTTCAGGTGACTTAATAGGCATATCACAAGCGAGAGTCGGAAGTGAATACATAAAGAATACAAGCATTACTAAGATTTTCTGCACGCGATTTCCTTATACCTAACGTTTATAGCCGTTGCGCGGGTTTATGCGCATAGACTTCCCGCACTCTTTAAATGATTTCAGTTCCATTTAGAAAGTCATTCGTAGCCTCGCCTACATATACCACTTTTGTAGATAACCGTGCCTTTTGATAAGTTTCATTTTCTGGATATGGCGATAGATCAATATTAGGAAATGCAGAGTCCCAACGTTCCTTCGACGGCCACTGTGCATATGCGAAGTATTTTCCAGTCTCAATTCTGTGCAGCCTTGCACCGAGAGACCCGTATTTTTCATGGATCACCTTAGTAAGTGCATGCCACGCGCTTTCGAATTCAGTTTCCATTTCAGGATCAACTTCAAACTCATAAATTCCACAATACATGTTTCATCCTTTTATTTAACGTTTGCAACACGCGCGAGCTTGCGAGTCGCTGTGCTTGCGGTTGTTATGACGCATTTTAAAAAGTTGGCTCCATTATCTCGTCTGGATAAGGGAGCCCACTATTGATATCTCTTAAAAAACCAAGATAGTTTTCAACATCTCCATAGAATTCTTCTGCTGTTCCAATAGGACGGTCTTTGAATGCATGTATCGCATTACGCCTTTGTTGAACTCTATCTAAAAAAGAGAACCACTTCTCATCGACTAATTCCTTTCTTCTAAAAAACTGCTTTAGCTTTTCAAAAGCTAAAATATCAGGATCAATCTGGTCATTAGTTTTATAATCCAAATACTTGTCTTCATCGTTACTATAATCGTCAAGGTAGACTGACAAAAACAGTTTCATACTACCTTCAACAAGCACCCCTAAATTAGCCCAAGCTAAAATTAGTTCTCCGCTTTCGCTTTCTTTGATAGATGACCACTTTTCTAAGGAGCGTGATAAAGAGACCTGCCAATCCAATCGAGATTTCGACATTAATTCGGCAGCGCTGCTTGGAGCCCAACCGTGGCTATTGCTCCAGAATTCTGCCAACTGCATGTTTCCGGATATTATTTTCTCAACATTATCCATGTACATGTTGCGTCCTCCCTTAGGTCATAACAGTTTCTTATGCCGCCACTGCGGTTTTTTCCGGCGCCGCATATGCAGAATTGGTTTCTGTTCATATTCGGCTCAATGCCAGTCATATTCGGCTGTGTAGCCACTATTGTCAATCTGATCACCCTGAAAAAACCGCACGCGCGGTTTTTACCGAAATACTCGTGCGCCTGAAACGCCCTATTCGTGGGAGTTAGTTTAATAAGCGGGAAATGGACATTCTGTTTTCGCCTGGGTTTTGCCGCGCGTGCATAGATATTCTTGCATTTCCCGGAAAATGCGGCGCAAGTGCTTTTTTAGCGCAAAAATGGGTTTTATTAATGTGACTGGGCAATGGGTACGACTGCCTGAACTGTGGCCGCGGCCTGCAAACCCAATACCCCTTCGACTGCTACGCGCTCAGGGCGAACGGTCTGATTAGGCGATATTGTGCTAACGCCCCTTCGACTGCATCGCGCTCAGGCCGAACGGATGGGTTTGGTAATTGTCGGGCTAAAGCCCGACCCACAAAGATATCGCCTCTCCGCGTTGCTCCAAAGGCTCCTACGTTGATTAAAGGCATGCAAGGAATCAAGCACCTCTGGGAGCCAGCTTTAACGGCGATGTGTTATGGAGAATGTCGGGCTAAAGCCCGACCCGCAAAGATATCGCCTCTCCGCATTGCTCCGAAGGCTCCTACGTATAACGATTTACACCAAGCCGAGTCTGGCGAGTGAGGTAGTGTTCATTCGATTGTAGCCACTGCTGTTAGCGGTATCGGCTTTGGTGATGAGGAAGAAGTCGTCCAGCCAGATTGAGTATTCCAATAAGCGGTCTTTTATTCGCGTGGCTTCCAGCAAGTGTTTGTCTTTGATCGATAAGCTTCCCTTTGGGTTGTGATGGATGAGGATGAGCCGTGTGGCGTTGGCTTGGATAATGTGGCTGATGAGTAAGTTAGTGGTGAGTTCTTTCAGTGAAAACTTCCCGGTAAGGATCGGTCTACTTTCCAACAGTACGCTGCGGGTACTGAGCATAAGCGCGTGTATAGCTTCGTGTTTTAAGTGGATGAAGGTGTTGGCGATGTACAGCTCGGCGCGGGCGATGCTGTCCAATAACACCGGGTTGGGTTTTTCCAATTCACGTTGGTGGGCGTGGGTGAACAGCAGTTCGTCGTCGATGTTGGTGATTTTTTTGTACATGGTTGTCTCGCTTTTTAAATTGGTTTTCTGTTTTAAAGCATCAAAAACCTTGCCTGCGGGCGCAGGCAAGATGTGCGGCTAAGCAATGTGTTCTATCTTTTTTACTGCGTGTATTCAGCGGCTGTTG
>JBNKNI010000080.1:0-10708 GCA_050293765.1 Reinekea sp.
CGTTCGAAGAAAGTGTCTGGCATGGCAGAGAACCAAAGCGGGCGACAAAGGGGGTGCAAGGGGATCTCCCCTTGGAAAGAAAAAAACTTCCAAGAAATCTTTTGGTTAAAAATGGAACCATAATCTTCGTAACTGATTTAGTACTTGAAGCAAAAAAGTTCAGTCAAACCAAGTCACACGGTGATGCAAATTCCATTGAACAAGCCTAAGTACCATCCGGGCCGCTCACTTGGAAAGAAAACCCCGCCAAGAAATCCATTTTTCAAGAACCAAAAATAATCAGTGTGATACTTCCGCTATGGCGCAGAAAGTACCTCCTTAATGTTGCCACACAAGACCCGATCGTCGAGTATGCGACCATCGCGTGCGGGGTCTGCCCCTTCGCGAATGTCCCAACCCATTTGGTATTTTTTATCGATGAGCTGTACCAGCTGATAAAAACTGAGTCCCTGTTCATTGCCGCCGATATGATAAGTTCCGGGCGTTGCAGCCTTCATCAGGTCAACCAGACACGCCATGGTGTGACCGGCGAACGCGACCGCCGGTAGCCATTGACTGCTGGCGATCAGATAACCTTTCTCGTCATGCATGTCACGGACATGAGTCAGTAAATTATCTTGCTCGAAGGTGTCGAACATTTGCCAGCCGAGGCGGGCGATGATGCTGTTAGGGTTGGTGCTCAGTGCGGCTTGTTCACAGGCAATTTTATACACGCCGTAATCACTGGTGGCATCGGGTTGTCGGTCTGGGGTGAATGGTCCGCGACTGTCTGGGTTAAAGACACTTTCGGTGCTGGTGAATAAAAAAGGAATGTCATGTTGATGGGCAATGCCCGCCAGGGTGGCGACCCAGGTTTCCGGTCCGGTGGCCAGGTGAAATATCGCGTCAATCTGTTGCTTGGTAATGAAGTCTCGTTGTTGATCCGGGTCGTTGATGTCCAGTTGCTGTCGGTCAAAGGCGATGACTGTAACGCCATTAGATTCCAGTGCCGATTTTAAATGGGGGGCAAGTCGGCCGTTCAGCCCGGTAACCAGTGCGCGTTGCATGTTTTGTGCTTCCCGTGTGGATTTGGTTCACCAGTCTACGCGGGGAACCCGGTTCGGCGCAGATGGAAAGCGAACCGGGTTTTAAAAACACAGACACCATTGTTGTCTACGGACTGTTATTCGTTATGCCGGATGTAGTGGCGGACGCGCATTAAAAACACCACAAACAGTGGGTATGTCAGGCTTTGCAATACCGATGGAAAGAACATGGCCACCGGTGACCCGTCGCTGAGGTTGCTGATGAAGGTTGAAATTGGGGTGGTGATCAGCAGCACACCGATTCCGAGGATCAGACCACCGAATAAAATGAGCCAGAATTGGTCCGAGGTGTCTTCCCAGCTGCTGCGCAACGCTTCGAGGGGATTCTCCTGGTTTAAGACAATGTTCTGCTCAACCAGCGACCAGCGAATCATCAGGAAAATACCGGGGATGATCAGCAGAATCAGTCCGGTGAACACACCCACATAAAACAGAACGTTGGCCAGTACAATCATGAACCAGAGGTTGGCGCCCCGCGCCCACAGTTGTTTGATGTCTGGTGTTTTACCCACGAGCCGGTCGGCGACGGCCAGGACTAATGCCGTCTGGTAAATCGGGTAAACGATGAGCTGCGCCATGATACTGGCGACGAATTGAGGTACGTTGTTCTCATCCGCCGTCCAGGTCAGGCCCAACACCATGTTGAACAGTTCCAGCGGAATCACCAGCGGCAGCATGATGGCGGCGAACAGCTTTAAGTTCTGCCAATAAAAGGTGAGCGTATCTTTCAAAACGGGAAACAACATGGGGTGCAAAGCCTTTTGTCTGTTCAACAGGACATGGGTTCAGGGCCATTATGCACCAAGTAGCGGCAAGTGTTTAACCCGGTGGTAGGTTAAGGTCAGCCGGATCAGGTGATCCAATGCGTCTGCATGCCATGCCTGATCCAGCGGCAACCGTACTTCTCGACTGCCAACCGTCTCCAGTGCGCCTGGATATCGTTCACGGATGGTTTCAATCAGCGAGGTTTTACAGTTTACGAACAAAGACACACTGTCGGGGTATTTGGGTTTCCAGTCGATGCGCAGGGTGCTGCCGCTCTTGCATTGGAAGCTGGGCTCACCCCATTTCAATGTTTCGGTGATGTCGTGAATATCGGCTTGGTCTGCAGCAGTCAGGATTAAGCCGCGCAGACGCGACAATGCAGCCTGTGCGGTGCTTGGGTAGCCAGCGATGACGCTATGGAACTCACTCGGGTTGTTCAAGCTGGTGATCCGACGGTTGTGGGGTAATGGTCAATATCTTTACGCCATTTGGCGTTTCAAACCGATGCCACACGTTTGCTGGAACGACAAACAGGTCACTGGTGGTGAGTGTTTGCCGGTGCTCTGTTTTGTCCAGCCACAAAACCAGTGTGGTTTCGCCGTCAATCACCTGGAGCAATTCATCGCCCATCGGGTGGCGCTCCCATTCACTGTTACCGGCATAGTGCCCAACCCAAATCTGCCCCTGGCGGTATTCGCCCAACGGCGCAAAAGCGTCAGGTACCCCATTTAAGCTGGGTACGCGATTAGGCTCAAAAGTGACAGATTCAAGCGCTGCGGGGATGGACGTAACCTTGGGAGCAGACATAAGACAAATTTCCCTGTTTGAAAGCCGTCCAGTGTATGAGCGGCAACTGTCAGTTCATGTCAGGAGGGGACAGGGTGGTGTTGAATACTGCCGAAAAATTCAGCCTGTTGCGCAGCCGGTCGCGCCATCAAGGGCTCCAGGTAGTGGGCAACATCGGACCAGTCCAGCAGTTTGCTGGAGACGGCCAACCGCAGGCTGTAAGCCAGATGAATATCCGCCACCGTGAATCGATCGGCCACCAGAAAACCCTGTTGAGGCAGACGCTCGGTCACAATGCGCAGTTTAAAACGCAGAGTTTTCTCGGTCAGAGGTTGAATTTCAGCGGGCAATATACCGGCAGCCGCCAGGGTGTATTCAACAAGTTTGGCTTCCAGCGTTGTACAACTGATCGCCTGCCATTGCAGGAAGTCGGCTCGCGACGGCTCCGTTGGCAACACAATAAGCTGTTGCTCGGGATACTGTTCAGCAATATAGGTCAGGATGGCTTCGGATTCGATTAACGTCTGGCCGCGCCATTGCACCGTGGGAACGGCTGCAAAGGGGTTGAGATCGCGGTAGGGGTATTGGCGTTGCGCGCCAAAAGCCACCTTCTGTTCGGTGATGGGTAATCCGAGTTCATGGGCAAGCCAACGTACCTTTCCTGAACGGTCGTTTGTGCCAAAGCTATGTAATATCAGTGTATTGTCCATCCTGCATCCTTGAATGTTGGTGGTGGAACTACCGATCGTCACATCGTCCGCCGTTGAAGAAACGCTTGCTAATAAAATAAGCCGCTGTTTTCCCATATCGGGCGTCTTTTTGCAACCGGCGCACGGCAGACCATCAGGCGATGAAAAAATGGTAATGGACCGGTAATAAGCTAGTCTTAAGGTATGGTTTGCTTGGAACAGCAGTCTTACCCTATGGAATTTAACGAACTTTCGACGACTGAGCTAATCGAGGCGATCAGTGGGCTTTCGGGTGTCATTCTACAAATCCATAAAGATTTCCGTCCTATTTTTGTGACGAAGGACTACGCACGTCTTTACGGTTTTGACAGTACCGAGCAGTTCCTGAAGCTCGGTTCGATTATGGATCTCATACCCGAAGATGCACGTGACCTGGCAATCAAACGTTATCAGCAAATTATCCGCACGGGCATGGGCGACACGTTAACGCTGAAAACTCAACGAGTTGACGGCACGGGTATTTGGGTGCGTATCCAAGACCGTCGCTTAAAATACGGCGACGACGGTTACTGCGTGATGACGGTGCTGATCGACATCACCGACGAAGTGGAACTGAAACAGAAATACGAAGAAATAGCCGCTGCCGAACACGAAGCGCGCAGCGAATTAGAGCGTGTGCAGGGGCTGACGATAGAACGTGAGAAACAATCCGCGCTCACCCAATTACTGGCCGGCGTCTCGCACCAGCTGAACACCCCGCTGGGCAATATCCGGACCTCATCCACCACCGTTGAAAAAATTCTCAATGAGACACTGGTGAAACTGCGGGATAAATCACTGCGCGAAAGTGATCTGGTCAACGCCATGAGCGAAGCCCTGGAAGCGATGCATGTCATCGATAAGAGCGTTGTTAAAGCCAACCGTTTGATCAAAAACGTGAAATTTATGGTGTCTGATCAAACCGAAGCAGATCCGGTGCGGTTTCGTTTTCAGCCCATTATTAACGACGCCGTGCGGCTGTTTAGTGAAAATGACAACGGTATCAGTCTCGATCTGGATATTCAGATCGACCCGGATCTGCACGCTTACGCCAATCCGAATACCTGGATGCAAGTGATGTCCGTGTTCTGTGAGAACGCAATTCAACATGGGTTTTATGGCCGCAGTCACGGAACGTTACGCATTGACAGTGCTTTCGAAGATGGTCGGTTTATTCTGGTGTTTTCCGATAACGGACATGGCGTCGACCCGGAGACCGCAAACCGCATTTTTGAAGCATTCTATTCTTCCACGATGGGTAGCCGGCATGGTCTGGGTTTGGCTCTGGTGTACAGTCTGGTTTCCCGGCAGCTGGGTGGGGAGATCCGGTTAATTGAACCCCGCTTCGGGCAGGGTGCCAGTTTTGAAATAGCCCTGCCGGCAGAACACTACGAGATCCGTACCTGATTACCCCTGTTAAGCCAGCGCTGTTAACTTTTCGTTAACAATGCTTCCATTCAAACGATCGTTTGAATACTCTTCTGTGCTGAATCTACCGAATGAGAACAAAAACGATGCATATCGACGAACTGCTGGGCGCGGCAAAGAACGGCGCGTCTTTAGTCGTACCGGGCTCTTGGGGGCAGGGCAGGACTGCTTTTGGCGGTTTGACGGCAGCGCTTGCCAACCAAGCCATGACCGCGGAACTGGGCGATGAGCGTGATATGCGGGTGCAGACGGTTCAATTTGTGGGACCGTTGTTGACGGACGAAGCATTTGACATTGCCGTGAACCATTTGCGTGACGGTAAAAACGTGACTCAGATGCAGTGCCAATTGATCCAAAACGGACAGGTTGCTGTGCAGGCTATGGCGGCCTTTGGTAATGATCGTGCGTCTAAGGTTAACGTACGCCCCGCTCCGCAGACGCTGCAATCCGCACCAGAGAAAGCAAACTGGATACCGCAGATTCCCAAAGTCACGCCAAAGTTCCATCGTCACATCGACCTGCGCATTGAGCAGGGTGGGATGCCCTTTACCGGCAAAAAGGACGCCATCTACCGCGGTTGGATGCGCTTTACCGAAGCGCCCGCCAAGATAACGGATGCGCATCTGATTGCCCTGATCGACGTCTGGCCGCCCACGGTACTGCAAATGCTGAAGTGGCCGGCACCAGCCAGTACGCTAAGCTGGAACGTGGAGTTTTTGCATCCACATCCGGTCATTGAACCCAGACAGTGGCTGCACTACGACTGTATTACCCAGCAGGCTGCCGACGGTTACGGCCATACCGAGGCCAAGGTATATACAGAAGACGGTACTCTGATCGCGTTGTCGCGACAGCTGGTAACCGTTTTTGACTGAACCTGACGACAAGAGAGCGACACATGAAATTTAGCGGAACAGAACGCTACATCGCATCCGATGAACTGCAGTTGGCGGTGAACGCCGCCATCACGTTACAGCGGCCTTTGTTGGTGAAAGGCGAACCGGGCACGGGTAAAACGCAGCTGGCCGAAGAGATCGCCCGTGCCTTGGGAGCTCCTTTAATTCAATGGCACATTAAGTCGACCACCAAAGCACAGCAGGGGTTGTATGAGTACGACGCCGTGACCCGTCTGCGCGACAGTCAATTGGGCAACGATCGGGTGCATGATATTCGCAATTACATTAAGCGCGGCAAGCTTTGGGAGGCGTTCGCCAGTGAACAGCGCGCGGTTCTGCTGATCGATGAAATTGACAAGGCCGACATTGAGTTTCCCAACGATCTGCTGGTGGAACTGGATCGCATGGAGTTTCACGTTTATGAAACTGGCGAAACCATCAAGGCACAGCAGCGCCCGATCGTGTTGATTACGTCCAATAATGAAAAAGAATTACCGGACGCGTTTCTGCGCCGTTGTTTCTTCCACTACATCAACTTTCCGGATTACGACACCCTGAAAGCTATTGTGGATGTGCATCACCCGGATGTACAACGCGATCTGGTGCGCAACGCCCTGGAAGTGTTCTTTGATATTCGCAGTTTGAATGGATTGAAAAAGCGTCCGTCCACGTCGGAATTGATCGATTGGCTGAAACTGCTGGTCAGTGACGAACTGTCCGCCGAACAGTTGGCCGATGGCGATATCAAACAAGCGTTACCGCCGTTGTTTGGTGCGCTGATTAAAAACGAACAGGACGTGCATTTACTGGAACGATTGGCCTTTATGTCCCGCCGTAAAGAGTCGTAATTATGTTGGTCGGCTTTTTACAGCATTTAAAAAACGCCCATGTGAACGTCAGTATTACCGAATGGCTGGACTTGGTCGATCTGATGGCACGGGATCTCATCCCAACCTCATTGGATGACTTTTATTTGCTGGCGCGCACGGCTCTGGTGAAAGACGAAAGTCAGTACGATCGGTTTGACCGTGCCTTTGCTGATTTTTTTGAAGGCATCCGCGCACTGCCAGATCCGTTTCCGGAGACATTACCGGAAGACTGGCTGAACAACGCTTTGCTGAATCAGTTAACCGACGAAGAAAAAGCCCAGTTGGAAGCTCTGGGTGGGCTCGATAAATTGCTGGAAACCTTAAAGCAGCGACTGGAAGAACAAAAAGAACGGCACGAAGGTGGCAGTAAGTGGATCGGTACCGGAGGCACCAGTCCATTTGGTCACAGTGGTTACAATCCAGAAGGTATTCGTATCGGTGGGCCGGGTCGTCATGGCAAAGCGGTGAAGGTCTGGGAACAACGGCAGTATAAAAATCTGGACGACCAGTTAGAACTGGGTACCCGTAACCTGAAGGTGGCGCTGCGCGCGCTGCGTCGGTTTGCCCGAACCGGTTCCAGTGATGAACTGGATCTGGACGACACTATTGCTTCGACTGCACGCAATGCCGGGCTATTGGACGTCAAACTGCGCCCGGAACGGCACAACGCTGTGAAAGTACTGTTGTTGCTCGATGTTGGCGGATCGATGGATTATCACGTCCGCGCCAGTGAAGAGTTGTTCAGTGCCTGTAAGAGCGAATTCAAGCATCTGGAAACCTATTATTTTCACAATTTTATTTACGATCACCTGTGGCAAGACAATCGAATGCAACGCGAATCCGTCATTCCATTGTTTGATTTACTGCACAAGTACGGCAGCGACTATAAGGTCATTATTGTGGGCGATGCGGCCATGTCGCCCTACGAAATTTTAGCGGCGTACGGCAGTATCGACTTTATTAACGAACAGCCCGGCTCTTATTGGTTCAAGAAAGTCACCGATCACTTCAGTAAGGTTGCCTGGTTGAATCCGACCCCGCAGGAACAATGGAAATGGGTGCAGAGCATCGGCATTATTGAAGAGTTGATTGAGTCCCGAATGTTTCCGTTAACCGTGCAGGGGCTGCAGAGCGCCATAAAAATCTTATAACCATAACGAGAGACCACCATGAGCCACACCAACTACCTGCTTGCACTGCAACACCGTTTTCTGAAACTGCCGTTCGGACAGACGCTGTTCAGTAAAGTCTTTGCGGCCAAAGCGCCCTATTTCAAAACGATCAAACCACAGATCGTGACCCTGGAGGAAAATTTCTGTCAGGTGAAGCTGCCGAAACGAAAGGCGGTAGAAAATCACATTGGTACCGTGCACGCCATTGCCGTTTGTAACGCATTGGAAATGGCCATGGGTGCGATGGCGGAAGCCTCCATTCCAAAACATTTGCGTTGGCTGCCCAAAGGTATGGATGTGAACTATCTGGCGAAATCGACCACCGACTTAATCGCCGAAGCGAAAGTCGACGCCGCTGACTGGCAAGCGGGTGATTTAAACGTGCCCGTGCGGGCGGTTGATCTGCATGGCACCGTGGTCGTCGACGGTGTGATCCGGTTGTGGGTGTCTGAAAAGCCCGCCAAGTAAGATCACATGTTTTCTTCGAAGACTACGGAACATTGGTTGCGACCGTTGTCTTTGGCTGTGTAAAGCGCCGCATCAGCGGCGTTTAAAATATCGGTGGGGTGCTGTCCGTCCAGCGCTTCGGTGATGCCAATACTCAACGTGACCGGAAAGGACGAAGCTCGGTACTGTTGCTCCACTAGTTTCACCAGTTTTTGCCCCAAGTCATGCGCAGCTTGAATGTTGGTATTGGGTAAATAGACGATAAATTCGTCGCCTCCCCAGCGTGAGAGCGTATCGGATTGCCTAAGGTTGGCTTCAATCAGGTTGACGACAGTGATCAATACTTCATCACCCGCCGAGTGTCCGAACTGATCATTGATTTTTTTGAAATTATCGACATCGATCAGCAACACCGAGAGCGGGTTGTGATATCGGTGGTGGCGGTAGAGTTCATCCGCTAACTGTTCTTCCGCGTATTTGCGGTTGTGCGCCTTGGTCAGGAAGTCGGTATTGGCCTGTTCGGTGAGAAAGTGCTCCCGGGTACGGTCCTGAATAATGGCAATGGCCTTGCGCTCACCGGAATCGTCAATGGTCGCGACGGAAATTTCGGCGGGAAATTCTTCACCGTCCAAGCGACGGCCAAAAAATTTCTTATCGCGGTCTTCCATCGCACTCATGCGGTTCGACTTAAGAAAGTCCGTCCGATCATGTTGATGCCGATGGCGGAACCGTTCGGGGATGAAGTCCTCAATCGTCATTCGTTTTAATTGAGCGTTGCTTCCCACCAAAAACATTTTCCGGAACTTTAAGTTAGCCCCTAATATGCGGCCACGCTGATCGATCATCACCATGGCGGAAGGGGAAACGTCATTGATCGCAGACAAATGGTTGGTGTAAGTTTTCATGCGCGCGCTGTATCGCATGAGAAATCCAACGCTGATCCAATAGAATACCGAGAGGAATATTAACCACCCGACCAGTTTCATCACCAAAACATTAAACTGTTTTTTACTGTTGACTTCTGCTTCGCGCATCAGTGTTTCGTTGCGTTCGTATAAGCTGAGCAGGGCGATATGGGCGCGTTCATCGTCTACGCGCAGTAAATCGTCCAGTTCTGAAATCGGCATGGTGCTGGCCAGTTCCAGGTTGTTGAGCAACCACTGCATGTCTTTCTGATAGAGCGCAAAAGTCGATTTGATGCTGCTGATCTCACCAAGATCCCACGGTTCATCGAACAGTTGCTCAAGGTTGGCGATCGCCGCTTCGGTTGCCTGCATGGACGTTTTTGCCAGCTCCAGATAAGTTGGCTCTCGGCGAATGAGGTAGTTTTTGAAATGGTGAATAAAACCGGTATAGCCAAACTCTTTGGTCAGCCGGCTGATTTCAACCGACTTATTTTTTAACTGATGTGAATTGTTCAACCAGACATTCTGCAGTTGCTGACTGGGCACGTAAATGAGCTGCCAACCGCTGATTAATATGATCAGGTAGCTCAAAATAGCGACAATAACGTTCCAGCGGAATTTAAGCGTTTTGTGCATAGATGTACATCTAAGTTAGTACTCAATATGAATAGGAAGTAGACTAGTTCAACACCTATAAACCGTCATTATTTTTTAAATAGACACAGTTTTTCAGGGGTTATTCTTGAGCCAAGTTATGCAACACACCATGAACCGAGCGCTGGCGATTGTGCCGGCAGTGTTTGCGCACGCAGCACTGTATGGCGATTACATCAACGCCTGTTCCGCGGACCCGGCTATCGACCATTACGATGACGCCCTTGAGGACAGCGATGAGTATTTGCTCAGCGTGGTCAATGCGGCTCAGGGCATAGGGTTACCGGCAGGCTACCTGCCACAGGCAACCTTTTTTGCCATTGAGGATGACAAGATACAGGGGGCTATCCGGCTTCGTCTGGGCAGCAATGCGTTTGTTGATAACATCATTGGTCACATTGGGTATGAAGTGAGACCGGACGCCCGTAACCGGGGCATTGCCCGAGCGATGTTACATTGGGTTGTGAATCAGAGGGCCGCACGGCCGGTGGTTATTACGTGTGGGGTCGACAATATGGCTTCCCGGCGTGTTATTGAATCCGTTGGTGCGGAATTTAACGGCACCCGTCATGATGAGGCGTTTGGTGACGTGTTGAGGTTTATTGTTCGTTAGCGGGCAGTGTTACCTGCAGGGTTTTACCACTGCAGCCGGTTTAACCGTGTGTTCTTTGTAGTGATAAACCAATCCGGCATGGCGATTTGGGCTTGACCTTTAACAATCCAGCCGTCGTCGCAAAAAACTGATCACACTTCTCAATTTCGTCTTCGACAGGTCGTTTGAAAGACGGGAAGAATGTGGCATGAGTCTCTTTCTCGAGAGATAAAAAAAACCGCCAAATTCAAGTACCAAGGGCTGGCGTAAATAACCGATCCGTCGCATCCGCTTTGGCTGACATGACGGACACATCGCAACGGATTCAAGGGCATGGATGCCCTTGCAAGCGCCGCGCGTGCATGGATGCACGCTTAAGCG
>JBNKNI010000081.1:0-9559 GCA_050293765.1 Reinekea sp.
TGGGCTTCGATTCGATTTTAACGACTTCACCTCTGGTGAAGGCCGGATCAAGGGGATCTCCCCTTGGAAAGAAAAATTCACAGTAAAAAACAAGTCACCGAATGATGCTAATGCCACAGATGCAAAGCAGATGCGGTTAAGACTGTACTATTGAAAAGCCCCCCCTTTTCGGCAGGCGAAAAAAAAAGAGGCCAACGCCTCTTTTCCTTACAGAACTGACAATGTCACGTTCAGTTCACAGCATCTTTCAACGCTTTGCCCGCTTTGAAAGCAACCGTATTGCTTGCTGGGATTTCGATTTCAGCACCCGTCTGAGGGTTTTTACCCTTACGCTTGGCACGTGAGCGTGCTTCAAAAGTGCCGAAACCCACCAGGGTAACAGACTCTTTCTTCGCAACAGTTTGGGTAATCTGGTCTAACAAGACGTTGAGCACTTCGCCAGCCTTGTCTTTGGTTAAATCGGCACGTTCAGCAATCGCAGCCGCTAATTCAGGTTTTCGCATGGCAACTTCCTTCACAATCATTATTTTTATTAATCGTATACCGGCTTTTCACCTATCCAGATGCAGCGGTAATGATGAACCCTAGATTAACCACCTCTTAAGGGGTTTGCCAAGCCCCATCGGTCAAAAACTGGTCGACTTTCTTCCAAATCCACCTATATTTTCAGAAAAAATGGCCTGAACTGGTTTTTGACTGGAGTCGACTGAGGCTCGCGCGTTAAACTGGCGCCACATTATGACGTCTATATTACCGTGACCCGACTGATCCAAGACCCAGATACCCGTCTGCATCGCTGGCACCCGATCGCGCAGATCCGGTCGACCATACCCGATGCCTATCGCCCCTGGATACACTTACCTGGAAGCCTGACCAAGGCTTTGCGGGAACGTTCGGATCAGTTTTCGGTTGAAGTTCTGGCCCAAGAGCACATCATTGTGTCGTTGCCTATCGACGGCCTGGAACATCGGGCCGGAGCACGGGGTTATTTTTCCCGCAAAGTATTGTTGAAACATGGCAACACACCCTGGGTGGCCGCTCATACCCTGGTCCCGGAGACCAGTCTACAGCATGGACTGGGCCAGCTGACTCACTTGGAAAACAAGCCCTTAGGTGAGCTGCTGTTTTCCACGCCGGGCGTCGAAAAAGACCACCTGCAAGCCTGCGAGACGGATGTTGGCTGGGGTCGGCGCGCTCGCTATCTGTTGCACCAACAACCTTTACTGATCACCGAATTCTTTTTACCCGATTTGATAGAACATGAACACAAACGCCTTACCACATTATATTAAACTGACCCGCCTCGATCGCCCGATTGGCATTTATCTGTTGCTGTGGCCAACCGTTACGGCTTTGTGGCTGGCCGCCGAAGGCTTTCCTGATCTGAAAACCCTGCTGATTTTCGTCGCGGGCGTGGTTTTTATGCGCTCAGCCGGATGTGTCATCAACGATTACGCGGACCGTAAGATCGACGGACATGTAAAACGCACCCTGAACCGGCCATTGGCCGTTGGTCTGGTGTCGGAAAAAGAAGCCATCACGCTGTTTTCATCGCTCATCGTGCTGTCTTTTGTTCTGGTGCTGTTCACCAATCCGTTGACGGTCAAATTATCCTTCATCGCCGCGGCACTGGCCTCCAGCTACCCCTTTATGAAGCGCTATACCTATCTGCCTCAAGTGGTGTTGGGTGCGGCGTTTGCGTGGGCGATCCCGATGGCCTACACCGCTTTGAGTGTGCCATTGCAGGATCTGACCTGGCTGCTGTTCAGCGCCACGGTAATCTGGACGGTGGTGTATGACACCCTATATGCCATGGTTGACCGGGACGATGACCTCAAAATCGGTGTCCGTTCCACGGCCATCCTGTTTGGCGAATCGGACCGACTCATGGTTGGGCTACTGCAGATCCTGGCTTGGTTGACCTGGTTGGTGATTGGCGTGAAAGCGGAACTGGGTGTGTTTTGGTGGTTGGCGCTGGCCGTGGCAGCCGGGCTGTTCGGTTATCAACAGTGGCTGATACGCGAGCGAGATCGCGATGCCTGCTTTAAGGCTTTTTTGAACAACCATTGGGTTGGTTTGGCACTGTTTGTCGCGGTAGTTTTAGAATACATCGGATGACGATTCCGGACAGATACCTGAAAAATCGAGAATCCGAGTCAAAACGAACGGCTAAAGGCTAACTTTTTGACATTCTTGTGACATCTGTAACACTTTTGTCATCAAAGCTTCGTTAAATGGCCATACGACTCTTAACGTAACCACGGTATTGCACTATGTCTACCCGCAGCATATTGATTGTCGACGATGAATCGGCCATCCGCGAAGTCATCGCCGCCGCATTGGAAATGGCTGGCTATCGCACCATCGAAGCAGGCAACGCCACCGACGCTCACAGTCTGGTGGTTGACCAGAAACCTGACCTCATCCTGCTCGACTGGATGATGCCCAACGTCAGTGGCGTTGAATTGGCGCGTCGCTTAAAACGTGACCCGCTGACCGCCGAAATCCCCATTATCATGCTCACCGCCAAAGGCGAAGAAGACCACAAAATTTCCGGGCTCGAAGCCGGTGCTGATGACTACATCACCAAACCCTTTTCACCCCGTGAACTGGTGGCACGCCTGAAAGCAGTACTGCGACGCTCCACTCCGGCGGGTATCGACGCCCCGATTGAAGTGAATGGCTTGAAACTGGACCCGAATTCACACCGCGTGACCGCGCACGGCGATGAGCTGACTATGGGACCGACAGAATTCCGGTTGTTGCAGTTTTTTATGAGCCACGCCGAACGTGCCTATACTCGCAGCCAGTTATTGGATCAGGTCTGGGGCGGCAACGTTTATGTTGACGAACGAACAGTCGATGTTCATATTCGTCGCCTGCGCAAAGCATTGGGCGATGATTTCAAGTCGCTGATTCAAACGGTCAGGGGAACCGGTTATCGTTTCTCCACGAAGGAAGTTGAAACGGACAATTCATGATTCGCGATCTACGCCGTAGCCATTATCAACAGCTGACTATTTATCTTCTGATTATTTTTGCAGTTGGCTGGTTTTTCGGTCGCCCTTGGGTATTTGTCGCCGTTGCGGCCATTGGCTACCTCATCTGGATTCTCTATCAACAGCATCGTCTGATTGCCTGGCTCATTGCCGGTGCAAAAAAAACGCCACCGGAAGCGGTCGGTCTTTGGGGTGTTGTGTTTGATCATCTGTATCGGGTGCAGCGGGATCATCGCAAACAGATCCGTAATTACCGCGACATCGTCAAACGCATTCGCTCATCCACCGAAGCGCTCAACGACGGTATTATTCTGCTGGACAACGATGGCAGCATTCAATGGTGGAACAGCGCAGCAAAAGACTTGCTCCGGTTGCGCAAAGAAGACACCGGGCAGTTATTGACGAACCTGGTGCGTGAGCCGAAATTCGTGCAGTTTTACAACAAAAGTAAGCACAGCGAACCAATCACACTCGATAACCCAGCCCATCAGGGCAAGCACATGCAAATTGCCATGACCGTGTTTGGCAAAGGCGAACGGCTGCTGTTATTGCGTGATGTCAGTCGATTGCAACAGTTGGAGCAAATGCGACAGGACTTCGTGGCTAACGCATCACACGAGTTGAAAACACCGCTGACGGTTTTAACCGGTCATCTGGAAAATATTCTGGAATATTCCGAAGACCTGAACCCCGGCATGATCAAATCCCTAACCAGCATGAGCAACCAGACCAAACGAATGAACAACCTGGTCAATGATCTGCTCATGCTGACGCGGCTCGACTCCGCTAACGGCGTATTTGAGGGGCAGGAAATTGTGATGTCTGAGTTTTTACAGCAGGTTGCTGACGACGCCGTAGCGCTTTCGGCGGAACGCGAACATGAATTTGAGATTCAATGTCAGACGGCGCTGAACCTGAAAGGTAAGCCGGGTGAAATCCGTTCAGCGGTGAATAATCTGGTGTTTAATGCTGTGCATTACAGCCCGGCGGGCAGCAAGATTACCCTGACCTGGGCAGCGACCCTGTCCGGTGCTGTCCTCAGTGTGTCCGATGAAGGCCAGGGCATAGACCAGCACCACATTCCGCGTTTAACCGAACGTTTTTACCGCGCCGACCCGGGTCGCTCTTCCGACACCGGTGGCACCGGGTTGGGATTGGCCATTGTTAAGCACGCACTGCAACACCACAATGCCCGGCTCGACATCAGCTCCACGAAAAACAAAGGCTCAACCTTCAGTTGCGTATTCCCCAAAGAACGGCTGATCAACCCGTTAACCGAAGAAGAAGATGAAGACACCGCGGAACCGGTGCAACACTGATCCGTTGCACCAATCCCGTCGACTAAGCCCGGTTTAATCCTGCATAACAGTGACTAGCCTGAGATCGGTAAACGGAACCAGAATGTAGCGCCCTGGTTGATACCGTCACTGCGCACGCCAATTTCCCCTCCGTGTGCTTCCACCAAGCTTTTACAGATGGCTAAACCCAGGCCATTGCTGCTCTGCTCGGTGGCCCGGTCTGCACTGACCCGAAACGCCCGATCGAAGACCAAGGTTAAATGCTCTGGCAACAGGCCAACACCCGAGTCAGCGACCGTGCACTCCAGCATCTCACTGTCTCGTTGTTCGCAGGCGAGGCGAATCGAACCATCGGCGGGCGTATGGGTAATCGCATTGCGCAGCAAATTCTGCAACACCTGTTCAATACGGCCGACATCGACGGTGATATCCGGCAGCGCCGACGCGGTTGTGACGCCTAAATCGATCTGTTTGGCTTGCGCAGCCGACTGAAAATCCGCAGCAACGGATTGCAACAGATCGGCCATGTTTACGGTCTCTGGTGACAACTGCAGATCCCCGGCATCGCTTTTGGCCAGCACCATAATGTCGGTCACCAGCTTGGACAGATTGCCCATCTGCCGCTGCATGGATTGATAACGGTCTGACGTTGGAGCCATCATGCCATCGTTCATCGCTTCCAGATATCCACTGACGATCTGAATTGGGGTGCGTAAATCGTGGGCCAGATCGGCGGTCATCTGTTGTTTCTCCCGGTTTAACGCCTCCAAACGGGCTTCAGTTTCTTTCAAACGGCTGATGTCAGTCAGCAACAAGGCATATCCCAACAGTTGAATACCATCACGCAGTTCTGAGCGCGTCACCTGAAAACAACGCGGCGTATCCCCTTCGGTGTGCCACCACTCGCGGCCTTCATAGGCAGACCAATCCTCCACCTGCGTCAGCTCTTTGATGTCTTTGCCAATGCTGTCGGTCAGCGACACCCGGAACAGGTTCAAAGCAGATTGATTGGCGTCGAGAAAATGATGATGTTGATCGTACACCAGCACCGGTGAATCCAATTGATGCACGATCTGGTCGTACGCCACCGGAATCAACCGGAAAGCGTTATAACGGAACAGCGCCACACCGTAGAAACTGACGGTAAACAGCATCAAAAAGACGACCTGATCCGCCCCTTTCATGATCACGACGCCGAAAAAATCCGATAAAAGCCGGAACCCGAGTGGCAGGAAACCGCCAATGGCAAACCAGTACGCCTGTTTTTTATACAGCCCCGGTGCTTTGCGCACATAGGTTAAATACATCACCGTGCTGACGGTAATGGACACGTACATGCCCGCCGCATAGATGCCAAACCACCAGCCCTTTTCGGTGTTGATGTCGAAAGCATCATCGCTTAAGTAGGTGCGGGTCCAATACCAGTGGTGCCAATCATTAGTCCAAACCACGACCATGGTGGCAATACCCCAGAACCACAGCGCCGTCACAAACCAGCGTTTTTGCAGCCAATGGGACTTGCGCGTCGCCGACAGCGACAGCAACACGCCCAGGACAGGGGCCGAGGCGGCGCCAAGGTATTTCACGCTGGTCCAGAACAGCTTGGCGTCATGCTCGACACTCGCTATTTCAAAAACAGACGTCAGTTCCCAAACGGTGATGGCTGCCGCATACCAGGCAAACATACGTACGGTAACGTTGTTGCGGATGCGGAACGCATAAACCGTTAACGCCATGGAAATGAAAAAAGCCGCCAAAAAAGGCAGAATAATAGGGTGAAACGTGAGTTCGAATGACATAATGACTCGCTGATATTTCAATGCAAAACAACTATCCGATTCAACGCAGTTTAATGAACAACGCAACGAACGAACAGCCAATGAGCCATACGATTTTAATAGTAGAAGACGAACGTGATATTGCTGAGGTGACGCAAGCCTATCTTCAGGCACAGGGCTACCAGACCCATTGGTTCGCCGAAGGCCTGGGGGTGGCAGACTGGGTAAAAGCCAATGAGCCCAGCGTGATTATTCTGGACTTAATGCTTCCCGGCAAAGATGGTTTAACCGTTTGCCAGGAGATCCGGCAATTCAGTGATGTGCCGATCATTATGACCACCGCCAAAGTACAGGAAGTCGACCGCCTGCTTGGGTTGGACGCTGGTGCCGATGATTATGTGTGTAAGCCGTTCAGCACCAAAGAATTGGTGGCTCGAGTCAATGCAGCCGTACGCCGGCTGGACCGTCGCGTGGTTCAGGCCGCTCCCGCGCTGCAATTGGTGGAAGGCAGCTACGCAGTCGTGTATCAGGGGGCTCGTATTGAACTGACACAAATAGAGTTCAATCTCTTTCAGTTGCTTTACAAACACCCGGGGCGCATCTACGCCCGCGCGCAAATTCTCGATCTGGTGTATCAGGATTTCAGAGATGTCAGCGACCGCACCATCGACTCCCATGTGCGCAACTTACGCAAAAAGCTCGCTCAGCTGAATTTGCCAAGCGAGCCCATTCGGTCCGTGTATGGCGCCGGTTATGTGTACGAGGCGCTGTGATCAGTCGAAGCTGACCTTGCGCACGAGCACGCCGTCATTTTGTCGGCTCGCCATGAAGGTTTGTCCCCATAGGTTAATGGTCAATTGGGTGTCGTAATCCGCCGGAATATCACTCACCAGTTGCTGACGGTAAAGGTTTCCTTGCGCATCCCATTCGCTTAACCAGGTCGACTCCGGCGTGGCATCGTTCCCGTAAACGCCAATCCCCACGACTGTGTTGTCTTGTGTGTGAACGAGGTCAGTCGGCCAAACCCAACCGCCATCATTGGCAAAGACACCGGCATTTTGGAATTCCCCCGCACTGTTTAAGTGAATCATGGCCACGCCATCGGTTGCATTCAAAACCACGCTATCGAATTGTTTACCCTCAGGGGCATCATAGAATTCCAAGCTCGCATAAACCTCGCCCTCTTCAGTGACCAGCATCGCTTCTGCATAAATCCGCATGGCTTCATCGCCATAGCGTTTGATCCAAGCGAGCTCTCCGGTTGCGGTGAACTTTATAACCATGCCATCCTGAGATGTCGTTACATCATTAAAGATAGGGTTGCTGCCAAGCACCGTCGCGTTGGATGTCACGTTGAGGTAGAGACCGCCTTCCTGATCCGTTTGCATATTCCAAACGGAGAACCTCACAAATCCGTCATTTGGAACGATAGGGTCAAATTGCTTAACCCAGGCACGTTGACCGTTATTGCTGTATTTCATAACAAAATACCAACCACTTTCGGCCCCATCGATAGAACCGTCGGTTTGACCATAGAGATAGACGTCACCATCAGTTGTGGCTGTGAACGCACCAATATTGATAAACGAATCCGCGGTATCCGATTCAAACATCCAGGGTGAGCCCGCAAGTGCAGTTCCATCGTTATCCAATCGCAGGACTCGGCTGGGGTTGGCTGCATCATTATGGGTTCGCAGCAACAGGACCAGCGAATCATCGGATAAAACAGAGACATGGTAGGAATGAGAGTCAGTACCATTGTCCAGCAGTTGGGACCACAACAATTCGCCAGAGGCGGAATACTTCAACAAAAAACCCTGTACATAATAGCTGGGGGTTTTGTCGTGAAATGACGTCGCAGGCACATTCACCGGATTTTCAGGGTCCGTTTTAGCATCGAAATAGCCCAATATCTGTCCGACGACGAAGACGTTGCCTTTGCTGTCGGTCGCCATGTCCCAGGCTCTGGCTGTGCCATCAACCGCATACAGAATGGTCGGATCGGTCCACTCTGGGCTCTGCACGGTCCAGGTATTCGCAGCGAGCGAATCATTATTGCCTAAGGAAACATTGTCAGACACGGTGATTTCATAAGACACCCCAGGTTCCCAACCCAGTGTTGGGGAAAAGGTGGCGCTCATCCCATCGCTGGCGATGTCGAAAGTACCCTCAAGAGCTGGAGTGATGTCAAAAAATGCTGATAAATCTGTTGACGCAGGTATAGCAGCCGAAAACGACAGGGTGATAACTGAATCTGTCGCAACCACGCTGGGAACACTGGCACTGACTTGAATGACAACGCCTTCCTCTGTGGTCACCTTTTGAGGCTGACAAGCACTGAAAAGCATCAACATAGCGAAAAACAAACTGAATAATCGCATGGGAACTCCTGGAAAATTGCATTTGGATAGCTGTATTGAACCAACAGATTGTGCAGAGAATATGCAGATGCAAAAAATATGGGGAGCCTAGCTCCCCATCCTCTTCTTTACGCGGCCTTTCTGCGGCGGTTAATAAGCAGCGGCGATAATAGCAGCAAGCCCAACAGCCCAAAACTTCCTATTTTGGCAGGTTCCTCATCTGACGATGTATCACTTTTATCGCCTGAATCAGACCCGCCCGTGCCGGAATCGCCCGAATCTGGCGCAGCAGACTGGGACGCATCGAACGGGAATGCATCGTTGATGTCTTCGACACCGTCATTGTCGTCATCAACGTCTGTACTGTCCGGAATCAAGTCGCCATCGAAGTCAGCAGGCACGCTTGCACTATCCAATGAGTCGGTGCCTTCGTTGCTTTCAACGGAATCGCTGTAACCATCGTTGTCGTCATCGGTATCCGCATTGTTGCCGATGTTGTCGCCGTCGGTATCCAACCACTCTGCCGCGTCTAATGGGAAGGCATCCACGTCGTCGTTTACGCCATCGTTGTCATCGTCCACGTCGGCGGTGTTGGGGGTGAAATCACCGTCCGTATCCAATGGCGTGTCGTTAACGTCGAGCGGATCGGTGCCTTCGTTGGATTCAACGGCATCGGTGTAGCCGTCTCCATCATCGTCGGTATCGGCATTGTTGCCGATGTTATCGCCGTCGGTATCGAGCCATTCGGTGTCGTCATTGATGAACGCATCGCTGTTGTCACCGTAGCCGTCACCGTCGGTGTCGGTCGTTTCCAGTGCGTTGTCAGGGAAATCGTCGTTGAGGTCGTTCACACCGTCGCCGTCGAAGTCGCCGCCGTAAACGTATTCGATGGCACCGATGTCCATGATAGGTAGAATCGGCCCACCGTCTTCGACTGGGTAATCGGGATTGTATTCACCCATGACGCGAGCATTACCCAGCAAATCGAGCCCTGCCGAAGCTGGATCATCTTCCCATAAGCCGGCGTCGATATTGGCGCTGCCGGGAATCGGGCGATAGTCACCATTGTCAGGGTCGGCTAAGGCAACATAGCCAGTTGATGCGATGCCGCATTGACTGCCTTC
>JBNKNI010000082.1:0-8119 GCA_050293765.1 Reinekea sp.
ATTGCCTGCAGAAATTGCCTCGAATTTTGCGCATTTCTTCACCCGCTGAGGTAGAGAGCAATTATTCAGAGGTGCCTTAACGCAATGTGTGAGCTTGAGCTGTCGCGTTGAGTCGGTAAAAAAGTGCAAGGGTTTTGAAGATACAATGAGTATCCTAAGTCATCTATTCAAGTGGCAAAAAGGCCGACAGAAAACAGGCTATGAGAAAATGTTGTTGGCGGGGGCAATATGGCCTATTAAATTTGATGTGTATTTGCTGAAATTTCCCGAAGGGTGTGAGGTGCCACCGCATACCGATAAAGTCGACCGCGGTAGACACTATCGGCTCAATGTTATTTTGAAAAAAGCGAGGTCAGGTGGTGAGTTTATTTGTTCGTCGCCTATTTATAGTAATCGCCGAATTAAATTTTTCAGACCGGATGTCTGTGAACATTCTGTCACCAAGGTGATCTCCGGTAATCGCTACCTGCTGAGTATCGGTTGGGTCCGAGGCGCGTAACGGGTTTCCAAATCTCTCTGCTCTAAGTCTGGCTTGTCAAAGCGATTGGGTATTCGGTGTCAGTCCATTCTTCTTGTATTGGTGTTTTGGTTTAAATCCAATCGTTCACTTTTTATAGATGTACGTCGCAATTACAGCAACAGCGTTTGCGTGTCATGCCCTTCCTCAGTAAAGATGCTCAGGCTTAAGAATGTAATCGCTTACATTTTGCTGTCGGTTATGGGCCGGTGGTTGATAAAGAATGTTCGCGAAAAGAATGGTCTGCTGCAGACAGGATGTACTGGCAAGCCAAGTGGCCAGGGTTCGCACGGATAAAAACAATAAAAATGAGGAGTCCCAGTTTATGAAGTTAAATCGAAATTCCGTTGTCACCCGGGTGCGGCAGTCGCTCGGGTTAGGTTTGGTGATGGCGTCCCTGTTTGGTGCTCAGACATCGCTGGCGGACACAAAAGTCGTGGGGTATATCCCGGCTTATAAAAACGTGGTGGCCATCACCGATGCGACGGATCTCTCCAAACTCACCCACATTAATTTAAGTTTTCTGAACCCGAACGCTGCGGGTGTTTTTGCGAACGGTTCGACACCCACCTGTATGAGTGGCTTGTCCGCCGCAGACATCGGTTACGTGGTTCAGAAAGCGCATAACGCCGGCGTTAAGGTGCTTGCGTCTTTGGGCGGTGGTGTTATTCCTGCGTGTTCCGGGGATTGGCAAAATTTGTTGGCAAATTCCCGAGCGCTGGTGGTTAGCCGTTTGGCGGATTTTGTCGCCCAGCATAATCTGGATGGTATCGATGTCGATATAGAAGGCGCGTTGTTAACCAGTATCGACAATAACGGTCATTACACACCGTTCATCCAGGCGCTGCGTAATGCCTTACCCGCCAATAAGTTGGTGACGGCGGCCACGGCAACGTATGTTGGCGGTATGGTACCGACTTCGTCACTGCCTTATTTCGATTTTGTCACGCTGATGAGTTACGACGCTATTGGTCCAAGTTGGGGAACACCCGGCGTAGAGCATTCTACCTATCAACAAGCGGTGTCCCATATTCAAACCTGGCAAAGCCGTGGTCTCAGTAAAGACAAGCTGGTTTTGGGTGTACCGTTTTACGGTTACGGTTTTGGCAGCTACGCCAGTGACTATAGCTTTGCCGACATCGTGAATCAGTTTGGTGCCGGTGCTACACAAGGCGATATTATCGGAACCGCCTGCGCTGGTTGCAGCTATATCACGTATAACGGCATTCCCACCATAAAAAGCAAAACCGAATTGGCGCTGGCGAAGGGCAGTGGTGTGATGATCTGGGAAATGTCACACGATGCCCAGGGCAGCAACAGTTTATTGTCGGCCATTCACGATGTGATCGGAGGTTCACCGACGGACCTTACCGATCCGGTTCAGTGCCCGCCTTGGGTAGCAGGGCAGTATTACGTGGCCGGTGATCTGGTCAGTTTTGAAGGCGGTTATTACGTCGCCGAATACGACAATCCTGGGTATACGCCGACCATCAGCACCTATTTCTGGGAACCGGTACCGGCGTCCCGTTGTGAAAGTTCAACGCCGGGAACCGACCCTGTGGTTATTCAGGCCGAGGCGTACAGCAACATGAGTGGTGTGCAGTTGGAGAATACCACCGACACCGGTGCCGGCCAGAACGTCGGTTGGATCGACGCAGGCGACTGGATGGCCTATGCCAATGTCAGCTTTCCGGTTTCTGGCGACTACAAGGTCGAATACCGGGTCGCCAGTATTAATGGTTCGCAGTTGTCACTGGATTTAAACGCCGGTGCCATTCAATTAGGGCAGCGCAGTATTCCCGCCACAGGTGGCTGGCAGCAATGGACGACCGTTGCGCATACCGTGCACGTAAACGCAGGAACTTACAGCTTGGGTGTGTTTGCCCAGCAGGGCGGTTGGAACCTGAACTGGATTCGAATAACACGTTTGTAATTGCCTCTGAGTCATTCATGGTCAGGAGTTTTGCCCGGTAATCACCGGGCTTTTTTGTGGGCAGGAATTCTTGCGCTATGCCCATTCGTGGATTACGGTGACTGCAGTCTCGTATGCATATAAGTGGTTGCGTTGTTGCGGCGGATTGAACACAAAACAGCAACCCACAAAAGGAGCACCACATGGCATACGTATTGGGCAAGAAATCTCTTCAGGAATTGCGCGGTGTGGATGATTCGCTCGTCGCGGTCGTCAAACGTGCGATTGAACTCACCTCGGTCGACTTCTCCGTACACGATGGTCTGCGCACGCTCGAAGAACAGAAAGAGCTGGTCAAAAAAGGCGCCAGTACCACGTTGAATTCAAAGCATATAGACGGGTTAGCGGTCGACCTGGTGCCGTATATCAACGGTAAGCTGCGTTGGGAATGGGTGCCGATCTATCAGATTGCCGAAGCCGTTCGGTTTGCTGCACAAGAGCTCGATGTGTCACTGCGCTGGGGTGGCAACTGGGATATCCCGTTCACGGCATCGACCGACGCCCCTGAAGACTTGGTGGCCGATTACGTCGCCAAGCGAAAACGTCTGGGCAAACGCGCGTTTATCGATGGACCGCACTATGAGCTTTTAATCGTTTAAACGGAATGCTTTTGAATTCGGCGGGAAAACTTTTCCCGCTGTTCGTGCGCCTTTCGTTCTCCTTATGTTCAGATTAGTTGTTCAGAACGGCACGCGTCATTCCATGTCATTCATAAACCTCTGCAATAATCGGTTGATGCGTTGATTTTCAGCTTCCAGCGCGTCTTTCTGTTTCAGCAGGTCAATTACCATAGCCACGGCGAGCCAGTCCAATTCCAGATCCATCTGCAGCCGTGTTGCTTTTTTAATCCAGTAAACGCTGCCCGACTCAAATAACCATTCCTGCGTGACGTTACCCTGTGGTTTGACGATACCGTATTCCACAATCGCGCTGACCGCGTCGCGGCGAATGCCTTCGATCCGGCAAAGGTCAGTTAAGGTGATGCTGTTGACATGTTCAGTCATGACGACACCTCCCATTCCCGGCGTGGATTGAAGCTTTCACTGTCCGCCAGTGCCCGCCAATGTTCCGCACTCTGGGCATTAGGTTTGGCAGGCATCACGACTTTGGCAATGGCGATCAGGTCACCGGTCACCGTGGCTGATGTTAAGCCTTTGCCTTTCATGCGGAATTTTTTACCGGTTTGGGTGCCGGCCGGAATGGTCAGGTTCACTTTGCCATTCAACGTTGGTACGGTGACCTTGGTCCCCAGAGCTGCTTCCCATGGCGCCAACGGCACGGTAATTAGAATGTTGTGACCACTGACGTCAAACAGAGGATGCGGTACCAGCCGGATATGCAGGTAAAGGTCGCCAGGGGCACCGTTGTTCATGCCGGGTGCTCCCTGACCGGCGAGGCGAATACGCTGGCCCTCGCTGACACCTTGCGGGATTTTCACGTTCAGGTGTTTTTTCAGCGGTTTTACCTGACCGTTTTCACGTACCTGCAGCGTGTATTCCACCGTTTTCTGAAACGCGCTTAACGTTTCTTCCAGAAAAACAGGCAGTTCAATTTCAACATCCTGACCTCGCCGTTCATTCGGCGCCTGACGAAATTCAGCCTGTGAGAAGCCTCCTTGATTGCCAAAAATAGAATTGAAAAAATCCGAAAAGTCTGCCGATGAGCCTTCCTGTGAAAACTGAAAATCGCGCGCACCCTGCCAGCCAGGAGGTGGCCTGAAATCTCCCGATGTGCGGCTGCCGTATTGGCGCAGTTCGTCAAACTCAGCGCGGCGCTGCTCGTTTTTCAGCACCTGATACGCTTCGGCGATGTCCCTGAATTTTGCTTCGGCGGCCTTATCCGGGTTCATGTCCGGGTGATATTTTTGCGCCAGTTTTCGGTACGCCGTTTTAATGGTCTTCGCATCGGCATCGGGTTTAACGCCCAAAATTTTGTAATAGTCTTTAAATTCCATAATCTCTCCAAAGCGGTTCGGTGAGCGAAATTTAAGGGTGTGATTACCTGAATAAATAAATTGGGGTGGAGCACGCACTCGGCAAGGTAAATGAGTTAGATCGTTTTGTTTTTTCCGGTTTTTCTGTAGTTCAGCTTTGGAATAAAAGCGATTTCCTACAACGTTTCCGAACCTGCGGTTGAATGCAGTGTATTTCCCCTCCATTGATCTCGGTGTTCAGAATACAGCTTTTAATGTCGAGCATTTCGCAGCCTCCATCGTATGGATTGTCGAAACCCTCTTCATACCAAACCTTAGGTACGCATTTTTTTTGTCCAGCAATTAACCTGAACCTTCGTTGAAATAATGCGTTGGTTACAGCGCTTTTTTGCCGATGGCTCAGCCACTTATAAAAAAAGTTAGACCCTTGAGTTTAGAAGTGCACCGGCAAAAACTACCAAAAGGAGCTTTGGACGTGATTTACATAATTCGCACATTATTGGTGTTTAGTATAGGCGCCTCCAGCGCGTTGACACAGGCGCTGACCATTGCACCTAACGGACCGGAACAAGCCCCTTTGGTGTTTGTTCACGGTTTTATTGATGACGGGACCGGCTGGGCTCGGCAATCCTTATTTCAGGCAGAAGAGATGTTTTCCCCACTGCTGATGAAGTACCTGCGTCACTATCACTTTGGTCCACAGCGAAGCCCGTCAGCACTGTTTACAGAGCAGGGTGTCGACAATTACGCAGTGCAATGGTGGTCGCGCGACGGCGGAAACCCGTATGCATCCGCTGACGATGGTTTTGCGTTTTTGCAGACAGCAGATGAGCTGCTGGCAGGAACGGATTGGGTCAAAGGGACATGGATGGCGCAAAATCGTCCGATTCCGTCGGCCATCGATGTTCTGACTGCGAGCGAGATCGATGTCGCTGTTAATTTTTTACCGATATCCAAAACCATCTTCGGTGTCGGAGCCAGTTTGGCCGCCAAAGTCGCACTGGCATCCCAGTTATGGATCGAGAACAATTACCAGGACGCCGGACTTATTGACCCCAGAGCGCAGGATTTTCTGCAAATGTTGCGTGAAGAACGCCGACCCGGGGGCCGCTTTGAACATAGTCGACAAGTCAACATAATTACTCACAGCATGGGTTCATTGGTGACCCGTGCGATGCTCGATAAAGCGGCTGATGCGTCTCGACAAGATTCTGAATTTGTTGCCAATGTCATCTATAACGCACCTCCATTTGCCGGATCAACCATGGCTTATCTGGCAAAAATTTATTTCGAACCGGCTGTTATAACCAGCGATATATTTGCCGATGAACGTTTTGCCCTCATGCTCAGCACGAGTGCATCCACCTACAAAGATCTGATGGTGAACTTTCTCGATTTGTTTATGCGCCCGATTGGTCTGGAATATGCCGACATAGAACCCAACATGCCCTTGGCTATCCGAAATGTTATCGACTTTCTGATCTTATATCCCATCGATTCTGTCGTTGACGCAACGTTTATTCAAAATATGGTCGGTACGAACAGGGGCGAATTATTGGCAGCGGCGATGCAAACGGTTCGACCCTTAGTGCGCGGGTTGACCGGTGCGGGCGGCGCACCCGGATATAATGACCTGACCCCAGAAGGCGGTGTCAATCATCTCAACCTGTATCAGACCAATGCCGACGTGAAACAATTTGTCACCCTAGGCACGCAAGGGTACGGCATCCACCTGTTTCCGGATGATCTCGACGCGGTCGCGAGCGATCCTACACTGATCACCAATAACGCCGTTCTGACTGCGCAGTCTGACGATACCGCCGTAGCTGTTGGCAGCGCGAAACTGCTGACAGAAACGGATGCTTTTGGCCCCTGCATGCAATTGCTGGGCGAATTTGATCTGGAGCATCCGGATTTGTTGTATCGACGACCCGAAGTAATGGCGCCTGTTTGGTTTCAGACGTTTCTGGTTCCCCCCACCAGTCTGAGTATCACGGGTGATATGGTGGCGATCAGTTCAGAGCGCCGAAGCTACTACAGCTCGGGTGGCGAGGTATCCATTCGGTTTTCAAGCACTATAGAAAACCGGGATATCCGTTTTAGTGTCATCCCCTTTATTCCGACCCCAGCAGATCAAACCGTGCGGATTCGAGCGGTAGCATACGAATATCGCATCGTATCTGATGACAGTACGGAGGTATTGGTAGACTGGCAGATTACAGAGCCGCTTGAGCAACTTGATCTGATGGCTCTGGTTGACCGCGAGCATTTAGAGGATCGTCCTTTTCGTTTTGAATGGCGAGGGGTCAATGTCTACGGTGGCAAAGAATTGATCCGTGATGCGCGGTTCATTGTGGCAGGCGATGCCCCGCAGGTTATTGACTATTATGTCGTCGGCAACTCGACTGAGGTCTACGAAATGCCCCGAAGTGCTTTGTCGGGTGCTGTGGGGGTACGCTCTAACACCCTGTCTGAACTGTCGATAAATACCGGTGCCACGGTGCTGGCAGCTGTTGTATCCCAGCCCGAGGCAGGTTGGGTGGTGTCCAGACCAGCGTCGAAGGCCTTAACCATGACGTTTGACCAAACGGCGACGCTCGCTTACCAGTTCGACAATCCCAGCCTTGCCCAGCCAATCACAAAAACGCAAGTTAACGGTGCCCTGATTGAACTGGGTGACCTCAGCGAAGGTCCGCATGCTCTGTACTTTCGGCTGAGTAAAGAAGTCGCGGGAAATATTATTCAATCGCAGATCCAGCGCGTTACGTTGCAAGTGGATAATACAGCCCCGATCCTGGCCATTGATCTGGTGGAAAACCATCCGTTGGGGGTCGTGGTCGGACCTCAAACACCGTTGTCTTTTTCCGTACAGGATATTGGTGTCAACGGTGGTACCGGCACCCTGAGGGTATCTGGGCAACCGGATTGGCAATTTCGCAGTGGTCAGGTTTTTACCCTGAACCAAACCGGCTTGGTTGAACAAATGCGGTCAGCCAATATCGCCGGCGCCGAAACGACGCTCGCGTTGAGTGCACGTGATGCTGTCAATAATATCGCTAATGACATTCAAACCGTTTATGTCGATGTGGCTCCTCCGGACATTGTCATCGAAAGTCTGACTCCAGTGTCTCCAGTGTCCGAATTGCACTACGTAACGTTTGCCCAATCGGTCGACCTTGTGGTCGATGTTAACGATCAAGGCGCAGGTTTGGATGCCGATTTACCACGTTTGGCGATCAGTAATGCTAACGGCGAAGTTCAGCTGGTTGGTCCGTTGTTCTTGGGCGATATCCCCGGTTTTCCGGAACATCACGGTATTCACGTGCCACTGTCTTTGGGCGAAAACTATCTCGCCGTGTCCGTTCGCGATTTGGCGGACAACATTGGAACCTTGACCTTGGTTATTGAGCGGCGCGAGGCTTTGAGTGACGGTTTTGACATAGACAGCGTTACCCCGCGATTGAATCGAACCGATTGCTATGGTGTCAACGGCGATGTTAAAACCTGTCCGATCGGCAGTATCAATAGTTTCGATGTTTCCTACAATGGTGAAACCGTCGCCTTTGCCAGTGGAGGTGAACGTTTTGTCGAGGGAGACAACAATGGTAAGGATGATGTGTTTGTCTGGCAGCGCGGTAAGTTGTCTTTGATCTCATCCAATGAAGATGGGACACAAGCTAACGCGTCCTCTTTTCGT
>JBNKNI010000083.1:0-7619 GCA_050293765.1 Reinekea sp.
CTCGCTGACGGTTTCGGCCAGCGATCACTGTAAACGGATGGTTGTGGTTTTGCGCCGCTGGCGTGCGGAAGTGGTGCGTTCCACCCCGGCAGATTGCGAAGTACTCGCCAAAGTTTTGTTTGATGTCGATGACTTCAGCCACGTAGTAACCGCAGGTTGCGGTCATATAACGTCCGCTTTCAAATCGCAGTGTGTGCGCGGTGAAGTCTTCCTCGTTGATAAGATCACGCAGTTTCTTGCAAAAAGTTTCCCACTGAAAATGTGCAGCGGTAGGGCTGTAATCAATACCGAAACCACCCCCGACATTCAGGTGATTCACCTGCAGCTGGTAGGTGTCCATCCACGCTTTGTAGCGTTGTATGCACACCCGAATAAGTTGGATGTGCTTGTCGGCATCGCATTGATGCGACATCAGATGAAAATGAAAACCTCGTAACGTTAAATGACTGCAATCACTCAGAACCCGCATCGCTTCGGGTAGGTGTTGCTCATCCAAACCAAATGGGGTTGGCCGTCCGGCCATGGCCAAGCGTGTTAATGGCGTATCGTCCAGTGCAATGTTCATGCGCAGTAAAATGTCCTGATGATGCCTGGATTGCGACGCCAACGCCTGTAGCTGTTTCAACTCGTGCAAACTTTCAACATGAATCAGTTCGACCGGATGATCCAGTGCTCTCTGCAGTTCGTGCTGTAGTTTTCCGGGACCGCCAAAAATAACCGGTACGTTTGGCAGCGTACTGGTAACGTGGTCCAGTTCGCCACCGGAGGCGACTTCAAAACCATCCACGACATCGGCCAGTGCGGCCAGAATCTTACGATCCGGGTTGGCTTTGGTGGCGAAGAAAAGCTCACAGTTTGACGGTAACTGCGCTTTGATGGCACGAACGCGAGCGCGTAAATGCGAGAGATCGTAAATGTAGGTGCACAGCGGCAGCGGCTGGCTGCGTTCTGCCAGCTGCGCCACCGTTTGATGAATCAGTTGCATGGCGCCGCCTCTATCGTTGATGTGGCTCTGCGCATTGGGTGCTGCAGGTAGACATAACCGGATTGTCGATCCGCCTTTTGAAACAGCCGCGTACGGAAATTCGTTTTACAGGGGATGGGACCGCCCGCTAACAAAGCCTCTATTTCCGGTTGCACACCGTAATTCGATTGGAAGGTGTCCAGTTGCTCGGACACGATCTGCCACATATCTTTTTCAATGTGACTGTGCCCATGGGAAAGCGCGTAAATCGCTTCACTGAGATTGTTGATAAACAGGCAATAGGCCAGTCTCTGCCAGCCCTGTTCACGGCTATAAGTCACAGACGCCTGTTCTCGTTCCGATAATTGAGTCAGTTTCTCAGCAGGCCATTGGTCGGCAACCAGTTTGGTACCTTCCAAATCGCGGTAGAACACTTTCACTGGAGTATCCGCCGCTTGCGCGACAACGATGTTTTGCAGATGCGGTTCAAAGATCACCCCGAGTTTGAAAAAGTAGTAGAGCGAGGGTTGCATCATTAACTGCGCGTAGCGGCGAAACCAATCGAAGGCCAGCGTTTGGTGGGAACGATGGCGTTGGCTTGCTAGTGTTTTCAGTTGGTTTAGTAGCGCAATATTGCCGTATTCATCTTCAGAAAACAAAGCAGCGGCCATGTTATGTGCATGGGCGGAAGGCTCGTGCAGAAACGTGTTTTCCCGGAAAATGAGCCCAAACACTTCCGTTAAGTGTTCGGCATTGCCTATACCACTTTTCTGTTCCAGGTTCTTAAGGTCCAGTGAAAGCATCCCGCTTTCTCGCATTAGCAGGAAGTCGTCAAAGGGATGTTCCAACTCACTGAGTAGTCTGGTGAGGTTGACAGCGCTGTCCAGTTCATACCATGAATTTTTGCGCAAACAGTTGGTAAGCCGAATGTGCAACGAACTCTTAATAAAAAAAGGCGCATCAGGCTGGTATAGCGTGCGTACGCTGGAAGTTGGGAAAAACGCTGGCCCTTGTTCGCCCAATTGCTTAACGATGCCCTCGCGTTCTGCGAGCACAAAGAGAGGGTCTTGGGCGAAGGTTTTTAATTGCCATGGATGACACGGCAGAATGTCATAGTCAGAATTGTCGGGCCAGTTAATCAGGCTTTGGCAAAAAGTCCGCACATTGGTCGCAGGCAGCTCATTCCATTTCAAATAACCCTTTTTAACCGCCAGATAGTGCAATGGAAAACGGGCCTTTGCCTCCGGGGAATAACGGATCAGGTCTTCCTGTGTTAATCCTGTGCGACTTTTGGGTGTTGGATGCCAATTGTGCCCCCAGATCAGACTTTGCTCACTGGCTATAAATGGGTTCGGCATTTCACTTGACTCTCGATTGTCGAGTGCAACCAGAAAGCGATGCGTATTGGTAACGCTGTTAAGTATTTGTGTGAGCAGTTCCAGATTGAAAGGTCGATCAAACTGCGCTGCCAGTTCTGTGAGTAGCGTTTTGGCGAGTGACTGAATATTCAACCGCTGCCATTCACTGCCTGACTTTTTTAAATACGGCGCGGACAACATCCGGGACTGACCCATAGCAAAAGGTTGGCTGCATCGGTACACAATGTCCATTTGGGTGCAGGGCAATGGTAGCTTAATCAGGTGGCCACTCACATGTCGTAAGGCCATGGGTAATCGCGCGGTTACTGACTCAGTTTGTTTCATCGTGGTTGACTCATCGAGCGCAAATTCCCGCAGATAAACATTCAGAAGAATCTGCATGTGACGCCGTGCGCTGAGTTCTTGTCGGAATTGTTGTCGAAAGCTTGTTTGTATGACCGTTTGCATGAACAAAATCCTTTAGGATAATAATGAGTTATTGAATTGACGTTACTTGGTTTGTGCAGGGCTGGTGGTTCGTTGAAACAGCGGTATGCGATAGAACTGGCAGTAGAGAACCATCAGCCAAGCGAGCACTAACATGGCATTGCTAAGCGTGAAAAAACTGTGCAAACCCAGTCGCTGAGCCACCACACCCGATGCCATCCCTGCGGCTACCGCACTCCATTTCCCGATGGCATCGAACCAACCGAACTGACGGCCGGAATTACCCACATGAGTCAATGTGCTGATCAACTTGTGAATACCGAGCAGCCCAAGAAACAACGCCGCGCCCGTGAGCAAACGCCAAAAAATGAGTCTATCGCTTGTGGTCATGACGGCTTGTTGCCAGTTGGCGATGACAAAAAGAACGATGGCGAGGTGAACGAGCCTGAGACCATCAGCTCGGTTCAATGCCGGAACAGGCAGAAGCATGAGCAGCAGATAACACAGGTGCGGTAGACTGAACAGAAACCCAACGGTTTGCGCAGGTAATGCTTGCAGCGACTGCACCCAGGGCAAAAAGTAAGGGAATGTGACCGTGGTGGCGAAGTAAAAGCAAAACTGAATCACCGATACCTGCGTTCTGGACGCCTGGATAATCGCTGGCGATTGCCATTTGCGCACATCGGTCGCGGGCGTCGCTACGGATAGTTGCTTCGGCAGCCTGAACGTAATAACCGCCGCCAGCAGCGGTAACAAACTCAGATACAGAAACAGCTGTCTTGGGTGCGTCATGTCGATAAACGAACCAATAACAATAGGCGCCAACAGCAACGAAAGGCGCGCCGACACCTGCATCCAGTTTTGTGTTTTAGTCAACTCCGATGGCCGAACCAAGCACGCCAAGTACGCGTTTGATGCCGCAAACGTACCGCCGAATAGACCCTGAAGCACTAAACCCAGTGTAAATTCATAGAGGTTCGTCGCCAGTCCGGTTACCAGAAAAGCAAACACCAACCCGATTTGCGCACGCAGCAGGGAGAGACGTTTGCCATAGCGGTCGGCCATGTGGCCCCAAAACGGAGCCGACACGGCCATGCAGATCAACGGCAGGCTGTAGTAGAAACCAATCCAGTTCAGGTCATCCGGAGCAAGAAATTCCGCCAACAATGTTGGATAGAACACCGGCATGCCCAGTGCCGTGAAAGACGCCAGAAAATGGCACAACAACACGGTCAGGATCAATTTGTTGGCGCTGGTTGTCGGTTCAGCCATGACCGGTCTCCTTGGGCTGACCGAGCCATGGGTTCGGCGCTGACATGCCGTAATATTTATTAATGTCCGCCGCACCGCTATCCTGTTTGCTCAACAGGCTGCCGGACAAAAGCAAATATTTAACCGGGTGAAATTTTGCTTGAAACAAAGCATCGTCAGCAGGTTGCGTATGAATGCCGTTTTGCGACAGCAGGGCGAGTTGCTGCTTAATGGCCTCGGCAAGCGTATCGAACCATAGCTGTTCGTTCAGCAGACCAGCATCTGCCAGCCCTGAAATAATGGCCGTCAGATTTAACTGCAGGGTAATGGTCATGAACATGTGCATCAGTTCGTCGGCACTGCGTACGAACAGACGTGGGTCTTCAAAACGCTCAATCAACGTCGTTAACTCTGGTGTGACAGCTTCCAATTGAGGGCGAAAGATGCGGCCAGAATCGTTGTCCCGAAACATCAGGCTCAGTGGCTGTCCTGGTTCAAAAACCAGCATGGAATTTTGCTGATTCGATTCCAGTGCCACACCATATTTCAACCAGAGGGTTAAATGAGTTCTTAACTGAAGATCAATGTATTCCGTTAACAGCTTATCGAGATCGCCACCGTAATAATTCGCTGCGAGCGCCTCAATAACCAGCGTGCCTTGGTCATCGCACGCAAGCAACGATGCGACACTGGCAATATGTGCGCTCTCAGGAACCGGCGGATATTCGCGGATGATCCAGCTCAGGTCACTGCGCTGCAGTACATGCCCCCCCAGTTGCTCATTGCAGTGTCGAAAGCGTCCTTTCAGTAGCGGCTCATATGCTTCCAATGACTGCAGCAAGGTTTGAAACACAAACCCGTCCACCTGTGTTTTCGGGTCGATCAATCTTAAATTCCGATGCCCCAAACTGCGCATCAACAGCGGCAGCTTGACATGAATGTGCGGATGGTCGACCAGCCGGACTGTTCGTACCGACAACGTCGCCCGTACCGACAAAGCACGTTTGGGGGCGATCAGAATCTCTTCTGCGAATGGGTATTGCTTTTTAAGTTGATTGGTAACGTCCTTGATCAATGTATTGAGATGCTTCTCAGCCGTCATAGGGTGTATCGGCACCAAACGGTACCGATGACGAGCCTGCTCGGGTAAACCAACCTGTTCAAACGTTGGCGTAAACGGACAACTGTCTCCCGAGACAGCTTCGCGAGGCACTGCTAACCAAGCGAGTTCAAATGTATTCATGGCTTCCGGTGCATAGGCATCCAGGTCGGAAAGAGTTAACCCCGACTTTGCTCTCGCGGTTGGGTAAAAAGGATGGTCTCGATGCGCCGCCAGTTGTTCAATGTTCTGCGAACCGAGCCAGCCAGGTTTCAGTTCACTTAGGTTAGGTCGGTTGATCTTTCTTGCCCAACGTAGATGCTCAATCGCACATTGATATTCCTGAACGTAACTTAAAAAGTACTCTCTTTGATCGGGTTGCAGCGTTTCGGAGAGACAACCAAGCCATTGTTGAGCCGATTGACTTAACTGCCAGTTGTTATTTTCATGCAGAACCCACATGGGCAACGCCACTTTCCAACACTGCATATACAACGCCGGTTGCACGCATAACCAAACATCCACATTAAGGCGTAGCGGAATTTTCAGCCAAAGTAGTTGCTGGGAAAAATCGTCGTGCAGTGCCAACAGAGCGGACGGCACACTGTCGGATTTAACCAAAACTGCACGCTGCGACAGGTGACAAACGTTTTCTCTTAAACAGCAATCCAGCAGTCGCTGCAACATATACAGTTCAGCTTGGTCTGGCGCCGTTGAGGGAGTTTTTGTCATGACGATGGGTTGAATTGCATTCATGCTTGAATCTCCCATTGCCAGTTTTGCGCGCGTTCGTTAACCGTTTTAAGCAGTGAATCTCGGTTTTCACCCACCGCACTGAGTACTGCGAGGTAATCACGGTTAGAATTCTCCAACTGATGACGAGTGCCGGTAGTCTTGAGGTTTTCAAGTTTTAAATAACAGGGATCATGTTCGACAAAGTCACTTGGCTGACGGGTCAGCAAGCCACTTTTCTCTGCAACAAAGAATCGCGTTAAGGCGCAGCCGGTGATTTCCGCCAGGCTGGTCAGTGGTTCGTTCAGGTATCGCCGGAGAATTTCTTCAAACCAATTGAATGGCGCCATTTTGTCGAGCAGGAACTCACAACCGTCACCGATACTGCGGTAGTTAATTTCAACCAACCTTGGTCCTTGTTCTGTTAGCACAAATTCACTGTGGCAAGCACCGAAACCGACGCCAAACGCCTTTACCTGCTCGAAAGCTTCCTGCAAATGGGCGCAGTTTTTGTCGTTATTCCAGATGCATTCCAATTCTATAAAGTAGGGCGGTTGCGACAGCGCCGTATCGAAGCCGCCCAGTGCGAACAGATTTTCTCCGTCGCCCAGTGTTTCCAGGGTGAATAGAGGGCCAGGCATGTATTCTTCGAGCAACAGCATTTGACCAGGATGTTGATGCCAAAAGGTCTGGCAAAAATCACTGAGCTCTTCAAGCTGGTAGCACAACTTAACGTGCATACTGGCCACACCTTCCTGCGGTTTAACAACGCAGGGAAACGCAACGCTAGCGTCATCAAGCTCTTCAATACTTGAGAGGCTGGCATGCCAAATGGTCGGGAGCCCGGCCTCCAGCATTCTTTCACGCGTCGCGGCCTTGTTTTTAGCTTGATAGCAAACGCGCCAGTCCTTTCCCGGCAGTTGAAAGTAATGGGCGATCTGTGATGTCTGTGTTTGCAGGTGGTCACTGTTGGAAAAAACACCGTCCGGTTTTATTTTTTTTCGGATCAGTAATTCCAATACACTGAGACTGTTGAACACATCGCAATCGTGAATTTCATCGGGTAAATCAGACGCCAGATGGTCGCTGTAATAAGCCTGATGCTCCATGGCATGGTCGGTGAGTACGACAACCCGGCACCCCAGTTTTTTGGCAGCAGGTATAAAACCTTGCGTCACCGCGTTGTGAACAACATGGGTTAAAAGAACGAGTGTTTTTGCCGTCATGATGACATTCCTTTTTAGGTGATTTGTGTATTTGTGATTAAATGCAAATGAGAATCATTATCATATCAGTCGATGAAGGGTTGAGAAAGAGGTTTAGCCAGAAGAATGGGGCGAGAATTTTTTTTTTAGAGCGACGTCTCTTTTTAAAAAATATTCAAGAGAAATTTCAAACGAATGCGACAAGACGTGAGCCGAATATTTTTTTATAATCGAACTTTTTAAGTGTGCTTTTTTATTGGAAGTGAGGATGGAAATTTCATTGTATCGGCGCGTATGTATCGGATCGTTTTCGAGACCGCCATCCATTGAGACCTAAAATACTCCGCGTAATCGTTTGAAAGGCGGAGAAAACCGCGGCAACTGTTACTTTCTCGATAGATAAAACCAACCTCTAAATTCTATGTGCCAAGGACTGGCGTAAATGACTGTTTCGTTGCATCTGCTTTGGCTGACATGACAGACACATCGCAACGGGTTCAAGGGCATGGATGCCCTTGTAAGCGCCGCGCGTGCAGGGACGCACGCTCAAGCGACCGTTCGAA
>JBNKNI010000084.1:0-6956 GCA_050293765.1 Reinekea sp.
GATAATTCTTGTTTATGTCGATCAGTTTTTCGAGTAAGCCAGCGTCCATTGTTTCTTTGAAGATGGTTTTATCTTGATTTAAATCTCCATCGATGTGTGATCGACGATTAAAGTTTGTTATCGAATAGGTTTCAATACCGTAGTGTGGGTGGATTGTCTTATCAAAGTAGATTTTTTCACCCTTGATAATTGTTTCAGCTGAATTATTCAAGCCACCTAATCCACCCAGTTTGGAGGGAAGGTCGTACCGCGCTATCGTAGCCAGGATAAAGTCGACGGCTGCAAGTGGTATTTCTAACTGGTCGGCTAAAAAAAGACCTGCTTTAGTGGTCTTATGGCCATAGAAGACTAGATACCCATCGACTATGTATAAGGCATAGTAGTTGTCTGGGAAAAAGCTTACTTTATATTCATAAAGGGGTGTTTGTATTGGCTTGCTTTGCTCAATCAATCCAATATCTTTCATTTTTTACTCACTGATTCAATCACATCAAAGACTTTAATAACGTTTGCCTCTTCAAGTTCTCTGATGGTCATAAGTTTATTTTCAACTACAAATAGTTCGGCTATTCCCGGGTCATTCGCCTTAGCACCAGGAATCAAGCTCTTTGTGTAACCTGTTCCGAAGAAATGCTCATTAGCTCCTAGAGTGTTTTGTATAAAAAAGCGATCTTTCCAAAGTCTCTTAGCATCAACATCTTTGTCGAAAACAGTTTTTAATACCGATATTTGATCAATTTCATCCCAAAGATTAGCATTCATTTCTTTCGCCTTTTTAAAAACTGACGCATAAGTGTCTATGTAGTCATCATTCATCACGGCTTTAATGCGAGCCAACCGCTCAGGTTCGGTCTTTTTTATGTCTTTAACAAACCGCGTTGACAGGTCTATCATGTTATCCCAAGTTGGCCGGAACATTTCGCTGCCGGTCAGTTTGGCATATTTAACGCGATCAATCAGGATCATGGTTTGATCTTTTTTACCATCGTAATTGACGCCTGCCATTTCCGCTTGTTGCTTCGGGCACTTGTCACCGCGTTTAGTCTGATTAAATCTGCTGTATAAGGTCTTCTATCAATGACAACTTAGTCGAAACTCGCCACTCTAAATAGTTAACGAATGTTATATTTTGCCATCTTCAAAGTCTTTTTGGATTTTTAGAAAAGTATCAAGCAAGCCACACTCATCAAAGTATACGTCATATAAGTCGGTGCTCTGCTTGACCCCTTCGGCAATGTACGAACTTCGCTTTCGGTTCTCAAGTGCGAAACGCATTAATCCCCTGTTTCCAAAGTGTGCTCCTCGAAATACATAAAGTTCATTGTCGGGGTCGAGTTGGATAATGTCGGACATTTCTCCGGGAGGGTAGCCACCTTGCTCTGGTGATAGTGCGAAACGTGCTTTGACGCCTAGAAACCATTGTAAATAGGGGAGTGCCATCTCGAACTGGCCGATTAACAACTTTCCTCTTGCATTAGGTGTTATGGCTTTGTTAGTAATGCAAAGATAGCCATTTGTTACTGAGATTATCTTGTCTTTTTCTGGAAAAATCACATCGTTGAATCTTGAATAAACCGTGAAGTCTGAGTCTTTTTCGTTGTAAAGTTTTAATTGCACTAACTTGTTATTCATAGTTATTTTTGGCGATGAATTTCACGCATAAGCACCGTCGTGATAGTTCTTGTTTATGTCGATCAGCTTTTCGAGTAAGCCAGCGTCTATTGTTTCCTGGAAGATTTCTATTTCCTGTTTCAATGCTTGAGTAATGTAAGACCTTCGATTGAAATTTGTAATGGAGTACATCTCAAGGCCATAATGTGGGTGAATGATTTTCTTAATAAAAATGTCCTCACCTTTTATAACTAAACTATCTGAGTTGTTTAAGCCACCTAGGCCGCCCTTATCGTGCGGAAGTTTGAATCGAGCAATTGTTGCTAAAATGGAATCTAAACTCGCCAAAGGAAGTTCTATTTGATCGGCGAGTCTTTCATTTGGCAGAAACTCTTGACTGTATATAATCAAATACTGGCTTTCGATAAAAAGCATATAAGCTTCTTCAGGTCTAAAGCTGATTGTATGTTGGTAAATCGGTGCCGTATGTTTTTCTGGAACTATGAGTTTAAAGTTTGTCATTACTGAATAACCGGTTCAATTACGTCAAATACTTTAACAGCGCCCGCTTTCTCAAGCTGGTCGATAGTTAACAGGTTATTTTCGACCACAAAGATCTCAGCAATGCCGGGGTCAGTTTCTTTTGCTCCGGGTAAGAGACTTTTAGTATATCTAGTACCCAAAAAGTGTTCATTGGCACCAAGAGTAGAATGGATAGCAAAACGATCTTTCCATTGAGCTACCGCTTTATCATCAGCATTGAACACTGACGACATTACACGTTCTCTATGTTGTGGTTTCCATATGTCTAGCCCTAAATCATCTGCTTTTTTGAAAACAGACGCATAAATATCCTGATATTCTGAGTTCATGACCGCTTTAATCCGCGCGATTCGCTCAGGTTCGGTCCCCTCTATTTTGCTTACAAACCGTGTTGACAGTTCTATCATGTTATCCCAAGTTGGCCGGAACATTTCGCTGCCGGTCAGTTTGGCATATTTAACGCGATCAATCAGGATCATAGTTTGATCTTTTTTGCTGTTGTAATTGACGTCCGCCATTTCCGCTTGTTGCTTCGGGCACTTGTCACCGCGTTTAGTCTGATTAAACCTGCTGTATAAGGTCTTCTTTCAATGACAACTTAGTCGAAACTCGCCACTCTAAATCGTTAACGAATGTTATATTTTGCCATCTTCAAAGTCTTTTTGGATTTTAAGAAAAGTATCAAGCAAGCCACACTCATCAAAGTATACGTCATATAAGTCGGTGCTTTGCTTGACCCCTTCGGCAATGTACGAACTTCGCTTTCGGTTCTCAAGTGCGAAACGCATTAATCCCCTGTTTCCAAAGTGTGCTCCTCGAAATACATAAAGTTCATTGTCTGGGTCGAGTTGGATAATGTCGGACATTTCTCCGGGAGGGTAGCCACCTTGCTCTGGTGATAATGCGAAACGTGCTTTGACGCCTAGAAACCATTGTAAATAGGGGAGTGTCATCTCGAACTGGCTTACAAGGTATTCGCCCTCGATGTCTGGTTCCATCGATATGCTTGTTATGCACAGGTATCCATGACATGTTGTAATGACAATGTCACTGTCTGGAAACACGATATCTTTGAATCGGGCATGGACCAAAAAATCGGGGTCATTCTCATTGTACAGTTTTAATTGCACTAACTTGTTGTTCATAGTTAATTTTGACGATGAATTTCACGCATAAGCACCGTCGTGATAATTCTTGTTTATGTCGATCAGTTTTACGAGTAAGCCAGCGTCCATTGTTTCCTGAAAAATTTCTATTTCCTGATTTAGGGCTTGAGCGATGTAAGACCTCCGATTGAAATTCGTAATCGAGTACATCTCAAGGCCATAGTGTGGATGAATGATTTTCTTAATAAAAATGTCCTCACCATTTATAACTAAACTATCCGAGTTGTTTAAACCTCCAAGTCCACCTTTGTCATGCGGAAGTTTGAATCGAGCAATAGTTGCTAGAATGAAATCTAAACTCGCCATAGGGAGTTCAATTTGATTGGCGAGTCTTTCATTTGGCAGAAACTCTTGACTGTATATAATCAGATACTGGCTTTCGATAAAAAGCATATAAGTTTCTTCAGGCCTGAAGCTGATTGTATATTGGTAAATCGGTGCCGTATGTTTTTCTGGAACTATGAGTTTAAAGTCTGTCATTACTTAATTACCGGTTCAATTACGTCAAATACTTTAATAGCGCCCGCTTTCTCAAGTTGGTCGATAGTTAACAGATTATTTTCGACCACAAAGATCTCAGCAATGCCGGGGTCAGATTCTTTTGCTCCGGGTAAGAGACTTTTAGTATATCCAGTACCCAAAAAGTGTTCATTGGCGCCAAGAGTAGAATGGATAGTAAAACGATCTTTCCATTGAGCTATCGCTTTATCATCAGTATTGAACACTGACGACAGTACACGTTCTCTATGTTGTGGTTTCCATATGTCTAGCCCTAGATCGTCTGCTTTTTTGAAAGCAGACGCATAAATGTCCTGATATTCTGAGTTCATGACCGCTTTAATCCGTGCGATTCGCTCAGGTTCGGTCCCTTTTATATCTTTAACAAACCGCGTTGACAGGTCTATCATGTTATCCCAAGTTGGCCGGAACATCTCGCTGCCGGTCAGTTCCATATACTTCACACGATCGATTAAGATCATCGTCTGATTCGGGCCATTCTCACTATCAAAGTTTACGCCAGCCATCTTTGCTTGCTGGACAGGGTCTTTATCGCCTCGCTCAGTCTGGTCGAACCCAGCTGACCACATTTTTCCACGCGATGGCTTCATGATCTCTTTGCCATCAGCATCCAACTTAGGTGTACCATCGCTATTGAGAATTGGTTTAAACTCCAGTGGGGCTCCCAAATAACCTGCTCGTTTCTCTTTCGTATAGAAGTTATCAAGGAAGCTGGTGTTCATAATCCGGGTGATATACTTATCTTTGATTCTTGGATCTTCAAGAATCTCAGACATTTCCTCTAATGTATATTTATGAACATAGTTACCATGCTTGAGAACTACCCGTTGATTATCCAAAATATCAGCGGCTTCCTCAAACGTATCTGGATTCACAAACTTGTTTTCAATGGCTTTTGCCAATCGAAGTTTGGTACGTCCGGGTCCTTCATCCAGTTGACGAGTTTCAGGCTCTATCTCGGTTCGGGTCTTTACCTGTGTCTGTTGCTCTCTTACCGGCACTGAATGCTCGATAGGTGCATCAAGGTTGATCGTGGTGGTGGGCAACTCAACCTCAGCGGCTTTCAGGAGTGTTCGGTTGTTGTTGAGGTTGTCCAGGTCGGCAGTCGAGCCTTTCACTGCAATGTATGTCATGGCCCCAGAGATGGCGGCTGAACGGAACAGTTCCATGAGTTTTTTAAGGCGATCTTCCGGTAATAGGTCGGGGTCGTCCATAATCTGGTTGTATTGGCTGATGTGTTCTGCGGCTAACAGCACGCCTTGCAGCCCATCGGTGCCAATTTGCCCGATGATGATGGCTTTGGACATCCCGGAGCCCAGTCGTGTGGCGCTTGTCACCGATGCACCCACTTTCCAATACGTTCCCGCACCGGCAAACAGGTTGCCAACGATGGTCAGGCCATCAAACGCATCGTCTTTGAGGTTGCCAAAGCCTTCGCTGTGTCGCTGTGCAATATTAATGGTTGCCGCGCCTGTACTGGTCACGATACTGGTCCAGATAGCCGCCGAAACCACTCGGGAGCCGGGGATAGGGGCAATGAGCGTGGCAACACCGGCAACCACCGCAGCGCCCAGGGCGACATAGTCCAACCATTTGGATATTTCATCCCAAGTTGACATGCCGTCGGTGTCGAAACCATCTTCAAAATTGATGTTGTACTTAGCGATTCTGAATTTGTACCGGATGCGACCTTCTGGATAGCGATTGTTGTCGTCCCAATTCTCCAAGAGGTTTTCAATGGCTTCCTGATGGGTATCTCCAGATTGTTCATACGAACCGGTTGTCGATTGATGAGCTGGGTTGGTCCAATCGATCAGGCGCCATGTCTTTTCGTCGCTGCCTGCGGCGGTGTTATGGATTAACCACAATTTCAATACCGTGCGGGTCGATCGTTCCACATCGATATGAATCGCATCAACTTGGTAGGCCTCTTTATGTTCTAAGCCTTTCAGATGGTCGTCCAGATGAAAAATATAGGCATCGAGGTTTTTGACCGTGGTTTCGTGTTTTTCTTTGTCTTGTTCTGTCGCGGGCGGTTTCTCCGCAGCGATTTTCTTCAAAACGGCGAGATACTTTCTGGTGTTTTCCAACGTTTGAATGGGGGTGGGGTCGAAATCGTTCGCAGCTGGGTCAAATTCTCGTCGTAAAATGTTGGTTGCATTGTCGACGCGTTGCTTTCGCAGGTACTTCTGTTTCGTGCCGTCAGGGAACGTGACGGTCAGAACAATCGTGTGTAATCCGGTAAAACTCCAACGGGCGTTTTCCCAATGTCTGGACATGGGGCCAAATACCCGACTCGGTTGGTACCATGGTGTTGTGGCTGGATCGTTATAGCAAGACCAATGAAACCGTGTACCGTTTGGAATACGGTCATCATCGTTGATCAGCTCACTGCGCAGGTTTACAAGTGCGCCAGGCGCGACAGAGTTAAACTCTGGGAAGGATACGATTTTAAATTGCGGTTTACTCACAATAGAAAACCTCTACGTTGTCGATTGAATCCAGCCAACCACAGTCAACGAGCAATAAGCTGATGAATTCCTGTGTGTCGGGGTGTTTAAGGTGAGTCTCGATGAGTTTGTTAACGTCGCCATAGCGGTTGTCGAACGCCTGTTTAACGGTTTTGTAATCTACATTGCGCTGCAAACATCGAACCAGTTTGCGTTGTTTCTTTTTGGTTATGCTGTTGTATATGTCAGCTGCCAAGGATTTCGCCAGGGTATCATCAGGATCTGTGTAGACGACTTTGCCAGACTCAAAAAGCGGTACTTCGGTAAACTCAATACACCCGTCTTCGCCGGACTCCTGTTCAGATTGATATCCACTGTCACCAACGAAGGTTGCCTTAACGCCCGAAATGGGTTCGCCAAATTCTGAGGTAACTTTCACAGTCACAGTCCGGGTTCGTTCATCTTTTTCAAACCATTGATAAGTCTGCTGATCACGTTCGTATTGAGTGGCTTCACCGTCAGCCGTAACGTTTTTCAGTTCTAAGGCTTGAATCTCGTCTATCTCAACGGGCTCTATTGCGTCGGCATTCTCCGGCGCATTGCTTTCACCCAGTTCGTATTCAACGTTGCCGTCGAACGTGACGCCGCTCTGGCCTTTCAGGGTGAT
>JBNKNI010000085.1:0-5576 GCA_050293765.1 Reinekea sp.
GCATGCAAATACTCTTTTCTACACTGATGAAGAGGCTCCAAATTTCGGGACCATGGAAAATGATGTAGTCAGACCACTTCAGCATTTCTGTTTTTATATGGTTGTGATAGGCCTTGTTGACCTTATTTATCTGTTGACCTGCCCAAAATACTGACCACAATGACCGCCTGAATTCAGGAGGACCGATGGATAAAACAACAATTCGCGCGCATTTGGCGTTGTTATTGGCCATGTTGTTGTGGGGCAGTTCGTTTATTGCGTTGAAGGTTGCGGTAAATGAGATGTCACCCATGGTGGTGGTGTTTGTGCGGATGGCCATTGGTGCGACGGCCTTTCTGGTGGTTTGGCCGTGGTTGCGTCATGGTTTTAATTATCAACCGGGTGACTGGAAGTTCCTGTTGGGCATGGCCTTTTTCGAGCCCTGTCTGTATTTCTTATTCGAGTCTCAGGCGTTGCTTTACACCAGCGCCGGGCAGGCAGGTATGGTGACGTCCATGCTGCCGTTGATGGTGGCCATTGCCGCGTTCTTTTTCCTGGGCGAACGCAACACTCTGAAGCAGTGGGTTGGTTTCGGGGTGGCCGTGGCGGGTGTTTTGTGGATGAGCCTGACCGGTGAAGACTCCGCCCAAGCCCCTAACGCACTGCTGGGTAACTTTCTGGAATTTATGGCGATGGTCACGGCCGTCGGTTATACCCTGCTGGTGAAACACCTGACCAAACGTTACTCGGCGTTTGTGCTGACTGCCTTGCAGAGTTTTGTCGGCACGGTGTTTTTCCTGCCGTTGGCGCTAATGTCCGAATGGCCTGCGCAAATATCCTTGTTGTCGGTCGGCACTTTAATCTATCTGGGCCTGGTGATTACGCTCGGCGCCTATGGCCTATATAACTATTCGTTGGCGCACGTCAAAGCGTCAACCGCGGCTGGGTACACTAACCTGTTACCGGCCTTTTCATTGCTGTTTTCCATGTTGCTGTTGGGAGAACGACTCACCTTGAGCCAGTGGATTGCGGTGGCTATAGTGTTCATCGGTGTCTACCTGAGCCAGGAGCGTCGGCCACCTATTCCAAAGGAAGTCCCGCCAGGGGTGACAGGGTAGCAAGCCCTAGCTTTAAATGTTTTTGATAACAGTTTGGTAGTACTCATTCGCGTTGACCGGCTTGTCGATCAGGTAACCCTGAACGCTGTGACACCCAACAGAACGCAGCAGCGCCAGTTGGTCATTCGTTTCAACGCCTTCGGCTATGCAACGAATGCCCAACGCTTCGGCAAACTGAATAATTCCGCTGATCACCTTGGTGCGCTGCTCGGGGTTATCGTCAATGTCGAGCAGCGACTGTTCAATTTTCAATGCGTCCACCGGGTAGTCAATCAAATAGCTTAAAGACGAGTAGTCCATCCCAAAGTCATCCAGGTGAATAAGGCATCCCTTATCTTTCAGCATGCGCAATGCCTGTTTGGCACGGCTGGAATCTTGCGCGATGACCGATGCCTTCACATCGATAATCAGCGCGCTGGCGGGCAGATCCAGGGCGTCGAGTTTTTCGATCAAGAACGTCAGCAGGTGGGTGTCGAATAATTGTTTGATCGAGAAGTTAACCGCAATTTCCAGCTTAACGTCTTTTCCTTGCAAGTTGCGGCTCCACGCCGCGTATTGCGTCAAGGCGGTATCCAACGCCCAGTACCCGATATCTTTAATCAGGTCTTTTTGCTCGGCGTACTCGATAAATTCGATCGCATCCAATAAGCCCTTGTCGGGATGATTCCAGCGGGCAAAACATTCAATCTGCTGCAGCTCTTTGGTATGCGTGTCGACAATCGATTGGTAGTACAACTGGAATTCGTGGCGATCCAGTGCGTGCTGAATGTCCTGTTCCAGACGGATAGTACGCAACATCTCTTGGCGCATGCTGTGGTCAAACAGCACATAACAGTTTTTACCGGCAGCTTTGGCGCGGTACATGGCTAGATCGGCATCGCGCATCATGTCCTCCGGCGAGGCGTAGCCATTGCTGCTTAACGTTACCCCTATGCTAGCCCCAACCCTGTGTTCTTGCCCCATAATGGCGTAGGGCTCGTTTAAACTGGCTATGATGCGCTGCGCCACCTGAGCGTAGCGGAACTGCTCTATGTTGGTTAATAAAATAACAAATTCATCGCCACCAAAGCGGGTGAGCACATCGGCTTCCCTCAGGCAATGCTTTAACCGTTCTGACGTTTCTTTCAGTAATCGGTCACCAGCGGCGTGCCCCATGGAATCGTTCACCGATTTAAAACCGTCTAAATCCAAAAACATCAAAGCAAAGTTGGTTGTGTGTTCGCGTTTTTCGGCCGCGAATAATTGCGTTAAATAGCTAACCAAAAAAGCGCGGTTATAAAGACCGGTTAATTTGTCGTGGAAGGCGTCGTGGGTCAGTTGTTCTTCTGCTTCTTTACGGCTGTTAATATCGGTATGGGAACCCGCCATCAGGATGTACTTACCCGTTTCGTCTTTTACGCCAATACCGTGCGACAGAATCCACCGATACTCACCCAGCCCCGTTTGAATGCGGTATTCAAAAATAAATTTATCTGTTTCTCCGTTCAGATAATCGGTGACCTGTTTATTGAACCCTTCACGATCCAAAGGGTGAATCCGTGACATCCACTTCGCGGTATGAATTTTTCCCTGGGTATCGGGGCTCAAGCCCATCAGCTGTGCGAAGTCAGCGGATAGCGTAATAACGTTGTTGGCCAAGTTCCAATCCCATATCCCTTCGTGGCTGGCTTTTAAAATAAGCTCGTGGCGCGTCTCACTTTCTTTCAACGCTACGGCATAGCTTTCCCGGTCGATCAAGGTGGCAACCGTTAAATTAAACCAACGTGTGAGTTCTGTTATTTCGTCATTGCCTTCTTCGGGCATCTGGTCGCTGAGGTTGAATTCACCACTGTTTATTTTCTGGAATTTTTGGACCAGATTGCCAATGGGGTTAACAATGCGGCGGTTCAAATAGAAAAAACCAATAATCAAAATACTTAAACCAAACGCAACACTCGCCCCGGTTGTTAACCGGATGGTTTGCGTGCGCGTCAACAGATCTTTTTCCGGGATAATGCGCAGTAGCGTCCAACCGTAAAACGTGAGTTCTTTAGAGGCAACGAAGTAAGGCAAACCTTCGTATACAACCTTAAAGGTTTCGTCGAACGAATTCAGCGCAACCTGATAGGCCTGTTCCACAGGTTCGCCGAGGTGAAGCTTATCTTGCTGAAAAATAATACGTTGGCGCTGGTCCAATAACATCGACAACCCGAGCCCTTCAAAGCTTGCCGCAGAAAGTGTTTTGTGGATATTGTCCAGATCGTAACTGATGACGATCGTGCCGACCAGGCGACTGGCGTTGGTGGATAAATCCGCCTTTCGAATCACTTTGGCCGCGGTCAGTACATATTCATTGTTAATGCTCAGGTTGATCGGGCGTGTCGCACCTGCCCAAACTATTCGGTTCCGCGACGCGGTGGCGGTCGCTTTTAAGTCATCGAGTAACGACTGGTTGATACCCGACTGCGCCAAGGTTTGGCCAACATGAAAATGGCTGCCGTATTCCGAGATGACGTCGATCGACACCAAACCTTCCAACCCGAGATACCCATTCAAGATGTAACCAATCTGGGCTTGTGCAGCCAACCGCTCAAAGGTACTTAAGTCCGTGCTTTTTTTATCCATGGCATCGATCAGAATCTCAATGCCGGAGATGTTGTGAATTAACCCTTCAATTTCTCTGAGTATCACATCCAGTACTTTTTCCTGGGCGATAATCAGACTGTTGGTGTGTATCAGTTCTTGCTCAACCAGGGTTTTAGCGGTGGTGCTGTAAGAAACGTAACCTAACACCAGAATGGGCATTAAGCTCATGACAAACAAAAACGCCGTGAATTTACCGGTTAAGGTGGAGAGGCGAAATATCGTTTTCATGAAATGGCCTGTGTTAACGAGTCAGGGTTTCTTTGGTGACCAACTCCGCATCGATCAACAGTACGTCTTTCACCGGTTCGCCTTTGAGCAAGTTGAGAGCGGTACGCACACCGAGGTAGCCTTGCTCCTCGGGTTTTTGATCGACAGTCGCCACCAGTTCACCACTGAGTACGGCCCGTTTCGCATCTTCCAGGGCATCGTACGAGGCGACGAGAACGTCTGACCGTTCTGTCTGCGACAGGAACTCCAGCACGCCTAATGCCATCATGTCATTCGCGCAGAAAATCGCGCCAATGCTGGGGTACTGTTCAAACATGTCTGTCACAACGGTGTAGGCTTCGTCAATTTTCCAGTGCGCCGATTTGGTCATCACGACATCAACTCGATTGGATTCCGCAAAAGCGCGTAACGCACCGTTTTTGCGGTCTTGTGAATTCTGTGCTTCTTCGATTCCTTCAATCACCACCGCTTGGGTGGGTTTGCTGATTTGCGCCGTTAAATATTTCGTCACTTCATAGGCCGAGGTTTCGTTATCGACACTGATAAACGGAACCGTCTTCATATCGTTGCGTTTGGCAAATTCGGCATCCAGTTTGTTGTCGATATTCACCACCGCTATGCCGGCTTGCTGTGCTCTGGCTAACGCCGGAATTAACTCAATAGAATCGCCGGGGGCGATGACAATCGCGTCGACCTTGTCATCAATCAGTCGCTCCACAATATCGATTTGTTGTTGAATGGACGTTTCTTGCGCGGCCGTTTTCACCAGCAGTTCTATGCCGAACTCTTTTTCAGCGCGCCGGGCACCCACTTCCATTTGCACAAAGAACGGGTTGGTCAGCGTCTTCATCACCAACGCAACCTGAACGACCTCAGCGGTGGCATCGGGAACGGATTGAATGTTGGCAACGCGCTTATCAGGTTCTGGGGTGGGAGTACAGGAAAACAAGAAAATGGTAACCAGCGATATTACGAGCAAACGAAATGGGAGCATCAACATCATAACCAATTCCCTTTCTTGTTATTAGAGCAAACCGAAGCACACGCGTTCTTCTGTGAAAAAACAAAGAACAGCCCATGGGTTGAAAACTGGCAGGCAAAAAAAGCAGGCAATGTGGCGCTACGTCAAACCTTTCCAACAACCTATGAGTTGCGTCAGCAACATTCATATACACAAATTTATGCGCGAACCTGTTGTTAGCTTAGATGCGGAGACCTGAAGCGCAAGGTGAACGGCGGATTCACCTCTGAAGAATGGATGCGACATTCCAATTACATGACTTGCCTCAACATTAACGCAGGTGAACAATGTTCAAGCGAGTGTTGCTTATACAGTGGTGCCAAGAGGCGTTTGTTATTAAACCAAGCGAGAGTGATTATTCCGTCGCTGAGGGTGAACGGCGTGACGCACCGAGAACCGCCCCCACGATGAGCAACGCACCAAACCACTGCAACAACGAACGGCTTTCCTGCAACCAGAGCACCGCGAACAGCGTACCAAACAGCGGTTCACTGCCAAGCAGTAACGAGACCCGGGTCGGCGAGGTAAGCCGCACCGCACGGTTTTGCGCATAGAACGCGAAGATGGTGCAGAACAGTACCAGAAACAGAGTGGTCAGCCAGAAC
>JBNKNI010000086.1:0-5089 GCA_050293765.1 Reinekea sp.
GTCGTTTGTGGCGGCGGCTGGGATTGTTAAGGGCCGAGCCCGAATCGTCGGACCGGTGCGGCCCTTGACGGCGAATATCTCCCAATAAAACCTTGCTACTGTATAACGCGGATGCCGAAAAAATAAGCCAGGTCAGCTTAAGTAAGTACCATTCGGGCAGCTCCTTTGATCCGGCCTTCACCAGAGGTGAAGTCGTAAAAATCGAATCGAGGGCGCTCGAAAATATCTGCCAGTTACTTGATAACGAACAGGCATTCCTGTCATTCAACGTTGCCAAACGCCTCCCCAACCCCCGATAATCCCTTCCTTTGACTGGCACAGTTATGACGTTTCCTCAATCGCCAAGCCCCCAATCGCCCAGCCCACCGCCGAATCCGAACCAGCCACCAGACTTGTCTGTTCGCAATGTGTTGCCTGCGGTGCTGGTGGCGTTGGTGGGCGTGTTGTTGGTGAGTTATGCGTTAATGGCGCCGATTCGTATTCTGCCCTATGGCGAATCCGCTGCGTCGGAAGATGATGTTGAGTTCTCGGTTAGCACCAATAGTGGTAACGGAAATCGGGTGGATTACGGTGTCGCTTGTGATCGTTCCGGTGTGCGTTGCACGCAGAAGTCTGTGGCGTTGCTCAGTTCCGCGTACATGAGTGACATCAGTCTGTTGGTGTTGCAGCGCGCGTATCAGCGGCGGCCATTTGAAACCCTGTGTTTGAACTCTCCCGGTGGCAGTGTGTTTGCCACCATCGATATGGCGAAATGGGTGCAGGCGCAAGGTATTCAGTTGTGTGCGGCGGAAGGGTTTGTGGTGGAGCATCGTACCGATGTCTTGCCGTTGGGTTGTTATTCCAGTTGCGCGATTTTGTTCGCCGCCAGCGAGCGCCGGTTAGGGGTGGGGGCGTTGCCGGTGATCGGCGTACACGATGTGTATTACCAACAGGATTTCCACGGTTAAATATCACGGCATTGGCGGAGTGCGATCTGTTGTCGTTGGCTATTTCCTACCGCTTGCGCCGGTTGGGTATTCCGTGGCAGACGTTGTCGTTCTTTTTTGCCACGCCATCGTCAGATATGTACGAACTGTCGGTGGCTGACATTAAGCAGTTGCGGTTGTTCACCAGCGTTCTGTAACAACTGTTGATTTGATAAAAAATGCGCACTCGCCAGGGTGTGCTACGCTCAAAAAATCTGCGGTGGCTGCTGTCTGCCATCTTGACCGAACCCTGTTGTGAATCTTTCAACCGAGCATGCCGAGCGATTGGCAATAAAGAAAGGACAGTATGAGCACACACGCCCAACGCACACCCAAAAACTCCCATTCGTTATCTGTCGCGGTGGACAATAGCTCGCGTCGTGCCAATTTGGCATCCGTCCCCTCGTTTGTGGACAATCGCGCACAACATGCGGAGCACACTAATCTGCAAAGCGCAGCGGACGCCAGCCCGCAAATCGCGCAGTTAAGTCGCTTACAGCACATGGCATCAACGGCGGCAAACAACGAGGCTTACACTTTTGTTGAACCTGTGGCTCACGGCCAGAGTGTCGCCCAGCTGATGAAGTGGCCGAAAAAAGCCCCGAATGTGAGCGGCTCAAAATGGGATGGGCAAGATGTAGAAGACATTAAAGACTTGTACGAATGGTGCCAGACAAAGACGCAGTTCAGCAAAATCATAGACACACTCACATACGACCAATGGTTTGATGTTTCCGGCCATATAAAAGACTCCAACTGGGCGGAATTCGACTCCGAAATAGCCAGTGTCAACAATACCGAAAGCATGCTGAGCCTGTTTGCCTACTTTAAAGTCAAGAATTCGAAACAGCGGGTGCTGCAAGAATACGACATGTCCACGTACGTGTTCCCGAGCGAGAAAGCCAAAGCGTTAGTACTGGAAGCGGGTATGACGTTGCAGGATTTAGACCGGCTTGATCTGAAAGTTGATGTCGGCCTCGTGGAGTTGCACGACCGGGAGTACTCAAAACTCGCGTGGGAAAAACACGCGAACAGCGAAGTTCTCACCCCACAAGAACGCCCACTCAAAAACCAGGCGATTGAATCAGCGCGTTTAGAAATGGTCGAGGCGATTAAAGAGCTTCTGAAAACCAAAAACACGAAAGATAAAGAACTCGCCGCCATTCAACTGCATAACGACAACGTAGCCGACGTGTTAACAAAAGCAGCAACCTTGCCTTCGTTTGGGGGTGTCACGGGTAACCCGCTGGCAAAAAAAATATGGGAAGCCTCGGTTGCCATGGCCGGTCACAGTGGTTACCTGGAAGTCGATACCACGATACACGCCAAAAACACCATCATTGCCGCCACCGCATTACTGCGGACATTTTCTCAGGCATGGGACGCGAAATATAACACCAGCGCTTACATGGTGAACCCACATTGCCCGGGCGGTGGACGACCATCCGATAAAACCGGTCACTCAAACCAGGATTCGCGCACATCGTTGAAGCAAGCCAACTTTATTGCCATCTGGGGCGGTACAGACACTGTGATACACATTAATTCGGATTCCATTTAACCGATGGTCATCACCGGAATTATTCAATGCCTTGCTTCAGCTGGTTGAGGTAAATCAGATTGTCCGGTGTGATCAACGCGTCGTTAAGTTGTTGAATAATTTTCGCGGCGTTTTCCAGCTGGGGATGAAGCGCCAGATAAAATGGCTGCGCCTCCGAGCAACCGGCGTTGCGTACGTCAGTCAAATCAATGTTGTACTTCTGTGCTTCGCGATTCAGTACCAACCGGTCTTCCACAATAACATCGACCCGATCATTCAATAACATCTGTAACAACCGCGAGGCACCGCGCGTACTGCCAACCAGTTCAAGCCGGTCTGGGTTGTGAATCTGTTCCAGATAAAGGTCAATCTCTGGCGTGTAGCCGTAATTCTGAATAATCCCCAATGTTTTGTCGTGTAAGTCCTCGGGTTGTGTGTAGTTCCACGCCTCTTGCTGGGTATAAAAGCACACCTGATAATGCGCGACCGGTGCGGTGGTAAACAACAGGTCGGGTGCTTCGCTGTATACCGCCGTGAGCAAGCCATCCACGACGGCGTTATTGGCGAGTACGATGGAACGCGACCATGGGTAGGTTTCAATCTCCAGTTGAATACCGAGTTGATCAAAAACATGGTTGAGGTAGCGGCCAATAATATTGTCGTTGTCCCCTTGTGCCACGCACGTGTAGGGGCACCATTCGGTGGTGGCCAGTCGCAAGGTTTGTGCGTGTGCGCCAGCGACAGTCACGAGGCTGAACAAAACCAATAGCAGGAAACGTTGGGTCATAAATTTTACAGTTGAGAGTTGTCTTAGCTAAGATAGCCGCTGTGACCGGAAAGTAAACGCCTGTCAGATTGACCATCAGCCCTGTAGTTTTTCAAAAAATCGGCCGACGTTTTTCTTCGGCGTCTTTGCCAGTTTTTGGATGGCGGCAAACGGCAGATCACGAATACCGTATTGTTCGGTAATGCTGTTGAGCATTGCCAGCCAAACGTGCGCGGTCATCTCTGCATCGAACAACGCGCGGTGGTAAGTGCCATCGGTTTGGATGTTGCAGTAATTCACCAGCGAGCCGAGTTGATGATTCGGCGCATCTGGGTACAACCGTCGCGACACCAGTAACGAACAGGCGAACTCGCCTGAGTATCGCCGTTTCAAGCGTGTTAATTCAGCATCCAGAAAACGTTTATCGAAGGATGCGTTGTGTGCCAGTAAATTGCTGTCGCCGATGAACTCGGCGAATTCAGCCATGGCTTCGGCGCAACTGGGTGCTTGCGCGAGCATGGCGTTGGTGATGCCGGTGTAGTTTTCAATAAAGCCGCTGACGCGAAAGCCTGGGTTCATCAAGCGTTGAAAACGTTCGGTTAACACACCGTTTTCAATTTTTACGGCACCGATTTCGATAGCCCGGTCGCCCATGTCCGGCGACAGGCCGGTGGTCTCAAAGTCGAGTACGATCAGCGAGTTCGCCAGGGTCGGGTTATCTGTTAGCGCCGTCATATTATTCACGAACCCAAAATTTCAGTGACAATTTGGCTGCCCGCCAACCCCATGTTCGCCATGAGCAGAATCATCCCGATCAAGGCAGCAATGGTGCCGACATACCAAACCGTGCTCACGAAAATACCGGTACCGGTGAGCGGCGTAATGTGCGTGTTCTTGCGTTCATTGCCACCAAACAAAACATCCAGCGCGCCGATAATGGCCAGGAACCCAAAGAGGGTCATGCCCAGATAAAAGGTGATGAAAATTGCCAGAGCAATGCCCAGCCACAACACCACCGTACCGACTTTGCTGTGAATGGAAAAGGCGATGGATTTAACGACCTGTCCGCCATCTAGCGGCATAATCGGCAACAGGTTAATCAGGTTGAGCAGCGCACTGAAAGCCGCCAGGCCCGCCGCCAGCGAGTGGCCAGTAAAACGGTACACCATAAAAAACGTTATGGTCATGATCAGCCCGTACACCGGTCCCATCATCGAGATATACACGTTTTCCCAGCGGGTTTTAATGCGGTCTGAAGAAACCGCCGCGCCGCCCAGAAAGGGAATCAGGTACATGCCTTTTACTTTCATGCCCATTTTTTTCATGGCCTGCATGTGACCGTATTCGTGGAACATGAGCGCCATGACGATAATCACGGCAAAACGCCAGTCAAACAGAAACGAATAACTCGCCACACTGGCACCGACTAACGCGACCTGAATGGCTTTCGCACTTTTGAGCAGCTTCATGCCAATGGCAATGAGCGCCACAAAACTGAAGTTGGATTGCGCAGCGGGCGGGGCACTTTGTTCAGCCGCGTGTTCTGGTTCGCTGCCTTGGAATTCAAACGCTTCCACCAGAACATCGGCTTCGTGCAACAAGGTATTACCTTGGTAGAGCTGACAATGAGCCAAACGGGTTTCAGCCAGAATGTGGAACTGGAAACGCCAGCTGTGGTCTTGCCAGTGAAAGGTGTGGCTGCCATGCAGGTCACTGTTCGGCTGTTCCGACACCAGCGTGCCATTGACATAAAGTTGTTCGTGGCCGTTGCTGCCCTCGCCAACCAGAGTCAAGGTCAGGTTGTCGTGGTTGAAAATA
>JBNKNI010000087.1:0-4870 GCA_050293765.1 Reinekea sp.
CTCCCATTGGCTTCTTTTTTAAGTTGAGCCAAAAGTGACTTCCGGTTTCGACAGCGGGTCATTGCCCTCAAAGTTCAGAGGTCAAAACCACGGACAAAAAAGCCAGCAAAACGATGCAGCCACCCTAACGTTCGGCATGTGCCGCCCGCTCCGAACCATTCTATCAAAACCTACTCGCCCACGCAAGGCGATACACATTGAAAAGTGCTACTCTTGGGGTCGGACACCATGCCGTTGTTATATGGCTCTCACATATTGCTTTAGTTCTTTCACCTGACAATCTGACCAGTAAAGCGATTCAAAACGCGTGTCTCAATTTTAGAATTTTTGCGACTTACCTCTTGAGCCACGCGTTCTGCCTGGTCTAAGTTCCTGTAAGAACCATACTCTTTCCACTCACTGTATTTGTATCTAGTCTGCACAATATATTTTTTAACAAGGGTGGAGAAAAAAATTGATGAAGTCATAATCTACCCACTTATGTTTTAATCATGTTTACAGGATCAATCAACGTTTGAAAAGTAATCATTTGTTCCGAGTTACCCATTACGGCTACTAAATCCCCGATGGAAAATTGATAGTCGGCATCAGGGTTAGGATACAATTCTCCATCACGCATCACCCCAACCACCGAGACTCCGGTCCGGCTGCGAATCTTTAGCTCCCGGATAGTGCGATCAATGAATGGGCTGTCAAAGGCCAATTTTACCCAGCTCAATTCTAATAGATGTGAGACATTTTGTAACTGAGCGATAGTTTGATATTCGCTGTGAGTATGGTAAAGGGGAGCATACAACTCGCGACGGATGGTATCGGTAAATCTTTGAATTTCAGTGGCAGGGATATTCAAATGTAACAATGCCTGACGGGTAATTTCCAACCCGGCTTCAAACTCCGGCTGGACTACCTCATAAACACCATGATCATGCAATGCCTGCATTTGTTCTATCCCTTCCGCTCTGGCTACAATATGTACGGTTGGGTTTGAGTAGCGAACCTGGTCAACAATGGTTTGAGTAATAATAACGGCCGGAGTTGTTATGAGTACAAGACAAGCCTGATCTACCTTAGCTGCCTCCAGCACAATTTTCTGGCTGGCGTCTCCATAAATGATCGGAAAGTTCTCATCCTTGGCTTGGGTCACCCGACGATAATCCATTTCAATAATGACAAATGCTAAATCTAAACGTTGCAAGACTTGAGCTACATATTGTCCAATTCTGCCCCCTCCAGCTATAACTACATGGTTGCGCAAGCCGGTTTCAGGAAGATTAATGGATTGAAGCGTCTCCCGCTTGAACCAACGTTTCCGCAGCGCATACAAGGGAGCAGTTAACCTTGAAACAGGCGGTGTTAAGACCATGGTCACTATAGCTGTAGTTAATGTAAGCATATAAAGATTGTTGCTTATTGAATTAGTGCTAACACCCACCCGAGCCAACACAAATGAAAACTCCCCCACCTGAAATAACCCCAACCCTACTGCAAGTGGCACAACATTACCGTAGCCAAACACGCTACTCAGCGTGCTAAAAATCAACCCTTTGCCCACAGACACCAGCAGCACAACAGCCAATATTATTCCCCAGTTTTCTATCAAAAAGAAAGGGTCTAAAAGCATTCCAACCGAAACAAAGAAAAGCAATCCAAACAGGTCTCGCACCGGAATAATATCGCTAAGAGCCTGATGACCATAATCCGATTCGCTCAAAACCATTCCAGCCACAAATGCGCCAAAAGCAAATGATAGTCCAAATAAATACGTTCCATAACCAATACCTAAACCTATAGCGGTAATAGCTAGCAAAAATAACTCCCTGGAGTTCCAGCTAGCAATGTAAGCCATCAGGCGAGGAATGACACGTGTACCCACAAAGATCATCAAAAATAGGAATAAGGCCGCCTTCAGAGTAGCCCAACCCAGCACAGGCAGTCCTGCTCCCGGTTCATCTAATTGAGGCAAAATAATTATGAGGGGTACTACGGCCAAATCCTGAACAACCAACATTCCAATCATTATCCGGCTTGAAAGAGTACCCATGCGTCCTTGACTCATCAAGGTTTTAAGAGTTACCATTGTGCTGGACAGGGCAATTAGACCCCCCAACCAGAGCGAGTCAATCCATTCCCAACCGAATAATCGCCCAATCCCAAAGCCAAGAGCCATTGTGAGGAGAATCTGTATAGGGGTACCAATTAGTGCAATATGACGTACAGGTTTTAATTCTTTTAATGAAAACTCCAATCCTAAAGCAAAAAGTAGAAGCGCAACGCCTATTTCCGCCAGCAACTCAATATCATGGATATTAGACACGGTCACCCCACCTGTAAATGGGCTAACCATTATCCCAGCCAGGATATATCCTAAAATCAATGGCTGCCTCAATTGTTGAGCAATGAGACCACCAATTAAACCAGCCACCACAATAATTGCAATATCGGCTGCTATTCCCATCGGTGCCTATCCTTATTCTAGCGGTTTGATTACAAGGAAAACATTCTTATGATAAACGTAGCGATATTTATATCTGACGTTTCTAATCCTCCCTATCAACCTTGCTGGCCGAGAGGATAGTTTGAAGTCTAGAGAAGAGGAATTTTTACCAAACAAAACAGTAGAAAATGGGGAAACATAAGGGATGCTTTCGTATCAAATGTGCAATCTCTCAAATAGGCCAATTGACATTTTTTATAGAAAGTTATGGAAAAAGCCGAAGGTAAAACCCCAATCAACACCGAGAAATGTCTTCGGCGGTTGTAAAGAACCGTTATGGTGTTCGTTGTACGGAAACGGCAGAACTATTATTTTTATTATATCACACTTTGGGTCTTTTTGAGTGTGAGAGAATTGTCTCCAAAATACGCCTGCTTTCCTGTGACCTTGCCCCGTTTTTGTAGACAATGAGTTAAGCCACTAATGACAGGGTTTCATACTTGGCTGGGCTTTTGTAACCCAGCGCTGAATGACGTCGCTGCCGATTGTAAAAAACTTCAATGTATTCAAAAATGTCCAGCCTGGCCTCATTTCTGGTGGCGTAGTTGCCGTGAAAAGTCAACTCAGTTTTGAAGGTGCCGAAGAAACTTTCCATCGGGGCATTGTCATAACAGTTGCCCTTGCGGCTCATACTACCCACCATTTGGGTTTGTGTCAACAAAGCTTGATAATCTTCGCTGGCATATTGGCTGCCTCGATCAGAGTGGTGCAGTAATCCCGGTGGCGGGTGGCGAACAGCGATGGCCATTTGCAGCGCATCTATCACCAATTGACGATGCAAACTGTCACGCATGGCCCAGCCCACAATGCGTCGGGAATACAAATCCATCACCGCCGCCAGATAGAGCCATCCTTCAGCTGTGGGTACATAAGTAATGTCAGTCAACCAAATTTTATCTGGTTCCTTAGCCGTGAATTTTCGGTCAAGCACATTGGGGGCCACGGGTAATTTGTGATTGCTATCGGTGGTCATCACCTTAAATCGTCGGGCTGCCTTGGGTTCCAGATTGTTCTCCCGAGCCAGACGGGCCACCCGTTCACGACCACAACGAATTCCTTCATCAAACAATTCTGCGTGGATACGATAACTGCCATAAGTATCCCGGCTTTGTTCGAAAATATCCTTGATATGCATGGACAAGATTAAGTCTGCCATCTTCCGCTTCCCCACCGGGACTTTTCGCCACCGGTAGTAACCACTGCGCACTACCCCCAGTACCCGACACATCAATGTCACCGGATATTGTTGGTCGTGTTCCGCAATGAATTGGTATTTCACCGCAGGTTTCGCGTGAAGATGGCGGCTGCCTTTTTTAATATTTCATTCTCCAGCTGCGACTGCTTGAGTTCTTTCTGCAAGCGGGCAACTTCTGCATCCCGTTCTTTCTGCTGCCCTGACCCCGGAAAGGCTTGATCCGGGTCTTGCCGATACTCTCGTCGCCAGCGATTCAAGCTGCTTTGGCTGACCCCAAGGCTTTTAGCTATCTCTTCTACCGGCTTATCACTGTTGTAGGATAGCTTGGCTGCTTCTACTTTGAATTCCCGCGTATACGTTCGTCTTACACTACTCATTTTGTTGCCTCCGTTTTGGTCTTTTGTCAGTTTACTACCTTATCTTACTGTCTACCAAAACGGGTAGGGGTCATGATGGTCAACGCTAAGTTGGACAGGGTCAGCACCCGGTTGCAGTTTGACAATCACGTTTACTGGTTCGGCCGCCGCCGCTGACAATATTCCTATCAGGAAAAATAGCACAGTGAATAATGCAGATATAATTTTGGTGCGATGGGCTAACATTGGGACTCCTTTCAGTCCCTCCCCATTCATTGCATGACATTTGTCGGCAAAAAATTTGTAGATTATTTCTATTAATTAATATTTGATAAATCCATAGTTAAAAATATATGCGACAAAAGCCGATATTAATTCTGTGTTTTATGCTCGTCAATTGTTTGCCGAACGGTAGCCGGCAAACAAGTATGGGGATGACCGGTTAACACAAAAGCAGCCCAATAATAGGGATGATTAAGTTCACCCTTAATGGCTAATTGTGCCGAACGTAAGGCTTCATTGACCGGCAAGCCCGTTTGCAGTGCTTGATAAAAATGAACCATTAACCGGGATGTTGACTCATCATCGGCCAGCCACAAGCTGACCACCAGTGATTTTGCCCCGGCGGCAAAAAAACCCCGGCTTAAGCCAACCAATTCATCCCCCACAGCTACCTGACTCCGCCCGGTTTCGCAAGCACTCAACGTAACCAACGGCGCGCAAGTTGGCATAGTATAGATATCTTGTACATTCAGCCACCCATCGGCTAATTTTAACGCAGAGAACAACGGATTATCGGCGCGGAATGTAGCGTGGGTAGCCAAA
>JBNKNI010000088.1:0-4621 GCA_050293765.1 Reinekea sp.
AGGGTGATGTTGAAGCACAGCACCAGAATCGGCTTGTGCAGGGTCTGTGCCAGATACAGGCAGCGGTAACCCAGAATCATCGTCTTGCCCGAACCGGCCACCCCGTGAATCACCCGGTGCCCTTCGCCCAAGCTGCGGGCCAACTGCTCCTGCTGGATATCCATGATGCGGATCACATCGGGCAGGGTCTCTTCCAACTGCCCGGCCGCCTCCAGCGGATCTTCGAACAGTTCGGTCTGCTCCGGCGCGTCGATACGCACCTCGGGGAACAGATGCCAGCGCACCCGATCGATCTGCGGCAGGCTCAAGGGCTTGCCGAACTGATAGGTGAACATGCCCCACAGGCGTGACTGAAATGCTTCCGCATCCATGGTTTCGCTGAATTCACCCCGGTAAATCATCAGGTGATCCGGCAACAGGATCTCGCGACCCTCTTCTGGCATGGCCTTTTCAATCTGCGCCCGGCTGATATTCGAAAACACCACGCCCCAGCCATAAGGCATCGCCAGCTTGCCCTCGTGCGGGCCTGATGAATGACGCAACTGCGGATCGCGGGTAAGCAGGGCCACCACCTGATAGGCGTATTGCCGGGCCTGCTCCATCGGGTGCATTTCAATCACCCGGCCGCGTTCGGTGTGCAAGGTGGCTTCGGTTTTATTGATGCCTTTGAGCGTCTCCGGCTTCCAGTCCTTCACCTCAAGACACAGGATGCCGCGCATGGGATGCAGGATGATGAAGTCCGGATAGCGCCGCTTCTTGCCCACCGGGATGTCGTACCAGACCAGGTAATCATCCTCCAGCACCTTTTCCAGCGTTCGGGCCAATCGCTTTTCACCCGAGGTCATGCGCGAGAGGGTTTGCTGGTTCAGTGACGGAATGAGGATCGCCATGGGGACGTGTTCGCTTACAAAGTGGGCGCGGAAGGGGATGAGGTGTATACGGAATGGGTATGACGTTCTTGAGCGTGGGTCGCGGAAAGCGCCGTGTGTTGGGGCTTGATGGCATACGCGGTTGGGCGGTGTCTGTGAAGTAAGTCACTTTGCCGGAGTGACGAGGTGTGTGTAGAGTCATAGCTATTGCATCGGGATGTAACGGGCCGGGGGGAGTCAGTGCAAAGACTGCGTGGGGCTCACATCTTAGAAGATGTAGAAATGTTGGCTTGCTAGACCTGACGCTGTTTGCGTTTGTTACGTTTGTGCAAAAGGTCGCTTGTTTGTTCTTTTTGTTATAAAAAAACTTGACGAAATTCATGTTGAAAAATAATGACAGAGAAAATAATTGAAGGTGATTCGAAGGAAGTTCTTGGTTCTTTACAAAAAAAATCAATAGACTTGGTTGTTACTTCACCGCCGTACAATATTGGAAAAGAATATGAATCAGATCGAAAGTTGACTCTTGAAGAGTATCTCAAGGACATCGATTTTATTGCCGCTATGGTTGTTGAGGTGCTTAGTGATCGTGGCGCGTTATGTTGGCAGGTTGGTAATTACGTAAGAAATGGAGAGATATTCCCATTAGACTTCCATTTCTACGAAATATTTAAAAGATTGGGGTTGGTTTTAAGAAATAGAATAATTTGGCACTTCAATTTTGGGTTGCATGCTACGAATAGGCTTTCGGGGCGATACGAGACGCTTTTATGGTTCACTAAGTCAGAAGAATATACTTTCAATCTTGATCCTATACGCGTACCGCAACGTTATCCAGGTAAGCGACATTCTGCCTCTCGGGGGGACGTGGCCGGACAGTTAAGTGGAAATCCAAAAGGGAAGAATCCGTCAGATGTATGGGAGTTCTCCGCGGAGAAGTATTTTTCTGAAGAAGTTGTTTGGGATATTCCTAACGTCAAGTCTAATCATCCCGAAAAAACGATTCACCCGTGCCAATTTCCAGTTGAACTCGCTGAACGGTGCATTCTTGCGTTTTCAAAAAGTGGAGACACTATTCTTGATCCGTTTCTGGGGGTTGGTACGACGGCTATTGCAGCACTAAAACACGGTCGAAATATTGTTGGGATAGATAAAGATTCGAGATATATCGAAATTGCTAAGTCAAGAATCGCTGCACTCGAGAATGGGAGTCTAAGGGTAAGACCGTCCGGGGTTAAACCGCCGCTACCGGCCCGCGCAGGAAAGGTAGGTAAGTTTCCGAGTGAATGGAGTAAATGTGACGAGGAGGCAGAGAATGGCTCACCAAAAGAAGAAGAATAAGAGAAAGCTAAGTGCGGAAGAGCGGAAACAACGGCAGCGGGAAGGACAATTTTCAAGATTGGTAAATAGCATATTTACCAACGTGGGAATGTTGAGGTGTAGATCGCTAGAGTCAAAGAATTTTAGGTATCCGGATGATCTCGGGTCGGACTTTGACTTGGTTTACGTTTTCGAAAATCTCGTATTTTTTGTTGAGTGTACTACGTCAAAATCAGAAAACGTTCCTGATCATTTAAGGAAAAAGATTTTCTTGCATGAGAAGATCGCAAGCTGCAAAGAGGAGACTTTTGAGGTTCTTAGATCGCTAGATGAAGGTGTTGTTTCCAAGTTGCTGGATAAATATCACTTGGATGAGATTGTTTTAGTTCCAATATATTGCAGCTTGGAATCATTTGACTCAAAGGCGCGCGATCAAGCCAAATGGACGAAGTTCTTTGATTACGCTGAACTCAGGTACTTTAAATCTCTTTCAGATTGTATAAAGAATTCGGCATTTCATGAGTTAATGGCGTTCTTTGAGATAGATGGTGTTCAAATCGGAAGTAATGGGAAGATGCCAAACGGATCCGAAAGTAAAATCCTAGACGCCACGCTACTTCCAGAAGCTAATTCAAACTTCGAAGCGGGTTTTAAGGTTGTATCGTTTTACGCGGATGCCGGCTTGCTTCTTGATAGAGCTTACGTGCTCCGTCGTGAAGGTTGGATGTCGTCAGAGAATTTGTATCAGAGATTTGTGTCGAAGACGAAGATTGAGGCGATTCGAAAACACTTACGAGCAAAGCACAGGGTTTTTGTTAACAACATTATTGTTACGCTGGATGGTAGTACCAAAGTTGTTGATGAAAATGGTAATACGGTATGTCCTGATAAAATTAAGAAAATTGAATATGTCAAAATTCAGTTGCCGAATCGGTTTAATTCTATCGGTTTGATTGATGGTCAGCATCGTACGTATTCTTATTATCGTTCAACTCCAGATGATTTGGAAATTGCAAAGTTAAGAAATAAGCAGAACCTTTTGGTTACAGGATTGATCTATCCCGAAGGTTTTTCTAAACGCCAAAGAGAAGCTTTTGAAGCACAACTCTTCTTGGAGATAAACTCAAATCAAGCTAATGCAAGTTCGGCTCTAAAACTAGCAATATCTAGGATCGTCCGCCCCTTCAGTGAAGAGTCTATTGCGCATAGCGTGCTTGAGGGGCTCGCGAAGGGGAGCGGGCCTCTTAAGGGGCATGTTGCAATGCGATGGTTTGATAAAGATAAGCTGAAAACCACGTCGATTATTAAATACGGTTTGAGACCGCTAGTGAAGGCTTCTGGCGATGATTCTTTATTTTCCATCTGGACTAACATTAAGAAACACGAGATGGTTGGTTCGAATGATGAGTCTCTTAGAGATGATTATGTTAAATTTTGCGTGCATTCAATTGATCAGTTCTTGATTGCACTCAAAATTTCGGCTCCTCCTGGTCTTTGGGTGGCGGATAAGAAAGTTGTTGGTCATATTTTAAATACTACTTTAGTCAATGGGTTTTTGGTTTGTATGAGGAGGCTGGTAGAAAATGGTTTAACCGGAAATTCGGAGTATTATGCTGATTTTCTTAGTGAAATTGATTTTTCATTATTTAAGAAATATAAATCAAGCCAGTATGGGCGTCTTGGGAATGATTTGGCTAACCGATATTTTGGTATAACTAGTTCTAGTAGTGAAACGCTGTCCGCCTGAATTTTGCATGAAGCTATAGATTTGTAGTATGTCGTACGCATGAAGAACACCCCGAATTCGGGGCGTTTTTCATTGGAGTATTGAAAGCCGATCAATCCTCATACGCCTCCATCGGCACACAAGCGCAGAACAGATTCCAGTCCCCATACACGTCGTCAATGCGATTCATGCTCGGCCAGAACGTGTTGCCCGCCACCCAGGGCAGGGGAGACGCCTTCCTGGCGGGTGTAGGGGCGGTCCCAGTCGCCGGATTCGGTTGGGTCGTTTTCTCGCTGGCGCATCGGTCTGCGCTTTTGTTTCTGCATATTGCATACCCGATGTGCTTAAGTATTCCTTAAGAATTCCATTCGACTATCGATCTGCAAGCCGTGTCGGGCTGCGACGGACCTGTCCGCGCTGCAGCCCGTGTGCGCTGTTTCTGATCAACTCACCCGAATGGAGTCCGCAATGCGACACTTGCGCAGTCATGGGGGGCAAGTCTTGAATTGCCACATGTGCGGTCGATTCAGCGCGGGACGCGCGGCATCGGCATCGCGGTTCGTCTTCCTGGCCTTTCGTTGCGAATGCCCACTACTCGCTGAATTCGAGTGCAATTCAAGGCCTTCGTCATGCCTCATTCCTGATTCGCAACATCAAGGTCATCGAATGAATTGGCGATGACTGGAAGCCGTAGTGGCGATAGAAC
>JBNKNI010000089.1:0-4356 GCA_050293765.1 Reinekea sp.
ATGAATATTGCCTGCAGAACTTGCCTCGAATTTTGCGCATTTCTTCACCCGCTGAGGTAGATAGCAATTATTCAGAGGTGCCCTAGTCTTTTATGGCGGACCAACGTTTAAGACAATCGGACCGCCAATAATGCAGATTATTTTTGGTGAGACTCGATAAATTTTTGCATATCGGTAAGGCCACCAACGTTTTTAACCTGCGTATAGCCCATATTTAATAGGGTCTTCTCAGCAATACCTGCACGTCGGCCGCTACGACAGTAAAGCAATACAGGGGTGGATTTATCTGGAACGACCGATGCGATGCGTTGCGCAATCACATCGTACGGCACAAGAACGGCGCCTTCGATATGACCACTGTTAAATTCTTCCACAGTCCGGGTATCGATGATCACGCCATTGGCAAGCCACTGGGTCATATCGGATGTGTCCGCCTGGCAGGCAGTCAGCGAGAATATCAACGTCAGTAATGCCAGTAATCGAGTCATGAGTTGCCACCTTTAAATTAGAAAACCCTAATATTACAGAAGTCTTTGCCATCTGCAAACTAATAACGCAGACCTAGGCCACCTCTGATTCATTCAAATGACCTCAGTCATATCAGGTCGATGAATGAGCGAGGCTGTATTGTAGGGAATGGCGATTCCTTTTCAAAATACACAACCATGCTCAGTCAACGATCTGAAAGACCCGGAGGGCAGGTCTGAAATGGCAAACTTCATTGTTAATTGCTTGGCCAAGGTAATAAATATTGCCTGCAGAACTTGCCTCAACAGCTGCGAATTTCTGCAACCGCTGAAGGAGATGGCAATCACTCAAAAGTGCCTCAGATCAATTTGGTTCAAATTGTGGCTTGCCCGTAAAAACATCAGCGTGTTAGAGTTTTGGCCATTCTTCAGAACATACAGATTAACGCGATGACCATTGCCTGCAAACGTAAACCCAACGCTAAACACAACAAACCTGTTTGTTGTGGCTTGGGTATGTGCTGGTAATGGAAAAACGTTAATTTCGCAAACCCGGTCGCAGCAATGCCGCCGGGTTTTTTATTGTCTGTCGGCTCTGCGTCCATAACAAAAAAAGAGGAACATCTGATGCAAGGTTCGTTAGTCGCGCTGGTTACACCTTTTACCGGCAATCAAGTCGATCTGCTCGCGCTAGAGCGCTTAGTCTCTTGGCATATTGCCCAATGCACCCAAGGCATTGTGGTGGTGGGAACCACCGGAGAATGCTCGACTGTCACCACAGAAGAGTATCGCGACATTGTCAGCGTCGCTTCGGCTGCCGCGAATAAAAAAATCCCGGTGTTCGCCGGTGCAACATCCAATAACCCGGTCCGGGCCATCGAGCTGGCCAATATAGCCAGTGCCGCCGGAGCAGATGGTCTGCTCTGTGCCGCAGGCTACTACAACCGGCCCAATCAGGCTGGCTTACTCAATCACTTCACCCAACTGCATAACCACTCTGACTTACCTATCCTGCTTTACAACATCCCCGCCCGAACCGGTGTTGACATTGAACCGCATACCCTGGCGGAACTCGCTCAATTGCCAAGAGTTATCGGTGTGAAAGATGCCACCAAAGACCTTTCTCATATCAGCCGAGAACGGCAGTTGATATCGACACCCTTTGCGTTTCTTTCCGGGGAAGATATGACCGCTGTCAGTTACAACGCGCAAGGGGGAGTGGGCTGTATTTCTGTCACGGCCAATGTCGCACCTGCCTTATGCGCGCAAATGCAAAAAGCCTGTGCTTCAGGCGACTATTCAGAAGCCCTGCGCTGCCACGAACAGTTAGTGCCGTTACACGACGCGCTCTTTTTGGAACCCAGCCCGGCGGGCATCAAATACGCAATGTCCGTCATGGGGCAATGCAGCGAAGAGGTGCGTGCGCCCATTCTACCACTGCAGGAAACCACGAAAGACATCATCCGCGACGCGTTGAACCGTGTTGTTCAGTGATGATGAAGGGGAACTTGAATAGCGAAAGCGCGTTTGCCGGGCCAGAGGGCATCCGGCATACGCTGCGGTGAGCTGTTACAACTGCAATTGAATCGACAGGCTTAACGTCGCACGAATCTGCGTGTCTTCAGACGGCGGCGTACCTTTCGCATTCACCTCGACGGTGGTCGCCTCTGCCCGCAAGTATTTGCCAATGTCGCTCTCGTCAAACACCTTTAATGCCAGCCTGGAAACATCGGTATCCTGGCTTTCATCGATGTACGCGACCTGAAGTTTTGTCGAGCCATCGCCAATGTAAATTTCCAAATCTTCAATAAAGCTCAACGTGTTGCCTTCCGGGCTGATGACTTCCAGGACAAAACCCGTTACATACGATTCGCCGATGTTCCCGCGGGTAGCATCGTTGTTTTTAAACTCAGCGGACTGGCTAACGTCAAACGACACAAAGTCGTCGAAACCGAACTGGGTAAAAACACTGCCTAAGAAGCCGCCACTTTCGACCAACGTTTCAGATTCGATATCGACGTTCACCGTGCGCAGAGAATCGCAACCCAACAACACCAAACTCAACGCCAACATCGAAAATCGTACAACCAACGGGCGTATCCTATTCATCTTTTAACAACACCTTAGGCGGGATAAAAACCCGCATCTAACTTTCGCAATAAGCCTTTTAACACCGTGAGCACGTCCAATGGCTGCTCACCCCGAACGTCCAACTGCAACTGCAGATACAGCGAACGGATCAGATTCTGAATGTTTTTAAAACGGTTCAGGGCAGGTCGTGACCGAAACGCGTGGTGGAACCAATCGTCTTCTTCATCGTCCAGTAATTCATCAAAAAATACCGCAAGGTTGAGCGCATTCAAACGCCCCTGTTTTACAGCGGCTTTTAAAGCCGATGCAATACGCTGGTCTTCATCGAACATCAGAAACGGTAACGAACTCTGTTTCAAGAAAGTCTGCCAACCCTGTAGCAACGCACTCACCCACGCGCTATCAATGTCGTTATGTTTGAACAGCGCTTGCGTTAAATCGGCGACGTGGGCGACCGAATGTGCCCAGCCCGATTCATCGCTAACATAACCGCGGAAATCCGTTTCGTCTTTGAGGTATTGCAGGGTGAACTCGACCATTGCTTTCCGGGTGTCTGGCGTAAACAGGTCCTCCAAAGAGTCTTGCTCCATCACACAGGCCAACACTTCTATCGCAAAGGTTCGGCCAAACACCTGGTCATTCTGTGCATCGTGTATACCGGCACGCGCGATCTCCTGCAGGGCAGGAATCAAGTATTGTGCCAGCCAATCGGCCTCTGCCTCGCCACTTTCAACATGGTCGCAGATAATGTCTAGCGCCATTTCGCGCGGGCCAGACTGTGTGTTCGTCAGGTTACCTAACGCTTCTTCGATCAGTTCCAACAAGGAATCCTCAATAGGGGTCGTTAATTCCGGCGTATGGTACACCTGATAACAGGGCCATGTCTTTATGCCAGGTTGCGATGTCTGCAATGGAAAAATCTTCTAAAGCGTCATGACCGCAGGCGCGTGCCATAACCGACATCAGTTCGGTCGAGGCACGTAAAAAACGATTTAACTGTTGCGCGCCTTTGTCGATATCCAGCCGTTGACGCAATTCGGGTTTTTGCGTGGCAATGCCCGACGGGCAATTGTTGGTGTTGCACATGCGGGCGGCCACACAACCTATGGATTGAATAGCGCTGTTAGCAATGGCAATGCCATCTGCGCCCAGCGCCAGTGCTTTCACGAAATCCATTGGCATGCGTAAACCTCCGGTAATGATCAGCGTCACTCGGCCACTGGCACCCTGTTTGTCCAGATAGCGTCGAGCGCGCGCTAAGGCGGGAATGGTTGGCACACTGATGTGATCCCGGAATATTTCCGGTGCAGCGCCTGTACCGCCGCCCCGACCATCCAGAATCAAGTAGTCGGCTCCAGCGTCCAGCGCAAACTGTATATCGTCTTCAATATGGTTGGCGCTCAGCTTGAACCCTATCGGGATGCCGCCAGTGATCTCCCGGACGCGATCGGCAAATTGACGAAAATCCGCCACGGTGCGCAGGTGCGGAAAGGTTGCGGGGGATATAGCATCGGTACCGGGTTCAAGACCACGCACGCTGGCAATTTTTTCTGTGTTCTTGTTGCCTGGCAGATGACCACCGGTGCCGGTCTTAGCGCCCTGCCCCCCTTTGAAATGAAATGCCTGGACGCGTGTCAGTAAAGATTCCTCATAGCCGAAACCCGCACTGGCGTACTCATAGAAGTAGCGTGAGTTTTCCGCCTGTTCCTCGGGCAACGTATCGCCTTCACCCGAGCAAATGCCGGTGCCCGCCAGTTCTGCTCCTCTCGCCAGGGCGATTTTCGCTTCTTCGGATAAC
>JBNKNI010000090.1:0-3748 GCA_050293765.1 Reinekea sp.
ATACCCTCAAAGTTTGCTTGACGACCATAGAGCATTGGACCCACCTGACCCCATACCGAACTCAGAAGTGAAACGATGCATCGCCGATGGTAGTGTGGGGTCTCCCCATGTGAGAGTAGGTCATCGTCAGGCTCCCAAACCGAAAGCCCGGTCCAGAGATGGATCGGGTTTTTTTATGTCTGGGAAAAAGGCCTGACCATCGTCAGGTCGGGGTGCCGCACCATCCCAAACCGAAAGCCCGGTCCAGAAATGGATCGGGTTTTTATATGCTTGGGAGAAAGGCATGCCAATAACAGGCGCCTGCCCATCGTCAGGTCGGAGTGCCGCACCATCCCAAACCGACAGCCCGGTTCAGTGATGAAAGGAATGGCGTGAAGCCTTACTAAGATACCTCACGGGACAACAATTCATGGGTTCCTTTATGCTGATGTACTGCGTCAAGCTCGTATAAGCCTGTACGACAATTCGTGTGCAGTTCGTTACTGTCCGAATCTGCCAAAACAGTCTGTTCGTATCCTCGCGCGTGCTAAGCTGCTCATAAGTGTTCTTTGTTCTTGGACATATTGTATTGCGCTTTGGCATTACGCTGAATTCCAAATATCATACAGGTTCGGAAGCTACTCACATCAAAGGTGACGTCTGAAAAATCTTATCCCTCTTTTATCACTACTGCAGAACAATGAATTTGTTTCAGGCGAAGTGTTGGCAGAAAAACTTTCTGTCACTCGGGCGACCATATCAACTTGGGTAAAACAGCTGGACCAATATGGCTTGGTCGTTAACTCCGTCCGTGGGCGAGGGTATCGATTAGTCGAGTCATTGGCATTGCTGGACCGATCTAAAGTGATTCAATCGCTAGGAACTGGAGTTGCACAACAGTTGAAGGTTATTGATATTGTTGCTGAGTCGGAGTCGACTAACCGTAACGCGATGGAAGCCGTATATCAAAGTGAAGATTGGAAGCTGTTTGTCAGCGAATATCAGCATGCTGGGAGAGGGCGTCGAGGTAAGGCGTGGATTAGTCCCCTGGGGGCGAATCTATTGTTTTCGCTCGGCCATAAAACCATCTGGAAACCTGCAGTTTTATACTTGGCGTCTATTTTAACGGGCTTAGCGATCGCAGCAGTGATTGGTGAGATCACCAGCAAGCCGGTAAAAATTAAGTGGCCAAATGATATCTATGTAGAAGACCGAAAACTTGCAGGTGTGCTTTGTGAATTATTGGGTAACCCTCAGGACGAGGCATTATTGGTTATTGGCATCGGTTTGAACGTATTGTCCAGTCCTGAAGAAACGGACATAGCTTCTATTAAGGTTGATGATCTGGTTAATGAGCGACCTGATCGGGATAAGCTCTTGTCGCAGTTGGTCACATCGGTGATCAATACGATTAACGCGGCCAATGAATTCGGTATTAAGGACATTCAACAAAAGTATGCAGCCTATGATTATCTTCACAAAAAATCCGTAAAGGTTATTCAGGGGCCAAATGTTTATTCTGGGGTTGCGCAAGGCATCGATAATTCAGGGCAGTTGTTGGTAGCAATGGACAATGATGAAATCAGGGCGTTCAATGGCGGTGAGGTCTCTGTGCGATGGTAGATTCTGTCTTATGCCTGGATTCGGGTAATACTCGGATAAAATACAGTTATCAGAGTTCGCATGGTACGTTCGATTCGATCACCGAGCTTTCAGCGTATCTGGCTGAATTTCCGCCTTCTGTCGTCGTTGTCGCCGATGTCGGCGGACGGTATTCCGAGATTTCAAGGATATGCTCGCAACACGATATCCAGTGTATCCAATGTTGTGTAGTGGATGGTTTTTATGGTCTTAAACTGGCCTATGCCGATGTCACGAAACTAGGGGTTGATCGTTGGCTGGCCATGCTGGGAGCCATGTCCTTGTTCCCTAAACAACCACTGCAAGTGATTGACGTCGGCACAGCCGTAAAAATAGATCATATCAACGCTCAGGGTCTGCACTTGGGTGGTTCAATTTCACCGGGTTTGCGTTTGTCCGCTCGGGCATTGAGCCAAGGTACAGAGTTGCTACCAGAAGTTGATCTTCAATTTTCAGGTGAGCTTGGCAAAAGCACTACCGACTGTATTACTTATGGTTTGGTCATGAGTGTGGTCGCGCTGATAGAACGAGCTATGCTACAGTTTGAAACACCGGTCACTCGCGTTATCACGGGTGGCGATAGCGGCATTATCTGTCAGTTTCTGGCGGGTGAGGTTACCATAGAGCATCACCTGGTTATGCTTGGCCTGCGGGTTTATTGTGAATCAGACGAATTTAAGACAAAGGTAAATACATGAAGTGGACGCTGCTGTTGCTATTAGTGATTAATATTGCTCTAGGCGGCTATCAATACTGGGATGCTCAACAGCCTGAGCAGGTGGTAGAACAAGGGGCGTTGACCAAATTCAATAATTTGCAGTTGACTAAAACTCAGCAGCAGAGACTCAATGAATCCAGTGAGCGAACGCCGGTTCTAAAAGATACAGAGTCTTTACGTTGTATAAAAATCACCGGATTAGTGGCTGACGACAGCTTGCCAATTGTTGAATCTCGTTTAAAAGCGCTTGAAGTTGTGGCTAAAAAAGTAACCGATACAATCGTGCTTAGACGCGATTATCAGGTCATTTTAGGACCATTTGCGAGCATTGATTTAGCACGTGCTGAACTTACTAAAATTTCGGCCAAAGGCGTTGAAAGTTACGTCATTACCACAGGGGATAACAAGAACGCCTTGTCTCTGGGCGTTTTTAGTAATGATGCTAATGCTAAACGAAAGATTGATGAGCTCAGTCAATTGGATATCACTGCTAAAACGATCATCAAGGAGCACACTGGGACAACCACGAATCTGGTTATCGACAAGGATTCCGCTGCGTTGTTATCGGATACTACTCTCGAATCGATACTGTCGGCCTTCGAAAATACAGAATTTTCCAGGTTCTTGTGCAATTAGACTTGCAATTCTGTTTTGTACCTCCTAATATGCGCGCCTCCTCGCTAAGCGAGGAAGGCAGCAAAGTAATGTCACATCGCTAAGTGCTTGTTATAACTGAAAAAGTTTTACAAAACCTTATTGACAGTGACGGCCTGTTACGGCAAACTTTGCGCCCGTTCTGGAGGGGTTCCCGAGTGGCCAAAGGGAGCAGACTGTAAATCTGCCGCGTAAGCTTCGATGGTTCGAATCCGTCCCCCTCCACCACTTCCTTCTTAGGAAGATTAGCGGGTATGGTACAATGGTAGAACCTCAGCCTTCCAAGCTGATGATGCGAGTTCGATTCTCGCTACCCGCTCCATTATCCCGGTACTAATTGCTCGCGTAGCTCAGTGGTAGAGCACTCCATTGGTAATGGAGAGGTCATGAGTTCAAATCTCATCGTGAGCACCATATTGAAATTTTCAAAGGCAGGCACTAAAGTGGCTGCCTTTTTAGTATGTGTTATCAACTAACTAGTGAAGGCGAACCTAATGGGAAAGGCTACATTTGAGCGTACTAAGCCCCACGTAAACGTGGGCACAATCGGTCACGTTGACCACGGTAAAACCACTTTGACTGCTGCGTTGACTCGCGTATGTTCAGAAGTATGGGGCGGTGCTGCCGTTGCTTTCGACGGCATCGACAACGCGCCTGAAGAACGTGAGCGTGGTATCACCATCTCAACTTCACACGTTGAATACGAATCACCTACTCGTCACTACGCGCACGTTGACTGTCCTGGACACGCCGACT
>JBNKNI010000091.1:0-3637 GCA_050293765.1 Reinekea sp.
CAACTGATGCGATTACCCCATACCGTGCGTGTTGAATGGCTGAACCTCGTCACCCAAACGGCCTACGCCAAAACATTTAACATTACGCAAACGCAACGTGAGCAACTGTTTGACTGGATCGTGCAATACACCGAAAAACGTTATAGCCATACGCTGACCGCATCGGTCGGTGATACGGGGCAAGTGCAACTCTGGTGGCAAATACAGTGTCGGAAGAAGGCAGACTGCCCTGAAACGGACACCGAGGGTCACAGCTTTGAACTGACACCCAACACGCAGGCCGATGAAAGCTGGCAAAACACGGAAAAGCACCTTGAGGTGATACAAGCACTTATCGCCAGTGGGCAATTGCCCGACGGTGTGTTAGACCAAATGCCCGATGAAAAATAAAAAGCGGTTGCGAATTTCCTGCAATTTGGCGGCATTATTCCAACAATAGGATGACCGTTAAAGTGAGAATGCCAACAAAGAGCGCTTTTAACCCACTCAGCAACCAATGACTGCCGTCGATTCGCCCCAGGAAGATACCAAGCAAGAACAAACAGATAAGGCCAAAGCTCATCGCGGTCAACAATGGTGAGTATCGCATGTCCGGGGAATAAAAAAGCACCGGCGAGAGAATAAGCAGCGATATACACAGAGGAGACAAACCGTTAACGGCTCCCACCAACCACGGCGTCAATCGCGCTGCAGTTCCATGGGCGGATTGTTGCAAACTCTTTCCCATTGCCTGTTCCATTTCTGCCAGACTGCGTTTCCGTTCAGCGGCTTCGCTGATCACAGCTGCACTCAAACCACTCATGAACAATGCCACCGCAGCCCCTAAACAAGCGCTGATGACAATTCGCGTATCGGCAACTTCGCCCAAATAAAAACCGCTTAAAATACCCAGCATCGTCAGAGCGCCATCAAACCCGTTAACAACAAAGTAACGTCGCAAAAGTGCGGTACTTTCAGTCAACGCCAGTGCTTGATGTAATGTGCGTCGAGACATAAACCGAACACTCAGTCTGAATTGTCGTTAACAACCTGAACTTCATCAAGACTGTGGACAGAACCGCCCATATCGTTAATCACAGATTCGATATTGTCCAATGGTATGTCAGACCCCGTAATTTCTATGCTCAGGGAATGGGTTTTTTCATCCATTTCTACAACGACCAGATTAACCACCAAACCCTCGCAGCATTGCGCAATGGAATTAGCAAACTCCAGCGCACCGGGCTGATGCGGTTTTAGAACATCCAAGACGACACCGGTTAGCTTAATCATAGGCACCACCTCTTGAGTTAAGGTTTATCTGCAAGACAACTCGTGCCCCGCTAAAAGTTCACACAATCAGTGTAGACCAATTGCCATAGATGCGCAGAGACATCAACCCGAGCCCGTCAGTGCCCGTTTTTGAACGTGTCGCTTTTTTTCAAGACGATGAGCGAATCAACCGTTAGGGTTACCACTCAATCAATGCGGAGAAAGGTCTCAACCATGAAATTACGATACACCATACTCTATGTCGAAAACGTAGAAACGACGCTCTCATTTTATGAACGATCGTTTGGCTTAACGCGAGCTATGTTGCATGAAAGTGGCGACTATGGTGAGTTGAATACCGGCAGTACAAAACTTTCATTTTCGTCTGCATCACTGATGACTCAACTCGGAAAAAACCCAGGCAAGCCAGAGGTCAACAAGCCCGTTTTCGAAATCGCCTTTGAAACAGACGACGTAGAGGCATCATTGCAAGCGGCTTTAAAGCAAGGCGCAACGCTGATTCAGGAAGTACGCAACGAACCCTGGGGACAGACAACGGCGTACGTCGGAGACCCTAATGGGTTTCTCATTGAAATTTGCTCACCGGTGGCAAACTAGCAGGCCATGCAGAAAATAAGGTGACGCGATTGCTATGCGCTTTTATTACTTAAATTCACGCATGGACCACTAGTCGTAGCCGGACAAGCGGATTTCATTGTGACAGTGCCCCTGTTTAAAGGCTAAGGGTGTGCACTGGAACCAGCGTTGCAACTCCCTGGTCATATGTGACTGATCGGCATAGCCTGATGCCAATGCTGCATCCGTCAGGTCGGCAGCCCCGGCTAAAAGCCGGGCGCAACGCCTGGCTCGAACCAACGATATCCAGAAGTAGGGTGACTTTCCGGTTTCCAACCGGATGTGCCGCTGTAAGGTGCGTACCGACACACCTAAATTTTTTGCTACAGCTCCGATCCCGTTTAAGTCGGATCGGAGACCTTCAAGTGCTTCATTGACCGAAGCTTTCACCGTGCAAAATTCGTCTAGCCATGTGCTATCCAGCTTACTCGGTTCAGGCTCGTGCGCCATGAATTCCGCCAACGATGTTTCGTCAACAACCGCCCCGGGTTTCAACCGAAAACCACGCAATGTGACACCCTTGCTCAGGGCCACCTCATAGGCGCAACTATCTAAAGAGGTTATAGAAAAAGAAAAGCGATGCTGTTCATCTTGCTGAAAAATAACGTCACAGCATCCATCCGGTAGCACGATAGCGGTTGAATCACATTCGCTCGAATAGAGCCATTCTTCCAATATCACGGTATTTCCCCCTACCAACAGTTATTTGAAGCTCCCATCCTGTAGCCGCGCTAAACAACGAAACGTGGCACTCTGTACGCCACTTTGTGGCAAACCACATTATTCAGGCGGTGCCATAAAGGTAACGCTGTGCTTTCTGAAAATACAGACATTCACCTTAAGGGCATTTCTAAAAAAGTCCGTCGATCTCTGCGCATGCGCTTGCAGCGTGCAAAACAAGGCAAACACTGCTGGGAATGACGAGTCCTTTTCAAAGGTGTAATCTGCAAATAAAAATAAAGCGACAATATTGTGAAGAATACCAGTGCGATACCGGATATCTAGGTCTCGGCGCTGAATGACTCCAGGCTGACATAACTGACACGTCGTCGTAACAGTTTCAAGGGCAGGCTGCCTCCTTGAAAAGGAAAACACCCAATTAGACTACGTATTGAACTATCCAAATGCCACAAATTTAAATTCAAACTCGATAAAACGAAGAAAGCCCAACGCCATTACTCTGACGAAAAAAATCACATCCACACACTGAACAAACCGATTTTTTTAGACATCCATCACAATAACCTCACCTCACACAAAAAATAAATTGTGTTCATTCCTCGCCCAGTGTTTTATACAGGTTGGCATTTCAGAAAATTCAGGAGGCAAATAACGGAAAGAAAGTAGCGTAAAACTAAGCGCTACCCTCAAGTGCACCACACACTCAAGGGCAGCTAACCACAACCGATATACGGAGTATCAATTATGGCTAAGCAGGATTCTAAGCTAGAGCACCGCTCGTTCCAAGAAAAAATCTCCCCGCAAGGGAAACTAAGCGCACACAGCAGCGACCTTCAACACCCTGTTGAAGCGAAAACCCCTTGTGAAACTGCTGTTCACGCAACAGCAAACTCCACACTCTCCAACCGGCACCGAAACCCACAGATAGAAACCGACCCCGCGTATCTACGCGCTCTACATTGGTGGCGTTTTCGCATAGCCCTGGCGTTGTACACCGGAGCTTTTCCAAATTCGATGCGGCTAAAGCCGTGTTCCGTGACATTCGTGAGTTATCAGCAACTGTTAAAGC
>JBNKNI010000092.1:0-3534 GCA_050293765.1 Reinekea sp.
TACTAAAGCGGAGTTGCCCAAATCTGCTGGCATGTACCTGCGAATACTTTAAGGAGATATTAGTGATGGCAGTTACCATGATGACCCTGGCTGGCGCATGTAGCCTGTTAGCCGCACTTCTGCACGTTGGCGTGATGATCAAAGGGCCTCGCTGGTATCGACTGTTCGGTGCAGGTGAACGTATGGCAAAGCTCGCGGAACAAGGCTCACCCAGACCCACGCTGATCACCAGTGGAATTGCGTTGGTCCTGACTATCTGGGCCTTTTATGCCTGGTCCGCCGCACAATGGCTGCCCGCTTTACCCTTCACTCTGCCGGTGCTCTGGCTGATCACCACCATTTACCTCAGCAGAGGGACTTTAGGCTTTGTCGCCATGTTTTTTAGTCAACACCCGACGATCGCACAGAACAGCCCTGCATTCTGGTTTTGGAGTTCGGTCGTTTCCTTGCTGATTGGCTTGGTTCATCTCGTTGGATTGCTGTGAACAAATCAGCAAGCGCTCGTTCTACCCAGAAATGAGCCGAGTATGACTGGCTTCAATGCCGTTTGTTTGATCTGAGTAGGTCTTAGTTTATTCGCTCTTCCGCTACTATTCTGCGCCAAAACATGAACGAAAAACCTCAACCAGCCTTTGATTTACCGAAACTGAGGTGAATTGAGCGAAGCAGAATTAAAGGAATAAAAGGCATGGAAAAACGACGAGTATTGATTGTTGGTGGCTATGGCACGGTTGGGCGATTGGTTGTTGAACAACTCAGTGGCGACCAAGATTTACAACTAATTATTGCTGGCCGTAATCGCATCAAGGCCGAGAAAACCGCGCAAGAATTCAAAGCATCCTCGTGCAAATTGGATGCCAACGAGCTACCTTCGGTTCAAGAAGCGCTCATCAATATCGATCTGGTCATCAATTGTTTTGGTGGTCCTTTTACTAATGCCCCACTGGCTTTAGCGGCGACTGCTGCGGAACGAGGGATAGACTATATCGATGTTTCAGGAAGTATGGAGTACAGCAAACGCTTTCTCTCGCTGGCGTCGACAGCTGAGGAAAATCACGCCACGTTGATTACCGGAATAGGTGCAAACCCTGGCATACCGTCGCTTGCTGTTTGCTGGTTGGCGTCGCAGTTGGAGCCGCCCGTTGAAGCAGAGATCAATTTTATTCTTGGATCCAATATTGAAACACTCTCCTCAGCATCACTGCAGGAAATGCACTATCTGTTTAAGAATCCACCTCTGCACTGGCAACATCAAACATGGCAACTCAACAAGGTGTCGGGTAAACAGCAAACACTCAACCCACCGTTTCACAAATCCGTTTATCTGGGCCCTTCCTTTTCTTATGACATGATGAGCGTGACTGAAGCACACGATTTAAACCGGCTCTCTGCCTGGTCCGGTTGCCAGTCAACATTTCAGGGCACATTAATGTACCTTGGCATGAAACTGGGTCTGGCAAAACACCAACGAACCAGGCACCTGTTTCTGAAACTGCTGAAATCTGCGGGGCAGTCTGTAACGGCCGTGGCCGAATCAATGATATACGTGACGGCTTCGGGTAATTACCAGGGTATTCAAGCAGTCAAATCCGTTCAGTGTGTCGGCGATGAAGTTTTCATGACAGCGGCAGCGGTCAGTACGACCGCGCGATTGTTGTTAGACGATACGGTCTCACGCACAGGCGCCTTTTTACCACCATCGGTGATACCCGTGGATTTATTTTTCGACAGGCTGCAAGCCTTGGACTGTATTAAAGTGACTATCGACTGAGTCAAGCGCCATGAGGTTTAATCTTGGCGACGCACATTGCCTGGCCCCACCTGTTTGATAATTTTCTCTTTCAAGACAGTCGCGGCTTCTTTCCCTTCGACCCGTTCAATCAACTTCATGGTTTGCTTCCCCCGCCCTTTTGCCAGCAGCGTGAAAAAATGACGCTTTGCCGTTTGCGAGCTTTCCCAACCCGTCGCTTTATTGATGTCCAACGCAGATAGCTCATCCGCAGCGATGGTCTGCTGTTTTCGAATCAATCCGATGAATGAACGTTGCTGATGCAGTCCATCCAACGTTGCAGTGGTGACCACCGTGGTTAACAGATTCCGCAGTGAAATCCAGAAAAACAAAAATCCGATCGGACAAAAAACCAATGGGAAAATAAATGGTGCACCCGCCATCGACACGCCAATACCAGAACCCATAAATACAGCGCCAAATAAAATACCGCCCATTCGTTCATAGACATAAGAAAAGCGTGGCTCGGTAATGACCAGCTGATTTACCTGTTCTTCGATATGCAACAACGCCAGCCGACTTTTCGTTAACTCGCTCAGTTTCGGGTGCTGGTCAGCCAGAAACTGTTGAGTCGGTTGTGCGCCACGGACTCGCATGACCGGCACGGTAAACGCGCGTTTAAATGCCGTCCCCCCGACGGTAGTATCAATATCCACGCGCCAGAAATGATAGTTTTTAGACGAAGGCGTTGTGGTTGGCACATGGTCCGGCAGATTGAACGCAAAACGCAAACGGGTTTTTCCCTGCGAACTGCGCTCGATATAAGCCAACCCCTCGCTGTGCCATATCGTCGTCTCACGGGTTCGGCTTTTGCCACCGGATCGGGATGTGTAGCGATTAATGCAGGACACCATAACCCGGACCTGTTGGTCGCGTTGATAGGCAATATTGGTGTTCACGGTAGCGGCCAAATGACCGCCAACGGAGGCGGGGTAAGGTGATAACAGCAATGGACTGCGACCAAACTTCAACAATTTCAGCCATTCTTTTAAGAACGCAACAAAGAAGCCAACGGCAATAACCGGAAACACCATTGCGATCAGAATGGCCTTATTGCCGCTGGACCACTCATCCCAGAAATCAAACAGAATGGGACTGCTCACCGCCGCGATAAACACCGCGATTCCCAAATAACTCCAAACAATCACACGGGCCGATGAGTAAATAGGCGACGAGGACGCCGTTGCCGTTGTTTCTGCGTCAAGCACACCGTCATTCAGCAACGATTGCTTCCGGGACGAAACCAAAAAGGAGCTAAAAAACAGGCCGCCACCAACGCCACCAAACACAACGACGAAAATCAGTTTGAATCCGAGCAACCCCCAGCGGATATCCGCAAACAAATAGGCCCGTTCGGGTTCGTCAGGATGAACGTAGGCAACCATGGGTTCGTTGCTGTCGTATGCCTGTTTCAACTCCCGGTAGGCGTTCTGCTGCCAGCGGCCAATATTATCGCTCCCTTTACTGAAACCAACCTGATTCCCCTGATAACGCTGGCCGTCAACATCATAGTAGTAACTGGCTTGCGCCTGATAACTGGTGCTGTCGCCATGAGAGACGATCAGGTTAACAGACGTGAGCGTCGCTGGAATACGATCCCAACCCGGTACTGTCGCACCAAGGTATAAAGTTGGAATAACACTGATGAAAAGAAAGCCGAGGCCAACACCAAAGAACGGCAACGAAAAGAGCAACGCAGGCCAACTTGGTTTACGGAATGTGACAGCCAAAATAATCTCCTGTAC
>JBNKNI010000093.1:0-3450 GCA_050293765.1 Reinekea sp.
AGCCATCGACCATGAAGACGGCGATATTTCTTCACTTATAAAATGGCGTTTAGACGATAATATTGTTGCAGAAGGTGGCAATCCAACCATTGACACATCGAATGTTGGCGCCGGTCGATATGACTTAACGGCCACCATTACCGATAGTGCTGGAGACTCGACCGTCGTTGATGTATCTGAAATTTGGATTCAACGGCTCCCAGAAATTCACATATTCAGGCCAGCAGAAGGAGATGTTTTCTTAGGCTCCATGGAACTGAGTTTCTCCGCTAGTGGATACAACAGCGATAATTCTACGTTCGCAACGACCTGGACGGATGCCAATGGCGATGAGTTTACACCACCGGTACTCGCCAGTTATTTCTTCAACAAACCCCAATATGCCGAAGTGCAAGGCATTGCGAGTAATGGTCAGACGATTACGGCACGTGTTAACTTCCAAGTGGTTGACGAAAACGATTTGACCGACAGTGATTTTGACGGCCTTCCTGATTATTGGGAAATCTTTAATGGTTTAAACCCTAATGACGCCAATGACCGAATCCAATCGGACCTAATTGGTAGCAAATCTAACTTCAGGGTTTATATCGAAGAGTTGGCAGCACAACATACTGGATACACTGTGTTTAGTGGTGTGTTGAACCCTACGTTAGTAAACACTGAAATGCTGTTTCCAACAGGTCGCTTTGGTGCTCTAGTGCGGGTCCAAGGTACAAGCATTGGCAATGATGAATCGTACTATCAGACGTATACCATCCCTTCTGAACTGGTGACCCAAGGAACTGTGATAGGCGATTATGGAAGCTTGTTCCTGGCATCAGAGCTAGATGGTACGGATAGCCCAGCGCCGAGTCTGTTTGCCGGCATGCGTTTTGCTGTGCCACAGATCCGTTATGACCATATGTATTACCTATTTTCGTTCGCAGGTGATGCTACCGTCACGTTGTCTGATGGCGTCACTACGGACACTGTCCTAGTTACAGACAACACCGTCGTTGAGTATCCGACTAGTAACCTTAAGACCGCATTCACGATTGAATCGGATACGCCGATTCTCGTGACGCATGCCGCGAACAGCGCAACTGGGTACAGGAACGATGTGTTCCCCGTTCCGCCCGTCGGTTTTGAACTGTATGGAACGAGGAAAAACGCTCATGTTGCCGCCTTGCATGATAACACGGTTATCGACGTCTACGCCTCAAATGGCACAACCCAACAATTGCAGTTGAATAAGGGCGAAGTAGCGGCGATTTCCAAAGGTATCAATGGGGTACAAGGTACTGACAGCGGAATTCGATTGGTCGCAAACTACCCGATCGGTGCTATACAACAAGCGGATGGCGATGGTGGCGAGTCGACGCCGTACATGGATATTTCACTACTGGGTGGCCAGTTTGCGTTACCGGTGGATGCCCAGTATGTCTCAGTGGTGTGCCCATACGAAAACACGTTGGTGCAATATGGCGAAAAGATCGCCGAAGATGTGTTCCGTTGTGATAGCTCTGCTGGTTATCCGGGCAAGATCCAGTTAGGTAGTTCGGAGCAAGGCACTCACCTGGTTGCCGGTAAATCGATTCTGGCGTCACAACCCGTCTACATCATGTACGAATCCGCTGCAACGAATGATGAACGTGTTATGTTTGGTCGCCCCTATACATGGCCGGCTGTTCGTATTATTTCTCCGCAAAAAGACTTGGTCGTTGATTTTGGAGAGTCAATTGCGCTCGAAGCTGATGCCTATTCGAAAAACTTTCCTGAGATCGAACAAACCATTGATTGGTACTTGAATGATGTCTCGAAAATTCGAGAGGGTACTTCGGCGCAATATCTACCATCCAGCCCAGGCACATACACGTTTAAAACCGACGTTTACCACAGTCCAACGTCAAACTATGTAACGGCTTCTCATAAGGTATCAGTCCTGGTGAACCGAGTGCCAACGATAGAACTCAGTGGCGCTAGTGATGGTAGTTTCGTCGATGTAAAAGATGTATTGACGCTGACCGCAAACGCAAATGATGGCGAGGATGGCAACATTTCAGTGAATGTAGTTTGGTCCTCCGACCTGGATGGTGATCTAGGAACCGGCAGTTCAATTACGCCAACATTGAGTCTGGGTGGTCATACCATTACCGCGACGATTACAGACTCAGCGGGGCGGCAGGTAGAACAACAACTATTGCTTTATATCGTTGATTCTACATTGGCAGACACGAGCCTGGATTCTGACGACGACGGTATGTCGGATATTGATGAGCTCCAATTCGGCTTGAATCCATATGTCCGTGACGACCGGTATAGCGATAACGATAACGATGGATTTAGTAACGCTGTTGAGATTGCCGCAGGGAGTGACCCGAATATCGCCGTTTCGATCCCCGCTACACGTTACTTCGTGCTCAATCAGAACCAGGTTGGTAAGCCACTGACGGTGGTCAGCCTATCGGACTTCAACACGGTAAGTGTGGGTAGCTCAACCTTCAACTTAGGAAAAGGCGAATCCGCAGAAATACCGGGCAGCGAAGTAAACTTAGGAACTACAATTCAAACCTTAGGCCCGGCTTCTTTAGCGTCAGCGGTTAACGGAACCGATAGTCCGATTCCAGAAACCCTGCTCGGCAAACGATTTGTTAACCCGCAGCAGCGGTACAACCACCAGTATTACGTATTGAGTCCGGACGGTATTGCAGTCGTCACCGTTGATGACGGTATTGCCCGTACAAGCCAGGAGCTTGCTCAAGGCGAGGTGGTGACGATCGAAGGGGGCGGTGCCGGTAAATCTGTATTAATTACGTCTGACGCGCCAATTGTCGTGGAGCATATCGCGTTCACCACAGGTGCAAAAGTGTTGGATGCCCACCCGGTACCGCCAGCTAACTATGACCTTCTCGGTGACCGCAAAAATGCCGTCGTCGGTTCAGCTGAAACAGCAGCCCTACAGGCAACCGATGCCCAAGGCAACGAACAAACTAAGAATGTTGCTGCGTTCGGTCGTGCCACCTGGAATATCGGTAATAATGCGGCACAAGGTGCATCCGATGCGTTGTCGCTTACATCCGACACCTCCATTGGTGCCATTCAATATGGTGACGGAGATGGTACCGAAGCGACAGCTTTCTTAGACCGCAGTTTGTTAACTAAAGTTGTCGCACTACCTGTTGATGCCCAATACGTCAAAGTCATTTGCCAACAAGATACCGCTGTGATGGTGACATCACCAGGCCAAACATCGGTAGAGCACGCATGTACAGGCAGCGACACTTTACCGGGATATGTCTATTTGGGGGCAGCTGAGAATGGTGTGCACATTGTAGCCGGCACATTGATTGAAGCGAATGACCCAATTTATGTGATGTATGAAGCCGCCGCCACCAACGACGAACATAACCTCTTTGGTTTCTAAGGAAAGAATTCAGATGAAGACGCAATTATTTAGAAACAAGTTAAAAA
>JBNKNI010000094.1:0-2585 GCA_050293765.1 Reinekea sp.
TACTCAAAGGATTTAACTCTTTCAGCGCAAGGGTATTACTCCGTTCTTACCCTTAACGAGATGAGTTACCAATCGGTTGTTTAGACAAGTCAGGCAATCCTCAGGGGTTTTGGCGTAGTGCATTGCTATACCCTTGGTAGTGGTTTTTTATACCATCAAAATTTTATAAATATCCACAGGGCTCTTTTGTTACCCTCAGCGCATTCAAATGTATGACTAAGGTCACAACCCAATGAACAATAAACTTCAGCTCATTAAACCATCAACTCCTTTTGTTGGCGCATCATGGGGAGCTTTGGCTATCGGCATTGCCTGTTTTCTACTTGGCTTGTGGAACGCAACTATGCAATTAAACGAAAAGGGGTTTTACCTCGCTGTCCTGCTGTTGGGTTTGTATGCAGCCATTTCTATTCAGAAATCGGTCCGTGATAAGGCCGAAGGGATAAACGTCACTGGAATATACATCGTAGTTAGTTGGTTTGCGTTGGCAGCGTCAATTGCATTGTTAATTATTGGGTTGATCAATGCTGATCTCGCGCTGAGTGAAAAGGGTTTCTATGGCATCTCGTTTATCTTGAGTCTGTTTAGTGTGGTTGTTGTTCAGAAGAACACCCGCGATTCAATCAACTCAGGTGGCGATTCCGCTGTCGAAGATAGCCGCAAAATTAGCCTCTAGTCAGAACGTAGTTACTATTTGATCAATATTCGCTAGAAAGAAACACCTATCCTCGATAGGTGTTTTTTTTGTCGTTGAATCTCAGGTAAAAACCAATGGCTGTAGGAAAGGTTCTGTAAACCTGCGACCAAGCCACGGCTGCTTTGTATTTTGGTTTTCATCTAATGGTGATTTGGGTAGAATTCCGTCGCCCAATTTTTCACACGGACGCTCCCCGAAATACTTCACATATACCATCGCAAAATTAAGGAAACAGAGAAAAATATGGAAATCAAACCTGGACTAAAGAATATTAGTGTTAAATCAGTTTTTTCGATAACTGTGTCAGCCGTCGTTATTGGGTTGTTGGCATTTGTCTTGTCAAATTCTTTCTTCTATGCCGAGCCTGGCTATATCTATCACGTACGAACTCTGACCGGTAGCGAAGAGGTTGTGACAGATGTTGGGTATAAGTTTTATCCTTTCGGTCGCTACAACTCTTGGAAGCGCGCAATGACCGTGCAAGCAGTACAAGACAGCGGTAGTGGTAGAATTACTGCTGAAAGTGACTCGAATAATGCATCGGCGACATTGCCCCCATTAAGCATTATGTTTCTTGATCAGGTAGATGCTCATGCTGAGGCAACGGTTCGATTTTCTATTCCCTCAGAACCTGAAATGTTTTTAAAGTTAGCGCATGAATACAGGTCTCCTGAGAATCTACTACGTACTTCATTAATGCCTGCGTTTAAAGAGACTTTGCAAGCTAACGCATCCCTTATGGCAGCAGAAGAGTATTATGCAGGGGGGCGTACAGAGTTTAATTCCGAGTTTGAAAATCAAATGAACTCCGGAATCTTTCTTGTGAAGCGAGAGGAAATATCGGTTCGCAGTAACAAACAAGTCGCGGGTTCTGCAAATGCCGCACTGGGAACCAATCAAGAGGAATATGGTGAAGATTCTAAAACCGTCTTTGTAGTAAACAAGGTTTTGGATGAGAACGGTCAGCCAATTCGTAAGTCTCAACGTTTTACCGATTTCGGAATCACGGTTGTTTCGGCCCTGGTGACAGACATGCGACCCAATCAGAAGTTTATTGAACGAATGCAGTTAAAACAAAAAGCATCAGCCGACCGGGCTATCGCGCGTGAACAGCGAGTACAAGAAGAAGAGCAGAGGCTGTTAGCTATTGCCCGAGGTGAACGTGAAGTTGCTGAGAGACAGGCACAAGCGAAAGTTAAGCAGATAGAGCAAACAACTAACGCTGAGACTGAAAAACAACTGGCAATCACCAACGCTAATAAGTTGAAAGAACAAGCTTCTATCGCGAAAGACACGGCACAAATCAATTATGAGAAAGCAAAGATAGAGGCTGAAACAAAGCGGACTCTAGCTGATGCGGAAGCTTATGAGAAGCGGGTTATATTAGAAGCCGATAATGCGTTAGCACAGAAGTTAGACGCTGAAGTTGAGATACAACGTTTATGGGCCGATGCCTTTGCTAAGCGACAGGTTCCTTCCACGGTATTTGGTGGTAGTAGCGACGGAACACCAGTAGGTAGTGATGCAGAGGCAAAGGCATTCATGCAATTGCTAACCTTGGATGCCGCCAAACGCTTAAATTACAATCGTGAAATGAATAGCGAAAAGTAATTGGGGGTTTAACCTGTTTAGAAGGAGCTGATCGTAAGGTTGGCTCCTTTTAAACTTACAGCTTGTCTAGAAATATACCACAAGCACTTTCATGGTGAACCCACATTGCCCCGGGCGGTGGACGACCGTCCGATAAAACCGGTCACTCAAACCAGGATTCGCGCACGTCAAAGAAGCAAGCAAACCTTATTGCCACCTGGCGCGGTACCAATACCGTGTGTCACATTAATTCAGATTCAGTCTAACCCTGGTGGTACCATTAACCAGCATAGAGTTC
>JBNKNI010000095.1:0-2544 GCA_050293765.1 Reinekea sp.
CACGACCTGATTAGCCAAACGCGCAATAGTGGTGTAAGTTTCTATCAGTACGACGGATTGGGCAGCGTCAGGCAGCTCACCGACGAAACCGGCTCTTTAACAGACACCTACGATTACGAAGCCTTCGGAACCGTACTGAACCAAACCGGAACGACAGACAACAGCTATCTGTACACCGGTGAACAGTACGACGCTGGCTTGGATCAGTACTACCTGCGCGCGCGCTATTACGACCAGAGCATTGGGCGCTTTACCCAAATGGACAGCTGGATGGGGCGTAATCACGATCCGATTACGTTGCATAAATATCTTTATGCGAATGCGGATCCTGCGTTGTATACCGACCCGACGGGGAACTTCTCGATTGGTTCAACCATGTCCGCTATTGGAACGATGGCTAACTTAGCGAACCGAGCATATACGGCTTACAACATCTTCCAAATCGCAACAGGTCAAAAATCTCTTTCCGCAAGAGATGTCGGAATGGCCGTTATCATGGGTGTTACCGGAAAAGTTGGTGGCAAGATAGTCAGTAAGTTTGCAGAGAAATATTCTGAATCACTCAAGAAATTTGTAAGAGGGTTGGGATGTAACAGCTTCGCTGAAGGCACTAAAATTACTACTGTGAATGGCTTGGTTGAAATCCAAGACATCAAGATAGGTGATTTAGTTCTTACGCTTAATGAACTTACGGGCGAGCATGAATATAAGGCTGTAATTCATCTGATAAGGCAAGATGAACTTAAAGAGACCTTATTAATTGAGCTGTCAAATGGTGATGTCCTCAATACAACACCTGGTCATTTAATTCTTGTTGACGGTGAATGGAAGCCAGCAGAGCAAATTGAAACTGGAAACACTGTTTACTCCCTTGGTGAAACTGTCACGGTTGTAGGAATAACAATCTCTCGTGAAAAAGTTAAAGTTTATAACTTTACTGTTGAGGGTAATCACAACTATTTCGTTGGTGAAAAAGGAACGCTTGCTCACAATATATCGCCTTGTGAAAAGGCTGCAATGGAACTGGTTAAATTGGTTCCTAAGAGATTTTGTAAGACTAAATATAAATGTGATGATTTTACTGTCGAACTAGAAAAGTTGCTCGTGAAGAATAAAGTCAAAGGAAAGCGCCTTTGTGTTAAATCTACAAGTGCTCCATTTATTTATTCTATGAAAAATGGAAATATCTCAAAAAATGACCAGCACTTTGCAGTTCAGGTAGGCGATCTTGTATTTGATAATATGTTCCCAGAAGGAATTCCTTTCAGTGAGTGGGCCGATGACATTGGTGTAAATGATGGCATTGGAATAAAAGTAAAATCAGAAAAAATGTCAGGTAGTTATAATGGTTGCATCCCAGGAAAATAAGCACTTTTTAAAAGTCATGGAGCTAGTTAGGAAAAGGCCGGGAATGTTTATTTTTCCGGTATCTCCTGTAGCCTTGAGGAACTTCATATCAGGCTACCAGGCATCAACTTTATTTGATGAGGATTCTATAGGCTCAGTTGAATCAATTATCGATTGTGTTTATGAAACTATATCTGATAAGTTGAATATTCGTCGTTCACCAGATATGGGGTGGGCTGAAATGTTGAGTACGCTTGGTGAAGAAAAAGGATTTGAGTTTTTCTTTGATTGCTTATACTTATGCCTAGAAAGGGATTAATACTTTTGATGATTTTAGCCCGAACCCTTAGCTAACAAACAGAAAGCCTCGACTCCTCGCAAACCAGACACCCACTTCAAGAAAAGAGCAATCGCTATAGGTTGCTCTTTTAGTTTGTCAGGTAGATTGGTTTGGTCTGAGTTGAATCCTGCGAATAATGATCGCTAAATGACTAATTCTGAGTACGTTAGGAACGACAAATCTTCGAACCTGTCGAATTTTAATATTTAATGATGATTTTTCTTTTAGGTCAGCAACGCGCCAGAGGGTGTTCAAGATTCTGTGTCAGCTAAAAATCACAATGCGATGTGACCTTCCAGTCGACCTACACCTACGACAACGTCGGTAATCTGGACACCGTCACCGCGCCAAATGGCAACGTAACGGATTACGACTACACCAGCGTCAATCAGCTTTGGCAGTTGACCATCACCAACGCCAGCAACGAAACGCTGAGCCACTACGTGTATGAGTTGGATGCCACCGGACGCCGAGAACTCATCACCGAGCACCACAGCGGCCGGGTCATCGATAACGTATACGATAATTTGTATCGCCTCACCGGTGAAAACATTACCGATGCGATCAATGGAAATTACCACGCAAGTTATCAATACGACTTGGTCGGTAACCGAACGTATGAAACCGTCGATGGCGTACAAACGGCTTACAGCTACAACGCACAGAACCAAATGGTTGAAACCAACAGCAATGGTGTAATCACCCAGTATGGCTACAACCCGAGCGGAATCCGATCTCAAAAGGTCGAAAATGCCGGAACGGCTGAAGAAGTCACCATCGACTATTTGGTTGAAGAAAACCGCGACTACGCGCAAGTACTTCAAGAAACCGAAAACGGCGACATCACAGTCAGCTAC
>JBNKNI010000096.1:0-2523 GCA_050293765.1 Reinekea sp.
TTTGTGTACGCCCGACATGGGCATTAACTAATGAGGTGAAAGTCCTCTGTAGGAAGGTCACCATCCTTAGCAGCTTATACTGCTATTAGATGATAACTACTAGCGAATGGCAAGGGCTGATCCGTGAGGAAAGGTCTGAAGGAAGCCGCTAGCAAAACTGCGAGCTGATGAACAAGAACATCATATGAGGCGTAGGCTGAAGGCGAGTTGGCACAAGACGACGAAGCCATGTGATTTAACGGCCACCGTAAATGATGCAGTTGTGCAGGGAAAGTTAATGCGCTTATTCGGGGAGATCTGCTTAACAGGCGATCGGTAAAACACCAGACAGGACTACTGGTTGAACAAAAGTCCTGGCCTGCAAGAATCATCAACCTGTAGGAGCGAACCAGATGAAAACCGGTAGCGCCTGTAGAAGCAATTCTACAGGTGATTAAGCAGAAGTCAGCAGACGGCATACGACTGCATGGATGCAGGAGGTAGGGCGACGCAGGAAGCCAAAGCCGAGTAGCCAAACGCCCATCGTAATGGATGGGACACGGTGAAGGCCTGAACATTTGTTAAAAGGAGGAGCCTTGACACACTTGAACACACGAATGCCGACCGGCAGTGACGTGACTCAGCGTCGTGTCGAGCAGCCAGCCTTTAGCCATGATCTATTCGAACAGGTTCTGCAAAGAGATAATTTGCAGGCTGCATGGAAGCGAGTTCGAGCCAATAAAGGGGCTGCGGGAGTTGATGGGATGACCATTGATGAATTCCCCGCATGGGCACAATCAGGCGCATGGAAACGGGTGGTAAACGAACTGGAAACAGGACGCTATCGCCCTTCACCGGTCAGACGAGTTGAGATAGATAAACCGGATGGCAGTAAACGCCAACTGGGTATCCCAACCGTCATAGACCGGATGATCCAGCAAGCCATTGCCCAAGTCCTCACGCCCATCTTCGACCCGGAGTTTTCAAACCATAGTTTTGGTTTCCGTCCAGGTCGAAATGGGCAGCAAGCGGTAAAACAGGTGCAAGGCATCATCAAGGAGGGACGCCGCATTGCGGTGGATGTTGACCTCTCCAAGTTCTTTGACCGGGTTAATCATGACCTGTTAATGACACTCCTGGGTCGCAAGATTCGGGACAAGCGTTTACTCAGGCTGATTAAGCTTTACCTTCGAGCTGGGGTTATCGATAACCAGTTGTTTAGGGAAAGCCGAGAAGGTGTTCCACAGGGTGGCCCCTTATCGCCACTACTGGCGAATATCATGCTCGACCCGCTAGACAAAGAATTAGAGAAACGCGGTCACAAGTTTGCGCGTTACGCCGATGACTTTACCATTCTGGTAAAGAGTCAGCGAGCGGGTGAACGTGTGCTGCTCAGTATCAGTCAGTACCTGCAAAACCGTTTAAAGCTGGTTGTTAATTCGACCAAGAGCCACGTCGTTAAAACCAGCGATAGCAAATTTCTGGGATTTACTTTCCAGAAAGGTCGCATTCAATGGCATGCGAAAAAGCTGCACAATTTCAAGCAGCAGATTCGACGATTAACGAATCGTAACTGGGGGGTATCGATGCGATACCAACTCTTCAAGACCAGCCAATTTATACGCGGTTGGATCAATTACTTTGGTATCGCCGACTGCTATCAACTCTGTGTCGACCTGGATCACTGGATACGGCGCAGAGTCAGAATGGCTTACTGGCGACAGTGGCGCAAGCCACGCACCAAGGTAAGAGGACTGATGAAACTCGGGGTCAGAGTGCAATCAGCAGTTGCGTGTGGCATTACCAGTAAAGGTCCATGGCGTAGTTCCAAGACTCCCGGTATACAGCAGGCGTTATCTAATGCTTATCTAAAATCGGAAGGACTGGTTTCTTTACGTGATGGTTGGATCAAGCTTCACTATGGCAAATGAAACGCCCTGTGCGGACCCGCATGCAGGGTGTTGTGGGGACTGGGGGTTAGATACCCCCGGTTACCCGATTATATGCTAAATCCACTCTTGTTTATCTGACGAAACAGTTACTTCACTTTGAAGTTCGCCTGTATGAGCTGTCGATGAAGGTTCAACCATCATAAAATGTGTATCTGGCTCTGCTTTAGGACAATGCTCGACACCTTTAGGCACTACATACATTTCACCAGCATTTAATACAATATCTTCATTTCTTAACTGCAAAGTAAGTTGACCTTTGAACACAATAAATAGTTCATCTTCGTTATCATGTGTATGCCAAACGAGTTCACCAGTACCTTTAGCTATTTTAACTAATTGACCATTTGACTCAGCTAATATTTTTGGAGTCCATTCATCTGAAAACAGTCCAAACTTTTCACTAATATTAATTTTATTCAATGTACTCTCCTGAGCATATAACGCCCCGCTAAACGACGAGCGTTAGCGAGTCCGGTGGAGGCCACGCTTTTTGTGGCCGGAACGAATTTGAGCGGTTTGTGTACGCCCGACATGGGCATTAACTAATGAGGTGAAAGTCCTCTGTAGGAAGGTCACCATCCTTAGCAGCTTA
>JBNKNI010000097.1:0-2402 GCA_050293765.1 Reinekea sp.
GGCGTGCGGGTTTTCCGGTTCGCCATGTGTCGCCAGGTACGCGGGCGTCGCTCCGTACACCATGTCCAGTGGCATCAATGGTCGCGCGATGATGTCTTCGTCCTGCAACAGCCCGACGCGAATCAACAGGTCAGTGTCGCCGTTTTTCAAATCCACGTATTGATCTTCCAGGCGCAGGTCGAGCACGATGCCCGGAAATTGTCGGCTGAACTCCGGCAGCAACGGCAAAATAGGAAGCCGGGCAAAGGCCGATGATGCACTGAGAATGACCGTGCCGGTGGTTGTGTCAGCCAGCTCAGCCAAATCGTCAACAGCGCCGTACCAGCGATCCAGCAAATGGGTCGCGTGGCGGGCAAATTGAGTTTAAAATCGAACTATTTTAGTGGCGAAGCGGTGACCGCACCTTTGCATCACTTAGAAAACTGTCTTTGAAAACTGATAATATTTTTTGCAAACGTACCTTGGTCCGGGGGAATCATATCTGTACTCATCCGGTAAATAAATCTGGCTTTCACACAAGACACCTTGCGCTCCAATGGAAATATACAGCGTACCGGTTTCGATCGATTCTCCATTTTTGTTAATCAATTCATAACGCGCAGTATTGTTCATAGTGTTAATCTCAATACTTAGCTCATTTCCTTGAATATCCATAAATTCTGTAACACCAGTGTAGTGCAAAAATTCTGGGTCACTGTCATAAACGTAATGCTCTTGAATCATTTCTTCGTATGAATGAGTTGTCGTTAATAACGAGTCCCAGTCGACAAAATTGGATTCCAAGCCTGAAGGATCAATTTGCACCGCTATGTAATCGTTTGAAGGGCAAGGGATATCATCACAAAGTACTATTGTGTCGATTTCATTTGTCGTTCCAGAAAAGTGATAGAAGCCCGGACTTATAAAATCCAATCTTGGCAAGTGTGCAAGAATGGTTTCGATTGGATGATCAAGTAAAGTTGATCCGGTAAGTTCTTCGTTCATTGCTTGGGAAAAAGTCAAGCTCTTTGTTATTTCAGAATCAATGGTTGGATAGTCTCTTCGATGTGACGAAAACGGCTCAACATTAGAGTTGAAGACTGTCATTAGAATCTGATTTTCTCCGATTAAGTTTATTGTTTGTTCTATTTTGCTGGTCTTGTAGGATACTTTTCGATCGAAAAGGTCGCGTGCAGTTTCTTGGGAAAAATCGATTCCACTGTCAGGGGCGATTGATGCCTCATAATTCACTTCAATGGTGTTGTGACTCGTATGTTCGGCGACGAAAACAATTGTTCGTTTGCCTGTATGAAATTCCAATCTTGGATATGCTTCTTTCAGATTATTCGGGAAAAGGTATTCTTTAAACAAAGGCGGTAGGTTATTAAAAAAGAAAGCCGGTGAGCGATTCCAATAGTACTGTCCGAAATATTTCATTTGGTTTTTACTGGCAATTTCCATGCAATTTTTAACGCTCAGAAAACAATCGTTGGGGTAACGGATTATTGATTCAGGAAATTGGGACATAGGGAACGTTTGACAAACTGATTCTTGGTTGTAAGGGTATATTGAATCATTATGGATGGAGCCTGAAAATTTTTTTTGGCTTTCTCCTTGTTTCTTTAATGTGATTTGTACGGTGCTATTAGATGCGTCTGTTCTCGAGTAATTTCGATCGTAACATCCTTGCGATAAGATTGTATATCCATCGTTTTGATCTAAATAATTTTCTGCATTCCATTCAATCGTACCTGTATACGACATTCCATCTCTTGCAGAAGTGAATCTAAAACCGTATGAGAAATTTCGTTCCCATAATGTTTCAGAATAATATTTTCCCTCAGTTTGATATGTGGACCGATCCGTAAAATTGTTTATGAAAATCTCGGTACCTAATAGCGATTTCTCAATGTTACATTGACCATTGTCCATGATGCAATTAGAAGGTATATCAATGGATGCAAGCAATATGGCGAGCCGATGGTCTGGATCGTCAATCGAAGGGTTGTTATAACTTTCACAACCGAAAAGGGCAATAACACTGAAAATAATACAGCCAATGCGCATCCTAACTCCTTATCAAAATGATGATGTAATCCTCGTTTGAGATTAACAGATTTTTTGTACATTCTCTAAGATTTTATTTGATTGGCCGTTGGTTTCAGGTTTCAAATCGGTCTTTTTCAAGAGGAGCGAAGTGAGACAGTGAACAAATAGCTTGCTTTTATGAGTGGCTTTTTTTCATACTTGCTCGGATGAATTTTTTCAAAATCAATAGTTCCTGGAATCAATGACCTAGTTCCGATTATTGAATCATGCAAGTCAAGTATTAAGACTCAGCTCTGTCATCAAAAATTCAATCACGCTGGACAGCTTCCGGGGCATCCATTGTCGGTCGAGGTAACACAGATAAATACCGCGTT
>JBNKNI010000098.1:0-2360 GCA_050293765.1 Reinekea sp.
GCTTCGCCTTTCCATTGTACAAACCGACTGACTTGGCAAAGGTTTCATAGATAGTTTCTTGCGAGGTAATCGGCGTCACTGCACCTTCATCATGACGATAACCAAACAACGGTATCAGTTTCTCATAACTCTCCGTAAAGTCACCTTCAACTAAACCACGTTTAAATGGGCCAGAGCTACAGTGATTTCTACCCGTCATCCCCATAAACATACCAAAAGCTTTCAAGTTGTCCGATGGACGGTATAAGTTCAGCTTGTTTTCCGCAAAAGCGGGGGCACCTTCGCCTGTATAATCTGGGTCGAGTATTTGGACTTGCTCAGCTTCATCACCATGCCAGACATATTGACGACAAGGCAAACCCCAACATTGGTTCTTAATCGGCAATCCATATGAACCCGTAGGGTACCTGTCCATTTAAGTTTTTTGAACGCAACAATAGCACTGTTGAGTGAATCGAAAAACCAATACACTCAGTATGCTAATAAAAAAGCACGCCGACGCGAGCTTAGTGGTTTCATAAAAACGTTACTTTAAAACATCCGGTTCGTTCAACAGTGGATCATGCATTTCGGGTATCAGCTGGCCTTCCTCACCGGGGCATTCGGACTTTGATGGGTAGCCTTTGCTCCAGGTCAGGTTGTTTTCCGCGAGCCAGTTTTGAATGTCTTCTTCAGGCGTGTCTTGTGGCAGGTACTCGCCGGTGACACCGGCTTCGCTTTCGGCTTGGGCGTTGAGGTCGCGTTCGTAGTGAGTGAATACATTTGCCCCCAACGTAAATCCTGCATCTTCCGCTTTCGTATTGCTACCATAGCCTTTACGCCAAACAACTAAATCGCTGTGCGCATCACCATCGAAATCGCCTTCGAATACTTTGCCAAATGTTCGATAGGCTGGTTGTTGCGCGTGATAATCGCTTTCGGTTACAAACTGGTATTCTGAACTTTCGATGCTGTCGATATAGTCCTGCTCTGCAAATCTCAATGAGAAAACAATGCGTTCATATTTAGGAGAAAAAACGATGAGATCGCCTTGGCTTCCCATATTAGCTAGCGTTAGTACCAGCTCATCATCGCCGCTATTGTTAATTTTACCGTAGCGCAGCGGAGTATTGGCAAGGCAGCCAAAGTATGTGCGGCTTTCGTCCAAAAATTGGCTGTATTCGGGTTTGATGATGGCGTTGTGTGCGGACTCTGTTCGATAGAGATATTCGGTTTGTTCGGTGAGCTCGTGCGGCCAGCGGGTTAGGGACCAATTACTCAGAGGCTCTTCGTTACCCATATTAAGAACTAGCAGACTATTTTCACTTAACAAATACGCAACTCCCGAACTTTTAAGAAAATTCGTGATAGACACGTCCAAGCCGAGATCAAAAAGTTCATTCTCCAGTGTCATACCTTCAACATATACAGAATCAGGAATGTCGTTTGAAAATAAGGATTCTGAGCCGATTGTTAACTTTTCAAAAGCTCCTACGTTATTAGTCGCTGATACCAAAACCAGTATAATAATTAGTTTTCTCAATGACATGAAACTCTCCTATCTACATCAGTTGGTTTATTGATTCCTAACTGATAATTTTTACTTTGTTTGAAAGCCATACTATATTTTACTCCACTCATCCACTCTTTCTCCCCATAAACAAAACACCAAGCATCCGGGTTATCTATTAACGGCGCTGCACCTTCGCCTGTATATTCTGGGTCTGAAATTTGTACCGGCTCCGTTTCATCACCAAGCCAAACGTACGGCCGATAAGGCAAACCCCAACATTGGTTCTTAATCGGCAATCCATAAGAACCCATAGGGTACCTGTCCATTTAAGTTTTTTGAACGCAACAATGGCCTTGCTGAGTTAATCGAAAAACCAATACACTCAGTATGCTAATAAAAAAGCACGCCGAAGCCACCTTAGTGTTGCAATAGAAATGCTATTTTAAAACATCCGGGTCGTTTAACAGGGGGTCATGCATTTCGGGTATCAGCTGGCCTTCTTCACCGGGGCATTCGGACTTTGACGGGTAACCTTTACTCCAGGTGAGATTGTTCTCCGCGAGCCAGTTTTTGATGTCTTCTTCAGGGGTGTCTTGTGGCAGGTACTCGCCGGTGACACCGGCTTCGCTTTCGGCTTGGGCTTCGAGGTCGAGTTCGTAGTGAAAAAAAGTATCACTTAACAAATGAAAGCCATCAACTCCATCACGTCTCATATTAGATCTATAGAGTTTTCGCCAAACGATAAAATCTTTGTGCTCGTCTCCATCAACATCACCAATAAAGACTTTTGCATACCCTCTAAACGAAGGATCAGGTTCTCGAAGGTCTGCTAGAACATCCCATTGAGAAAAAGGCATATCTTCTGGTG
>JBNKNI010000099.1:0-1964 GCA_050293765.1 Reinekea sp.
TCCGGCGCATTGCTTTCACCCAGTTCGTATTCAACGTTGCCGTCGAACGTGACGCCGCTCTGGCCTTTCAGGGTGATCTGCTTGCCGAACAGTTTGATGTTGCCTTGGCCGTCGATCTTAAACCCGCCGGTGCCGTTGCTGAACAGCAAATCGCCTTGGCCGGTACCGGTGATGGTGATGTCGTTCGGGGCTTGTACGTGGTAGTTGCCGTCGCTGATTTTGCTGATTTGTGCGCCTTGGCTGGTGATGCTGACGGCTTCGCTGCTGCGCAGGCTCATGCTTTGGGTTTTGGTTTGCCAGTGCTGGTTGCCTTCGCTGATAAAACTCATGTCGGTTTTGGCGCGAGCCATTTGTTGTTTGGCGGCTTGCAGGTGGCGGTTGCCGTCTATGTTCACAACGCTGTTGGTTTTTACCTTTTCAATGAACGCGCCGCCGTGTTTCTGAATCAGGTTTTCACGCACGATCCAGCGTTGCTGTTGCCCGGCATTCAGGCGTAATAAGCCATAGTCGGCGGCGAGTTTGATGAAGGGTTGGGCACCGGCGGCGTTCAGTTCCAGCTTGGTTTGGCCGTCGAACGTTTGCAGTATGATGTTGGGTAATTCGTCGTCGAAGGTCAGTTCGTTCTGGCCGGGGGTGACAATCCGGCTTTGGCTCGGGTTGCGGTCGGTGACCGGGCCTTCCTGTTTGAGTTCGCTGGCAAAACCCAGGACGCAGGGTCGGTTCGGGTCGTTGTTGAGTAAGGTGACCAACACGGTGCTGCCATCCAACAAGGGGAAGTGCCAACCGGTGTTGAGCGGTTGGTTGGCGTTGGCAAAGGGCACCAGGCGTTCCACGCTGGGGCTGGCCTGGGTGTGCTCCAGGCGCTCGGTGTTGTGGTGGCTGAACCCCATGCGCAATTGATACTGGCCCCGGTCATCCAGGTCTGCGTAACGGCCGCGAGCTTCGATACGGGCCGGAAACGCCAGGGGCAAATCGGGCATGGCCGGAAACGTGGGTTGATACCCGCTGGCCCGGCTGATTAACGTAGCTTTGGCGTGATACCGCAAGCCCAGTTGCGGTTGACTGGCATCGAAGGCTTCGCCTTCGTGCGTGAGTTCAAGGGTGGTTAAATCCCCCACGGCTTCTTGCGGGCTCCAGAACGCGGGCAGGGTGCTGCTGTGGCCACAGGCGAGCATGGGCAAGCTGCCCTCGAGCAACCAGGATCGCGTCACCGCGTGGTGCTGTTGGTTTTGCCGTTCCACGCGCGATTGCGCGGCTTCCGGCAACGGTTGAAACACCTGTTGCGCGTGTGCGGCCTTTTGCTCGTTCTTCTTTTGCGTGGCAGGGCTGGGGCGAACCGGACGCTGAGGTCGCGCATGGCTGATGTAGGTCGCCGCCGGGGTGGCTGTCGTCCATTGGCGGCGCAATGGGGAGTCTTTCCCCGCCATGGCCTGACGTTGGGTATCATCCAGCGAGATCAGCGGTGGGGTAAAGGGCGTCATCGCCAGGTTGTTGGCGATGTTCAGGTTCTCTTCTTCGCCGTCACTGTCGAACCAGAAAAAACAGCCGAGTTCGGCCAACAGCCGTTGCACAAAGGCCTGTTGCGATTCATTGGCTTGCAGCAGGGTGGCGGGCAAATCGTGGTCGTTAATCTGGCCGTGCCAGAGTACCTGATGTTGACCATAACCGAGTTCGGCCAACACCTGGTTAACGATCTCGCGTCGGGTTTTGCCCATAAACACACGAGTTTGGTGTAGCGCGTCGCCGTGCGCCAGAATCGGTTGCAACCGCAGGTTCAGTTGTTCGTTAACGTCTTCCACACCGTGAATGCGCGCGCAGACGATGCGCAAATTACCGGTGCTGTCCTGAAAGGTCAGTTGCGCGGGCTCGTTGAGTAAGGTGCTGGGTTCCACCCGGTAATTGGGGTTGGCGACGGTGAGGTTGAATTGAAAACAGGTGCTGAGTTTTTCGTGACCGGTGAAGTG
>JBNKNI010000100.1:0-1942 GCA_050293765.1 Reinekea sp.
TCGCAACGGATTCAAGGGCATGGATGCCCTTGGAAGCGCCGCGCGTGCAGGGACGCACGCTCAAGCGACCGTTCGAATGAAGTGACAATTAAGGCAGAATACCAAAGCGGGCGACAAAAGGGGGTGTAAGGGGGTCTCCCCTTTGGAAAGAAATACTGCCTAGAAATCCATTGGTTGTGAATCGAACGTTAATCGTCGGACAATATTGGTTTTTACCAAAATGGATTACACATTTAGTACACCAGATTGCCGGTGATCCCGAATTAAAAATTTACATGCCAAGAAAGCTTAAGTAAGCACCCTTCGGGCTGCCCCCTTGGAAAGAAAACCTCCACGAGACTCACTGTTCAAAAAACAAAACCAATCCATCGATCCAGGCTCTCGCCCGACGGTTAAAATCGCCCAATGTACCCAAGTTACGAAACTCCGCAAAACCATTTTGTCCATAAAACTGATCTGTTCGTCTATTCAACCTCCCCCCCGTCTGATCGACACTAAGCCCTATAAAATAGCGATTGCCATCCGTTGCAAACGCGATGGTCAACTTTTTGGAAGGGGTTTTGTTCATGTCAGCACAGCAATCAATTTGGTTCATCACCGGTTCTCAACATCTGTATGGTGACAAGGTTTTGCAACAGGTGGCCAGCAACAGTCAAACGCTGGTCGCGGGTTTAAATGATCAGGCACAATTGCCACTGCCGCTGGAATTCAAAGCCATCGCCACCACGCCAGAGGAAATTCAACGCCTCTGCCTGGACGCGACCAGCGACGCCAACTGCTTGGGTGTGGTGTTTTGGATGCACACCTTCTCTCCCGCCAAAATGTGGATAAAAGGTCTGCAAGCGCTGCAAAAGCCGTGGATGCACCTGCACACCCAATTTAATGACGAACTGCCTTGGCAGGCCATTGACATGAGTTTCATGAACCTGAACCAAAGTGCACACGGTTGCCGTGAGTTCGGTTACATTGGCACACGGTTGGGCATCGACCGCTTCATTACCGTGGGGCACTGGCAAGACAAAGATGTGCATCAGGACATGCAAAACTGGATGCGGGCTGTTATCGGTTGGGCGGAAGGCCAAAGTTTAAAAATCGCCCGCTTTGGCGACAACATGCGCCAAGTTGCGGTCACTGAAGGCAATAAAGTATCGGCGCAAATTCAGTTTGGCTATGAAGTACACGCCTATGGGGTCGGCAAGTTGGTGGAATACTGCGACGCCGTCAGCGACGAAGATATCGCCAGACAGCTGGACCAATACGCCAGCGACTACCAATGGGCGTTCAGCATGGACGACAGCGACAAAGTCACGCGGTTGAAAAACGACGCCCGCCTGGAAATTGCCATGGAACGTTTCTTAACCGACCACGGCTGCAAAGCATTCACCAACACCTTTGAAGATTTAACCGGCATGAGCAACCTGCCCGGTTTGGCCACACAACGCTTAATGGCGAAAGGCTACGGCTACGGTGGTGAAGGCGACTGGAAAACCTCCGCCAGCGTGCGCATTTTAAAAGCCATGTCGGTGGGTTTACCCGGTGGTACTTCGTTCATGGAAGACTACACCTACCACTTTGGCAAAAAAGCGCAGGTACTGGGTGCCCACATGTTGGAAGTTTGCCCGAGCATCACCAACGACAAACCCATACTGGATGTTCAGCGACACACCATTGGCTGTAAGGCTGACATCGCCCGTCTGATTTTCTCGGCACAGACAGGCCGCGCACGTAACCTGACCACCATAGACTTAGGTGACCGGTTCCGCTTTATCCTGAATGAGCTCGACACCGTAAGCCCACCGCAAGACCTGCCAAACCTACCGGTGGCGCACGCCCTGTGGGAACCCATGCCGAACCTGAAAACCTCGGCTCAAGCCTGGATTACGGCGGGCGGTGCGCACCACAGCGCCTATACACAAGCAGTATCGAAAGAAGTTATAGAAAT
>JBNKNI010000101.1:0-1915 GCA_050293765.1 Reinekea sp.
AAGCCGCTAAAAGTTACATGCCTGAAAAAGTTGCTCTTCGAATAGAAATCTTAGAAGAATTAGGTCCGCATGAAGCTGATTGGTGGGCCTATGAATATGAAAACAACCAATGGGCTCCATCATGAACCTGCAATCTGGTGGCTATTTAACAAGTTTAGGAAATCGGACAAATTACTACGCCTTCGGCTCCGAAATTTGCCGTTGCTAAAGGCGTTAGCCGAAGAAAAGCCTGAATGAACTTTCGCATAATATTTGTCGTAATTACTGTTTTGCTTAGCGCATGTGAATCAGAGCCTCAAGCTACCTTTGGATTTCAAGATGAAAGAATGAAAATATTTATCTTGAAAGGTTTAGAAGAGCGCGGTGTTTGGTATCGTCCAGAAGGAGAGGGTCGAATCACCATGTACAAAAAGGATCTGCCAACTGTTGAGAAAATCGGTGCAGAATATGGAGAACTAACAATTCCATTTGGCCGGTCAACTGGTGTTAATTCGAAGACCCAGCCAGCAATCGAAGAAGCATTAAGAAAGGCTGGGGTTAAGTATAGGATTTCCACCTATGGTGCATCTACATTACCGCCAAATGCGGAAGAACTAGGTATGTCTGATGAATGGATCGTATTTGATCCTGGCCATGAAGCAAAAGGCTTTGAAATCATCAACAAAGTAAATGAAAACTTTGATTATTGGTCCGAGCCAGAGACAGCAAGGGCTAACAAGCAGCGCAACACGGACTCCGGCGCTATCGCGCCTCCGCCGGTTCGCTGAACGTTCAGGCTGCAGCAAAACTCCTAAAACATTGAGTTTTTGATAAAATAGGGCATCGTCAAATGGAGTTGAGAAATGCCGAACTTTAAACCTCGTAACCCCTCGCAATATGCCCTGGTTGCGATCAATTTCGAAGACCAGATACACCCTGGTACATTCGAATACACCCTGCATCACTTGATAGAAGAACACATCGATCTTTCGGCATTTTACGATCACTATAATAATGACCGGGGTGGGCGCTATGCGTACGATCCTGCGGTCATGTTAAAGATCATTCTCTTTGCCTACTCCAAGGGCATTACCTCCAGCCGAAGCATTCAGTGGCAATGCGAGCATAATATAATATTCAAAGCGCTTTCTTGTGATTCCGTACCTCACCATACCCGTATAGCCGCCTTTGTCAGCGGTTTTCCGGAAGCGATTGAATCGGTATTTGAACAGGTTTTACTGGTTTGCGATCAACAAGGATTACTGGGCAATCAGCTGTTTGCTATTGATGGATGTAAGATGCCATCCAATGCCTCGAAAGAACATTCGGGAACCTTCGCGGAGTTGAAGCGCAAACGGAACAAGATCCGCAAACGTATCCGACATTGCCTTAAAGAACACCAGAAACTGGATGGCCGCAGAAGCGACGAACGGGATCAAAAACTTCGTTTAGCCAAGGAGGCCGATACCTTAAAAAAGCATTTCGAGAAGATTGATCATTTTCTCAATACATCGGAACCGCGTCTTGGTCAGAATAAACGGGGCAAAGAGGTCAAAAGCAACATAACCGACAACGAGTCGGCCAAAATGACTACCAGCAAGGGAACGATCCAGGGTTATAACGGTGTGGCGGCGGTGGATAAGAAGCATCAGATTGTCATTGATGCCCAGGCCTTCGGCAGCGGACAAGAGCACCATGCGCTCACGCCGGTACTGGAAAGCATTACTGATCGTTATCGGCGGTTGGCGTTCAGCGAAGATATATTAAGGAACAATGTAAAACAAGACACCCATAGATTGAGAAGCGCTCTTTTATCCAAAGCAGTACTGGCAATGTATTAAGCAAATACGTTTCAGGTAGGGACTGACAATAAGGTTGTGGGGGGTAGAAGGGGCGCTTAAATCAGGAGCAATTACAAGACACCCATAGATTGAGA
>JBNKNI010000102.1:0-1890 GCA_050293765.1 Reinekea sp.
TGTTACCCACAGCATGCAACAGGCCGCCCGTGTGTCGACCCGTACCGCATACTTCCACTTGGGTCGCTTAATTGAAGTGGGTTCTACCGATAAAATTTTCACCGCACCCGACCATAAATTAACAGAAGACTACATTACCGGCCGCTTCGGTTAAGGAGAGATCACATGGAAAAAATGACCTTTGATAAACATACCTCCGCCCAATTCAACGCCGAACTGGAAGGTGCCCGCAAGCACTTGATGGAAATGGGCGGCCTGGTAGAAGAACAGATTGAAGTGGCGTTTAAGTCACTGATCGATGTCGACACCGACCTGGCGGAAAAAGCCATTAAGATGGACAAGAACGTCAACAAAATGGAATTGATGATCGACAAAGAAACCACACAGATTCTGGCCAAGCGTAACCCTGCGGCTTCAGACCTGCGGTTTATTATTTCGGTCACCAAAACCGTGAACGACTTAGAACGCATTGGCGACGAAGCCGCCAAAATTGCCAAGCAGTCGTTAGAGTTGGCGGAATCGGGTTCTGGCCCGCAAGGTTTCGTGGAACTGCGCCACATTGGTGAAAAAGTCCGCCAGATGGTTCAAGGCTCGCTGGACTCGTTCGCCCGTTTGGATGCCGACGCCGCACTGGCCGTTATGCACCAAGACAAAGCCGTTGACCTGGAATACGGCGACGCCATCCGCACGCTGGTGACTAAAATGATGGAAGACCCACGCACCATTTCCCGCGCGTTATCGGTTATGTGGGCACTGCGTTCGCTGGAACGTATTGGCGACCACGCCCGTAACATCGCCGAATCCGTTATTTACCTGGTGAAAGGCAAAGACGTTCGTCACAAGAAATTAGAAAAAGTGGCTGAACAGCTTCGCAAATAAGCTCAGCTTATTACTGCGTCATCTGCTACAACAGCAGATACAGAACCGCCGACCTGAACGCTCACCCGTTCTGTGGCGGTTTTTTTATGGCTGAGTGAAAGGAGAGGGATTTGGTAAACAGTTTGGGAGTAGCTAATAGAGCCCGGAGCTGACGTTGCAGAAAGGCAGGATGATGCTGATTCGGGTCAAGTTCGACTTGCGAATCAAATTGACAGGGGTGTTGAGGCCACGTAGATTGAACGACGTTTGTGAACAGTATCACAAGATCAACAGAGGTGGGCCCAGTGGTAATGGAAGTACTCACTTACCAGCCAGTTTTCGATTGGCTGTGTACAACTGATAATTTTGGCAGGTGGCTGTTGTGACGAGCGCTGAGCAGTCGCAACCAATAAAGCAACTGATTACCGGTGGTAAGGATTCGCCGTTGCTGCCCGAGTTACGCCATGCCATTGCCCGCGCCCGTGTTATTGAAATTTCCGTAGCCTTTGTAAAGCACACAGGGCTCGACCTGATCTTTACCGATTTATGCGACTTTCTCGTATCAGAGCGTTTTGAACGGCTTACCTTCTTAACCAGTGATTATCTTTGCGTCACCGACCCAACCGCATTACGTAAACTGATGTTGCTCGTTGAACGTGGTGCAGAGGTAAAGGTCCACCAAGTTAACTCCAAATACGCTCAGAGTTTTCACCTTAAAGCCTATCTCTTTACCGCGACGGAAGACGGGCAACTCGCCACAGCCGATGCCTTTATCGGCTCTAGTAATATCTCCCGTATGGCACTCACTGATGGATTCGAATGGAATTACCGCATTCATTACCCGAACAAGCAGGACGCATCATCTGTGGCGCGTATCACCGAGATTCGCTCTGAGTTCCACAAACTGCTAAAGCACCCCAACGTTTGTGCCTTAACCTACGAGTGGATTGAAGAGTACGAGCGACGCTATATACCCAATTTATCGCCAGCACAGGAAGTCACTCCGGAACCGCCGCCAGAGCGGCCAACCCC
>JBNKNI010000103.1:0-1876 GCA_050293765.1 Reinekea sp.
CACTGACCACATAGGTGTGGTGCCCGATTTCCACAGTGCTCAATTGTTGTACCTGATTCAGAAAAGAAACCAATTCTTCACAACTGACCTGACAACCTAACTGGTCAAAGATAGATAGCACATTTGCTTTCAGAGATGGTAACAAGCCCGATGGCAGCATACAGGAACCTCACGCACAACGATGTCTGAGCCGGAAAGTACGCTCAACATACGGTGGGTGGATGACAGCCTGATGAACGGCACCGAAAAATTTGATCAGCGCAGTAGGGAGGATATGGCCCTACTCAAGGAGCAAGGCCGTTAGAGTGACACCTGAGGTGAGCTTAATGCAGTTTTAATCGCGGCCGGATGACTTTGTTGATGCTGTCTGACAACATGCGCAGCCCGGTCTTAAACCAGCCGTGCAGCGCCAGCTGATGCATACGGTACAACGACACATACATGAAGCGGGCAATTCGGCCTTCGATAATCATGCTGCCACGGGTCAGGTTACCCATCAGGCTGCCGACGGTTGAGTACCGGCTCAGGTTCACCAGCGAGCCGTAATCGACGTATTGATAGTCGGTCAAATCCGTTCGACCAGCTATCTGCTTGCAGATGTTTTTATAGGCATGGGTGGCCATCTGATGCGCTGATTGCGCGCGTGGCGGTACCTGCTTGCCATCGGGCATCTGACAGGCACAGCAATCGCCGATGGCGTAAATCGTATCATCAACTGTTGTCTGCAACGTGCCTTTGACTTGCCACTGATTAATACGGTTGGTTTCCAGATCCGCCATACCTTTGAAGCTGTCCGGTACTTTGATTCCGGCCGCCCAGACCAAAATGTCGGCTTCGATCACTTCGCCTTCTTTGGTAATGAACTGGTTTGGTTTGGATTCAGCCACCAGGGTGTTGGTGCGGACTTGAACACCCAGTTCGACGAGCTCTTTATGCGCTGAACCGGAAATCCGTTCTGGTAAGGCTGGTAGAATGCGTGGGCCGGCCTCGATCAAGCTGATCTTCAACTGCTCAGATTTCAACTCACTCAGGCCATAGGCCTTCATGGTATTAAAAGTATTGTGCAGTTCTGCAGACAATTCCACGCCAGTGGCGCCGCCACCAACAATGGCAATGCTGTATCCGGCGTCGGCGTTAGTCAGTGCACTGCGGTTTAACTTCAGCAGACCATTCAGCAGTCGTCGGTGAAATTTTTCGGCTTGCTTCGGGGCATCCAGGAATATGGCATTTTCGCGTACACCTTTGGTTCCGAAGTCGTTCGTGACGCTGCCGAGGGCCAGCACCAGAATATCGTAGGGCAAATGTCGTTCTGGCAGGACTTCTTTGCCGTCTTCGTCGGCTAACGGCGCCAGCGTGATTTCTTTTTTCTCACGGTCGACATTGCTTAATGTACCGAGTTTGAATTTGAAATGGTGGTTATAGGCGTGCGCCCGATAACTGAGCGAATCGACGCCCATGTCCAGGCTACCGCTGGCAACCTCGTGCAACAGTGGTTTCCAGAGGTGCGTATTGTTGCGGTCAATCAGGGTGATATTGGCCTTTTTGCGTTTGCCGAATTTGTGCCCCAGTCGGGTCGCTAACTCCGCGCCGCCGGCGCCACCGCCTACGATGACTATGTCCATGAAAAGCTCCAAAAGCAGGTTAAGAAAAGTAAGTGAGACGCATTATAAGTCAAAATGTCGAATATAAATCTCATCAATAGTGCGGATTTGGCAGCAAACTATGCTTAAAGTTGCAAAAACGGCAGGCTTGAGCCGGGTTGTGGTTTTATCGGAGGGTTTTTCTTTCCAAGGGGAGACCCCCTTGATCCGGCCTTCACCAGAGGTGAAGTCGTTAAAATCGAATCGAAGCCCATTAGGGCTTCGCTTTTAATCGA
>JBNKNI010000104.1:0-1406 GCA_050293765.1 Reinekea sp.
ACCCATCGATAAATGCGCTTCGGGTCGAATCGACAACGTCCGGCACAACGCATTGGCAACTTCACCCTTACCACAGCTTGAAGGTCCGGTCAGAATGATAACCCCAGGTTCCCTTACCTTAACCTTCTCTACTTCTACCAATGACTTGAAACGATTCTCAACGGCCATACCTTTCCCTCACTTAACCCATTAACAGCTTAGAACTCATTTCAGCGGGCGCCAGTCATGGTTTACCGGGCACCGCCGTGACTCTAAGGCAAAACGGGGGCATATTCGCGGGGAATGGCCGTGAACGCAAGACTCTTGCGTCAATAATTACGGAATGAGACCGGCAAGACGCCAACATTGGCAACCGGTCTTTATACGGCAGGGGATAATCAGCGAATGTATTTAAGCGATTTCTGGAACCACATCAGCAACATGACGTCACCTTCAACCACGACCTTTTTGTCCTGCACGGCACGCATAAACGCGTTTTTGTCTTTGCCACTGGCCATAGCCCACAACACCTGAAACCCGTTTTTGGCATTCGCAAAGCGAATGGTCATATCCGCATCGTCGACTTCTTTGGCGGCGCTGGACACTTGCTGATCCCGAAATTTCAGGAACCGGGTCACATTGCGCTCATCGGTGGCAAATTGAATGGTTTTTTCAACATTCTGCAGGTAATCCCGCATCGATTCATTACGGCGCACCGAGCGTTTGTACATCACGGCCATTAACCATAACAGGACTCTTAATTTCATATTCTGGCTTTCCATTCAAACAGTTGTTTGAATTATGACGAAAAAAGGACAGATGTACAGCAATAGCTGCTATTCATCGGGTTAATACTCGTTAGTCTTTTGCGACATGAGTCAGCTGAGCGTTGTTGGCGAAAAACACCCGTCCGTTCTGATCATTGGGGTTGGGTTCTTCTCGAAAAACGATTTCGGAAGTTTTTCTTTCCAATGGGCGATCCCGAATGGTACTTACTTTTACATTGGGATCATTCAGTCGTTTGGTTTAGTTGGGAAATATTCGCCGTCAAGGACCGCTACAGCTCGGCCCTTAACAATCCCAGCCGCCGCCACAAACGACTGATCACACTGCTCAATTTCGTCTTCGACAGGTCGTTCGCGACGGCCTTCCTTGGCCGGCTCACTTGTTCAAGTATCCCTGCTTGAACAACCTGTGAGACGTAAATTGCTTCGCGTGGTCGTTTGAAAGGCGGAGAAAACCGCGGCAAGAGTTATGCTCTCGATAGATAAAACCAACCTCTAAATTCTATGTGCCAAGGACTGGCGTAAATAACAGTTTCGTCGCATCTGCTTTGGCTGACTTAATTGACACGTCGCAACGGATTCAAGGGCATGGATGCCCTTGAAAGCGCCGCGCGTGCAGGGACGCACGCTCAAGCGACCGTT
>JBNKNI010000105.1:0-1195 GCA_050293765.1 Reinekea sp.
GTGGATGGTCGACATCGATCAGGACACTGGAGGGCAAAGTGACCTGGCTTTCCACAGTTGAAACAAGTCTTGCTTGTTTTCACGGGTGTTGCACCTTGACTAGCTGGGGTCCTTTGCACATTCTGATTCTCAGTGTTTGGGGTCTGAAAGAGGTTGCGGCGTTGAATCATCTATTGCTGTGGGGTGACAGATACTTGTTGTCACATCCCGAAATTCTCATTTCGGAATGTGAACCATTTTTCCCACAAGAAACTTAAAATTCCCAAAAGAATTCATTTATTTTAACCTAAAGTGATTTTTATTTTGCATTTAAAATGAGTCCCTAAATATTTTCGATCTTCAAATGGTTCTTTTAAAATAATTCATTTCAGTTGTGAAACATTTCCAAACAAAGTTATTCAAAAGAATTTTCTTCTCTCAACATTCATTCAAAAAGGTTTACAAAGGTTTATAAAATTCATCCCTAATTGGAAACAAAGTCCATCTCGTCATAGAGCAATTCCCTTTTCTTCTGACTCATGAGAAATCAACCGATCATTTCTTCTTCCAGTGTGCCTCATTCATTCTCTTCCTCCTGCTCACCTTAGATGAGCGGCAAAGCTCATACTCAAGGTCAAAATAACAGCAACCATGTTGTATTCCGAGGAAGATTATTTTCCTACAATTCCTTCATAAAATTTCATCAATAAATGACCCTATAATGGTCATTATTTCCTCTTCTTCATGGTTGCAATTTCAGCTGACTCAAGCATGGAAATATACCACAATAATTCAGCATTTTATGGTCACAAATCACCCAATAATACCTAGCCATTCCCCCCCCATCAAATGCCATTAAGCAAAGGATAAAACTGCCAACTTAATGGTCAATTTGCAGCACCTTCATTGCTGGCCATTTCTGCTCATTCATGTCCTCTCTCTCCCTCCCTTGGCCTATAAAAGGACCCCTAGACATCCCCTACCACACCACAACAGCTCCCAAGCATTCTCCTCCTCATTCCATAGAGTCCAAATAAACTCTATCTTTCTCTGCCTGCCAGTTCTGTCCAGCAGTAATGCCACCAGTTCACAGCCTCGTTCCCGATGATCTAGCCATCGAAATGCTCCCAATTTTCTCCAGTAGATGCTCACATATGTCCCCCACAACATATCCAAAAATCACACCAAGAGGAGTCCCGATGCAGCAAGGACATCA
>JBNKNI010000106.1:0-1172 GCA_050293765.1 Reinekea sp.
ATTAATCTAGTAAACAAGTAGCGTACTCATCTCCTCAAAGATAACAAACTCGATCGCATCACGGAGTCTCACCGTGACCGACCCACAGCCTAAAGAAACCCACTTCGACAAAACCAACCAAACAAAACCAAACCCATCTCAGGTTCCAACTAATCATGTGAGGGTCCATGCCGCTCATGACCGTGAGCACGGCTGTTATAACAGTTTTACACTCTGCAGAGGTTGTACACGTTACCCATGAGTCGTGATTATCCTCAGATAGCCGAATACTCGTTGTACCGACGAGCACTCTTACACACTTCCAAGGTGTGTGCCAGGAAATCACTACAAGACTATTCAATTGTTTCATCTAGCTTGTAACGTACCCACTGAGGTTTCACCGCCAGTGTGAGCATCGCACCCACCCAGAAGCCCCCTCTTGTGCCTTATGGGTTCCAGCCATCGCAGCTTTTCCCACACCATCCCACGGTTCCGCCATCGCAGCTTCACCAAACATCCCAGCGGTTTGCCATCTCAGCTTCCCCGCACAGCTGGTTGGTACGCTAAGACTAGACTCTACCACATACTATGCCAGGCCATACCCATATAGGCTCATGGTTGTACTGTTTTCATGGGTGGTCGCTCCATGAACCGGTCCTTAGATTTGGGTATGATAACTACCACAGGCTTCTGGAGTCCACCGGACACAGCCCTGAGCTGTCAGAATCCACCAAACACAGTTCCAAACCTGTCACCCCAAATCCCTATTCTTCACACTAACAAGGAACAACAACGACTGACAGGGTGACAATAGATAAAAGGTAAATATACAGCTACCCAAACCCAGACCAGATCATCCTGGGCTAAGCAATTCTACTAACCCAAGGACCTAACCATTCTACTCTATGGGATTCTCAAGGAAAAGACAATCAATTCTAGTAGGCCTAGCAAAAGTTTGCGCAACTCTTGCTCCTAACATGCAGTTCTACTTCTACATTATAGACAGGAAAGTAATGGGTGCAAAATGGTCAAGGGCACTTGCCTTGCTGCCCTGCAAAGAAGAACGGGGACTCCTCGAAGGCTTGGTCCTGGAAGTCCTCGAAAAATTGCTCCAGTACAGCGTTACCTAACGTGAAGTAAACACAAGCAATCAATCAACAAAATGCAACAAACATGGATTAAATGAATGCATA
>JBNKNI010000107.1:0-1185 GCA_050293765.1 Reinekea sp.
CCGACGTGACCCGGACAAGGTCCAGCCTTTAGTTTTGAGCTCAAGAAACCCCCAGTCGGACAATATCCGGCTCTACCGGATAATGCCCGGCTCCATCAGACAATGTCCGACTGAGAGTTTCAACCCGATGTTGGTTCACGGTTTTGGCCATATTTTGCTAACCGGGTGTCCAATTGATCGTATTCTTTTTCCGGTGTGTTTATAACTTTGAGGGGATCATTTCTACGCTGTTGGTTGGTGTGTTCATCGCCTTCTTGCAGGGTTTTGGCTTTGGGGTTTGAACTTGGGACATAGGCCAGTTCTTGCATAAGAATTTTGATTGGCTTCCATTCACCCCCCTTTGGTCACCTTCTCCGATCCTCCAAGTATCATATTTTTTCTCAGAAACCTGGAGAGTCCCTAGATGACTGCTTTGCTAGGTTTGAGTCCATTATCAGTAGCTTACGTTCTTGTGGTCCTCTTGCATATTCTGATAATGAACGTGCTAAGCAGTTGTTATATGCACTTGATGATCATGTATGAGGCATGAAAATTACTGCTTTAGAGGAATCTGCTAACTTTGCTACCCTAGACACTGAGAAACTGTTTAGCAAATTAAAATCTCATGAATTATCTAGGAATGGTCATCCGAACCATGATGCTTCTCTTACTAGTAAGGCTTTTGTTACTAGTACTCGTGTTGGTGGCCATGTGGCTAACCCCACCAACACTACTGACTCATCTGCTTTGGAGTTTGCTTTGTCTTCCTTGTCTACAGCTTCAGATAAGCAGTATGAGAGCATTCCAGACGATGAGATCACCCTTCTGGCGAGAAAGTTCTATGCCTTGCACAAGTTCCACAAGAAGGGGAGGAGATCTCCTAGGGGCTGCTTCAAGTGCAGCGACACCACCCACTTCATCGCTGACTGCCCCAAGCAGAAGAAGTTCGACTCCTCCAACAAGTACAACTACAACAACTGGAATGACTCCAGTGACAAGGGCGAGGGCAAGAAGAAGAAGAAGAAGTTCCAGAAGATGATGTCCCGAGCGTGTGCTGCCCTCAGCGACCTTGACTTCTCCAGCTCAGAGGAGGATGAGAAGGTCAAGCGCAAGCCAAGCGACTTCACCGGCCTTTGCCTCATGGGCAAGTCTTCGCGACACATCTCCGACTCTGACTCCGATATAAGTAACTATCTATCCCTCAAG
>JBNKNI010000108.1:0-1174 GCA_050293765.1 Reinekea sp.
GCAGTTGAGTTCGAAAAAGCTGCCATTGCGCATCGGTTAAGGGGTGAATCGCTGACAACATCTGTCGTAATCGATATACCGGTTCTGCTTCCACCCTGTCTCGCCTTTTCTGCATCCCACCGGCACCACTTTACAATGGGTAATCTTGAATACAAGCGATTCGCTGCTACAAGCGGTAATGCGCGATAATCGAGTTCAGATCGGAGATCAGTTGATGCAGCTGTTCAGAAAATTGTTGCCGCGCCGTACCCGACGCGCACAATTTTTGACTGAACTCATCGATGTTACTCGCCCTCTGGTTGGTTTCCACAATTTTTTCGGCTTGTTCATCCATCAACCCTACGATGTCACGGGATTGCTTGACGACTTCGAACATCGTGGCACGGATTTGAACCAACGCGCTGTTGACACTGTCCACGTTTTCCTGGGTCGCCGTGACATGGGTTTGGGTCTCATTCATCAACGTTACCGCCGTTCGGGTGCGTTGCTGAAGCTGACTCAGAGTGTTTTCTATTTCCAAGGTGGATTGTTGGGTACGTGCGGCCAGGTTGCGCACTTCATCGGCGACAACGGCGAAGCCCCGCCCCTGTTCACCCGCGCGAGCGGCTTCAATCGCCGCGTTCAACGCCAGTAAGTTGGTCTGCTCGGCAATACTGTTAATCATCGCCATCACTTGATGAATGGCTTCCACGTCCGTCGCCAACTGATTCATAACCTGCATGGATTCGGTGGTATTACTGACCAGTATCCGGTTGCTGTCGAGCATACTGTGGATTTGCGTGCTGGCCTGTTCCGTCGTCGAATCAGCGAAGTCTATGGAGACCGAACAGTTGGCTAGGGTGTCGCCGATAAGATTAGAGCGGGACTCAACGTCGCTCAGTAATTGGTGCAAAACAGCGATGTTCTGTTGTTGATTGCCAATATCCTCCGCCAGCCGGGTGCTGCCGGTCTGCAATTCCTCTGCCCTTGAGTCGGCACGACTGACTGACTCAGACAGAGTCGCCATCAGCGTTCTCAATTCAGCGGCCATCCGATTAAAACTGGCGACAATATCCCCGACCATGTCCTGACTGTGAATATCACATGTGTGACCTAAGTCCTTCTGGCTGATGTGTTGCGCGACGTCGGCAATCGCCTTGAGTTTAGCCAGCAATATCACTTTCATAATCCAATA
>JBNKNI010000109.1:0-1071 GCA_050293765.1 Reinekea sp.
AGGAATTTTTTTAAAACATGAAAATCAGCCAAATTTGCTGAATTATCGGCCGAATTAGCAATGAACAGTGGATCCGGCCGAACACGTTTGAACAAATTTAAACAGATTTGACAAAATTTAAATTTTATCAACCCAAATGACCGGGTTTTACAAAAATTTCTTCACCAGTAACCTTAGAATTCGATCTAGTTTTTTTACATATTTTTACTAATTTTTATCTTTAGTTCTTCAATAGGTTTTGCTAAAGATGGAAACACAATAAATGAACTCCGAGAGTACTTTAAGGAGAATGGCCTACAGGCAATAATAAGTCTTGTGCATAGTGGAGAGTCAGTAGAGGCATGGAAGGACACGGAAATCCTAGATAAGATGACAGAAATGAACAGTGAAGACACTGTAGATGTCCAATGGAAAAGCAGGCCGTTCCTGGGCAAGAGCAAGCTTAGAATTTCGACAACAACAGTTTACGCACATATTGAGAATGCCCCTCTTACAATAGGCGTTGATGGTACTCACTCCTGCATAGGAGCTGCTAGTGGCGACACATTGGTAGTGAACTTAAAAGACTCACGCTATCTTACGTATACATGGTCATGCGGCTCTGGCGGCTGCAGTTTTTGGGTGGATTTCATTGAAAAGGAATTTGATGAACTAAGTGATGTTTGCTTCGAGTAAACTTATAACAAGTACGCGCAGTGGATTAAAATTTACTGCGCATTTTAACCTCTGGCGTACACGTTAACCATCTGGAGTGTGCATGACTGAAAAGGAATATTCTGGTAGCTGCCATTGTGGTGAAGTTCACTTCAAAATTCTCACAGACTTCCCTGAATTGACTACTTGTGATTGCTCTATTTGCACTCGTAAAAATGCACTAATGGTCAAGGTTCATGAGAGCAAATTCACCCTAGTAAAGGGTGAAAGCTATTTAACTGAATATCAGTTTCACACACATACGGCTCGACACTTTTTTTGCAAGAAATGTGGGATCTACCCGTTCCATCGAAAGCGTGTAACTCCCGATCATTTCGGTATTAATGTATATTGTTTAGAAAACTTTAATCCTGAAGG
>JBNKNI010000110.1:0-1070 GCA_050293765.1 Reinekea sp.
GACTTTTTTCATTTTAGGTTGGGTTGCCGAACGATCACCAAACCTAGTGCAAGAAATAGCCGCCCGAGGCCATGAAATAGCCTCCCATGGCTACAGTCATCAACTTATTTACTCTCAATCGGTATCCACATTTCGTGAGGAATCGTATCGATCGAAGGAAATTCTTGAAAACATCATTCAAGCACCGATCAATGGCTACCGAGCTGCGAGCTACTCAATTACGAAGAAATCGCTATGGGCTTTAGATGTGCTCGCTGAACTAGGATTTAAATGGGATTCAAGCATATTCCCCGTGTATCACGATAACTATGGTATTCCTGAAACGCCGGTTGAACCTTATACAATTCAAACAAGTAATGGCGGAAGCTTATTAGAATTCCCCATCACAACTTGTCAAAAACTTGGCCTATCGATACCTGCTGCTGGCGGCGGATACTTCCGGCAGTTCCCTTACCCTGTGTTTCGCTACCTCTTTAACGAAGCTTCTTCCAACGGGAAAATCCCCAAGGTGTTTTATCTTCATCCTTGGGAAGTAGACCCAGACCAACCTCGATTCAACGAAGCAAGCTGGTTTTCGAGGTTCAGGCATTACACTAACTTACACAAATGCGAACATCGACTTAGGCAACTGGTTCATGATTTTGATTTTACAACAATGACAAATTGTCTCGAACAGTACGACTGCGCAGTCAATTATAAGAATCTGGAGAATGAACTGATTAAACTGGCATAATCCACATAACGTATCGCACACTGAGGCTATTCGACTTAAATTCATCGACCTGTTTTGAATAGCGCATGGAATCGGATGTACTATCCAGAAGCAACCGGTTCGAAATCTCAAAAGAATCAAGGAATTTGTTCAATGTACCTAGACCATTTTGGCTTCGAGCGTCACCCGTTCCGAATGGCCCCGGAAGAAGACTTTCTCTATATGTCGCGGCAGCACTCAAGAGCTTTCGTTTTTATGGACTCCGCCGTCTGGAGTCCTGAAGGCTTTGTAGTCATCAGCGGGGAAATAGGCTCTGGTAAGACAACATTATTGAAGAAAATGATTTCGGACATTAAGG
>JBNKNI010000111.1:0-1028 GCA_050293765.1 Reinekea sp.
AAAATCACTCGCGGCCAGTTCGGGCATGGCATGACTGAGTAGCTGCCGCGGTGTGTTCAGCAAACGTTGCGCGGTTGTGCAGCAGAGTGCACAGCCAAGAGTGCAAGCTACGGGTCAAGGATTTCAAACGCCGCAATGACAGATTCTGCGCCCCAACTTCCAGTCTCCTCGTTCCGCACCGCCGCCACCGCAGAGGAGCAATAATGCACAAAACACTGGTGTTGTGGGACCATGCTACAGTTGTGGTCAGAGTGGGCACTACGCTAATAGGTGTCCAAGGAAGCCGGCAAATCAGACTCTAGCCCCAGGCACAAATCAGAACATCAACCGCAATGCCAACAACAATGCATCTACTCCAGCAAGGCAAAACCAAGCTCATGCTCGTGTGAACCATGTGGCAGTAGAAGATGCTCAAGCAGCTCCGGACGTTATCATTGGTATGATTCTCGTCAATGATAATAATGCAATTGTCTTATTTGATTCTGGAGCATCTCATTCATTTATAGCTGCTACATTTGTCCAAAAACATAACCGATCCTTATCCATGCTAAAGAACCAAATGATTGTTAGTTCTCCTTGAGGAGATATGCATGCAAGGCATGTTTGCTCTAAAGTTAGCATTCACATAAGGGGGTAGAATTCTTAGCCAACCTCATAGTCCTTGAGTCAAATGGAATTGACGTGATCCTCGAAATGGACTGGCTAAGCAAGCATAAATGAATGATTAACTGTGCTAAGAAGGCAGTGAAACTGACATCTAGCAATGGTAAGGAAATGGAATATGTGGCAGAAAACTTGGTCACAGACAAAGCCGCCTTCAATCGAGTAGTGTTGAATCAACTTGATGCTGCCTCAACCATGGATGTCAGGACCGTCTCTGAATTTTCGGATGTCTTTCCAGAGGAGTTGCCAGGTATGTCACCAGACCATGAAATTGAATTTGTGATTGAATTAGTTCCTGGTACTACACCTATTTTCAAGAGACCGTATAGGATGGCCGCTAATCAATTAGCCGAGCTTAAAGAGCA
>JBNKNI010000112.1:0-990 GCA_050293765.1 Reinekea sp.
AGTTGTAACCACTGCTGTGGTTAATGAAAATGTGCGTGTGAGTAGGCGTTGGAAAGCTGAGTCAGTGGCCTACGGAATTTGTAAACAACTCTCGTCAAGTTTCGTGCATCTTCAGCTCTTAAAACCTGATCGTTCGCCAGTCTGCACAGTCTGTCCAGAAAGTTTTCAGCACCTCGTTCTGAGTTCGAAATCCCATAATTGCAAAACCGTGCATCGGAAAAGGCCATATGAGTAACCAGAGGAAAGCTGAGATCATTATCGGCAACTTTGGTATTCAAAGTTTCTGGGGAGGTCATGGCGAAATTTTGTCAAAATCTTTATTTAGACCAAAATGTCGAGTCTGTCCAGAATTCTGATTCAGCAAACTGGTCGAGTTTCTGACAGCCATAACTCATAAATCGCTAACCGTTTGGGGCCATATTATGGACCATCGGAAAGCTGAGAGAGTTTCCTACCATGATGGTATTCGGTACTTTCGAAGTTTCGGCCAATCCGAGACCCAAAAGTTAAGTTCCGTTCAGCCGCTGTTCTACCCAGAAACAGAAATCAGCAGCGAAGTCAATCTTCAAAATTCTGTAACTTCTAAACCGCTTGGCGGATATAATCGTATGAGTAACGGATAGAAAGCTGGGAGAGTTGCCCATGTTTTTGGTGTTCAGCTCCCAGACAGAATTGTAACCGAACAGTCCTGTTTTTGTTGTTTCTTCACTGCTGTTCGCTTATTTCCAGCTTCGGTATTTATTTTCTCTAAGATGATTACTTTGGGGAATAGTGACGTTTTCATGATTGTGTTTTCAGATGAACATGGACAACTACCCCCACGTCACCATCGCTGCGGATGGGAGCCTTTGCTCCACGGGCCAGCATCGGCCGGGTTTTCCGCGAGTGTTGTACGACGCACTCCGCCAGCTCGGCTACGAAGGGGACGCTCCTGTCTACCGCGGCCGCATGTCTATGACCCTTGGCCAGGACAAGTGTGAGGTCAATGTG
>JBNKNI010000113.1:0-969 GCA_050293765.1 Reinekea sp.
CACACAGTTTAAAAGAAAATTAAATACCACATCAAGAAGATGAGACATCACCGCGCGTTGTTGCAGGAAGAGCAACACACAGTTTAAGAGAAAATTAAATATTGTATGAAAAAAGTGGAGACATTAGATAGTTTTAGTTAAATTTAACTTAATATGAAAGATAATTGCTACAAATATGATTAGAATAAAAAATAGATATAATTAGGGATAGAGATATAGATTTGTATGAACTACATTTTTATTTTTCTACAATTGAGGGACTAATTTGAAAAAAAAATTGTAGAGTTTTTAGAATTATTTTTTAATAAAGAAAGATGATATGGCATGCTCCTTAAATTTTTAAAAATATTTTTTAATAGAGAAATATGATATGACACAAGATGATATGCATATTTACATTGTGAGAAAATTAAAATTAATGACTTGTAGTGGGTTATAAAAATATAAGTATACTAGTTTATAACTCCGTGTGATGCAGCGGGTTTTTCAACTTAATGTGTAGGATAATATTTTGTGACGTTCCACCCTTAAGTAAGAATGGTCAGTCCTAACCAGGATCATTATGGGGTGTCATTATCGAAGTAATGACGTATAATACATCACATACAAGAATTAAACATATGAAATGCTCTAAAAGTTAAAGTTTATTACAATTTGAGTTTTGAATTCGATTACAGAGTTTTAAGCGGAAGATGGAGAATAGAAACAACACCTTGCCCTAGAGATGTCGACCTCAAGAACGGCTCACGCCAATAGGGAGAGAGAGAGCACACCTACAAAACAACATCAAGGTAAAGCTTGAGCAACTAAAGCTCAGCAAGACTTACCTGTCAACGTGGATATAAACAGCCGACTCCTAGTATGCAAGGCTAAATAGGATAAGCTCTATACTATGCCAAACCCACGCTAAGAGTGAGTCCTTACTTTCAAGTTTTAACATCTAGTCTAATATAATAAAACTTTACATAT
>JBNKNI010000114.1:0-965 GCA_050293765.1 Reinekea sp.
GTACTCCTCATCTTTTGAGCAGCAGAGCATAGCAGCAATATACAGGAAATATGGCAAGTGTGAGTACATAAAGTACTCAGCAAGTGTGGGAAAAATAATGACATGTAAGCTTGTAACAAGAAAGGCTTAACCAACTGATTTATTCGCAGAGAAAGCACCTAGACCTAGACAATAACTAAGCATGACCACGCACCTAGATTACCCACGGTAATCAAGGGCCTCAAGCTCACAGGAGTCACACCTGTAGCCAAAAATGACCAACGCTCACAGGCATCCCACCTATAGCCAAACCAAGAACCATGCACATAGGCTTCACACCTACTGCATACCACAAACCAAATCGACTAGACTCAACCCCGATAGATTCAAGCCAACCAAACCCAACTAATCATGTGAAAGGTCCATGTCGCTCATGACCGTGAGCATGGCTATCATGATAGTTTACACTCTGCAGATGTTGCACAACTTTACCCACAGGTTGGTGATTTCATCGCTAGCTAAGCGACTAGAAGTCTCCATTTTGCCCAATGTACACTCCCTTTGGTGCACAGCCAGGAGATCACCACATAGTCTTTCACAGCATTTCCCAGCCCACAAAACATCCACACTAAGGTTTCACCGCTGTGGATTACACCATCCTACAGAAGCCCCCTCTTGTGCCAAGGCTAGGAGATAAATGAACTCCATCGCCTAAGTCCAGAAAGCCGCATCCTATCCTTTTGCCATGAATATCCGCAAAACAGGGAAAGCAACATGTTACTTAACTAATCCTACCTATACCAGCTCTATACTTTGTGTTGTTCACATGGTTACACATTCCATGAATAGGTCCTTTGGATCACTAGCAGGCACTACCACAATCCAAAATAGTATACATCAAGTACTCATACATTCCTGCACCATCATCAAACATCTTCCTGGTAGGATCCCCGAGACTCACAAACTCTACAAAAATATTAATCAAT
>JBNKNI010000115.1:0-955 GCA_050293765.1 Reinekea sp.
ATTACCCACTCATGTCCTATCAGCTAAACACAAACAACCAAAAATATCCATAAACAACAAAAGAAGGCATCCACAAGCCCTAATATTTCTACAAAGGCCACAAACAACAAAATAAGATCATCAACAACAAAATAAGATAAACACTGCAAAAATCACAACATACCTTCGTTGATGCAATTCCGTAGTTGCATAAATTAACACATAAGTTAGCTTGCCACCTAAAGAAACTACTAGAGTCCTTATGTGGGCTAAGCGTTCCTCACCGAAAATGTTGTTACAATTTTTAGATGCTTTCGTGTGTGTTTTACCCCAATCTTGCTCTGATACCAACTGTGATAGAACCACCTCGAGAAGGGGTTTGTCGCCAGAATCAACTTGAGCAATTATCAGCAAAGCGAGAACACAATCAACACACATAAGTACAATACCATATTATAAATTTCAGTAGAAGTTATTACAACTTAGGTTCATGTATTAGTGATACAACAAGAGGTTTGAAGCCAAAATTACACTTTAGGAGATAAATCAGAGTTTGCGGAAGCGATTTCTCTCAACGGTCAGAACATTCTCTTTGCCCTAAAAGAGAATGCCATCCATCGGCATTCTAAGCCTGAGGATCCTAGTACGGAGTCCAACTATTATTGGTTTGGAGTTCCCACTAACAACCCTCATCGACATCACCGGTAAGAGGAAGCAGTTCCTCACCTGCACACAAAAGACAGCAAGAGCAAAGCTTGAGCGACTATGCTCAGCAAGACTTATCCAAGGCTCAGGTGGTGCCTGTCCCTGAAACTCCAACAACTGCTGCTCAAGGTTGGCGATCGTCTCCGCCCTCGCCTCAAGCTCGGTGTCCTGTGTCTCCACGTGGTGCTCAAGGTGGATAATCCCGTGGGTACGGATCTCCACCTCCTCCCAGGTAATGTCGAGCAGCAAACGGGTGTGGTTCCATCCATGC
>JBNKNI010000116.1:0-925 GCA_050293765.1 Reinekea sp.
GTCCAGTAACCGTTAAGAAAACAGGCTGGCCGCCTAGTGCGGTCAGCAATTTTCAAAGTACAAGAGCAACGTAGAACTTTTAAAAAAATACAAAAATTATTCGTAGATAATGTTCTATCCGCTGGAAATAGCACTTTCCTATTTCATTCGTGGACTGACATTCGTAAGCACCTCGTACTTATAGCTGTAAGCAAACAGAACGAAAGCCAGATTGAAACTCAACGGGTCAACGAGATAAAGTTCATTCCAATCTAAAAGAAACAATAAGCTCATCATGGCTAAGCCGACGACAATTGTTACCAGCCAATAGTGCTTAACAATTTTTTTTGCAAAAAGTTCAGCATAAATAATCCCCAACCCGAAACCCAATACGGTCGAAGTCAAAACAGGAAAAAAATCTTTCCAAACTGGGTCCAGATCCCCAAGGTATACCGACATATAAAAGTACGTAACGGGCACAATCAGTATTCCTAGCCCAATGTGCAGCAATCTCAATTTCATTAACGTTATTTCCCTTGAATTGTAAAACCGAACTTCACGTTACTCCCACTACCCTGTTACACGCAGTTTGAGTGCGAACATCTATTTCCACAGAACTTAATCTTCGCGCAGCCGCTGCAGTGCTTCATCCAACGTTTTTCCTAGTATAACGATGATCCCACGATGTGGTCTTTAGCGTTTTTCTATAAGGAACCCTATTACAAATTGTAAAATGGAGGCAATATTCGTAAAAAATGCCGCAATAGGAGTTTTTTGTCCAATCGAAATAGTTTGAAAACCGGTAATTTAACCGACCACCAGCATCCTCTTATTTCTTTCGTAAATGGGTATTACACTAAATCAGCAGCGATGCTGTCGAAACTACAGTAACAATTGCAATCAATAAATTTTCGGTTTCGCAGACTAGTTGAAGAATTCTAGGAAT
>JBNKNI010000117.1:0-913 GCA_050293765.1 Reinekea sp.
GTTCTCTGCCGCACAGGCAGCTTAGAAAAATCGACCATAGCAATAAACACCCCTTGATCAGTTCTCTGCCGCACAGGCAGCTTAGAAAAGTACTTAGAAGCCTGCTTGACAACGGTCTTCGTTCTCTGCCGCACAGGCAGCTTAGAAATGGCTTGCGTGGCTGCTATCGTGGCTGTAAAAGTTCTCTGCCGCACAGGCAGCTTAGAAAATTCCAAGTTATCGAAATCAGTACACTAATGAGTTCTCTGCCGCACAGGCAGCTTAGAAAAGTTGAATGCAAATCACAGTGAGCGATAAAAAGTTCTCTGCCGCACAGGCAGCTTAGAAATCTTTACGGCCCAGAAGACCGAAAATGCCACCGTTCTCTGCCGCACAGGCAGCTTAGAAATCTTGGGTATCAGTTAAGCCACTCATTGTGGCGTTCTCTGCCGCACAGGCAGCTTAGAAATCATCAACGAGCTTCTCCTTTCGCGATCCCCAGTTCTCTGCCGCACAGGCAGCTTAGAAATCATTAACCTGAACCAGCTTCACAGCCACGATGTTCTCTGCCGCACAGGCAGCTTAGAAAAGCCCGAGCAAAAGCCGGATGATCTAGGTAGCGTTCTCTGCCGCACAGGCAGCTTAGAAAGGTGACGCAATTGCTCTTTGCTACCCCCACGAGTTCTCTGCCGCACAGGCAGTTTAAAAAAATACTGGAATGCCCCAAATCTTCTGAAGCGTCGTTCTCTGCCGCACAGGCAGCTTAGAAATGAATCCGAATGCGTTGTTTTACGTAAAATACGTTTTCTGCCGGTCAGGCAGCAAGTAACGCTTGAAGCGTCGAGCTGTTGAAATGATCAAATATAGGGAAGTGGTTCGGAGTTGTATAAGCCGAGTTAGCACCCGGCTTATTTATGTCATTTATTTCGCCTCT
>JBNKNI010000118.1:0-854 GCA_050293765.1 Reinekea sp.
TTTGCTGCGAGGTCTGTCGGTTTCCGACCAGATCCGGAATGGGGGCTTTGGTCGGGCTACTGCCCCACACAATTTTTCACCTCTTACGGATTCTCTTGTGGTTAGTTCGAAGAGGCTTCTATTTGTTGGACTAAAGCCCGACCTTCACAGATATCGCCTCTCCGCGTTGCTCCGAAGGCTCCTACGTGGTTAGAAGGCACATATGTAATCACGTACCTGTGGAAGCAAGCTTTAGTGGCGACGGATTTTAAAGATTGTCGGGCTAAAGCCCGACCTAAAAAAAGTTACACTAATCCAAGTCTGGCGAGTGAGGTGGTGTTCATTCGGTTATAGCCACTGCTGTTAACAGTGTCGGCTTTGGTGATGAGGAAGAAGTCGTCCAGCCAGATTGAGTATTCCAATAATCTGTCTTTGATGCGTGTGGCTTCCAATAAGTGTTTGTCTCTTATCGATAAGTTACCTTTGGGGTTGTGGTGAATGAGTATAAGCCGTGTGGCGCTGGCTTGAATGATGTGGCTGATGAGTAAGTTGGTGGTAAGTTCTTTGAGTGAAAATTTGCCGGAGAGGACGGGTCGGCTTTCTAATAGTACGCTGCGCGTGCTGAGCATGAGTGCGTGAATGGCTTCGTGTTTTAAATGAATAAAGGTATTGGCAATGTACAGCTCGGCACGGGCGATGCTGTCCAATATAACCGGGTTGGGTTTTTCCAGCTCGCGTTGATGGGCGTGAGTGAACAGCAGTTCGTCGTCTATGTTGGTTATTTTTTTGTACATGGTTATCTCGCTTTTCGTTAGTTCGTTTTGTTTCTGTTTTAAGCATCAGAAACCTTGCCTGCGGGCGCAGGCAAGATGTGC
>JBNKNI010000119.1:0-828 GCA_050293765.1 Reinekea sp.
CGGCAGATTTTCAGCGGTGAAAATCATCAGCTCGTCGAGGATTTCCTTACGACGCTGCTCGTCATCGATACGACCATACTCATCCACCAGCTTGCCGAGTTTCTCAGACGCCATGCCGTGACCAGCGTGCCAGATCTGACCCACACGGGCTGGGTGGTAGTATTCACGATACGCACTGATCGGGCTGGTTTGGTTTGTCGCTGACCAGTTGAAGGAAACGTCGTAGGTGCCGTCTTTCAGCGCAGAGTCATAAGCAGACCATTCCACTGTGTGCGTAGAGGCTTTAATGCCGATATCCGCCAAGTATTCGGTGGTCATCTGCACTGCCTGCACCACGTCGGTCCAGCCGTTCACGATATCAATCTGGAAATCGATCTTAGAACCGTCTGGGTTTTCCAGGTAGCCGTCACCGTCGACGTCTTTGTAGCCAGCTTTCTTGAGGATTTTCTTCGCTTCTTTTGGATTGTATTCCGCCAGGTCTGCGTACTTCTTATTGATTTTCTTATCCATCGCCGCTGCGTGGAATTGACCAATACCAACAACGGTATCTTCCGCAGTCGCGTAGCCATAAGTCGCTAAGTCAACGATGGTGTCGCGGTCGATCGCCATGGAGAAAGCTTTACGGAAGTTCACGTCATTGAAAGGTGCTTTACGTGTATTGGTGTACAGGTTCCACAAATCGTTTGCTGGGTACCAGTAGCCGTGGGTGTCTGGGCTGGGTGCGACATAGGTTTTGTCAATGTCGGCCACAAAGTTAGAACCCCAGTCGATCTCATCCGCCATCAGCGCCGGTTGAATCTGAGAGTTGTCGGAGTACTGACGGAACTT
>JBNKNI010000120.1:0-818 GCA_050293765.1 Reinekea sp.
ATGTGCCCCGTGGCACCATGAAGCTGAAGAAGAAGGAATTCGCCGACCTAAAACAAGGCGGTATGACAGTGAATGAGTACCTCAACTCATTCATTAAGTTATCAAGATATGCCCCTGATGACATCAACACTGATGAAAAGAAATAGGACATGTTCCTGAATGGGTTGAATGATGATATTCAATTCCAGCTACTCAACACAGATTACGCCGACTTCTAGCACGTGGTCGACAAGGCCATTGTTATTGAAAATAAGATCAAGGAAATGGAGAAGGATGGCAAGAGGAAGGTGTCATTCCATGGACAACCCTCTGGGAGCAACGTTAGGCCCCGCTTCTCACAGCCTAACCAGTTCTTCAAGCCACCTCAGATGAACTGGCCACCGATGCCAGTGCAAGTGTCGTGCCCTCAGTTTCTGATGCAGTGACCGAACTTCCAAGCCCAACGTCCGAGCTTCCAGATGCAGAGGCCTCAACAGCAACCACCTCGACCCAACGGGCAGCAACCATCTCGCCAGAGCATGCAGCAAGGCCCCGCTCTAATGCCCCAACCACGCACGATGCACCAACTCAAGGAAGCCGTACTGGTGGAGCTTGTTTCAAGTGTGGTTTGACTGGCCATTTTGCGTGGCAATGCCCCACCCGGTCTACCACTCCTGGAGCAGGAAACCAAGTGAAGCCGCAAAGGCAGCAGAATTTCATGCATGGCAGGGTCAATCATATGACCAGCGATGAAGCTCAGCAAGCCCCGGATGTAGTACTAGGTATGTTTCTTGCTAGTTCGCACGCTGCAACTATTTTATTCGATTCTGGAGCATCTC
>JBNKNI010000121.1:0-805 GCA_050293765.1 Reinekea sp.
TATCCCACGGCTTCGTGCACACGTGTCTACACGAGAAGGGGAAGGCTAAGGTGGTGGAGATAGTCGGAGGAGGCCGAACCACATGACCGGCCGGCCACCACTTAGGGAGTTACCAACTTAACCATGTTGGTAACCCCTCCTTGGACCCCTATAAATACCCCTCTACCGATGGAATTCAACACACCACACTCTACTTGTAGTTCTTCACTTGTAAAGGTTTCGGTTTAGTAGTAGTAGCGTAGGCGAAGCCCTGTCGGGAGTCGAGAGTCGAGTCGAGTCTTTGCTCGAACTCTTGAAGTAGTCTCAGAGATCGGTGAGCTCTTGTATCCTTACCTTTCTTTATAGACTTTGAGTCCTAGTTCTTATATGTTCTATTCTTGTTTTGTCTTGAGCTTTGATGCGTGCATAGTTACTATCACATGGTTCCTTTTGTTTGTTCTTATTGCTTCATGGGTTATCTGTCTGACTCGGTAGATTACTCTAGCTCCTCGTAGCTCGAGTGCTTTACCGACGTTGGTGTGTTTCCTTGTATTTTATCGGCTGACGGGGAAACATTTGGCTTTACTCACTGATGTGGTATCCGGTTTAAATCCTTCAGTGAAGCTCCACGCCTTGCACGGAAGTGTGGTACCCACAGGAGTGACAGTCCTATCGGGGCTTTGTAATCCACCAAACTGAGGTCATGGCGAGCCGGCCAGACCTGGGCTGCTGTATCCCCTTGTGTGGATTCCTTGCTGTGATACAGTTAGTTAGACACTGGGGTCATGAAGCAGTGTAGGCAGCATAGCAGGTGATGTGGAATCCT
>JBNKNI010000122.1:0-797 GCA_050293765.1 Reinekea sp.
CCTGTAATTTTACATCTAGGTCCATATTTAACTTTTTTATAATTACAATTAATTCCTTTCCTTAATTAATCTGTTAATACTAATTACCTATTTAATCTATTAACTTCAAACTCTCATAACTTCTTAACCATAGCTCCGATTTAAGTGATTCTTGTGCTCACACGTTCATAGCAACGAGTAGCATCTTTTGGTACTGTTTTTTTAGTTATTAGGCACTGTTTGGTGTACTGTTTATTTATTTGCTTGTGTTGCTTGTTTTCGATCGCTACCGTTAGGAGCCGAAGACTTCGAGAATCTCCAGGAGCTCGACGTTCAAGACTTTGAGCAGTAGCTAGTGGGAGAGCAAGGTAAGTGATCCTTGGCCACATTGAACTTATGTGCTTTCTTTCTCTAGTATACACATTTTCCTGCATGCTTTAATACTACTACCTAAGCCTCATACTTTAGTATTTGGGTTTATTCTTGGTTAGTTATGCTTAGCCATGCAGTCATGAGTGTTGTACAAGTCTTTCCATCCTTTGTGATGTTGAGTTTGGCTTGTGTCTTTGTGAGAGATGGTCTCCCATCCGTCAAGATGTGATTTGACCATGGTGAGGATTGATGTTGTGGTTTGAGCAAGGTTGGAATGGTGGAGACGGTTGGATTCCGGCAGGTGATGTGGTTTGTCATTCATGAATCTGCTAAGGACTGAATCTTAGGAGTAGACACCCTAGGACAACATGTGCCACCATGTGTCCGGTATGGAATGACTTGCTTACTAATTAGATATGCTATAGGATGTGTGTCGTGCTCGGTTG
>JBNKNI010000123.1:0-788 GCA_050293765.1 Reinekea sp.
TCACTTGTGCATGACCCTTATTTTGATAAACCAAACTGATTAATGTAGTTGTGCCTTGGTAGACACAAAATCTCATGTGAGCAAAAATTCAAAAGTAACCATGTCTAGGTTGTTGGGAGGTGTGATATCTGAGTTAGTGTTAATCCTGTTGAACCTTGATTTTGAGATTGATCAGAGTTGAATGAATTTAGAAAGGTTCCTCAACAACATATACATTTCCACCAGAGCCAAATATTATCCACATAGCAACTCTTGCTTGTGTTGAGCTTTGTCAAGGGATGTGTCCAGCTGAGTTTTCAAAAAAAATCAAAATTGGTTTACCACCCACATTAATTGCTAGCCTCACCCGAAAATATTGGTGTGCATACATCCACTCCGAAATATGCATACACCGCCAATATATCCACAACTCCCCCATCTCCATAATCATGGTTTAGCCATGTTGGTGTACATAACTCCATTCCAAAATATGTGTCCACTGCCAGTATATTGAAGCCATTGGAAAAGAAGTTTTTGAAGAAGTGATTTTCTCCTCAAATATCATCAAAACCCCCAAGTCCTCAAGAGACGGAGCATAGAAAAAAAAGAAAAAAGCTCCAAGAGTCTCTTCAAATAAAGGGGAAGTCAATATTTTGAGAGGAGAAAAACACTTCAACTTCAAAAGTCATTTTTGATGTAATTTCATTTTCTCCCCCTCCATCATACCATTTCAAAAACCTTTCCAAAATCATTGAGAAAGTTTTCTTAACTCTTTTTGGACCATCCTTTAGCTTGGCAATATACGTAAC
>JBNKNI010000124.1:0-786 GCA_050293765.1 Reinekea sp.
TACCGGACACATGGTGACACATATTGTCCTAGGGTGTCTACTCTTAAGATTCTGTCCTTAGCAAATTCAAGCACCACATGTCATGACAGTATTAACCATCTCCACAATTACATCCATTCCTCAAACCACAACATCGATCCTCACGTGGCCAAATCGCATCTCGATGGATGGAAGACCAAATTCTCACACAAAAACACAAGCCATACTAACCATCACAAAGGATGAAAGACTTGCACGACACTCATGACTACATGGCTATGCATAACTGACCAGGAATGAACCCAAATCCTAAAGTATGAGGCTGAGGTAACAGTATTAATGCATGTAGGTCCGTGGATCAATATGGTCAATGGTCACTTGCCCTGCTCTCCCGCTAGCTGCTGCTCAAAGTCTTGGTAGTCAAGTTCTTGAAGATTCTCAAAGTCGTTGGCACCCAACGATAGCGACCGAAAACAAGCAGTTGCAAATAAATAAACAGTACACCAAATAGTACCTAAATACTATACAAATAGTATGAAAAGAATCTACTTGTCGCTACAAACACTTGAGCGCAAGAATCACCTAAATCGGGGCTACGGTTAAGAAGTTATGAGGGTTTGAAGTTAATAGATTAGTTAGTTAATTAGTGTTAGTAGATTTATTAAGAAGAGGACCTAATTGTAATTATAAAAGATTAAATAGGGACCTAAATGTAAAATTAGAGGGACTAAAATACAATTTCAAAAAAGTTTGGGGGTGTTTTTGTAAAATTACAGGGGCTAAAATGTAAATAAATTAAACCCGAGG
>JBNKNI010000125.1:0-746 GCA_050293765.1 Reinekea sp.
CTGGCTACTGGGTCGCGAGGCAGAACAGGCCATGCAAACAGGCTGCACAGGGGAGAAAGTTGGGCCTCTACCCAAACCGACTAAGGAATAGGAAATATTTTCTATTTTTCAAATGTTTTTCCAATTTGCAAACCAATTTGATTTTCAAATCAAAATTTGAACTTTGAACGATTCCAATTGCAATATAAATCTAATAGCACTCAATCATTACCAAAGAAAATTATGCAACAACATGAATGCATCAAACAAATATATAAAAGACTAAATTAATTTAATAACTTAGAAAATAATCTTTTGCCTAATAAAATAAATTCTCTAGAATAATCTAAAAGGAAAATTTTAATCTATTAAGAAAAAGGTTTAAAATTTAGTGAATTTTAGTCACATTCCAAAATTTGGAATTTTGGGGTGTGACAATGCTTCACAAAGCTCAAGTGCTTAAATGCTCACAAAGAGGATTCGCTCAACCCAAATTTGGATTTTTCACAAATCACACAAACCTCACTAAGAGGTGTAGGGGAGATCTCATAAATGCTTATGGGATGAGTATTTTCGTTGGTGGAACCAACAAACTCCAAAGGAGGGAGGGGGAAGCTTTTATACTTGCCTCCCAAAAACTAGCCATTGGAAACTAGCTAGTGAAAACCGGAACATCCAAAATTTGAAATATAGCCGTTACAAGCAAAATCAGACCCTCTGGTTTGGGAAACTGGACTGTCTTGGTTTTCCTGGTTCAATGAGATGTG
>JBNKNI010000126.1:0-743 GCA_050293765.1 Reinekea sp.
GTCCGAGCGTCTACCCCGCCGCCGTCTACCCCATCGCGTCTACCCCGCGCCGTCGCCGCTCCGCCGTTGCCGTCGCCGCTCCACCGCTGCCGTTGCCGTTGGTGAGCCATCGCCCCACCCCCTCGCCGTCTCCGCAGGCCGCGCCCGCGCACTGTGCGTCTGAGCCGAGCGCGAATTCGGCCCATTGCACCCGATTAAATTTTATTAAATTCTTATTTATTCAATTCTTTGTAAATTCAAAAATTTGTGTAGGATTCGTTTGAACTCGGAAAATTATGAAACAAATTTTGTTGGATAGATCTTAATCTGTACTAGGTTCTAAAAATATTACAAAAATACTTCTTGTACCACATTTGCCAATTAATTTCGATCCATCTAAAGTTAGTTTAAATCTCTAGAAATTCATAGAAATTGTTATAAAATTCCTAAAATTATGAAATTTGTTTCTAAATTCAATTAGAAATTCCTCTAGCTTGTCAAAGTTGTGTAGCTCCTGCTCGTGGCATTTTGTTAGGGTTAGGCCTTCTGTTTCCCGTTGGTTAATCCGGAGACTGAATTATTTAGCGGTAACTCTCGTCGTGATAATCTTTGCCGCAAATCATAATTCTCTTGCATGTCATGCCGTATAGGACCTAACACCGAGTTGGAGCGAGGAGCTGCCGGGAGTCAAACGCCGTCAAGCCTCGAGGAGACTAACTTTTTCTCTGAACAAGGCAAGCACCGATGCATAATCCTTGTATAGG
>JBNKNI010000127.1:0-738 GCA_050293765.1 Reinekea sp.
CTGATCCGATGGCTAAGACGGCTGGCTCCGACTAGGGGCAGCGCCGGCTTGCGCTCGTGGCGGCGTGTCGCGGCTGAGCGCGGCGGCTCGCCAGAATTCGAGTTTTCTCAAGCTACGGTGGTCGGTTTTTGATGAGGTTTGCTCCTACAGGATCACAGCGATGAGGGGAACATGTTTATGCTAACCTTAATCGGCGGAGAGCGGCAACGGAGCCCGGCAACGGTGAGGCGGCTCGGCCGGTGCTTGTTGACGGTGAGGGCGGCCTCCAGTGAAGCTTCAGCTCCAAGGACGTGCGCCAAGGCTTCCTTGAACTCCCTTCTAGCTTCTCGACCGACCAAGGACGTGCGGAAAACTTGAATGTAGTGGCTACCTAGGGTTCGGCGGGATCTTTACTTGCGGCCAAAAATTCGCATTATATGTAGCGCTATATATAGGGGTTTTTAGATAGGATCGTAGTCGGCAAGGACTCCAACACTTTCCTAGTTTGCATCGAACTCTATCTCGTGAAGATGAATGTGGTTTTGAATGATCAGCTTAACGGGTATGATAACGGGTTCGGGTCGGATCCGACGCTATCGGGTCAGGTTTGGATCCGCTACGCGGTGCGCGCCCGTGAACTGCTGGGCGATGGCACTGGCTGGCTGGGCTGCGCAGGCTGCACACGCGCGGGGAGGTCGGCTGGGCCACGCCGAAGATTCGGCCCAAAATCCGATTTCAAATAAGAAAACAATTTTCTTT
>JBNKNI010000128.1:0-734 GCA_050293765.1 Reinekea sp.
CTATTTTTTGCGTATGCAATCTATCCACTTCAGCACCCTAATCATAGTCGCATCACCATTAAATAGTACAAAAATTTAAAATGATTAATCCAACTCATATGATAACCATTTTAAATTTCGTTTTTACTGTTGTGTTGTACGCGGTGAGATAAAAAAACAAAATTCCACTTCCATATATTTTGAAGAATTTTTAAATCAACTTAATTTGATCTATATTTATATATGTTTATATTTGTAATCCATTTGAAATTATGTTTTTATTGTTGTGTTCTTTGCAACGAGATGAATAAAACACGATCCCAGTTGCATATATTTTAAAGAATTTTTAAATTAACTTAATTTGCTCTATATTTACATATGTTTATATTTGTAACGGATCAAGAATTATGAACACGTGAGCTAATGGACCGTATTATGAGCTATAATCACTCTCTGAGCCGGGAGGATATACTTAAATTCATTTAATTGTTTCATAATCCTATTTCTTACAGTATATATTTTTTAAAAAAATTATTGTTAGTACCTTTTAGTCACCAAGGGAGTACAATAATGTTCTCATTTTAAGTTTAATTATCTTTTATTTGAATTTGAAATAAAATCAACGAGGAAATTAACTTCTTCAACCAAAGCAAATAAGACCAAAAAAATTATTTAGCCAAAGTCTCTCCATCTAAAGCCTGCCTTGCCTCGACTTTCCTAGAAAAACCAGAGAAAGGTTACTCAACCCAGAATAC
>JBNKNI010000129.1:0-728 GCA_050293765.1 Reinekea sp.
TTTAAATACTTTTAAGCATGTTATTAGCCAAATTTAAGTAATTAACATCATAGGTTTGCATCCTATTCTAAGCATGCAAGTGTAATCAAACAATTTTGATATATTAATCATCTCATCGACTATCAAGCAGTCGATATCCATCTCATGAACCAAGTAACATTATGAAAGTAGAATTACTACATTTAGGTGCGGCGAACAAGCCATCACCCATATCTGAGGGTGTCGTAGAGATTCGAATCAATAGTCAACCTTGCAAGGGTATAAACCTGACAACACGACACACGCATGCCCGGAGGGCACCATGAGTGGTAACAATTCATGATATGACCAAAAAGCCGGGCCGGGTCTTACCTCACCCTAGTGACGTCTTCCACGCGTATGCCTCGGCGGACACACCGTGGGTGGCCCGAAACTATCCCGTATGACATCCATAAGGAGGTAGGGTATCGTCCAGCTCAACACCACACGATGCTAGTAAGTTTGTGGGACCCCAAGAAATCCCGTATGCGCCAGTACACAATTCAAAACTTGTTCATTCAGACCCAACCGACGCAGGCCTTAATCGACACAGGCGGGGCTACCACCTTCGGAGCTCAAATCGTGACAACAGACCTCTCCCCAACCTTCTCATCCAATATTCTCCACTTTCCTTTAGTTGCCCCGTCCGGTCTCATATTAAACCATATATCAACTATTCCAATTCTCAAATAATCAATTCATGAACTAGG
>JBNKNI010000130.1:0-720 GCA_050293765.1 Reinekea sp.
GTTCACTTGGTTTAATCCGAGCCGTTGATCCAGTAACCAACGGCCGGCATTTAGTGAAGCCCGTGGACCCATGAGCCGACGCTGGTGCACCCGATCCACAGTCCTGTGGACATATTCTACAGATTTCTCTTAAGGAAAATAAATTCATAAATCCCGAAATTCACCGACACCTCAGAATTTTGCAAAAACACCCCTGAACTTTTTCAAAATTATATTTGTCCCTAAAAATTTACATATAGGTCCCTGTTTAACTTTTTATAATTACAATTAGGTCCTTTTCTTAGTTAATTCGGTTTATTTTATTTTCTATTTAACCTATTAACTTAAAACCTTTATAACTTCTAAACCGTAGCTCTGATTTAGATTATTCTTGTGTTCACGTGTTTGTAGCGATGAGTAGCATCTGTTGATACTGTTTGATGTATTGTTATTTATTTGTTTGCAATTGCTTGTTCCGATCGCTATCGTTAGGCGCCAATGACTTTGGGAATCTTCAAGAACTTGACTTCCAAGACATTGAGCAGCAGCCCGTGGGAGAGCAAGGCAAGTGACCCTTGATCATTTTGTTCCAATATGCTTTCTCTCTCTAGTATACACTAGCCGCATGCATTAATTGGTTACCTAAGCCTTCATACTTTAGAATTGAGTTTCTGGTTAGTAGTTTTGCTTAGCCATGCAGTTTTGAGTAATCGTACAAGTCTTCCATCTTTATGATATCGA
>JBNKNI010000131.1:0-708 GCA_050293765.1 Reinekea sp.
GCTTATTCAAGAGAGAAAAATTAGCGAAGAACTCAAGAATCTCCTAGCACTTGAAAAAGGTAAGGTGGAGAAGCTTGACCAAGAACTTGCTAAAAGCAAGAATACTACTTGTAGTCTCAAGAGCTCAATTGGTGCTCTTCAAGGTCAACAAGATGTCTTGCTAAAGACACATCAAGATCTTGAAGTGCAATTTGATGCTCTTTGGTCAAGCACCTCCAAGACTTCAACCAACAATAAAGGCTTCACAAGTCAAGTGAGTGCGAAAACTTATTACAATCAAATTGCTCAAGAAAATGATCACCTGAAGAGAGATGTCAAGAAGCTTGAACTTGAAGTGAACAAGATAAAGAAGCAAGGTAAAGTGCAACCTCCTCAAGATAACCGTAGCAATGTGGTGAAGAAGATTGAGAAGGGAAAAACCACACCAAATATCGCTTCTCAACCTTCAACGAAGCAAGTTTAAAATGAGAACGATGAAAAAGTAGAATATGCAAGGAGGCCACATATCAAGAGTGGAATTGGATACAAAAATGGTGATAAGCATAACTCTAGGGTGAACACTAAATGTTAAGAATTCATCAAGTTCACCAAGGCAATATCCAACAAGAGAAGAAGCAAAGTATCAAGACCACTAACAATGTCTCTTATACTTATACTAATGCTTCTCATGTTTCTCATATGTCATACCATGATTTCAATGCTTTTTAT
>JBNKNI010000132.1:0-701 GCA_050293765.1 Reinekea sp.
CCCCCACACGACGCTCTTCCGATCTAAAGACTAGATTTTTGGCTACTGAGATGGCACTGGTGTTATCGCACATGAGGGGAACTCTCTCAAACCTCACTCCAAAGTCTCTCATGGTGTGCACTATCCAAAAAATCTATGAGCAGTAGCTAGCAGCAGCTACGTACTCGGCCACGGTGGTAGACTGTGCAACTGAATACTGTTTTCAAGAAGACCAACAAATGAGAGAAGATCCAAGAAAATGGCAGGTCACAGAAGTGCTCTTTCAGTCAATCCCACAACCCGCAAAATCAGCATCGGAAAAGCCAACAAGATCTAGTGAAGAAGAAGCAGAATACCAAATCCCAAACTCAGGGGTGTGTTTGAGATACCTGAAAATCCGCTGAACTGCCATCCGATGCAAAGAGCGTGGGGAAGTCTAAAAGCGCGCACACAGCCCCATAGTGAACTGAATGTCCGGTCGTGTCGCTGTGAGGTACAGGAGGGAGCCAATCATGCTGTTTTACTCTCATCGATCAGCAGCTTGACCATTTTTATCTGGATCTAGTAATGTTGCCATGCTCATCGGTGTTGACACGGGCTTGAGCTCAGCCATGTTGAACTTCTTCATCAGGTCATTCGTGTACTTGACTTGATGTACGAAGGTACCTTGCTTCATTTGCTTGACTTGGATACCTAAGAAAAAGCTTTGGTCTCCCATCATG
>JBNKNI010000133.1:0-692 GCA_050293765.1 Reinekea sp.
AGGCAGCTTAGAAAACCCACAGATACCATCTGTACGTGGAGTCATTGTTCACTGCCGCACAGGCAGCTTAGAAAACAGTAACCTCACATCAGAAATCCTGCAAACCGTTCACTGCCGCACAGGCAGCTTAGAAATGAACACGCGACATTTGAGGATGGCGGGAATGGTTCACTGCCGCACAGGCAGCTTAGAAATTCTTCAATCGCATCGAGTACTGCGGTTACAGGTTCACTGCCGCACAGGCAGCTTAGAAATACAAAATGGAATACTTCATATATGACAACTGGTTCACTGCCGCACAGGCAGCTTAGAAAATTACAACAATATTTTTGCTTCTTCGCGTGTAGTTCACTGCCGCACAGGCAGCTTAGAAAACAAATCTCGATTTATATCTCGAAAAGCTAATGTTCACTGCCGCACAGGCAGCTTAGAAAGCCATAAAAACCAAGATACAACCCCTCATGCTGTTCACTGCCGCACAGGCAGCTTAGAAAGTATTCTCAAACGCTCCGGTAACTGTTGAAGCGTTCACTGCCGCACAGGCAGCTTAGAAAACCTTCAGCATTTGCTGATAGCGACCCGACATGTTCACTGCCGCACAGGCAGCTTAGAAACAGTGGATTGCCGGTAGTACCGCACTCAACCCGTTCACTGCCGCACAGGCAGCTTAGAAATGTGTGTTCTGCACGCAT
>JBNKNI010000134.1:0-689 GCA_050293765.1 Reinekea sp.
GTTCGCCACTGGGCCACACCCACTTGCCACAACAGTCACAAAACCCTGGCAGCTCGCTGTAACACCCCGTGTTACAAAAACCCTAAAGAAAGTCATTAACAAATGACTAGGGGCTGTTACGAGGCTAAATCAAAAGGCAGAATTTCAAAAATAAAGTTTCGGATTCAAACTATCGTGAAATCAATCTGAATTTCCTTTTCGAGTGGACTTCAAAATTCTGATCTTCCTTTGATGAAAATTGATTTTTCCTTGCAATAAGGTGTAACCAGGAGCTTGCTAGCCAAATTTCATCAAAATCCAAGGTTCTGAAAATTTTCGGTGAATTTCTATCGAAATTCAACTCATAGATTTTTCCCTGAATTTTAGTTCTAATTATTTTTTGAATCTGGACAAGTTCCTATGGGGAAAGTTGTTCCTTATCTCAAGCTCTTTCTATCCATATTTTATTTGGAATTTTTGGAGCAGGGGAAGACACCTTTTGAAGCTGTCAAAGTTTGAGCTGAATTTTGAAATCGTTTGACCTCATTTGAATTCAGATTTCAATTTTTAAACTGAGTTAAACCGCGTGCACCATGCTGCCGGGCCCATGTGTCAGCGCCGTTCCGCACCGCGCTAGCCCTGCACCCCATCAGTGCCCACCGGGCCCCACGGTTGCCTGAAACCGCCTGTCAGACACTCGAGTCTGCGCC
>JBNKNI010000135.1:0-684 GCA_050293765.1 Reinekea sp.
TTTGTTTAATTATAAGTCTGTGAAATCACAGCTTTTGCAGATAGATCTTAGAAAAACGCTTTGTCGATTTATTCAAAACTACTCAGAGTATTCGAGCGAAATGAAGAAAAAGGATGCAAACTCTTTAGATAAATTCGAGAGTATCGTATTTTCAGGGATAGTAACTGATGATGGGAGCATGCCATCAACATTTGACGGCATGGATCAAATAGGAAAATTGATAAAGGCGGCAAAGTCTTGAAGAAAGCATGTAACAAAAGCATGTTGTCGGACTGGTTTTCCGCTGCGCTCCAAACCAGCCGCAAATGCGGGCGTTGGGTTGCTTAGCGTGTGCCCGTCAAAACATTCCGACCCCGAGGTTCGTGTTAAATCGGATCATCTGCTGAATGAGGCAGGCTAGACGAACACGGTACCAGGTCTTGAATTCCAACTGTCGTCTTAACCTTCTAGATTGACAAATTGCTCGATCGTTTCGATCGGGCGTCTGCCCTGGTTACGGTAGCCCAAGTGGGGGCGCTCGGTGTTGTAGTGATTCAGCCAGACATCCAAGTCGGTTTGCAACGCCTCAACGCTCTCATAGAACGTGTCGCGCATCGTGATGCGGAAGAACTCGTCGAGCACTGTGCCGTTGAAGCGTTCGACGAATCCGTTGGTCTGCGGGCTTCTGACCCGAGTACGTCGGTG
>JBNKNI010000136.1:0-680 GCA_050293765.1 Reinekea sp.
CAAAGTGTTATACAGACGTCGATGCTGCACCCCGCTCGATTGGATTAAGCTAGGAGAGAAGGTTATCTTTGGTCTTGACCTTATTGATGAAGCTGAAGCGACAGTTTGTCATATCCAAGAAAACTTGAAAGCTATGAAGTCACGCTAAGAGACTTATGCAAACAAGAGGTGTCGACCCTTGGAGTTCGAAGTTGAAGATCTTGTGTACTTGAGGGTCTCGCCAATGAAGGGCGTGAAGAGGTTTGGAGTAAAAAGAAAGCTATCACCTCGTTATATTAGACCATTCCCAATTCTTGAGAAGTGTGGGAAGGTGGCATACAAGTTGGAGTTACCACCGTCATTGGCAGGAGTTCACGACATCTTCCATGTATCTCAGCTAAAGAAGTGTTTGAAGGTACCCGTGGATGTTGTATTGCCGGAAGTGGCACCACTCGAGACGGACTTGACATATCCCGAACATCCGATCAAGATCTTGAACCAAAAGAGTCGTGTCACAAGGCGCAAGACGATCAAGTTCTTTAAGATCTGTCGGTACCCTGAGGACCGGGTACCCCCGCGTACAAGCTTCAAGTCAACACAATGGCTCTGGCTCGTGCCTCCCTGCTAGGGCAGCTTCGGGGCTGCCACATGTCCCCGCGGCTCTGGCTCCCGCCTCCCGGCTCGAGCAGCTCCGGGGCCAC
>JBNKNI010000137.1:0-673 GCA_050293765.1 Reinekea sp.
TGCATCGTTGTTTAGATGGATTTGAGGTTGGAAGTCTGGGATACCAGCAGGATTCCGAAGATGGTTGTTAGGCAGGCCTCTCCTCCGGTCGACGCCTGTGGACGCTCATCTCACACCTAGTTCGCCGCTACATGGATGTAATTTTCTTTAGACCCAAGGGTCATTTTGTAATGAATAAGTACTTATATTACTGAACATGGAATCTGGTTATCATATTGTTACTATACGTGTGATTTGAACATCCTGGGCACACGTATGGAGGCTTCGTTCCCTCTTTCTCGGAATGGGGTATGACAATCTTGCTTTGGCATTGACTCTTTAGAGTTTGTGACTTGGAGTACTTCACATCGTATAATCAATTTTCTACATTTGATATGCAAGTCACTTCATGTCTTGATTCAATAGAGATTGACACTTAGTGATATGTGATTCTTCATGGCTAGCTGGATTTCTCGGATTAAACATTCACTTGCTCTTCTCCATCACATCCGGTACCTCGATGCTAAGACTCCCACTTGCTCTTCTCTGATGCATGGTTCATCGTGGCCAGGTCATTGTTAATCCTATTTCAACTACTATCTTGTCTCACACAACACTTCATGTCTCCCATAGACTCAATCTTGAAAACCTTCTTATGATCAGGTTGCTTCCATAGATATCCAATACTTAGTAG
>JBNKNI010000138.1:0-671 GCA_050293765.1 Reinekea sp.
GTCAGTAGAACACTCGGAAGGGAAGGACAGGAAGAATGTTGTGGCAATTCTAAGGTTTCTATATGGTAGCCCCCATCCATGCTGATTAAAGACCGCGTTGTTTTGGCCCTGATGGCAAAATTTGAGTTGCGTACTGACCACATGTCTGATTTTTATGGGGCCCGGTAAGCCTAGTAGCCAGCCGTCAAAAGAAGGTTGGCTTTGCCCCCACTGCTTAAATGATTGTCTTGGGAGAAAAACTGGGTACGGACACACAGATCGGTAGGCCATCATGTTGTGGATTGTGTCGGGAGCCCTTTTTCTCAGGAGCAGTGGCTCTGTCCATCGCTGTTGATGATGGTGCGAAAGGTTGCTATATGTGGACCACGTGAGATACGTATGGTCTTGGACCATACGCGCACTGAGCGTCGAAAGCGTGTGGCGTGTTGGTTGGGTTTCCCCTGCAGGGTGTACATCGATTCGAATCGCCGCGACTCTCGGATATGAGTAACCGCTTGTTTGTGGCAGTCTTCTCGTAGTTAACTCAACGACATGATTATTGGTTACTTTAAAATGGTGATGTTTGTTTCAATTAATTGTTTGCAACCCTTGCTTGATTAGTAATTAGCTGCTGTTAGTTGAAATGATTTGAATAGAGCTGGTTAAGGAAGGTCAGTAAGTGCAATGAACTT
>JBNKNI010000139.1:0-667 GCA_050293765.1 Reinekea sp.
AGCAACTTGACCTCCTTGACGGCTTTATCCAGATCTCAGACAAAGGCATGAGTCAACTTCACTTGATCAGTGAAGCACCCAATGTGGTCACGATCTCCTGCAGGAATCACCATGGCTTCAGCTCCTTCTCAGGCGCGGCTCAGAAAGTGGCAGTACTGCGAATGTTTCATTTGTTCCTTTGCTTCATGTCACAAAAGTGCCAAAGCTTCTCGTGCAGCCTCTCTCATGCCTCCCTCGAATGTCCACCTTGGTGTGGTAGCCTCGACCACGTGACGAATGCGGCGAATATGATCGGTCGTTGGCCTCTCGTAGATGATCACCCGCACATGCCAAAGGTATGAGTTCCCGCGAAGCAGCCTCGGGACACCGACAAAAAGTGGGGGCTCGCTATACCCCAGTGCCTGGAGCACGGTCCGCAGAGTCCTCAGAAAGTATCCAGCATTCCGACCATCACTGTGGGACTCCGAAGGCACAACATTTCTACGTGGTGGCACGCGAACGTGCTTCCTCGCTGTCAGCTTCACTCTTGCCATCTAGAGAAAGAGAAGAAGACGAGAGTAAACAACCATTAAGATTAGATTTTGTAAATTAGAAGCAAAGGCGAGAGATCAGAATAAAATATTTTTTTTGCAAATACTTAAAATAAGATTAAGAACGGACTCTTCTA
>JBNKNI010000140.1:0-661 GCA_050293765.1 Reinekea sp.
AGCCACCCACGGACTACCCGTCGAGGTTTTCACGTGGATGACGGCACTAGGGTACGGTGGGCTCGGCTCGACTCTTTGATAGTCAATGCAAAACGTGGCCACTCATGATACCTTTGTGGTTCACGTGTGTCGTGTTGTCAGGTTATTTCCCTTGCAAGGTGACTATTGATTCGAATCTCCGCGACACCCTCGGATATGGGTGAGGCTTGTTCGCTGTGTACAAACATAGAAGTGATACACCATTATGTTGATATGAGATTATGGTTATGTTAATTATGACTACTTGGTAGTCAAAAATGATGATACTAAAAATAGTTGATTGAGTTACCATGCATGTTTAGCATAGGTTGCTAATCTATTTTATTGTTAATCAACTTAACTTGCTTAAAATTGATTAGTAGTAGGTGCTAGTAGGCTTGAGTCTATTATTTCACTTGAAGCCTTTGCATGTCTAGAATTCGTTGCCTCTGGGTCGCGATGGATAAGTCTTGTTGAGCATAGTCGCTCAAGCTTTTGCTCTTATTGTTTTTATTTTGTTTGTGTGTAGATGAGGATGCTCCTACTTCTTCTGGCAACGCCGACGAGGGTTGTCAGTGGGAGGTCTAGACCGATGAGGGCTAGGTTTCCTACTGGGACTCACAGGCGTAGGTCATTCGAGGAA
>JBNKNI010000141.1:0-656 GCA_050293765.1 Reinekea sp.
AACTTCCCTTCACATCCACCACGAAGAATGCCGTAGGCACGGTTTTGCTCCCAACCATTACCTCTTTGCAGATTATTCCTTTTGCCTCCGTCGGATCACCTGCAAAACCGCTAAGGCTAAGATTTGTACGTTTAAGATCACCTTCGATGTGGCTGAGCTTCTTGAACAGCGACAACGACAAGATGTTGACACTTGCACCTCCATCAACGAGCATGTGTCCGATCGGCGTTCCGTCCAGGTGTCCCTGGATGAAGAGAGGCTTCATGTGCGCACCCGGATTTTCTAGCTTCTTGGACACGACACGTTCAGCACCCAGCGCCAACTCTGCGACGTCTTCCATAGGCGCACAGAATTCTACCGGGATCTTGAAGGCCACGTTGACGTCCATCAAGACCGGCTCCTCTCCTTGCCGGTCACTCTCCTTACCCAGGTTGCTGTTACCTGAGTCTGGGTTGCGGTTACCCGACTCTGGGTGGCAGTTTCCTGACTTCGGGTTGCAGTTACCCGACTCTGGGTTTCTGTCACCCGATCCTGGGTTGTCTTCCCCACCACTTTTGTCGCTGCTGCTACCGCCTTCCTCCTTGGCTAACCGTTTCTCCTGCCATGTTTGCTCTGGCCTAGTCATGGGCTGTAAACGGTTAAACCAATAATCCTGC
>JBNKNI010000142.1:0-639 GCA_050293765.1 Reinekea sp.
CCCAAAATATAACTCTTCAAAGTCGTCATAGAATGAAGTCATGTTCGTCGAGTCAAGCCATAGAGATGATGTGATGTAGTACCGCAAATAGCAAGTAGTGGAGTAAGATTATGTGATGATGAGATAGATGATAGCATCAAAAGAATGTCATTGATCAAGTAGCGAGAGACAAGAAACAAAGTTGTCACTAAAGCTACGAAGAAGACCAAGATGACAAAGTGCCCTAGATAAAAAATGAATAGCCAAGTCGACAAACAAAATCGACAAAAAGGCTACCACAAGATCTAGATGACTGCATGATATTGATGTGATTAAACAAATAAAAAGAATTTGGCTAAAAAATATGATAAAGGCTGACTGATAAATGTGGACTCTCATGACATAGACAAACATAAAAGAGATAAATATGGGTATAGACGCAGCGGAAGAACTAAAACTAACTTGTAAATTTGAATGAGGAAACAAATTACTGCCCTAGAGTACAGATTGATCCTCCCAGGGAGAAAAAAATAATAATGTAACACTATGCATAAAATTAAGTAAACCTGCAAAATTCTGTTTCAGATTCATTTCCATGTTGCAAAATGTAACTACATGAACTTGGACATCAAAACATTACTTTCCCAATATATCATTGAG
>JBNKNI010000143.1:0-638 GCA_050293765.1 Reinekea sp.
CTAAAGACTAAGATGACTCTCTTGCAAAACAGAACCGTGGAAAACTCCGTAACACCACAGGAACAGCAACCGGGGCATCGCATAGTCTAGAACTCCTCGTTAAAGAATTCCAGTCCACCTTCACCTTCTAAGCAATAGGTTTTTATTGCAGGGGGAAATAGCAAGGTTGAGTACACTTATGGTTGGTACTCAGCAAGTGCAGGAATAAAATGATAATGCAAGGTAATAACAAGGATAAAACTGTAGTAAAATGGTAAGCAGAAATGCAGCTATACTTGACTCTTCAATTATTAACACCAAAATTTTTACGTTAAAGTTCTAGGCTAAGACTACCCAATTATGTTGAATTTATCTCAAAGTATGATTCACGAAGGGGTTCTATAGATCATACGGTTCCACACAGGCTAGACCAAAACCATCCCATTCCCGTCCAAACCATCTAGTCAAAAGAGGATCCCAGACCGCTTGTAACTGCAAACATGGCTATCATAATAGTTATACACTTTGAAAAGGTAAGCACCCTATACCCACAAGTAGTGATTTCATCGCTAGCTAAGCGACTAGAGAAACCTTCTTTTTTCCATTCTTACACTTCCTTTGGTGTATGGCCTAGAGATCACTACATGTCGTTATAAAGG
>JBNKNI010000144.1:0-626 GCA_050293765.1 Reinekea sp.
CACCTCACATTAACTTGTGAGATGCGTGGTTCCTGAATTGTCCAGTGTATTTTGGACAACCTGAGAATGGAGACCGTTGCGTATTATCTGGTGTCTGGCACTTGTGTGTCTTCGTTCATGATTTCGGTAGCGTAACTCTGTTATTCTCCGGCACACCGATATCGGACGTGTGATCGGAGAAATGGAGGGTTATGCGGCTGAAATCATGAACGAAAGATACACAAGTCAGACATCCGATAACACATGATGGTCGCTATTCTTAGGTGGGTTTAGGACACATCCTTCCTAATACGGTTTTAACTTGTCACTTATCTTCTCAGACATCATGCATTGGTTTCTGTAGTACTGAATATGGCAGAGTGAGTTTACGGCTTCAGCCTTTTCATCTCCTCACAATGATTGGAGTTATGTGCGTTTATGTAACTTAATAGGTACAAAACTTACCATCAGTTGCTTCTGACCCCTTGTTGGTCAGAAACAACCGGTGTTATTTTTTGTACCTATTAAGTTAGATAGATGCACGTAAGTCTAATAATTCCATGAAGATGAGAAGATATAAATAGTAAACTCACGCTATAGGCTTGACACCTTTGTGGAGTTGAAACTATAGGTTAGTTGAATTTTAA
>JBNKNI010000145.1:0-622 GCA_050293765.1 Reinekea sp.
GGACCCACTATAAATCCCTTCATGGATATATTCGTAATATATAATAGTTGGTAGTTATCCAACTGCTTCCCGGCTATAAAAAGCCCCCCTCCCCTTCTGGCAGGGGGAGGGCGAGAACATTTCCCCCTCACACTTAGCAAATATTTTGAGCTCTCAGCTCACCCCATTGTAACACTGTTCTTCTTTTTCTTTAATACAAAAACACTGGATATAGAGCTATTACCTTATAGCAGGGGCCTAAATTAGGATAAACTATAGTGTGCTTTGTAGTTCTTCATAGTTCACAAGACCACCTTAGAATAGGAACACATGATCTTGACCACCCTATATCTTGTTGGTGCAAAAAACACTGATAGTTGGCGCGCCAGGAAGGTGGATTCGTAGCGTGCTTTTCCTCTACATCGTTTCGATGGTTCTATCATCTTCAATTGCCATCATAGCTGACAATGAGCACCTAACTTGCTGTGGATTCTCCCTCGCCGAAACTGTTTGCCTTGGGAACTTTGAGTTCATCGCCGACTATTTTGGCAGTCTGAGCCTCTCCCCCAGGAGAGACAACTCTGGCACTGCCTTCATGGGCTCAACTCGCAGTGGGGTTTCATCCCCACGGTGGGCCATTACA
>JBNKNI010000146.1:0-621 GCA_050293765.1 Reinekea sp.
ACGACCTGTCGAAGACGAAATTGAGAAGTGTGATCAGTCGTTTGTGGCGGCGGCTGGGATTGTTAAGGGCCGAGCTGTAGCGGCCCTTGACGGTGAAAAAACTCCCAACGAAACCAGGTCACTGCATGATGCAAACGCTGAAGATAAAAACTAAATACGCTTAAGTAAGCGCCATTCGGATCGCCCCTTGAAAAGAAAAATCCTCCAAGAGATCTTTTGGTTAAAAATGGAACCACAGTCTTCGGAACAGACTTAGTGCTTGAAATAACAAATCTCCCAACTAAACCAAACGACCGAATGATGCAAAAGCCGAAGATAAAAACTAAATAATCTTAAGCAAGCCCCACCAACACTGCCCTCTTGGAAAAACAAAAAACCACACTTTTTGTGTTCTCATTCATAGTGACCCATGAAATTTCTTCGTACACAATTCCAAACATTGCTTTTACCCAACCGGGTATGACACCCCCACGAAACCCCGTATAATGCGCCCACATTTTTCTACAGCAGTACCCAAGTTGGATTACGATTTCAGTTTTGACCACCACGACCGTCCGGTCGCGGAATTTTCGATGGGGCATGAAGCCTTTGGTCTGTGGTTTTCAGAAGAGCTCGGTGCAA
>JBNKNI010000147.1:0-614 GCA_050293765.1 Reinekea sp.
TGCCCGATAGACGGGAGGAATTAGAGTGGCTCGGACATATTCGGGCTGGGGGCTGGACATGTCTGGTAAAGCATACTAGAACCCAGTCAGGAGATCGAATATGTTCGGATTTTTCTGACAAGTTGGATTGGAAATGTGTTTTCGACGATTTGCACTTCACCAACTCACTCAATGCATCCCCTTTGATAGTACAAAGCTCGTAGGATACAAATAAAATATAAACTCCCTAATCCTCAAAGATCTTCACGACTTTTCCCTTTTTCTTCATCGTAGGCCATATAGATTTTAACATATCGTTCGTATTGCCTTTTTCAATGTCGTACTCTACAAAACTCTCAACACAAGGTTAGATTTCTAATTGTTGGTCATCAATCTTCCAAAACCCACACGGGGGCCTAGATGCACTTTCAATCTCCCCCTTTTTGGTGATTGATGACAACACAATGAATTTTGAGAGTAATTGATTACGGGAATTGAAATGAATAAAAAAGAGTACAAAAACTCCCCCTTTCACAAGGATCCCCTTTTGCAAAAGATATGAGCGGAAGCAAAATACAAAGAGGAACTCTCAAAACTTCATTCTCCCAACATTTCTCCCCCTTTGGCATCCAAAC
>JBNKNI010000148.1:0-604 GCA_050293765.1 Reinekea sp.
AATCGATCTAGGAAAGAAATACATGGGTAGTTTTACGTTAGTATTAAAGCTAGGGATTTTAATATTGCTAATTAAAAACTTGCTTAAGACAGGCGAAGTACTCAAAACTACTTTGTATTATGCATGTGCCTTTTTAGTTTTAGGTGTATTGTTCGGAATTGGTAGTTTTAGTCCAATATTGTTCCTCATCCTTATTGTTACTTTAATTTATGACATAGCCACAGGGTTCATATTTTTTTGGCTATTGGACAGGTTTCAAGATAACTATTTTTTGTTCTATCTTACAATTTTTGCAGGTATTGCCTTTAATATCGCCATAAGGTTTTGGGCAGTTGCTATATATTCATAACAATCACAGGCAGTCGACGCGAAAAAGCCCGCGCAACTGCTGCAAGCGTTCTGTTTCTATCATGAAAGCTAATGGAGTTTACTGTAAGTGATATACCCTGAACCGCTCAAAAAAGGCAGTCGAATTGCAATTACCGCATTTTCATCAGGTATAGAAGAGCGGCATAAAAAAAGGTTTGACGAAATTCAACGAACTTTAACTGAAAGAGGCTATGAGATTGTCATTGGAGATTGCCTAGACGGAAATCACAAACAT
>JBNKNI010000149.1:0-594 GCA_050293765.1 Reinekea sp.
CCATCGTGGTTGAGTCTTGTTGCTGGTTAGATTCGGTTCTTAGTTTTAGTATTTTTATCCGTGCTTTGTTTGTGCCGCTCACCGATTCCACCTTCCCAAATAACAAACCGATTCCACCTTGCATGAACCCTACCTAGATTCATTGTGAAACCCTGTTTGAGCCTTTCCATCCATTGGATCAATCTTTGCCGTCACAAATAGCAAGTTTTTACCTTACCCGATTTCGATTCCGAGTCATATTCCGCCTTCCAAAATCGTAACCCGGACGTGCTTCGGTAAAACGGTCATAACTTTTGCATATGAACTCGGATTGAGGTACTTTTTTGAAATTGGGTAGAATCAAATTTCGCATCCAACCAAACCCCACCCTAGTCGGGTTTGCCCACAGGAAGAGGCCCAAATTCGGCTTCTCAGGCACCTAACTCAGAGCCGGGATGGTGCTTTAAATTTCATGCTGAAAATTGTGGAATTTCTATAGGCCACACCTTCTGTCCAATTGAGCTGAAAATTGGTGTGCTTCCAATCTAAGTGATGCAGAATCGGAAAAATATCAAAAAATGCAAGCAAAAAGTGCAGAATTTGGATTTCTATTAG
>JBNKNI010000150.1:0-587 GCA_050293765.1 Reinekea sp.
TCGCTCGTGAGTGCGAGGTGGTCTTGTGAAGCCGTGGCACGCCTCTCCCATCTGATCAAACTACAGTGTAAGATTTTCACAAGAATACAGTCGAAGGGCCGGATTAGGTAACCAGATCACCTTGCGACCATACAACACAGATAGAGAATGACTGGGTTCTTCGTGGAAGATGTGCGCATGAACAAAATGGTCCAAACCGAGAACAGGTACATCCCCCTCAATGTAGGCCAAGTTAGCCATTTCCGGACACCCAAGATTCATGGAAATCCGAGTGACCATGGAGGTATATTAGATGGATCTCAACATTTTGTGCACATTTTTAAAATAGTTTACAATGTCAGCTATAGGGGGTACTCGATCCTATTTATCATAGCAAACAGATATTTAAGCTCAGGAGTAGCAATAGAACGCAGTTCCACCATGGGAAAGAACGTGAATGACATCAACCTATGCAAGAACCTTAGACTAGGATTGTGAATATCACTGAACCTAAGCCTAGCAGATTTTTTCAGAAATAGCATCACTAAACTCAACCTTATTAAAGTTTCTCATAGCAATTGATTTAGGTAAGCAAGATTTAGAGAAGT
>JBNKNI010000151.1:0-586 GCA_050293765.1 Reinekea sp.
CGTTGGTCATTTGTGGCTACAGGTGTGACTCCTGTGAGCTTGAGGCCCTTGATTACCGTGGGTAATCTAGGTGCGTGGTCATGCTTAGATATTGTCTAGGTTTAGGTGCTTTCTCTGCGAATAAATCAGTTGGTTAAGCTTTTCTTGTTATAAGCTTGCATGTCATTATTTCCTACACTTGCTGAGTACTTTATGTACTCACACTTGCCATACTCTTTGCATGTTGTTGCTGTGATTTGCTGCTCAGATGATGAGGAGTACTTTGGTGAAGATTTCTTCTAGGCGTGCGAAACCCCCGGCCAACTGCCTGTGGCAAGATGGGGTCCATTCCGCTGCTTAGTCCTTTCCGGACTTGTGATAAATTGTTGTAATAAGATACGTTATAATAAAGACATTGGTATTCTGTGCTTACATTCTGACCGTATGTATGACAACTTGATCCTGGGCATACATACGATGAGCATCTGGTTTTGGCCTTAAAACCGGGTGTGACATGTTCGGTGATGGTCGGACTTGTTCGGTAGAGCTTAAATTCTAACGGTCATGTTGTTTACCGGACTAGTCTAGTCCAATACCGGACATGTCC
>JBNKNI010000152.1:0-585 GCA_050293765.1 Reinekea sp.
TTCGTCTCCACCACCCGGGTGTGACACCCCATGTCTCTAATCCACATGATTAAGTTAATCACAAGCTTAAGAGGCAATATAAATTGTTAGAGTTCAAAAATCGAATTTGAATTTCAGAATTTTCAAATTTGAGACAGTGTGGACCATTAAGCTCAGTCTACAATTTTTCATAATTAAATGAAATAGAATTAGGTCACACTCCCAAAATAGAAAGTGTTTTCCATAATATGATCTACATGTATGCAAATCTTCAAAAATTCTGAATCTCAGGAAGTAATTGTTTCAAGTGTCCAAAAAGAGCTTCATGAATCAATTTTTAGACTTAGGAAAAATTTGACTGAATCTGGCTTAACGATTATCACTTTTGGAAATTGCATATCTTCTTGGAGATTGGGAGATAGTATATGCATGTCAACCTGATGAGAGAGCAATATCTATAGCTCAATTTGGAATACTCCTTGTCAAGTTTGGATCAGTAATATAATTGTGGTAGAGTGCCCAACACACCTAAGTGGGCAGCTATATTGAATATAAATTATACTAAGTCATTTTACCACTTGTGAAGTAACTCTCAAATTTTGAATA
>JBNKNI010000153.1:0-584 GCA_050293765.1 Reinekea sp.
CAAAATTACAATTATATTGCTTCCAGCTCACATATTAAATAGACTAAATTTGATTTCCACATGGCCTCTGTATTTTTGTTATGTTAATTCGTCGCTGTTGCGTTATTCCATATTAATGAAACTCAATGGCTTTTTTACGCTTCCCCAAAATTGCATGTGGTATACTTTGTTGCATTGATTGACTAAAGAGATTTATATAACCATATATTCCCTCCGTTCTCAAATTATTATCACCGTTGACTTTTTAAATTATGTTTGACTATTTGTCTTATTTAAAATATTTGTTAAATATGTAATATTATAAGTTGTGTTTAAATTTTATTTATTAATAAAATATATAATAATTTTTATTTTTTAATAAAATAAATGATTAAAATTGATATAAAAAATAAAACACAATAAATATTTAGAGATGGAGGAGTAACATTGAAGAATTTGGTGATGGATTTTGGGGTTAGGTGTTTGGGTTTCCCATCGCCCTTGTGCGTGAACAGCTGACCACGGCACGAGCGTGCAGGAACCTGCCACACTCCTCTCCTCCGCGGCCAATATCCACCGTGCTACCACCGCCATCACGGTGTAAG
>JBNKNI010000154.1:0-575 GCA_050293765.1 Reinekea sp.
GTCAGATTATTGATCAACCTTTGAAGAGCCAGTACCCTTGGGCACGATCTCGAGCTTCTAATTGAAAATCTATCAGATCACTGGCCAGCTTCAATTATCATCATTGTTTGGAGAACTAGTATCCTTGGGCATGATTTCAGAACACCATTGACGGACCCATCATCGAGGTATGGGAAAACCTTCAGAATTATATTCTGAAGTATCTTGAGATGGAAAACTGGTTTATCATCCAGAAATTTTTTTGGGTTGAGTCGAGCAATCTGCAAACATATTGATGTTGAGGCATGAAGATCACTTTATTGAGAAAATGGGTTTCCAGCCAAGGCCAAGATGATGAATAGTTCAGGCTCGAACCCACGAGCTAAGACCAGATCACGAGGGGAAGTCAAGTGAAAGGGCACCTTTGGATCACCTATTGCTTGCGTAACATTTCTTATTTGATTGGGACAAGAGTGGTTATTTGATCAGAAGGATGTTTTTTTGAAAGAATCCTCACCGTAGATGTACAATGAGATGGGTCGTGAGGTAAGATAGGTCATATGGGTAGCAATTGCTCCATAACCTATCAGTACGTG
>JBNKNI010000155.1:0-566 GCA_050293765.1 Reinekea sp.
CAACTTGTGGGCCGGCTCGGCTTGTTGGCCGCTCAATGGATTGGGCTGAAGGTCACTGGGCCGGAGGGAATGAGAGTTGAATTTGATTTTGTTTCCAGATTTAGAAATTGACTAAGGAGAATATGGTGGCAGAAATAATTAGGAAAATTCCCAGAAAATTGTGGAAAATTTAGGAACTGAAGAATGGGGACTTGAGTGAATTTTGGAGCACAAGAATCTAGGTTCGAAGGATTTGGACATGGATATAAATAATCAGATTTACATCAAGACTTAAATGGAAGACTTTTTAAATAGATTGAGAAAAAGGTTTCGAAGCAGAAAGTAAATCTTTTAAAAAAACAAGATCGACCAAGGGCTTAGAAATAAAAATATGCATGTCATGAAATGCAATCCTATCAAATTATTCATCAGGTGAAATGCATTAGTTGGCAAGTTTTAAATTTTTATGAAAATTAGGGTGTTACAATTATCTATGTACTCTTTTGTAACTGAAGAATCTATGTAATAACTCTTTATTCGAACCTTGTATGTGATGTATTATGCGTCATTGTTTTGGTCATGGCAAC
>JBNKNI010000156.1:0-564 GCA_050293765.1 Reinekea sp.
TCCCACTATACTCGATTGATCCTCAAACATGAAACTGTATATACGACAAGACAAACACCAATTCTACTATACGGTATGTAAATGCACAAATAACATAAGAGCAACGAATCAATGACTTACTTTGATTGGCAAATCACCCACTCTGAGGCAATGTCGTAGGATAATCCTGACAAACCGAGACTCCAATACACCAGAGGGACTCAAGAGTCAGCTCTCTATTGGAATTCATAGAATTCCGGTAGAGCTCCCGCACTCGATCGATTAGAGCTCAGAAAACTCCATCAAACCTGAACCGATTCCGGTAGAGCTTCCACGCTCGAGCTATGAGGAGCGCTCCTGACAGGCCTGGAGGCCCTCTGGCCCTCAGAGCCTCACCACTCTCCCGACAAGGCTACGCCTAGCTACTACACTAAGAATGAGAGCTTTGCAAGTGGAATCACCAAAATATGGTGTCTTCATTTCCACCGTATGGGGTATTTATAGGGTTGTGGGGGAGCTCCACCGACTTGGAGAAGTCGGTTTGGCGCCAAGTGGTGGCCGGTCGGCCAAGCCACATGACCGGTC
>JBNKNI010000157.1:0-562 GCA_050293765.1 Reinekea sp.
AAATAAAATATATATCACAGCATATAGTCGGGGTTTCGATTCCAACTCATATCTCTCTTGTCAAACATCTCTTAGATGGCGAACACAAGGAACAATCCCTGCAACGGCCAGGCCAGCAACAACCAGGCCAACAATGGCAACAACAACCCTCAACTGGAGCAACTAATCGCCACACAGAATCAGTTGATGCAGGCTGTGCTTCAGACGCTCAATCATCTGCAGCCAAACCAGCAGGTTCACCAGCAGCAACCACCACCACCACCTCAGTCCAGACTTGGAGAATTCTTGAGGACTCATCCTACCACTTTCTCACAAGCCAAGGACCCGATGGAAGCTGAAGACTGGCTGAAGTCAATAAAAAAGAAGCTAGAGATTGCCCAGTGCAATGATCATGAGAAAGTACTTTTTGCTGCACATCAGTTGTTTGGGACAACTGTCGATTGGTGGGAGACGTACCGTAACTCTCTCCAGAACGTTGGTGCTATCACCTGGAATGAGTTCAATGCTAGATTCAGGACTCATTACGTACCCCGTGGTACTATGAAGCTTAAAAATAAAGAAT
>JBNKNI010000158.1:0-559 GCA_050293765.1 Reinekea sp.
GGTGCCCCGTAGATAACACAGAGTGCGCTTCATGGCGGTGAGGTGGGGCTCCCGTGGATCATGCATGTGGAGGCATATCTACTGGACGGCCCCGGCGAGGCTCCTGAAGTGAGTCAGATCAGCAATAGGAGGCTCAGACTCGACGGAGACCTTGGTCTACGTGTCCACCGGAAACAAAAGTGACTTGCAGTCCACCATGCCAGCTCGCTCAAGAATATTGTTGATGACCAAATTTGACAAGTCTGAAAAAACTGGACAGTCCGGTTTGGGAAACCGAATCATCCAATTTTTTCAGACTCAATATATTGATAAGGAAACATACACCATTCATCTCAGGCATTCATTAACAACATATTTAGGCATACATAAGACATAATTGAACATAAACTCATTAAAGTTCATAAAAGAGGTTCAAAGCATTACAAATCACATAACACAGAGTTTCACATATAACAAATATTTTTCAAGTCAACTGAAACAAGAGGTGAAAAGATAGATGAAGAATTCTACTGGGCAAAACCGGGCAGTCCAATTTTTCCAGACAGAACAGAACTGAACA
>JBNKNI010000159.1:0-557 GCA_050293765.1 Reinekea sp.
TGTCTTTCATATACTCATTTTTAAAAACCTTCTTCTTATGATCAAGTTGCTTTTATAGATATCCATTACTTAGAAGTAACACTTGATCAATTGTACCTTGGTTATGAGCAAGTCGCAAGTGTTAAACTAAATTAATATTTATCTTGTTCTTGTGATTTTCTTGCTTGACTTGACATAGATTCTTTAATATAAAACTATTTATTGGTTGACTACATATATCGATTACATAGTTTCATTTGCTCAATAATTGTACTTCAAGTGGTTGATCAATGAATACACTTGTACTTTCATTTAGAATCTGCTTATATACTTAACAAATGATATTAGTCATTTAATCAAGTTATCATTTAATACACCAAAATCCACTAGGGGCATAGATGCACTTTCAGCAAGTTACAAGATTGGGACTTTGTCTCCTTCCCTTGCCGGATTTTGGGGTTTAGGTTCTTGACCAGAAATTTCTACGACAGCTGCTGCTTCGGGTCAGTGTACACGCAAGCAGCTGCTCGGGGTCGGCGGCAGCCTTCTCCGAGTACCAGCTTGCTGACACGCTGGGA
>JBNKNI010000160.1:0-557 GCA_050293765.1 Reinekea sp.
TCATATTCTCGTTCACTATCTTCTTCTTCTTCACTAGGGCTCTCAATCAAAACTTTCTTCTTCTTGCTCTTCTTTGCTTTGAGAGCAATGTCTTGCTTCTTGGATGTTGAGACACCATTGCAGAGATTCTTGATCTTGTTTGCTTTTTGAATGTTCATCTCATGGTTCATGATCCTTCCAAGCACATCATCGAATGTCATCTTTTTATAGGCGGGGTCTTGCCAGATCAAGGTCACAATATTATAGTTCACTGAAGTGTAGGCCATCATCAATCTTTCCGTCAACATGCGATTGGTCCACTTCTTGGCCTTCAAGTATTTCAACCTTGGCCTTTCTCACGGACTTGGATCCATCATGGGCCATTCGAAGTGTTGTCCAAACATCCATGGCCACATCCAAACCATCTGCACAGTTGAATTCCTCCTTGTCAATTGATGAGGTGAGGATGGAGATTGCTTGAGCATTGCGATAAATCTTTTGTAGTTAATCTGGTGTTGATTGCTCATCATCGTCCAGAAAATCTACACCATCACAAACAACTTGTCATACCTCAGGTG
>JBNKNI010000161.1:0-554 GCA_050293765.1 Reinekea sp.
TCAATGGTTTGATCCATATCGCCCAACGTGAATCCGAAGTCACTGACTTCCTGTTCCAATCGGGCACGTGAAATGGAGGTTTCACCGGCCAGGTTAACCAGACCCTCAAGTAAGTTAGCGCTTACCTTCACCGTCTCCTGTGGCTGAGCACGTCGAGCTTGAGCACCGCCGCCGCCATCATTACGGCTGTCAACTTGTGAGGTTTTGGCTTTAAACGGAACCACCCTGTTAGCCGGTTATTCCTCCTGCGCCTTTACCTCAGGCTTCGGAACTACCTCCAGCCTTGGGGTTTCTGATTGACGTTCGCTGGACATCTGTTCGATTTCAGACTCATCGAGGTCAGATACCATTTGGATGACACTGGGGCCAAATCCACCGCCTTCAGTACCATGCTGCTCCAGAATTTTCTGCAGCTCTTCGATATTGCTGACCAACCGGTCCTGACGCGCAAGAATGTCAGCAAAGAACCGCTCATCCAACGGCAACTTATTCTGTTGGGCACGAATAACGAAGGTTTCAAAGTCATGACTTTGATCACCCAGTTCTTTCAATCT
>JBNKNI010000162.1:0-551 GCA_050293765.1 Reinekea sp.
AGAGAGAAACGGAGGATCAAAAAGATTGGATATCCCCGCTATATGCAGAACTTTGAAAAAAAGATAATAAAGAGGCTGTAACGTAATAAAATAAAATAAAAATCCAGGTGTGAAATGATCGGTAAGTACTCGTTGAGGACTATCACCATCAACAAACATTGAAAGTAGCACACCTCCAAGGATAAAAAACAAATACACAACAACCGATGAAAACCCCAAGAATGTGCGAAAAAACCAAAACCAATACGAAGGTAGGTGAAGCAGGCAAGGGAAATGAAATGCCGTCGGCTGCGAACCTAAATAGCGGTTTGTGTTTTCTTCTTGCAAGGCTTCGAGGTGGCTATATTTGTCGGTTAGATTTTTATCTAAAAACTCATGAGCGTAACCCAGGCTGTCCATCGCCAAGTACTCGTGGCAACGTGAACCATTCACCAGTTTTTGACCTCCGGCCGATTGCACCGCGTGACGTGTAGCATGCGTCGCCTTAGATTCATTAACCTCGCGTGCATGCGGACGGCCCGTTAAGGTTTCATACCCAATGGCGCTCGATT
>JBNKNI010000163.1:0-550 GCA_050293765.1 Reinekea sp.
CTGGACGTCATGGAAGAAGCCATGAACATGTTGCAAGTGAAAGAGGTCACAGATGTCGCCGCTTTTTCGTCAACACGAGGGCTAAACTATCGTCAACGATACGTCAACCGTGATCGTAAAGCGGCTCATTTCAGGTTGTGGTATGATTACTTTGACGACGATTGCATATACTCCCGTCATACTTACGCCAGAGGTATCGTATGCGGAGGACTCTTTTCCTAAGCATTATGCATAAGCTTCGTGAAACATCTCTGTATTTTAGTGAGAGGTATGATGCAACTAGTCATTTTGGCTTGACTGCATTGCAAAAGTGTATTGTTGTTGTGCGTCAATTAGCTTATGGCATGGCCGCAGATACGATAGATGAGTATCTGAAGTTAGGAAAAACAACCGCCCTAGAGTGTCTAGAGTATTATTGTGCGGACATCATTGAGTGTTTTGGGGCTGAGTTCTTACGTCGTCCTACTGTCATTGATACTCAACGTTTACTGGCCAAGGCAGAGGGGCATCGATTTTCCGACATGCTAGAGAGCATAGATTGTATGCATTG
>JBNKNI010000164.1:0-542 GCA_050293765.1 Reinekea sp.
CCAGTCCTGGACCGAGGTAGGGGGCGGGTGTTGCGCCATGGTGCTGAAGGAGTTGGCCAACGACTACTGGTCCCAGCCTGCGCCGAGTCAGGGGTTCCAGCCTGGGGCCGGGGCGGCCTGCTGGTACAGCAGCTGCTGCTGTTGCTGCTGTGACCCGGACAGGTGGCCGAGAGACGCGTAGAGGCCCAGTGTGGCCACGAAGGCCTGCGGACGCTGCTGTCCAACGGGCACGGGGCCGGGGTACATAGTCATGTGCCCCTGCCACGGGTGGCCGTAGGTCGGCCACGGTGCGTTGGTCCTGCCGTCGGAACCAGTGGGGGCGGTGGTCTGGCCAGAAGAGCCACCACGGCCTCCGCCGCTATTGCTGTTCTTGCCGTTGTTGCCGCCGCCATTACCGCTATTGCGGTTTTTGTTGTTGTACTTGTTCCGGTTGCCACCAGTGCCGCCGTTTCCGCCATTGGGCGGGCGAGACGGCGTGGAAGACGGTGGCTTGGCTGCCGAGGACGCAGCGTTGGTGTAGAGCGCCATCAGCGCAGCCGGAG
>JBNKNI010000165.1:0-540 GCA_050293765.1 Reinekea sp.
CCGACAACCGACAAGATTGAAGAGCTCATTCACGCCTCGTCACACATCAATGACACCTTCAACTTCGTGTGCACTTACTACAGCTCATTTTTCGACGACACCTTTGACTTCACGTGTGCCTTCCACATCGACGACACCACCACCACCACCTCGTGCTTCAAAGACGACACCACCAGCACCTCGTGCAACAGCAAAATTATCTTCATCATCAACCACATCCACCGGTCACACCTCCGATATTAAGTGCCACCGTTGTCATGGAGTAGGCCACTTCCAGCGCGATTGTCCCAGCAAGAAATCCTACATTGCCACTGATGATGGAGGTTATGTAAGTGCTAGTGATGTTGAAGATGATTTTGCACTTCAAACTAATAATGCAGGTGACCTTGACGATGACGATGCCGAAGTCTTTGGGAGTGAGCATACGGAGGAGTACAACACCAAAACCTATGTGGTGCAGCAGATTTTGAGTGCTCAAGTGGACACTTTGGAGAAGCTTCAACGCCACAACTTATTCCAGATTTTTTTCGTCGTCAAGGA
>JBNKNI010000166.1:0-536 GCA_050293765.1 Reinekea sp.
AGAGACACTATTTATGTAATAATAATCATATTTTATTCATGACATTTGGTTATCTGTGAACCCTTTTGGCCGTATGTGTGGAACAATTGATCCTGGGTCATGCATACGATGAGTACTTGGTTTGACATAAAAACCAGGTATGACACCTACTATTCAGGAATACTATAGGTCGTATGTCTTGCACGGTTGAGTGGGGAGTGTCGTCATACTTTTTGATACGCCTGAACCACATGGTGCAAGAGGGGCCCTTGGTGATCTAGACCGACACATTCGGTGAAACCTCAGTGGGTACACTGCAAGCTAGGCGAAACCATTGAACAACCTTGTTGTGTTGTCCTAGCGCACACCCCAAAAATGTGTCAGGGTACTCATCCATACAATGGGTATCCGTCTATCTAGGATGATCACAACTCGTGGGGAATGTGTACAACCTCTACAGAGTGTAAAACTGTCTTGAATGCCATGCTCACAGTTAAGAGCAGCATGGACCCTCACTTGCTTAGTCAGGATTTTGGTTAGTTCGGGAACGGTTCGAT
>JBNKNI010000167.1:0-535 GCA_050293765.1 Reinekea sp.
CCATCACGGTAGGAAACTCTATCTGCTTTTCGATAGTCTGTAATACAGCCTCAAACGGTTAGTGATTTGTGAGTTACGTCTGTCGGAAACTTCCAGTTTGCTGAATCAGAATTCTGGGCAGACTCGACCTTTCAGCCTAAATCAGGATTCTGACAAAGTTTTGCCATAACATCCTCAGGAACTTTGAGGTTGTGATAGAACCACCTTAGAAATGAGGGGTTTGTCTCCCAAGATTATATCGGGGGATTCTCGACGAAGCGAGAATGCGCAAACACACACATAAGCATACAATATCATGATATTCAAGTTATAAAACAGTTATTACATATTAAGTGTCATGTTTTACGATTTACAAAAGATGAAGCTCAAAAGATACTTCAACAGATATATCAGAGTTTTTGTAAAAACGATGTCTCTCATGATAAGCACACTCTCTTCGCCCTAGAAGAGAGTGGGCCTCCTCAATCGACCTACACCTGCGAGTCCCAGTAGGGAACTCAGTCCTCATCGGTCTGCATCTCCCACTGACAGCCCT
>JBNKNI010000168.1:0-529 GCA_050293765.1 Reinekea sp.
ACAAAATAAAAAAATGACTAAGTGAAATAAAAAATATCTAACAAAATCTGAAGAATGTTTGAGAAACTCTAAAAAATGACTGAGTCACTATATCGCATGGACAAAAATCTTAAAAATTATTAAAAAAATCTTAAAAAATGACTGATCACTATCACAAAATGACCGAGTCACTGTATCAAAAAATGAATGAGTCAATGTAGCACGCAACAAAATCTCAAAAATGACTGACATAATATAAAAAATTACCGAGTCACTGTAGCAAAAATGACTGTCACAAAAATGATTGACAAAAATTAAATGGTTTACACAAATATAAAATGGCTGATAAAAACGTTAAATGACTGGCATAAAATGGCTGACACATTGAATAATCAAATAGCTAAACACAAAAATGACTGATGAAATCACAAAAATGATTGAGCACTTTAGCAAAAAAGTCTGACCACTGTAGCAAAATGGATGATCGCTGTAGCAAAATGAGTGACTCCAATCGCAAAATGGCTGAGTAGCGTGGGGTTGGTGGGTTGGG
>JBNKNI010000169.1:0-529 GCA_050293765.1 Reinekea sp.
GTCGCAGAACAAGCTTGACCACCACCTCAACAACACCAGTTGTGGAGGAAACAGAGGCATTGGCAACATAAGGATGAAAGATTGGCTCAACAAGGTCTTGAGAATCCATATGACAAATTTCATGGACGACTGGCACCATTTATGTGTGCTCATTATAAGCTGACAGAGTCAGGCGATGTCAGCTTCTATAGCCAGAGCACTGTGGATGTCGCTGAAATGGCCTTGAGGGAGAGCAGCGAAGACTCAAATGGTGAGAGGAAAAATGACGCCCTCACCAAGGCCCTGCAAACCAAGGAGCAATGAGGTCGTGTTCGTGGTGTTTCCAGTAAGTTGACTTGGAAGGAGTGTTTTGAGGAACACAAATCTAACTACCAAAAGCAAAAAATGACATCAACACCATAGGTTAACGTGAAGAAGCTGAAAAGACAGCTGAAAAAAGAGCTTTTAGGAGATCTGAAGCCTATACTAGAGGCTCATGAAATACAATTCCCTAACATTGCTAGGGTCATGAGCGAAGAAGAGCGTAGGA
>JBNKNI010000170.1:0-526 GCA_050293765.1 Reinekea sp.
CGTCATGTCCTCTAGCTCCCCAGCACCCTCTTCTTCTGTGAGTCGCCGCTGGTCGGCTGGAATCCACCGGAGAAGCACCGGTGGGGAAAGGGGATTGGAATCCCCTGTTTCGGTCGCATGGGCCGAAAGGCTCTAGTGGGCCAGGCCGTGCTCCATAGTAGGCTGAGTCCAATTGAACAGTGCCCTTTTTCCTTTTTTTCATTCGAATTATTTCAAATTCAAATTCAAACTGATTTCAAATCGAATTCAAGTCATTTCAAACTTTGGCTGACCCAAAAAGAACATTCTCGAGCTCAAAAATTTTAAAATAAAATATGGTTATGAAGGATTCGATGAGAGAGACAATTTTCCTTATAGAAACTTCCTCAGATTCGAAATTGATTTTGAATGGAAAATCAAGGAAATTTCTTGGGTTTGAAATTCAATGGAATTTGATGGACCTTCTTCTTGGGACATTAGATTTTGATGAAATTTGGGCAAAGGATATCTGTTTGTACTTGGATGACAACTCAACTCATGGAAAAGA
>JBNKNI010000171.1:0-526 GCA_050293765.1 Reinekea sp.
GCGGCGCGTTGTCCCGACAGCGGCTTTAAGCCGTGGTGTCGGCACGGCGCGCGGCGGCAACGTGGCAGCAGCACGCTGCCGCGCATGCCCAGCGCGGCGCGCGACGTCTGACAGGTGGGGCCCACTGATCAGCGATTTCTGAATAAACAATTTTCCCGAAAGAAATTAGCTCAAAACAAATAGCTGGAGACTTGGAAAAATTCTGGAAAAATTCATGGAGGTAGGAAATTAAATTTGGAACACTTTTCCCAATTGACATTTCCCCCGGATCTCCACGGATTTTGAATTATTTCAAAGATTCCGAGTCAAATATAGTTTGACTGAATTATGGTCAATTAGCCTAGTTGCAACAGCTGTTGAAACTTCACCAGGGCTCCATTGTGGACAAGGTGCGCTCCATGGTGCTCTATGAACCTTGCACTATGACCATGTTGAGATGCACAAGCTAACTCCCACAATTGAAGAAGTTATAGCATTCACAAAGTGGCTATCTGATAAGCAGATTTCAGCAAAACGTGTTGTCTGG
>JBNKNI010000172.1:0-524 GCA_050293765.1 Reinekea sp.
GTTTTCGTCCAAAGCAAGGCTTCAATTCAGGGTATAACAAGCCAACTTTCCCTTGGATCAATGGGAGAAACACAAGAGAAGAAGCCACGCTGGTTGTGACAAGATCTCTAGTCACACCGGTGAATTAATCTTCAAGGGTATGGAGACAGTCTTGCTCACAGACTATAAACATGAAGCCCTCACCAGCAGGTAAACCGTAGTTAACCCATTTTATTTGCTACCATTTCCATTTGAATTTTCTCTCACCCCCAAATCCACTATTTTCTTTTCTCTTTTTCCATTGCATATTTGTTTTTGGCCACCTTTGCATTTGATAAAATAAAATAAATAAAAAATAATTAAAAGTGATTTGAAAAAGGAAAAAGGGGAAACAACTTTTCACTTCCCCTTTTCAAACTTTCACAAGTGATTTGAGTAGTCATCATTTCGATGTTGAATAAAGAAAAATTTGCTTGCTGGTTTCTTTGCTCATGATTTCTTTGCACATTTTGTAGTGGTGGTTTTCCCCACCACAACCTTTTGGC
>JBNKNI010000173.1:0-522 GCA_050293765.1 Reinekea sp.
TATACGGTATGTAAATGCACAAATAACATAAGAGAAGTGAATGAATGACTTACTATGATTGGTAAACCACCAACTTCAAGGTAATGTCGCGAGTATCTTGACAAGCCGAAATCCTGATACACCAGAGGGACTCGAGAGTCGGCTCTCTGTCGGAATTCATAGAATTCTGGCAGAGCTCCCACACTCGACCGAACTAGAGCACAAAAAACTTCATTGAACCTGAATGGATTCCGGCAGAGCTTCCACACTCAAGCTACTCTGAGGACTCCCGACAAGCTGGGAAGTCCTCCGGCCCTCAGAACCTCGCCTCTCTCTCTACTCTACAAAGAATGAACTTGGGAGCACTATAGGAAGCTAAACCTCACTTTCTTCACACTTTTTGCCAGGAGGAGCACATGGGTATTTATAGAGGAGTTAAGTTGGTGCTTTAGCCAAAAAATGGGGCTCAGGGGGACCACTTGTCAGGCCGGCCGACCAGCAAGGGTGGCCGAGCGCCAAGTGTCCTAGACGCACCGACTTTGG
>JBNKNI010000174.1:0-521 GCA_050293765.1 Reinekea sp.
ATGAGGCCCTTAATCGTTGATTAGTCAAGTGATTAAGTCAAAACCTAAGCAAACTAAAGATGGATTTGAATTGATTTCAAATTGAATCTTTATGGACAAGTAAGAAAACTCCAAATTTGGACTCTAAATTCTTTTCATGAGTTGATGTGTCATGCTAGTGCAAACAATAGCTCCGTGTTTAATTTTCATCAATTCTTGAAAATTCCAAGCAAATTTCCTCAAATTCTATCGATTTTCAAACCCTAGAGCTTCCTTGATTTTTAATTCAAATTCCATTCCAAATTTTGAAAAGTTCCAATAAGTAAAGTTGCTCCTTATTCAATTCCCTACAAGTTAATATTTTATTTGAAATTTTTAGGACTCGGGAAGCCCAGTTTTTCATCAAATCAAGTTTGAATCTTTGAATAGAATAAAAAAAATCAAAATTGGGTGGCCCACTTGTCATTCCCCGGCGCCATTAGCTGCACCTGGACGCCACGCTGCTGCCCCTGCCTGTCTTAAGATATTTTTCCCCACTAAGA
>JBNKNI010000175.1:0-520 GCA_050293765.1 Reinekea sp.
GGAGCGGTTATTTACGCCGATATCGAAAACGGTTATTTATTTTGTATGAGCCAACAACCGAGGCACGAGGGCGGTCGCAATATCTTTTTTTGGACCTTGTTTTCGGTGTTTGTGCTGGTAAACAATTAAGTTTTTTCTTTCCAAGGGGCGATCCCCTTGAACCCCCTTTTTGTCGCCCGCTTTGGTATTCTTCCTTCATTGCCACTTTCTTCGAACGGTCGCTTGAGCGTGCGTCCCTGCACGCGCGGCGCTTCCAAGGGCATCCATGCCCTTGAACCCGTTGCGACGTGCCAATTAAGTCAGCCAAAGCAGATGCGACGGAGCGGTTATTTACGCCAATATCGGCAATCGCTTTCGAATGGCTAGTCAAAAGATCATGTGACAGAAATCGATTTTAGAAATATCCAATAAGATGGCGACTCATGCGGTTGTTTCACCGCCTTTCAAACGACCACGCGGAGCAATTCTCGTCTCACAGGTTGTTCAAGCAGGGATGCTTGAACAAGTGAGCCGGAAATGG
>JBNKNI010000176.1:0-519 GCA_050293765.1 Reinekea sp.
AAGTTCTGCAGCCAATATTCATTATCTTGGCAAAGGACTTAACAACGAAATTTGCCATTTCAGCCCCGCCCTCCGGGCCCTTCAGATCGATGATTGAGCTTTGTTGTGTGTTTTGAAAAGGACTCGCCATTCCCTGCAACACACGCCTCGCTCCCCCGTCGATCTGATAGGACTGAGGTGATTTGAATTAATCAGAGTTGCCCTAGTTAAATGAACCTTTGCCGGTTCCTTGTGACACAGACTAAGTGGAGCAGGGTAGAGATGAATGTTACTTACTGAATTTTCTTTGGAATGTGACGTTTAGTTTCGACAGTACCTGCGACTTGGTTTAACTGGATGTTCCTTTTTTTGAAGAACCAATCCGGACCGGCGCCTATGGTTCGGCTCTTAGCGCCATGATCTCTTGAAGTTTAATTCCCAGGGGCGATCCCCTTGATCCGGTCTTCACCAGAGGTGAAGTCGTTAAAATCGAATCGAAGCCCTTTGGGGCTTCGCTTTTAATCGATTTTAACCCCCCTT
>JBNKNI010000177.1:0-515 GCA_050293765.1 Reinekea sp.
TGCTCTTCCGATCTTTTTGTTACGGTGAATATGTAGATGGACCGTGTCATCATTTTATAATTCGGTGGGTCAGTTAACGAGCAATTTGAGTTAGTTGGCATGAGACCGCACGTGCTTACGTTTGAAAATCTTCATTCAATGAATTGATTGCTAGAGTCAGGGCAATCATGAATGTTGGATGTGAGGTACGACATGGATGAAAATAGACCCATTTATGTGATGCTACCCTTACGGTTTGAAGATGAGTGGCTGTTGTACAAGTCCTGTGCCAGCGAGTCAGGATTGAAGGGTGCTGAGGTAGTAACAGAAATAGCACCGTTGCCTAGTGGTGAGGTCACTGTACAGGAGATGGGTGTTCCGACAAAGGAGATCGTAGTTGACCGTATTGCGGTGCAGCATGCGAGCCTAGAGGAGTTGCATGGTGCTACTCATAGGGTCAGCCTGGGAAGCGAGTTGGTGAAAACAAATTATGAAGCACTGACCCTTGCAGTGGTTACAGATGAATTTGATGATGA
>JBNKNI010000178.1:0-517 GCA_050293765.1 Reinekea sp.
CTAGTAGGCTTATGGGTTCTTTAGTCTTGTTTAAACCCCTTGCATGTCTAGTGGCGATCGTTCGATCACCATGGATAAGTCTTGCTAAGCGTAATCGCTCAAGCTTTACATTATAACTTTTTGTGTGCAGGTTCTCCTTCTCTTCTTTCCAGCAATACCGATGATGGATGTCCGTGGAAGTCTAGGCTTCTAAGTGCTGGATTCCGTACTGAAGACCGTTGCAGGCGTAGAGTTGCCGAAGGAGGTCTTCACCTCTAGGGCGAGGTGAATACTCTTTTGATGTTGAGTTAAATGCTTTCCTGAATGTTCTACCTTTTGAAGTACTTGTTGCTTCAATGCCTTGAAAACCTCAAACAAAGTTGTAATAACTTAATTGTACTTTAATCATGTCTTTATATGCTTCATATGTGTGTTTGTGCATTCTCGCTTCATCAAGAATCCCCCGATCGATCCTAAAGCAACAAAGCCCTCATTTTTTAGGTGGTTCTGTCACACTCCATCCTTCCTCATTTATTTC
>JBNKNI010000179.1:0-517 GCA_050293765.1 Reinekea sp.
TGACAACCTCACCGCTGAAATCATATGTTTTTATTGATGATCAAGTCATTGCATGATGTCGATGTTGAGTCTTGCTAGCGATTGGGTTGCCAAGGTGACGTTGGTCGTGGCATGATTTTGCTATTGAGTCATGCTGGCGACGGTGCTGCCGAGTCATGCTGACAATAGCACTACTGAGGCGACTTGGCCGTGATGCAATGTCGATGCCAAGTCATGCTGGTGACGGTGTTACCGAGTCATGGTGTGATGGTGCTGCCGTGGCCACTTGGCCACGGCGCGATGTCGATGCCGTGTCATACTGATCACGGCACTGCCAAGTCATGCTAGCGACGGCGGTGCTGAGGCAAATTGGTCACAGTACGATGTAGATGTCGAGCCATGCTGGCGACAGCGCTGCTGGGGTGACTTGGCCACGACGTGATGTAGAAGTTGAGTCATGCTGACGACGGCGCTGCCGAGGTGACTTGACCGTGGCACGATATAGATGCTAAGTCATGCTCACGATGTTGCTGCCGAG
>JBNKNI010000180.1:0-515 GCA_050293765.1 Reinekea sp.
CTCACTGGAGAATTGTCGTTTTTGCTGTTTGGACTGGAGAGTACATTCGATCTGTGTTATTGAGTTAGGCGTCCCTAACTCAGAGAGAGATCGACTAAGTGTTTAATGACTTGAAGAGGTCGATGGAGTCGGATGGACCCATCTCGTCATAGTTGGCTGCTAGGCAGAGCCATCCGGCGATCGGACTCGTCTTGATAGCTATCGGGGTAGAGTCAGAGTATAGATCTATAGGTAGATCACTTTCTGGATGGGGTCCTAAAGGAGAGCCCAATGCTCCGATCACCGCTGGGAGCGAGGTCGTGGATTTCTTGAGGTAGAGATGCTCTTGTATTTGTTCTTCCGTCCTGCTATGAAACGTTAGAGTTCTGAATTAAATACGCATACCTACCAGGGATGAAGATATTATGTTGCTCTATTTGGGTTAGGTGTGCCTTGCTAATTGGGCCCGGATATGTTGCTTCTGAGGTGGTGGTATATTTCTTATCGATCGCTCAACGCGCACCGGCTTAGGAACG
>JBNKNI010000181.1:0-514 GCA_050293765.1 Reinekea sp.
TCAGAAAGCGATCTTCATGACTGTTTGCTCGTTTATTCAAGTTCTTCATCACGGCTCTTCTACCTCTTCGTCGGATGTGTGCTGAGGGTCATCACCTTCAACATGAACTCTGTCAGGCTGATCATTGTCGATAAGGAACCGCAAGTCACGTACGATTTTTTCTCTCAAATCATGTCATACATATTGGATATGTTGATGCTAGATAATCTATTTAGAACTTGTGATAGTACTAGTAGTTTAATCTGCAATGCATTAGTCATATTCATGATTTATCCTTGATTAAAATAAAACTAAAAGTACTAATTTATCTATCACTAATGTCGAAATAGGACCTTTTTCAGAGTTTGTAAGATTAGACTTGTTTTTTCAAAATGAAGTAAACAACAACCCCTATTCCATTAGAAGGACTTAATAGTGTTAAATCCCAATGGAAAAGATGATTATACCCCTGCTTTGTAATTGTAAGAATGAACCTGTTTTGTATTGTAATCGCAAGATTGGACATATTTTGAAA
>JBNKNI010000182.1:0-513 GCA_050293765.1 Reinekea sp.
TCTCCAAGATTCAAATGAACAAATGGAAGTAGAGTAAGCACAGAAATCAAAACAGCTATTAATGCTATTTCGCCCCAGTAATCCCTCAATAATTGGAGGCGAAGCTTAGAATCATATCTATTCAAAAGAACCCATCACTTGAAATACTTATCGGCTTTTTGCGGTGAGTGTTAACGAGCCTGAAGCCCGCCGTGTTGCGGTTAATCCAGAGTCGCATTGCTTCAGCGCTTGCTAGCAGCTTTCGTCATGCTGACAATACCTCAAAGTGAGATCGAGAATAGAACCTTAATACGGTGCCATCTGGGACTTTTAGCGTTTTTGATCGCGTATGTTTCTCAACTTTTTCTAGTTTCGCGTTTAAGTCGGATAGCTTTGCTTCCCAGCGATTAGAATGTGGTAACACAACATAGTCAATTAATGCCAATCCTGTCCTATCGCTTGTATTCTCATCGTTAAGTTTAGGGTCTAGCACGTCTACTATATATGAGGAATTTCCCAAAATTACAGCTCCTG
>JBNKNI010000183.1:0-513 GCA_050293765.1 Reinekea sp.
GGGGAAGAAGTGCAACATGAACATCCTCCAGTCGCCCCAAGTGTTTCACAGGTGGCAATCTACCCCATGGGAACAAATCTGGCATTCTATCCTCAGTTCCCTCTGATGACACCGTATGATGATCAACCAATGCCGTATATGCCACCTCTGCAGCAGCTCCAGTACCCGGTGTGGGATCCTCATATGGGCATGTGGGTGCAATATCCTCCGATGTCGATACCACCATTTCATCCGAGCTGGGGAGCACCTCAGAGATCAGTATTCGACAGGTTGAAGCTGCCAGTACATGACCGATTAGGCTCTAGCCAATCTGGTCTAGAAAAGAGAATCAGCTAGCACCCACACCGGTGAGACCGATCTGGTGAACCGGTCAGACCGGTTGAGTAGCAGGTTGGGCAGGAGTTCGTGTTACAGAGAAGCTCTACAAAAGGGAAAGAAAGGGTGGAGCAGTCTGTCCTAGGAGGTGAAGATGCACAGAGAAATGTTGCCAAGGAGGTGATCAAAATTGGCAAC
>JBNKNI010000184.1:0-511 GCA_050293765.1 Reinekea sp.
TCAATTTATTTACTGCACTTGCTGAGTACCAACCATAAGTGTACTCAACCTTGCTATTTTCCCCTGCTACTCAAACCTGCTGCTCAGAAGGAAAGGATGGACTGGAATTCTTCGACGAGGAGTTCTAGGCTACGTGTTGCCCCGGTTGTCGTTCCTGTGGTGTCATGGAGTCTTTCGCTGTTCCGTTCCGCTGAGAGTCGTCATAGTCTTTAGAGACACTATTTATGTAATAATAATCATACTTTATTCGTGATATTTGGATTTCTGTGAACATTTTTGGCCGTATGTATGGAACAATTGATCCTGGGTCATGCATACAATGAGTACTTGGTTTTGGTATAAAAACCGGGTATGACAGTCTTTTCTTTTGATTGTTCAAACCTAGAGACTCGACAACTGTGCGGGCAGAATTCTGGAGCAATGCAAATCTTATATTTGATATGAATGTTGCATATTTACGACTAATTATTTTTTTAGTGATAGGCGACGTCCCTATCGATAGTGAGACGCT
>JBNKNI010000185.1:0-507 GCA_050293765.1 Reinekea sp.
TTCTCATCAACCATAGCAACTGCCTCCATCGTTCTCGCTTGATCAATGGCCGCACTCGCCAACTCATTGTATGACAGGTTCTGGGAGAGAATCAGACGATCCTGCAGCTGAATAGTGAGCCCCTTGCGAAAGAGCTCGGCCTTCTTCGCATCAGTATCAACATGGTGGATCCTGTACTGTGCCAGATTGTTGAATTCCTGAATATACTCGTAGACTGAGCGGTTCCCTTGGCGCAGATCCAGAAACTCTGCAAGCTTGCGGCGCATAGTGCCCGCTGACAGGTGGTGGCCACGGAAAGCGGTACGGAACTCGCCCCATGACACATGATGGTCTGCTGGAAGTGCGGCGGTGTAAGATGCCCACCAGACCCCTGCTGAACCTCTGAGCTGCTGAGCTGCATACAGCGTCTTTTGATACTCTGTACAGTTAAGTAGGCTGAACTTTGACTCGATGGTGCAGAGCCAATCGTCTGCCTCAAGCGGGTCCCTTCCTCCGGAGAAGAGTGGT
>JBNKNI010000186.1:0-507 GCA_050293765.1 Reinekea sp.
CATCTTCCCATTTTCCTAAATGGAAAAGGAATGTCAGAAACGTGCTTCAATACAGGAAGAAAACAGGCGAGATCGAATGGGGTAGGGATGCTATGTATCGCCTATAGCGAGTTTCGATTGGACGAACTTCAGGGTTTCAGCGGTTCTGAAACAGACGGCTTTTTAGACGGCTTTTGACGGCTCTAAACGGCTTTTAGTGTTTCTAATGTGCGGTAAATAAAGGTGAAAATACGCTTGGGTCGTTCTGTCACGCCGGAGGTCGCGAGTTCGAGTCTCGTCGGCCCCGCCATCAAATCCACCGCCCATTCGGGCGGTTTTTTGTTGTCCGACGGCGAAGGAGGTCACTCGTCCGCTCCTTTGAGATTTGACCTGTGGCCGGCGGGCAGGGAAGTCAATCGCCGGGAGCCGCGACAGCCACACGACCGAACGCTTCGGAGCTTCGCGCATCGAGGCAGCTCAGCACCTCGAGATCAGTGCGCGGCACCGGGATGTCCCTCGAGCAGAAGG
>JBNKNI010000187.1:0-506 GCA_050293765.1 Reinekea sp.
ATGGAACCACAACAATAACAACAACGGGAACAACAATGGGGAGAACAACCAGAATGTCAACCCACCACCACCCCCTCCGCCTACACTTGAGCAAGTATTGGTTATGCAAGCACAAATGCTTCAGACTATGCAGCAGACCATGGTCAATATGCAAGTTGCCCAACCTCAAGTGCCACCACCGCCACCGAGGGATAGGCTTGGAGATTTTCAGTGCACTAAGCCGCCTACCTTTTCTCATGCTGTGAAGCCAATGGATGCTGATGATTGGCTCAATTCTGTTGAGAAGAAGTTGCAAGTGGTGCAGTGCAACAACCGTGAGAAGGTGCTGCTAGCCTCTCACCAACTTTCTGGTCCTGTAGCCGACTGGTGGGATGCTTACATGGAAGCCCATGAGGAACCCGAGAGCATCAACAAGCCAGAATTCAGAGTCGCTTTACATACACATCATGTTCCCCAAGGAGTGATTTAACTAAAGAAGAAGAGTTTCAATATCTGAAATAGGGGCC
>JBNKNI010000188.1:0-503 GCA_050293765.1 Reinekea sp.
TAACGCTGATCTGGACGACGACAACGACGGTGTAGATGATGGCGCCGATGCTTTCCCGATGGATGCCTCCGAGTCAGTCGATACCGACGGCGACGGCACCGGCAACAATGCCGACCCCGACGATGATAACGACGGTTACAGTGATGCCATCGAATCTTCAGAAAGCAGCGATCCGCTGAGCGATGTGAGCAAGCCACTGGATAGCGATGGCGACTTCCTGCCGAACAGCACCGATGTCGACGACGACAACGACGGTGTGGCTGACCTGGAAGATGCTTTCCCGCTGGATGCCTCTGAGTCAGTCGATACCGACGGCGACGGCACCGGTAATAACGCCGACAACGACGATGATAGCGACGGCGTAAACGATGACACCGATGCCTTCCCGCAGGATGACACCGAGTGGGCCGATACCGACGGCGACGGCACGGGCGACAATGCCGATACCGACGATGACAACAACGGCATTATGGATGCAGCGGATCAGATCAGTATGGCCGACC
>JBNKNI010000189.1:0-502 GCA_050293765.1 Reinekea sp.
GTGGTGTGTACTTCAAATGTAAGAGAAGAGTGGAGAGATTGTGAGAGATTCTCCCCAATCTTCCAAAGAGTGAGGGGATATTCGGGTAGTTTCCACACCTTATAGATATTTTATTTTCATCAATATAGCTGATCTTTATGATTGAATCTAATCTCCAAGTGTCCAGCCCATTTTTCTTTTTCTGTGATTTTTGGAGTATTTTTGCCTGATTTTTCATCCGTGAGTTTGGAGGAGTTTTTCTTTGATTGCTTCCGCAGTTTTGGGTGCTAGGATGAGCCTCATCATCTACTTCCATCCTTGGAGTGAATCCATGGCTCTAGGCCCACGAATCTCTAGGATTTCTACCGATTTCTCCAAAACCTTATTCTTCGAGTACATCCAAAATCGAAAGAGAAATCTTAGGACTTGGGAAAAACCTCTTTGGGGAACTTGTTCCTAGGGTTAAAGTGAGCCTTGTGTCCAAGTTTCATTCAATTTGGAGCACTATAGCTCAAGAATAAAG
>JBNKNI010000190.1:0-502 GCA_050293765.1 Reinekea sp.
GATCTACTAGACGTCACACAAAGGAACAATGACCAGCAACTAGAAATTGAAAAAATGATGATATCTAGGCTATGGCAAAATCTAAACCTGATATGTGTATTTGTTTTATGGCTTTTTCCGGATAGGATTAAAATAAACAAATCTATGGGGTGGAAAATTGCTCACCGAGTAAACGCTGGAATCTGATACCAAGATGATGTGGGTGTGGCCCAATCTTCTCGATGAACATGACAATGGGCGTGAACTTGTGAGACGCTCATGAACTCTCCGGCTGTTCCCCTGCTGCCAATGCAACAGATCTCAACCCTATGGATATTCACACACCACACACTTATGCTCATAGCCGCCGACCATGAAGTAGTTTGCAATCAACCAAGCTCCAATGGAACAACAGATTACACTTGATCTTCATAATAGAAATCACCATATCGCAACAAAGTGGTGAAAGGAAAATACTCCAGATCAAAACAAAGTGGAATATTTAATCTTAGAAGAATGCTTG
>JBNKNI010000191.1:0-501 GCA_050293765.1 Reinekea sp.
CAAAACCCTGGGTAACCTTTGTGTTATAAAGTGAAGAATGCACTTTCCAACAGCATAAAATAATCCTAACGAAATTACGATGCCAACGGAATAGGAATGAGATCAGTCGGGCTTACAGTTAGCAAATTACGCTCAAAAGAGTCATCGAAGATTGAGCTAAAAATGTCCAGTGGACTTGTCTAGCAATAGTGCCGAACTTGTCCGATCCACTAAGAAAACTTCCAAAAATTTAAGCCTGTCTTTCCAACTTTGATTCTTGAGCTACGAGGCACCAAATTGGATGAAAACTGGACATAAGGGCCACCTCAAGACATGAAATACATTCCCCCAAAAAGTTTTTCCCAAATCTAAAGATTTCTTTTTTGATTTTGGATTAACTCAAAAAATCTAGGGTTTGGAGATAAACTCATGAAATCTTTAAATCAAAGGTGCTAAAGCCATTAGATTGTCTCAAAATTGAGGACACATGTTGAGGCTCATCCTAGCAACATTTCCCACAGA
>JBNKNI010000192.1:0-500 GCA_050293765.1 Reinekea sp.
GGGCAGAGCTTTCGCCCAATGTTTAATGTAAACCAATATGTATGCACCCTCCTGCTAACTAGGACCCCAATGGCAACCCACGCCTCCCGCCCCCGACTAGTCGCCCCCACCCACTGCCAAAATCGTCGAGCGTCGAGAAAGAAACACCTCCGCTGAAGAAGATACCCTTGTCCTGCAGGTCAAGCTCTGCATCCACCTCCACGGAGGCTACTGCCAATGCACGGTCCTCCCACCAAGCCCTGTGATGAGGACATCACTTCTATGGATACAACCTCGCCTATTCATTGGAGTTGGAGTTCGACTTGTTTTTAGACTGCGGGAAAGCACCTACTTGCGACAGCTGTCATGGCTTCATATGGATTCCAATTTGGGTCTTCTACTACTCCATGGAAAGATCATCAAGTCTACTTTGAGGCGGATCCATCCTCATGTGGATACCTTACAAAGTCGGTCACAATCACTGATTTTATACAGAGATGTATTCTGTCAATGGTGAGTCT